>JBLNAX010000023.1:0-4047 GCA_050259595.1 Acidobacteriota bacterium | reverse complement strand
CCTTGGTGTGGAACAAACTATCAAGGAAGGACATTAGCCTCCCCGACCTACAGTCGGTTAATTTGCCATATATTCGTATATTTCGCCGATTTTATTGAACTTTTTGTATTTTTCAAATTGTTAGATAGGACCATGTCCAAACCAATTATATTACAGTTGTTGGTAATTTATTTTTTTGCGACATTTTCTACTACCATTCGGGTTTTCCAGCCCTTCCTAAACCCTGTGTTCTTTGACATTAGCCTTGTGCCAGTCACAACACATTTTCGACAATACAGGATTCAGATTCAAAACAGGGCAGCGTTTTTAACTTTACGCATAGAAACCATACTTGACTGTACTAATCTCCGTGAACAACTGGCATCACAAGAATCAAAGAACAAATATTGCAACAATTGCACCTTGTCTCACTTATTTAAAACTGTTTTCATCATTCGCTAACCTATACAGTTAACAAGGGAAAAACCAAATGAAAAAACCCCTGCATTCGCAGAGGTCTTATTAACGCCTATTTGAGTCAAAGTATAATCAGTTTTCCCAGGTTGGTTTGATATAAGGAACCTCATTGCCCTCTTGGTCGAAGGCATAGAGCTGTGTTAAATCAATCTCCTGATCATTTCCATCAAAATAGTGAATAGACAAAGCCATGTTAGGTAGCGTCAACTGATCTGCACTCATTAAATGCGCATTGATCTGGGCATTGGTCAGCTCAACATAGTCAGCTGCCATACCGATCTCAGCCCCCGTCGCTGGAGTGATCTGGCTGCCATTAGCGTTGATTTGCTGACTGGCAGGGTCCACCCAGGCATCATTAGACGGATGGTATATAGCAGGCTTATTAGGAGAATAGTTTTCATCCATAGTTAGATTAGTGAACGAAGCTGAACTGGCTTGGATTTGTGTGGTATCCAGCAAGATGTTCGTACCTTTGGTGTCTCCGTTAGCTTCAATGACTATCTTCATATACTTGATAGGACCAAATAAAACCGATGAAATATGTGTAAGATCGATATTTTTCCAGACTTTTAATCCGGTTATGGAATCAACAGTCTGCAAATGCGTCTCTGTCTGAGGATAAAATGGTCGTACTTCCTGATATGCATTGCCCAGGTTAGTATCGTGCACGGTAGGTATGAGTTCAAAACCGCTTCCTTTAATGCTGGTAGCCTCGATCACAAATCCACCAACACCGGTAAGTGGTAATGCAGCATAAATCGAACCTGTCATGATCAAGGTGGTCAAAACCAAAGTCATTGCAACGAATCCTAATGAACCCGCCACAGCGAACCGCCGCCTGTTAATGCATAAACCTCCCAAAGCCAACACTCCTCCGACTTTTTGCTACCCCGTTTGTTATATTTATATGACGGGGTATTCCGTTAGATTTATTCCCCACGGTATCAACGCAAAATGTCTCGGACTTCAATCTATCTCTTATCATAAACACTACTCTGATACATCTTTATACACTATAATCCCCGGGACATTAATAATAGTACAGGGTCAATAGAATTTTGTAAACTTTTTATAGGACTAGGACCTTGGTGCTAGTCCTAAGACAGTACTTACCTGCAATATTAATATACAAAATAAATAAAGGGCCCTAAAAAGGGCCCTCTTATGTTTGGTGGGCGATGACGGGCTCGAACCGCCGACATCCTGCTTGTAAGGCAGGCGCTCTCCCAGCTGAGCTAATCGCCCGAATATGGTGACCCCATGGGGATTCGAACCCCAGTTACCGCCGTGAAAGGGCGGTGTCTTAACCGCTTGACCATGGGGCCAGGTTTCTTGGTGGGCCTACTAGGACTCGAACCTAGGACCAACCGGTTATGAGCCGGTAGCTCTACCAACTGAGCTATAGGCCCAAATAATTGGCTCCCCGAGTAGGATTCGAACCTACAACCCTCCGGTTAACAGCCGGATGCTCTACCGTTGAGCTATCGAGGAACGCTCAGCAAGATTTATTATATTATCATCGTAAGGTAAAGTCAACACAAGTTGATATAAAAAAATTAGCGGATTTACCGCTTCTCTCAGCCAATTACTTCAATTTGGAACTACTCAATGTAGTCCTTCAATCTGCGGCTGCGAGAAGGATGTCTCAATTTTCTAAGGGCTTTGGCCTCTATCTGCCTGATTCTTTCGCGGGTTACGCCGAATTCTTGCCCTACTTCTTCCAGTGTCCGCGGCTTACCGTCATCAAGGCCAAATCTAAGGCGAAGCACCTTTTCTTCCCTATCAGTGAGTGTTTGCAGTATTCCATCAAGATGTTCGCGTAAGAGAACAAATGATGCCGATTCTTCTGGAGACTCAGCGTCTTCATCAGTAATGAAATCTCCCAGATGGCTGTCATCTTCCTCACCAATTGGCGTTTCTAAGCTTACCGGCTCCTGAGCTACTTTGATTATCTCCATTACCCGCTCGACCGGTATCTCCATTTCCTCCGCTACTTCAGCGGGGCTAGGTTCCCTGCCCAGTGACTGAAGAAGATTTCTCTGCACTCGCGACAGTTTGTTGATCGTCTCCACCATGTGCACGGGAATTCTTATAGTACGGGCTTGATCGGCAATCGCCCGGGTTATAGCCTGTCTTATCCACCAGGTGGCATAAGTACTGAACTTAAATCCTTTGCGATAGTCAAATTTCTCGACTGCTTTCATCAGACCGAGGTTTCCTTCCTGGATAAGGTCCAGGAAAAGCATGCCGCGCCCAACATACCGCTTAGCGATGCTAACCACCAGACGAAGGTTAGCTTCGACCAGCTTGCGCTTAGCCTCTTCATCCCCATCCTCGATCCTGTTGGCCAGAACGATTTCTTCATCAGCGCTTAGAAGCGGAACTCGGCCAATTTCCTTAAGGTACATGCGTACCGGGTCGTCAATCTCCACCCCTTCGGGTATAGATAGATCTACCTCGCCGCCCTCACCTTCAGCCGGTTCTGCCTCGTCTATCTCAAAATCTTCAAAGCCTTCCGGAATAACCTGTATGCCTATGGCCTGGAGGTTTTCGTAAATCTCTTCGATTTTGTCCGGCTCCAGACTGAAATGCTGAAGTTCATCAATCACTTCATCATAAGTCAGGCCGCCCTTTTTCTTGCCCTTGTCAGCCAGGGTACTGATCGCATCTACGAGCTTCTTTTCAGTTTTCATGTCTACCCTCCTTCCTGGCATCAGCAGTCATCTTGCCTAACTTGACTATGCTTGTTAAGGCAGAATAAAAGTCCCCGTTGGACTCCAGCTCCTTAACTTCGGCTGCAAAGTACTGCCACCGGGAACGTTCACGCAAGACTTTTTGAGTTCTAAAAAATTCCTCAACTGCCTGCTCTGTCAATGGTTCTTCTTCCTCCAGCAAACACGCTCTAGCCCAGAACTTTTCCATTTCGTGTTCCTGCAGGAGAGCCTCCTTGATTCGGCTCAGAACCTCCCGATGTTCCCCATCGCCTCCGCTTTCATTAAATATGGAGGCAATTCCTTTCGCGGACGTATTATTAAAAAAATCAAAACCTATTTCATTTTTCACTCTATCACAGAGCTCCGGGGAATTCGCCATTTTAACCAACAATTTCTCTTCAAAGCAGGCATTTCCCGAGTTTTCTGCGTATTTTCTATTATTTCTAAATGTAGAGTTTCTATTCCTTATACTGCCATCTGAATTGTGCCTTCTACGCCAAGCTGCAAATTCTTTTTCGACATCTCGCTCTGAAAGCTGCATTTTCATCGCTAGTAGACTGTATAGTTTCTCCCGAGTAAGTAAGCTTTCACTCTTTTCCACATCGGGGAACAGACTGTCCAGCACCTGCAGTTTTCGCTCCCAGGGCAAGGTAATTCCTGGCTTTACAAGGTTCTCCAGTTTATATTCGATTGCAGTAAATCTATTATTCTGTACGAATTTCAAAAATTCCTCTTTTCCATGCTTTTGTACAAATTCATCAGGATCAGACTCGTTTGGCAAAGTAACAATGAGCGGTTCCAGACCCTCATCCTGAAGAACTCTCATCGCTTTCAATGTTTCTCGCTGCCCTGCCGAATCACCGTCATACATCAGGAT
>JBLNAX010000022.1:0-24624 GCA_050259595.1 Acidobacteriota bacterium | reverse complement strand
AATATGATGACGATTAGGGAATAAAGGTCCAAATCAATTATTCTAATGTTCATTCAACAGCATGACTCAGTAAAATACGGTAGTATTTTCCGACAAAAGAAAGGTTTATTACATCAATTGTAGAATTTTCGTACTATCTGTAAAGGCGTACATTCTTCAATTATTCTACTTTACTCAACAGTTCTTTAATGAAGTTTTTCCTATCCGGACTATAAGAAAATAGCATAGTTAAGGGAGGAGATTTATGAGCACTCCAAAATCGGACGATGTAAAAAAAGTTGGTCGAGAATATATCATAAGCTCTTTAATAACCAATACCCTTGTGGCTATTCCGTTTGTCTGTGCATTTTCTTTTCTAGTCACCAGTATTCATAGTAAGGGTTTTATTTATGGAATTATTGTAGGAACGCTTGGTGCCGCACTAGTATCGACAATTGGTATCATTATCAATTATGGTAGATTCATAAAACCCTTAAGTATAATTGCCGGCTGGTTCAACACTCTAGCTGATGGAGATGCCAGTGAGAGCCTTAAAATTTATAGCTTTGGTCCGATGGATGTTTTGCGTGAATCACTCGAAAATATGAGAATTGAAATCGTTCGCTTAATGATCATTATTTCTACTACAACTGATACGATCTTAAAATCTAGTGAACTCCTTGACAAAGAGACTGTTACTGCTGGTGAAAAAGTAATAAGCGTTAAACAATCTATCCTAAAAGTATCCGACTCCAGTGTCAATCAAGTTGATGCTATACAAGACATAACCAGAGAAGTTGATGATATATTACAGAAAACCAAGAATATCGCCCAAAATGCAGACGAAGTAAAGCAAATACTCGACAGTTCAGCAAGTCTCTTTAAGTCCGGGCAAGAGGCAGTAGAAGAGCAAAGCACACAAATGGTTGACAATCGTCTGGCGGTCGAGAAGATCAATCAGGATATGAATCTTCTGTCAGGTAAATCGCAGGAGATAGGCAATATTATGAAGTCCATAGAAGATATCGCTGGGCAGACCAATTTACTAGCCTTAAACGCATCGATCGAAGCTGCCAGAGCAGGCGAGAGCGGTAGGGGATTCCAGGTAGTTGCCCAGGAGGTTCGCCAGTTGGCCGAAGAATCATCCGGTGCAGCGAAAAAGATTGGAGAATTGATTTCCGACATACAAGTAAGTATCGATCAAGTAACAATTGAGATGGGGCAAACTCGTGAAGCTGTGGTAGAGCAGGAACGGGCCATCAGTGAGAATAGGGACGCCTTTACCAAAATTACTGATAGTTTTTCCTTAATTACCAACGAAATAGATAAGTTCGGTTCTTCGGCAAATGCCATAGTGGTTTCCATTGAACAAATCAACCAATCAGTTATGGGTATTAGCGTTGTGACCGATCAAACCCGCGACGGTGCCCAGGAAACTTCAAACACAGCCAACCAGCAAACCCAAGCTATGGATGGATTACAGACAATATCCAAAACATTGGCTGACATGGTTTTGACCTTAAGTAAGGAGAGCAGCAGATTCGAAACCGGAAATGAGTTTCCAGACCGTAATAAATCTAAAAAACATGAGCTTGAATTGTTGCAGGGAGTGATAAATAGATATCGCATCCGCTCAATTTCTATTGGTGCAATTGGTGGGGTCGTATATTCACCTTTGATGCAATATCGGTCAACACTCCTGAGACGCACTGGTGGTTATCATTGTTATTCGCTACCGCAGCTGGTTCAATATCGGCAATCACTTCATGCAATACCAACATAAGAAAATTCCTTAAACCCTCCTCAACAATAATGGAATATGCTAATAAGGTAGCTAACGGTGACTTAAGTCAAGGCATCCCAGACAATGTCTATATGGGTCGACTGGCTATAGTAAAAGTTGGATTCAACAGGATGCTTCTGGAGTTGCAATCAGTAACAACAGCTATTCGCAACACCGGCGATCAGCTAGGGTAGACATCGATCAGTGCTCAAGCATTAGCTAATGAAACAGTTACCAGTTCACAACATCTTACCCACAATCTCAATGACGTACACGACCATGCTACCATCCTAGCCAGCAAGATGGCTGAATCTGCTACTGCAGTTGATAAAATGCTTTTAGCAGTTGAGGACTTGTCCAACAATGTATCAGGTGTCGCAGAATATGCTTCTGGCGCTGATTCTGTAGCTTCCAAAGTATTAGAGGACTCTAGAAATCAACGTTATAAAGTAGAGGCGAACATGAAGTCGGTGGACAAAGTAGCCAACAAGATCGGCCAACTTAACGATAAGTCTCTGATGATAGGAGAAATCGTAAAGGTCATAAGCGATATCGCTGGACAAACCAATCTGCTGGCATTGAATGCCGCTATTGAAGCAGCAAAAGCAGGAGAAATGGGACGCGGATTCGCTGTGGTAGCCGAAGAAGTACGCATACTAGCCGATGAAACCGCTGAAGCTGCCAATAAAATATATAAGTTGATAGATGAGATACAGTCCAACACCGGCCAAATAGTTGAAGACATGAATCACGCCAAGGAAGCTCTTGAACGGCAGGCCATGGCCGTGTTTGCCAGTCAGCAGATACTTGAACAGATCGGTGAAGCTATGATCCCTATAAAAATCGAAACAAAGAGTGTTACTGACGGAGCTCAGGTGATCCTTACCAATGCTGGGAAAATATCTGATCGAGCCCGGACTGCGGCTGAAATGAGCCAGGAAACAGCCGATTATTCATTTGAGGTGATCAAAATATCCAAGGATCAGGAACAGACTGTCATCGAGATGACCGAAACAGTAAATCAATTTGCGGCGGGCACCAAACAGGTAAAGAAATTCTCGGATCGTGTTAAAGTTAGCTGATCTCCTTCTTGTGGAATCGATCAAGATTCAACAATTAGCTTCAAAATAGTTTATTCTTCGCAGGAGTCTATTGGCTCCTGCTGTTTATTTGTGTATACTAGTAGAGTTGTTTATTAATAATGATAGCTAAAGATAGCTGCTGACTGAGGGGTAAGGAAATGTCACAGGACAAGATTCGTAACTTAGCGATAATCGCTCATGTTGACCATGGTAAGACTACGCTGGTAGACGCAATGCTTAAGCAAAGCGGAGTTTTTCATGATAGACAGGTGGTAGAGGACCGGGTCATGGACCGCAACGACCTGGAGCGGGAACGCGGAATAACCATTATGGCTAAGAATACTGCCGTTTTTTATAATGGTTACAAGTTAAACATCGTAGATACGCCGGGCCATTCGGACTTTGGCGGTGAGGTAGAACGCATAGTACAGATGGTTGACGGCGTTCTGTTGTTAGTCGATGCCTTCGAGGGGCCTATGCCGCAAACCCGTTTTGTACTCCGTAAAGCTTTGGCGGCGGGTCTGGCACCGATCGTGGTGGTCAACAAAATCGACCGGCCAAATGCAAGGCCAGTTGAAGTGCTTGATGGTACACTTGATCTTTTCATTGAGCTTGATGCTGACGATGAACAGCTTGATTTTCCCGTAATCTATACCAATGCGCGAGCCGGTACGGCTTCGCTTGATTCGGAAAGTCAAGGAACTGATCTAAAGCCGCTTTTTGAGATGATCGTGAATAATATACCAGCACCAGGCGGAGATCCGGAAGGGCCCTTACAGCTTGGTATTACAATGATCGATTATGACCCATATGTTGGACGACAGGCAGTAGGCCGCATCCAGAATGGATCGATTCAAAATAAACAAGAGATCGTTCTGGCCAATCCAAACGAAATCGGCAAACGCCAGAAGATAGCTAGTCTATGCACCTATGATGGCCTGAAAAAAGTAGTCGCTGATCGGGTTGAGACTGGTGACATAGTGGTGGTAGCTGGAGTGGATGACTTCAATGTCGGCGATACCATATGTGATGTAGAAAACCCAGTACCTTTGAACTTTGTTCGGATCGATGAACCAACTGTAGCTATATCGATCCAGGTTAATAAAAGTCCATTTGCAGGGCGTGAGGGTACTTATTTGACTTCGCGAAAAATAGCTGAACGCCTGTTTAAAGAATTAGAATCAGATGTCAGCTTGCGGGTCGAGAATACCGATTCACCTGATACATTCCTGGTCTCTGGACGCGGCGAACTGCATCTGTCTATATTGATCGAGACAATGCGGCGCGAAGGCTATGAATTTGAAGTATCAAGGCCACAGGTCATTGAGCGCACCATTGATGGCCAGCGCTGTGAGCCACTAGAAGAGCTCGTAATTGAAGTTCCCGAAGAATTTGTGGGGATCGTAATGGAGCGTTTAGGACCGCGTAAATGTGAATTGGTAGACATGATCCACCGGGGTGATGGCAACGTGAATCTCGAGTACTTAGTGCCAACCCGGGGTCTATTTGGATTTAGGTCAGAATTCCTCACCGACACCAAAGGGGAAGGGATCATGCATCACATGTTCCATAGCTATGCTCCTTATAGAGGTGATATTCAGTCCCGTATGCGCGGATCTCTGGTCGCATTTGAGCCGGGTGATAGCTGTTCATATGGATTAGAAAATGCTCAGGAGCGCGGCGATCTATTCATAGGTCCTGGACATCCAGTCTACCGGGGCATGATCGTAGGTGAGTATTCGCGTTCCGGCGACCTATACCTTAATGTATGCAAGAAGAAGCAGCTTACCAATATCCGCAGTTCTTCATCGGATATATCGATAAAGCTGACCCCACCTCGGGCCATGAGCTTGGAGCAGTGCCTGGAATTCATTGCTGATGATGAACTGGTGGAAATCACCCCGGAATCCATAAGGATGCGGAAAGTGTCATTGGATTAGAAGAATAGCGGTTGAGCAAGAAAGCCTCCCTTGGTTAAAAGGGAGGCTTTTTGATATGTTTATTTATTATAACCAGTATTATAATACTTAGTTCTTAGAAGATTTTACAGTTGCCGTAAGACGAGTTGGACGAATCGTGTTAGTTCCCACAATTACCGTTAATCTAGTTGGTCGGGTCGCAACAACCAGCATATCGTCACCTCCACTAAAAACATCTTCCAAATGATGACTTTCAATCTACAAATATTTTAACACAATGTATAACAAAATACCACTATATACCTATATATTAATATATATAGGACTACCAACGCACAAAACAATGGTCAACACGCCTTAAGGCCCGATCTATTCGGAAGGGACCTTATATATCTCGATCAATTTAACGACACCCCAGGCCAGTAAAGCATACACGATCATACCGATCACAGTGCTGGGTTCCAATACTGATGGTGTTTCTATACCTTTAGTCGTTGCGGTGCCGAAAACGCCAAAAAACGGATAAAGAAACGCCTGGGTAACTGAATAGATCACTGAGACAAAAGTGCTTGCAGGATTAGCGCCGAGAACCTTAAAGATCAGTCTAAAGGCAAATAGTACCTCGAGCAGCCCCAGGATATAATACACGGTCTTCTTAGTCCTTATATGACCGGTATCCATGAGTTCAGTATCATGCATTTTCGCTACCTCCAGCTTGTTTTAGAGCATACTTAGTTTTTCTCAAAAATGAATCTTTTATCACCCAAAGGAACGCTTAGTTACATCAGGAAAGCATCAAATATTATATTATAGTAAAAACAGTTGGATTAATTGACCCACCGGGGCAGGAATGTATATATATTTGGAGAAGTAGAAGGTAAGAGTTGGTAAAGTAACATTAAATTAGAACATCTTTTTAATATACAGAACTTTTAAGCATTATGGGTGCTAGTAAACGCTGTGGGGTGAGGAATATGGATTACGTGAGGATCGAAGACCTCCAGGAAGGCATGATTGCCGGAGAAAATGTGTTCTGTGATGATTCCGGAAAACTTCTTATTACCGCTGGAACTAAGCTTACCCACTCATCAATAAACAGTCTTAAGAAAAGGAAGAATACGACTCCGCAAATAGGCATTGCCGACAGATATACGATTCACGTGGAACCGATCCAGACCACATCAAACATCATTAAGGAACAAATTAATATCAAAACAGAACAGCTAGCCCCTTCAAGAGTCGAATCAAACAAATCAGATGAAATGGTTAAAGTATCGGCTAGGGCCAGGGAAATCGGGGCTAAACTAGCTGAAAACAAAAGAATTGCTGAATTCTGCATGGAAATGCGAATTTTGCAAGACGGATATTTGTTTCATCATGCGATCAACACCTGTGTGATGGCATTGCTGGTTGGCGGTGCCATGGGACTGGACTACGATGAGTTACTGACCCTGGGACAGGGAGCATTACTCCATGATATTGGGTATCGCGAGATGCCTTCTCTCATACATAAAAAAGAGCGAACCCCACAGGAAGAAGCCCTCTGGCGGGAACATCCCAACTATGGATACTATCTGGCTCGGGAAGTCGGCTTTTCCGATCAAGTATGTGCAATTATCCAGAATCATCACGAGCAGTGGGACGGCAATGGATTCCCACGGCAGTATCGAACGGTAGGTATCCCCAAACTGGCCAGGATCGTATCTGTATGTGACATGTATGATTATCTAATCAGAAATCAAGGATTGCTCCCGCATTATGCGATAGAACATTTGTATGGAACCGGGAATGTTGTATTTGACGGTAATGTGATCAATGCTTTCGTTAACAATCTTGCTGTTTATCCCTTAGGAGCATTGGTAAGACTGTCCACTGGTGAAGTAGGTCTTGTGGTGAATGTACGCCATAATATGGGCCCACGGCCGGTAGTAATGGTTTATTACAATCGTGTAAATCGTCTGCTGACTTCGCCCAAGGAACTCGATCTCGGCAAACATCAGACAGTATTTATAGAGGAAGTCCTGTGATTTCGCGATATAACCAAAAACATTACTTTAACAGCCGTCATTGACGGCTATTTGTTTGTTATGAATGTTGAAGGGAAGTAAGCTCTGTTGTCGAAGAAGTTTGTATTAGTTCGATGACTAATTCTTGGGGAAGGATTTGAGCAATGATTCGTTTTAGCGACTTAAACGAAAGAGAATTAGAGATCGTCGAAGCCTTATTCGCTGGGATAGAAGGTGCCATTATCATTGATGAGAAAGGTATGATACGTGTGTTCACCGAGGAATATGCTAGAGAATCAGGTCTCAGCAAGGATGATGTTATTGGGCGCCGAGTAGATGAAGTATTCCCCGGTACGCGCATGATGGAAGTGATCAAAACCGGTAAGCCAATAATTGCTGAGTTATGGCAGTTGAATAACAAACAACGCTTCGTTTCACGGATTCCCATAGTCTCAGATAATCAGGTGATTGGGGCGGTGGGTTTTGCTGTTTTTAGATATGGCAACGAAGCCGAAGAGTTTGCCCGCCGGGTTCAGAGAATGACTGTCGAACTAAAGCACTATAAAGCGACCGTTAAAGAATTGTCAGGCGCCAAATACTCTTTGTCAGGAATCATCGGCAACAGTGAAGGTATTTTGGAGGCAAAGGGAAGGGTCAAATCAATTTCCGGATCATCGGTACCCGTCCTGATCCTCGGCGAGACCGGCACGGGTAAGGAACTCTTCGCCCATGCCATTCACCAGGAAAGCATTAGGCATGATGAGGCTTTCATACGGGTCAACTGTGCCGGCATACCAGAAAACCTGATCGAATCAGAGCTTTTCGGCTACGAAGAGGGAGCCTTTACTGGAGCTAAGAAGGGTGGTAAGGCAGGCAAGTTCGAATTGGCGAACCGCGGCAGCATCTTCCTCGATGAGATCAGTGAACTGTCCATGCCTGCTCAGGCTAAACTTCTTAGGGCTTTACAGGAAAACGAGATCGAACGTGTAGGTTCGACCCACATAGAACAAGTCGATGTTCGTGTCATATCAGCCAGCAATGTTGCTCTTAACAAGTTGGTTTCCGAAGGAAGATTCCGCAAGGATCTGCTATTCCGTTTAAACGTGTTCAACATCCATATACCGCCACTCCGTTCCCGATTGGAGGATATCGAACCACTTTGCCAGCATTTCATTGAACATTTTAATCGGGAAAATGGCACACATATCGAGGGAATCACGAAGGAAGCTCTAGATTTCTTAAAGTCCTATCACTGGCCAGGCAATGTAAGAGAGCTGAACATTGCTATTGAGAGGGCCTGTCTCGATGCCCGTCAGGGTCATCTTTCTGTAAGAAATCTGCTCAGATTTACCGGCATTTCTAAGGATACCGCTGCCCGAGGCGAGGGGTATGGCGGTTTTGACTTGAAGACCGCTCGCGTGGAAGCTGAAAAGGGTGCTATACTGCGTGCGCTTCAAGCTTGCCAGGGCAACCGGCAGGAAGCAGCGAAGCTTCTAGGAATCAGCCGTTCTAACTTTTATTTAAAACTCGACGAATATAAGATCAAGTATTAACTGTCCGATAATCTGGACTGTGTCCTAAATATAGGACGTGACAAAAACTCCACCTACTTAAGTTGTCGCAATTTTCACTCATAATGGTGTCCTGAATTATGGACACAACCGCTTCGAGATTCATTTCCTGCAAATCGATTGTGCTCCTTCATAAACCCCTATAAAACTGCTTAATCAAGGCATCTTATAACCACCTTGGACCCATTTCGATTACTTGGCACGGTTTATGCATTAATTAAGGTTAGAGTTAGCGTTTAGATGTGAAGGGGGATTTCTTAATGAGCATGTTAGCGGTTAAGAAAGGTTCAAGTTTTGGTGGTTCGTGGCAGGAAGAATATCAGAATAAGCTTCGTTCGGCTTATGAATTAGCGGCTTTGATCAAAAGCAATGATATCGTATGTATGCCTGGAGGCACCTGTATACCACATGATTTTAATGTAGCTCTGTCCAAGCGTATCGATGAACTACAGAATATCACGCTCTGTTTAGGACTAGCGCTGAAACTATATGATTTCATGCAACCCCAGTATAAGAACAATATTCGCATAGAGACGCCGTTTGTAGGGCCGGTGGAACGGATGTGCATGGAGTGGGGAACGGCCAGTTATATCCCACTGCACCTTAATAAACTGGCATCCTGGATGGATCATAAGAAACCTAATGTCTCGGTTTTCGTAACCACTCCGCCGGATGAGAATGGTTATCTCAACCGCTCCTGCTTTGGTGGCTTGATGCCGCATCGCACTATTAATGCTTCGGAATTGGTTATTGCTGAGATCAATCCCAATACACCTTGGCTGGCCGGGGATGACCTGAAGATACACATTTCCGGGATAGACTACATTTGCGAAAGCAACGCTGACTTGACCGAAATACCTGATATTCCGATAACCGAGATCGAAAGGCAGATCGCTGGCTACATAGCTGATATGATACCGAACGGATCTACCATACAGCTTGGATTAGGCGGTCTGGCCAACGCTATAGGGTATTTCCTACGTGATAAGAGAGACTTAGGGGTCCATACCGAAGTAGTTCAAAAATCATTTATGGAACTGATCAAACTAGGTGTCGTCAATAATTCGAAAAAGACCTATTACCCTGGTATTACTACCGCTACTTTCTGTGTAGGGGACAAGGAACTATGGGAATTTGTAGATAAGAATGAAGACTTCTTCTTTACCGAAGTCGAGAATAACAACGATCCTTATGTAATAGCACAAAATAACGATCTTGTATCGGTAAATAATGCACTGGCCATCGACTTGACCGGGCAGGTAGGCGCGGAGTCTATCAGACATAAGCAGTACAGTGGCACCGGAGGTCAGATGAACTTTGTCCAGGGTGCCTCAATGGCCCATAATGGTAGGAGTATCATGGCTTTAAATGCGACATTTGTAAATAAAGAAGGTAAATTGCGTTCCTCTATAGTTCCGTTTTTGCCACCGGGAACAGTAGTCACGACGCCCCGCTCTGAAACTGAATACGTGGTCACCGAATATGGTGTTGCATATTTGCGCTATAAAAGCGTTTCCCAGCGCATCAAAGCTTTGATAGACATCGCACATCCAGATTTTCGCGACGAATTGGCTGCTCAAGCTAAACGGTTCTGGATCGATTAGTTGATGCCCGCAAATAAGACCCTCCATTTAGAGCCGCAGTTGCGGCTCTTTTGTTTGGTGTGCAAATTGAAAGAGCCCTCACTAAGGAGGGCCCAAATGAATTAATCTAGTATATGAACCTTTACATTTTGGATGCCAAAATCACTAGCTGACTGATGGGTAGGGTAGAAAAGGTCAATGCGATTTCCCTTTATGGCACCTCCGGTATCTGCAGCTATTGCTTCCCCATATCCTTCCACATAGAGCCTGGTCCCCAGAGGAATAAACGATGGGTCTACCGCGACGATGCCAACCTTTAGTGGTAGACCGATAAATGACGGATATCCACCAAACGGATAATTGCACTCATCGCTATCATCATAAGCGGTAGCGACCATCTCGACTAATCGGGCACTATTTGTCGGCGATCCCTTTTCGTTGATGCCATTCATATTCGAGATCACCATTCGGGTCTGCGGGCCAACTACACCATCGATAAGGATATCTGCATGCTCCTGTAATCTGGCTACTGCAGCTAGGGTTTGTTTACCAAATACACCATCAACAAATCCTGGATCATAACCGGCCTTGTTAAGACTGTCCTGGAGATGTTCAATATCACGACCCTGGTCACCTTGTGTCAATACAGGCTCCAATACAGCTGCAGATGCAGTACTAGCTGGCAAAGCAACAGCAACCAATAGGATCGACACTATAATAACGTATCTTAATACATTTGCAGTATTTATCATTCGTACACTTCCTTTCTTTCTATTAATTATTGATGCTCCAATTATTGGTTCTACTTAAAATACAGGACCTGTGCATTATACGGCGTTCAACCATATAACTCAAATAGGCATGCCTATGTTTAAACCTGTTCAGTTCAATCGTCAAGTAATCATTTACCGGGTTCTTGGTCAAACAAAGCATTAGAAGATTATTAATATACCTGACATGAAACGGTTATTATGGAACTATCAGAGTGATAAATGTCGGTTTGGCGACATTTATATTGATTATGTAGTCAAAAAGCGACAAAACATCGACAACCATCAGATAAAATGACGATTTGTCGTTACTGGAACGGGCTCCGAAGATCACTAATTAACCCTGTATTATCGGGATTGTTCTATAATATTTCAAAACCCAGCACAATCGACGAAATTTCTTAAATTTAACCCCTTAACTACCTGTTAAAAATATGGCATTATGATGTTGCGGCCATTGTAACATTTTGGATAAAGTCTAAAATAATAGTAATCTTCGCGCAATTGTGATCTAGGGGTTCAATAATTCGGCAAATTAACAGATTAGGATGCTTTTCATTATTGTGAAAGCTAATGATCGGGAGTGGTGTGGCAAGTGGGGAGAAGTCTTTATTCGCAGGGAGAAGAATACTACGAACAGGGTAATTATTCACGAGCTTTGAACCTATTCAGGCAAGCTTTGCGTGATGATGCAAACAACCAGTGGGATGTCATGAACTACATGGGGGGTTGTGAGATAGGACTGGCTCATTACGTTGAAGCACTAGACATATTCAATCAAATCATTCTTTTGAATCCTGATTGGGAACGGCCGGTATTCAATAAAGGCCGCGTTTTCATGAATATGGGTATGTTCCAGGAAGCGTTAGCATGCTTTGAGAAAGCCATTGTTATAAATCCTGAGAATGACAATGCTTTTTTCTATTTAGCTTTATTTTATGATAAGATACAAGACTACCTTAATAGCGAGAAATATTACAAACACGCCATCAGGTTGAATCCCAATGATGCTACCTATCATACAAATCTTGGCATGATATATTTCCACACTGACCGATTGGATATAGCTTTAGATGAATTTAATATTGCATATCAATTGGATCCAGAACCTTTCGTCCTGCATAATAAAGGCCGGGTACTATATAAACAACAGCGCTATGAGGAAGCTCTGGACTGTATTCTAGAGATCCACAAGTCCGAACCCAATGATGTGGATATTATGTTCGATATCGCGTATATATTCTATAAACTAGCTAGGTACAAGAAAGCACTCAAATGGATCACCAAGACATTGGACCGTGATCCTTCACATAACATGGCTCGAAAACTAGGCAAAGAATTAAAGCAGAAGCTAGACAGGAATCGCTTGATATTGGTCAAACCTTCGATAACAATAGATAGAAGGGGAGAATTGCATGCCGAACATGAATCTGCGTGAAGGCATATTAGATGCTCTCGTTGAAGAAAGGGACAATGTTTCCAAAGTTGAAAGGTTCCTAGATTTTATGCGATTCGAACACACCCGTGAATCGTTGATAGATGCTCTGACTGATTTACTTATGCAGGGTACTATAGAAATAATACACCCTTCCAACGTCGATATTATGGTGCAATCACCACTTGACGAGAAAATGCTCAATGAGATCAAATTAGAATTAACCGAAAAAGGGCGTATGGAGTGGGAAGCAATACTGGCTTAAAATAAACAGACGAAAAGACACTCATATTGAGGCGCGAAAGCGCCTTTTTTGTTGACCATTCTTGCATTTCATGGTATTAAACTTCTAGCTAGATAATCAAAATATTGGAGGTGAGAATAACCTTTTTTAGGTTAAGCATCTATGACAATTACAGACGGAATAGAAATGCTGGAACTAGACATGGATGTATGGGGGCAAAAAAGCATAATTTACCCTACTCTAATTTGGGATAAAAACAATGTTGTACTAGTAGATGCAGGTATGCCTTCCAATCTGTCAGCCATAATGTCATACCTAGAGAAGATTTCGAATAGAGCAGACAACCTGACAGTGGTAGTCACCCACCAGGATCTTGACCATATTGCCGGGTTACCAGAATTGATCAGAACATATGAACGCTGTGTAAATGTACTAGCCCATGAAGAGGAAAAACCTTATATCGAAGGAAAACGACCGCTCATTAAGGTCAATCCTGATCGAATCAACAAATTGTTTGCATCGTTTCCCGAAGAACACCGGGTAAAAATGCTGGCAGTAGCGAACAAACCACCCAAATGTCCGGTCGATAGGACTGTTATCGATGGAGAAGAATTACCCTGGTGCGGGGGGATCATAGTGATCCATACACCTGGCCATACACCTGGCCATATCTGCCTGTATCACAAACGCAGCAAGACTCTGATCGCTGGTGATGCATTGATTGCCCACGAGGGCATTCTATTGCCCCCAATAGCCCAGGCTACATTTGACATGGACCTGGCTTTGCAATCATTAAAGAAACTGACTCGCTACGACATAGAATATGTCATTTGTTATCACGGCGGCCTCTGCAAAGGTGCCATGAACCAAAGAATCGCCGAAATCGCGAGTTCAAGTTGAACATCCCTCAGTTAACAGTGCATGATTCCATTTGCTCGAGGGAAAAGGGCCAATAGAATCTCTCTTGTTGAATATGTTCGAGAATTGTGATCAATAACACACTGAAAATGTGTTCCAGGTCACATACATTCCCGTCATTTATTAGTAAACTCTATAATAGCAGAGCCGAAACAACACAGACTACTGGCCATGTTAAGGCTCAGAATAGAAGTCTCCACAGAATAGTGCATTACTATACTGTGATAGAGATCAGAAATTTGGGAGGGATTCTAATGAACAGATCGTATTGGAAAGGCTTAGCCCGAATCTATAAATCGGGCAAAAAGGCGATATGCCTTGTATTGACGGTGATGGTTTTGATGATGGTGGCAGTGGCCCCTGCATCAGCTGCCGATGCGCTCGACACCTGGAGCGTTAGATCCAGTGGCGGCAGCGCGGATCTGCACGGGGTGGCATTTGGAAACAATGTCTTCGTTGCAGTAGCTCACAATGGAGCGGTTATGAGGTCCACCGATGGAACCACATGGTTTGACGTAGCTACAGGCACGACACATTGCTTCTGGAATGTTACTTATGGAGGGAGCAAATTTGTAGCAGTTGGAAACCATGGCACTATATTCACTTCCACTAACGGGACAATATGGCACAATTATTCAGCTGCTATCAACAAAACATTAGTTGGAGTTTCTTATGGTAACGGCAGGTATGTCGTTTCTGGTGATGATGGTACCATTCTTACATCCACAGATGCGGAACACTGGGCGAGCTGTCCTTCGCCAGTAACATCTAACCTTACCTGTACCGCATACGGTGATGGGATATTTCTAATTGCCGGGGCAAATGGTATAGTACTGAGATCACCAAATGGAATCACCTGGACCAAGCAGAATACCGGAGTAACAAAACGCTTAGGATACGTAGCTTTTGGTGATTATACATTTGTGGTCGTGGGTGAAGATAATACGATTCTGACCACAAAAACCGGTGTTGTCTGGTACAAAAGAACATCTGCAATCGATGATCCAACTGGCGTTACTTATGGAAATAATATGTTTGTTATGGCCAGCGTTCCCGGTCATATTCAAACTTCACCCAATGGCGTGACCTGGACCAAGCGCACCACTCCACCATCTGAGATGCTTCACTCTCTGGCTTACGGCAAGAATACTTTTGTAGCTGTTGGAAATCATACAACGATTTTGCAGTCAGCTAGTACCTTTGTTGTTGGCTGGGTTATGCCTCCTGGTGGTTGGTCTTGGATCCAATCAAGCAACGCTGACTTGGGCGGACTGTCGATTAACCAGGGGACTTTATCTCCATCATTTGCTGCAGCAACTACCAACTACACGGCAGCAGTGGACAATAGCGTAACGAGCATCAATGTTACAGCCTCTGTATACGAAAGCCATGCAAAGATTACAGTGAACGGAAACGCCGCCAACAGCGGTCAGCCCTATGGGCCGGTTGCACTGAATTTAGGGGATAACCAGATAAACGTCAAAGTTACTGCCCAGAACGGCATTGCTACTAAGACCTATACTATCAATGTGAACAGAAGTGCAGGTGCTTCAAGCGCAAAGACGATCTGCTTCTATGTTGGAAGTACCGACTATTATGTAAATGGTGGCGTACAGACAATGGACGTAGCCCCGATGGTGGTAGATGGAAGAACCCTACTGCCGGTAAAATATGTGGCTGATCCACTTGGAGCTGCAACAAACTGGGACCCCGTAGAAAAGAAGGTCACTATCACTATGAATTCCACAACTATAGAACTGTGGATAAACAAGAACATGGCCAGGGTAAACGGCGCCTATTCCTTGATCGATCCCATGAATCCCAGTGTCAGTCCGATGGTGGTCAATCCAGGACGAACCATGCTGCCGCTACGGTTTATTACTGAGACCCTAGGCTGCGGTGTCACATGGGATCCTAATACCAAAGAAGCGAAGATAACATATCCTAAACCGTAACACAAAATGTAGCATTTGATAAAGGGGCGCATAAAGCGCCTCTTTTTTTACTTTACATTAACGTTACGTAAAGGTGTATATTAATCATGTCGAGAGGTGAGGACATGGAATACACAGTGCAAAAACTAGCCAGGATGGCGGGCATCAGTTCGAGAACACTGCGGTACTATGACGAGATAGGGATCCTTAAGCCGGCAAGGATAAACTCATCGGGCTACCGCATTTACGGGCAGGCTGAGGTCGACCGTCTTCAGCAGATAATGTTCTATCGCGAATTAGAAATGAGCTTGGAAATGATCAAAGACATCATAGCAGCACCAGGTTTTGATGCCGCGCAGGCACTTCGAGATCACCGTGATAAGCTTCTCGCGAAAAAGGCTCAAATTGATGTGTTGTTAACAAATGTTGAGAAATCAATATCCTTGGCAGAAGGGAGAATAACAATGACTGACAGAGAGAAGTTCGAAGGTTTTAAACAAAAGTTGATTGATGATAACGAGTCTAAATATGGCCGCGAAGTTCGAGAAAAGTATGGTGATGAAGCGGTCAACAAGTCAAATAAGAAGATCAAAGGTATGTCGCAAGAACAACATGACGCGATCACCAAGCTGGGCAATAGTATTATTAAAACCCTACTTGAAGCATTTGCCATCGGCGACCCGGCAGGGGAGGTGGCTCAGCATGCTGTGGACCTTCACCGCCAGTGGTTAAGTTTCTATTGGGACAGTTACAGCAGGGAAGCGCATGCAGGTATAGCTCAAATGTATGTTGACGATGAACGGTTTACCGCATACTATGACAAAGAACAACCGGGTTTGGCAAAGTTCTTACGTGATGCAGTATTCATCTACACTGGAACCAACAAATAACTATTGCTCAACACGAGTGATAAGTTAACGTAATAATGGTTATGTAAATGATGTTTTTATGGAGAGACGTAAACGGTCTCTCTTTTCTTATTACCTGGAAACTTGCCTATGGTTACAATTAGCATATAGGAACTTAGCAGGTAAGTCGTTGGATATTGAAGAAGTACTAATATTATCCAACTGATATGTGTGTGCATTTTGGGTATAAAATTATTATTGTAGGTGTTTCTATGGCTAAGTTCTATAACAGCCTGGTATTCGGTTTTGGTGTCCTGATCTTGATGCTAGGTTTTTCTGTACTGTACTTCCGTTTTGCTGTTTCAGATATCAGTGCAGCAGGAGGTCTCATCGACTTAGAGTTCCCGAAGGGCGCTAAGATCGTGGACCAATATGATTCTCACGGTGGGTTTCAGGATGAAGGCGAGTATTGGGCCGTGATCGATCTTACTTCTAAGCAAACAGGGGAAGTATTGCTGCAGCTCAAAGCCAATAACAATTGGCACAAACTACCAATGCCTAAGGAAATGCAAATGTTTTTCAGTGCTAACGATGTTGAAAACGGCAAATCACTGACGATTCCCGAACATGGATATTACTTCTTCCGTGATCGGTATGTCGAGCTCCATCCCGAGTTTAAAAAAACAAGTTTGTCTGACCCCAAACGCCGGTCCTACAATTATATAATAGGCATTTATGATAACGACTTTAACAAGATCTACATCTGGAAATGTGATAGTTGATGACATTCTTAATATTTTATATACGTAATGTATATTATGTAAACTGACTTATTAGTTTTTCAGGTTAAGGCGCGCAAGCGTCTATTATATTCTGTCTTAGTAAATAGCAGGGGAATGCCAATATATGGCGAATTGTTAATCCATCAACCGCACTGTCGTGATTATAATATCTTAAGGAGTACATGGATGGCTTTTTATCTCAGAGGAATTCTTGCCAAAACCGATATAACGACTGAGATATGCAGTGACTATCCCAATATTCGTTCGATAGTGCTGCAGGACGACATTTACTTCATTCCGATTACAGACGAAATCTATGACCAGATCGATTTGTCTTCATCAGAAATGACTGGGCCTTGTTCATTAGGAGAAACTTTCACCCAATATCTGATCACCAAATCAGAAAATGCCAAGGTTGCATACATAGAAGCCAAATATTGGGGAGGCATCGGAGGTCAAGCTGGCTGTATATGGTACGGAGGAGAATTAGTCTATGAACTGGTTTATGAAGATAATATGGAGGCCATCAATAACGTACTGTCTTTGATGGGCATTCATGCTGAGACAGGCAAAGACGAATTCGACACGGTGGGACTGGGAAGACATCGCCATATCGAGGACTGGCTAAAAGAAATCGACCCTGACCAAATAATCGAATAAGTTAACGTAATATATGTTATGTTAACTCATCTACAGGGATATCCATTTTAGGGAACAAGGCGCGTAGGCACCTATTTTGTTTGCGGGTAAAGAATAGCAGGGAAGTGGAAGGATACGGCGAAATAGGTAGAAACAATTAATACACCACCATTCGCTAGATAACTGTTTATTGAAAGCAATTCTGATATCTTATATACAGGAGGAATACCATCGATGCTGCCGAGAACTGTTGCCGAATTCCGCAAGCTGCTATATCAACAGGCCAAAGAAGATAAAATACCAGTTTCTGGCCAGTTTGAATTGACTGCTCGGTGTAATCTTCAATGCAAAATGTGTTATGTATGCAAACCTGCCAATGACAAGATTATTATGGCCCAAGAACTTACTGCAGAGCAATGGATCAATCTGGCCAAGGAAGCTCGAGATGCTGGAATGCTATCCATATTGTTGACCGGAGGTGAGGTTTTCATTAGACCTGACTTCCAAAGGATATATGAAGAACTCATAAATATGGGATTGCGTTTATCTATATACTCGAATGCCACGTTAATAACTCCAGAAATTGCTAAATGGCTAGGAAGGATCCCGCCCACATCAATGGACATAACGCTTTACGGAGCCTCGCCAGAAACCTATGAAAAGGTCACCGGTCACTCAAGTGCTTTTGCTCGAGCTCTTAATGGTATTGATTTGTTGGTATCTGAAGGGATCAACATCGATTTAAGAACCACTGTAATTAAGGATAATGAAGCCGATCTTGATGGACTTGTGGCGATCGCAGAAGCAAGAGACCTGATTATGCGCTATTCTTTCTGGATTTCTGCTCGACGTGGCAATAGTTCCCAGTTAGACGAATCGATCCGTCTAACTTCATATGAACTTGCACAATATGAATTACGTGCTGATCAAGCCTTTAAGGGATCGATTGAGAAAATACAACAAAAGCTTAACATTGACCTTAATAAACCAATGGCGGTAGACGATTCAAATCATTCTACAGATGCTGAGCCAGATTCACATCCATTCAAATGTAATGCTGGAAAGTGCGAATGTTGGATCACATGGGACGGAAGGATGATTCCTTGCGGTATCATGGAAGAACCATTTACAAATCCACTCATGGTAGGATTCAATAATGCTTGGCGGAAACTTGTTTCACTATGTAATACAGTTCCTTCCTGCACTGAGTGTCAACAATGCTCACTGCTAGGTAATTGCTATACTTGTCCTGCCAGACTTATGAATGAAACTGGTAAATTTGATGCCCCAGCTAGGTATTTATGTGAATGGGTAGGTTTTCGACAAAAATTGTCTACGTTATAGACATATTTTTCTTTTCTATTATATTCGAGCCATGTTATATTCTATAGGAAGCGGCGTGTATTAAGGAGCGATACACGTTTGGGGAGGTGAAATAATGAAGCAGTATGTAAAGCTGGAACTCGTTACTTTGGTGTTAACACCAGAAGAGCGTTTTGCTGGATCTTCCAACTGTCATGCTACACAGGCTTCGTGGGATACCGCCAATTGTGCCAGAGGCACCACATGGAGCGGTGGTAACAAAGTACAATAGTTGATCTACATAGCCTATTTCGACAAGCCTGACATTGATATGTCAGGCTTGTTTTGCGTTAGGCATTATCACTTAGTTAGACAAGTATTATAGTACAGATTATACATATTCAAAGAGTTTCTAAAGATATTTTTAGAATAAATCCTTACCTTTAAGCCAATCTTTCGACATTATCTCCTTCCGCATCGCGGAACCATTCCCCGCTAATCCCTTAATACTGAGATTGTACTAATGTCAAAACAGATTGTCGAATCAATCAAATTGACAATATCTTTACCCAATCCCACTACCACTGCGTTTATAGCGAACAGAGACCGGTTCATCTCCAAACCAGAATTCCCATCCGTCACTATAGTAATTCGGCAGTTTTCCCATGATAAGTTCCCATGGCCAGTCATCAAAAGTCCCATAATTATCAACATACTCAATAAACTGTCTGCCTAAGAGATCGGTTTTGGGCAGCAGGGTATCGTTGTATCCGCCAAATTCAGGCACCGCGGCGCCTATCCTTTCGCACAGAGGTTTGTCGTATGTAGCCGCTACATTGACCCAGCGATCATCCAGGAAGAATTGGCTGTATGCATGAGGAAAGAACACATTGCCGTGCAGAAGCTTTACCACATCTGGTGGAGTTAGGTGGTTACGTATGGCCACCAATACGAGTCTCGAGGGGACACCGGCTGCTCGGGCCATCGCCGTAAAAAGGATGGCCTTCTGCACACAGAATCCATTGCCCATCTCCAGGATCTTAGATGCTTTGTAGTATTCCTTATTGCCAGATACGGCGTACATATTGTAGGGGATGTTATCTCTAACAAAATGAAAGATGCGCTGGATAGTCTCATTGGAGGTTTTACATCCATCTGTCAATTCCATAACTGTCTTTTGCAGAATAGGGTGATCGCTGTCGAGATAAAAAGTCGGCTTCAGAGTATTCTCTATCGTCAAGGAGTCACAACCTTTCCGTTACAAAATGCATTGCTTTAAATATAAGGTATTCCAGTGAAATCTCCATACTCCTTCTGTTGCATGATTACTACAGTAAACACTTTAGCACCGCGGAAATAACGATGTTATGGTAGGGAAGGTTGAAGGATATGGCAAAATAGGTAAGCACGGACAGGTGACTAGCCGTTAAAAAATAATTGAAAGAAGTCGATTTTACGGCTTCTTACCAGATGACCACCTGTTCGCCATTCAGGCTGTTCGGCCCGGCCATTCTGATCCAGGCGCAGGTCGTCAACTGGTCGGAAATACCATAGTTATCGGTTCCGGTGGTAACCATATCATTAACACCGTCAAAATTCAGTCCGCCATTGACTTTTCCGGTGGTCCAGACCGGACCGTTGAGCAGGGTGCCGGCATTGCCCGAGCCTGATGTATCCGCCGCTGTGGTACCGCTAGCTTCATCAAAGGTCCAGCAGCCTTTAAGATACTGCCCTGATGGCGGCGAGGGAGTGGTTGTAGTTATCTGGCTTCCGTCAGAGGTTATTACCGCATCAGCGGCTTTCAGGCTGCCCGGGGGTAAGACAATAAACTGAAGCAAAAAAGATAGCGCCATGATTATGGATAGATATTTCCTGTTTCTAACCATCATTTCAGCCTCCTCAAAATAAATAAAAATTGTGTACCTTGTCGCTCCTTTCATTGTATTAAGAACGCAATCAACTTTGGATTCAGGACTATCCTGGTACAATATAGCAGGATTACGCGAAATAAAAGGCTTTTACACCTTCCTGGTAACACCTACTATAAATGATATTTACTCTTAATACACCCAATCAATAGTTACAATAGTAACAAAAAGCATTATGACATTTGTCACATATTGTATAGACAATAATCCCATATCCAATCAAAATGCCCCGATAAAGCCTGCGCTGAGCCTCGTGACACATTAATACAATTTGCTTCATTTTGGTGAATGTCTATAAATGGTAAGAAGGGATTTTATATCATATACAGAACTGAAAGAGCAATCGTTGAAATGCAGAAGTCATCTACAGCCGGAAAAACATTCGCAAGGATGGAACCATAAATAAGTCTAGAGAGAGTTTAATTGCATGCAGAAATCAATTATTATAGCCAAACTTACCAGTGACCGGACAGTGGCTTTCGTTACCGCCCTGGTTATTCTGGCCTGCTTTCTGGCGGCTTTGCGTCTTGAACAGCCGAGTCCACAGCGGCTGTTATGGCTGGTCCTTTTAGCGGCCGGTCTGATTGTTGTCAACAGCCTATCAATAGTGTACAGAAAGCTGGATGCAAGCTCCGAACTATGGACTTATGTTCTGCAAGTCTTGCTGCTGTACACGCTTGAACAGAACTCCCGTTTTGTAATTAACTATTATTTGCATCTTATTTATTTTGTGATCATTCTGCGAGCAGGCATTCAGCTCAGCCGCCCGGCCGGTTTTATTGCCGGCCTGGGAGCTTTTATGGTTGGTATGATAAAGTTTGTGGTGTTGCTGCGCCTGGATTCATCATCGGCTAACGAATCATTGACAGTTTACAGCCTTTTTGCAGGCGTCACCATTCTTATGGGAACCAGCTATGGTCGCTATATGGCGGACAACAACCTCCTCGTTACCCGGATGCTCCATGAACTGGAGGCCTATTCTCAGCAGATCCGGGAACTTAGCGCGGTAGCGGAGCGTAACCGCATCGCCCGAGAAATCCATGACAGCATGGGGCATTCTCTTACCGCATTGATTATGGAACTGGAAATATGTCAGAGGATGATTGCCAGGAACCCCGAAGAGGCAATTGAACTGATGGAAAAAATAAAGGGTAACGCACGTTCAGGCTTGCGTGAAGTGCGCTGTGCAGTAGAAGCCCTGCACCCACACAGTATGAACAGTCATGCGACATTTATGGAATCGATCGAAGCACTGGCTGCGAGCTTTGAGAAAAGCAGCGGATTGACTATCATTCTGGAAGGAGTACGAGACTTGCCGGCACTGTTATCACAAGCTGCCCTTACCGTCTACCGCGTTATACAGGAATGCCTGACTAATACGGGGCGTCATGGCAATGCCGATAAGGTCACAATTCAGCTTAATTGTAACAACAACATACTTAGTATGCTAATTACCGATAATGGACAGGGCGTCAAAAATATTAAGCCAGGATACGGCCTTTTGGGGATACGGGAACGGGTTGAAGAGTGCGGAGGTAAGGTTATGTTCGATACCGGACGTAATACGGGATTCACAGTCAATGTCGAAATACCTTATGCAGAATCATACTCCAAGATGTCTGGGCAGGAAGGAGAAACTAATGGTGAGCAGGATTAGAGTGCTTTTGGTAGATGATCAAGAGATAATTCTTCTTGGGATAAAACTTTTATTGGAGGAACAACCCGATATTGTGGTCTCAGGATCTGCTGGCAGTGGGCAGCAGGCGATAATAATGGCGGAAGAACTCCAGCCCGATGTGGTGCTTCTGGATGTTCGAATGCCAGGAATAAACGGAGTGGAAGCCACCCTGGAGATAAAAAGAAAATGCCCGCAGACAGCGGTTGTCATACTAACAACATTCAATGAGGATGAGTATATTTTTGAAGCACTCAAAAACGGGGCCAGTGGTTACCTGCTGAAGGAGTCTTTGCCGGAAGAAATAATCCAGGCTATTCGGGCCGCACATGCCGGCGGCGCCCCGATACAACCATCGGTGGCTGCCAAAGTGGTGGAGAAGCTCTCTCAACTATCATCAAAGATTTCTGATGCACCATCCTCTGGTAGTTCTGTCGTTCCCGACAATCTATCCGAACGCGAGCTATCTATTGCTTGCCTGGTGGGACAGGGCATGAGCAACCGGCAGATTGCACGTGCTCTATTCCTTAGCGAAGGTACGGTCCGCAACTATCTGTCAAATCTTCTGTCCAAGCTAGGCTTAAACGACAGGACTCAGCTTGCGCTGTACGTTGTTAAAAACAAGCTCCAACCGCTTGAATAGTATTATTAAACCTCAATAATACTATGTCCGAACTGCACTAGGACAATCAACATTTCATTACAATTGTCACGCTGCATTTGTGACTGGCGTTACTGTTGGCAGGACTCCGGTTTGGATACAGTATAAGCAGGTACTAAATTTCAGGGGGGATGCGAAGTGAGAAAAAGATCAACGATTATTATGATTATCCTGGCTTTTCTAGTGGGGGCTCTACTGGTAGCCCAGTCTGCGCAGGCGGATCCTTACGGCATTTATACGGAGGCGATGAAAAAGACCGCTCAATTGCCGGACCAACGGGTGCAGGCTACTTTTGAATACCATATGAATTTTGCCGGGAAACCACTATCGCCGGAAGCGGTCAAAAAAGTCGATGTTTTCCGGAACATTAAAGGAACGATCAATCTAACGACCAACCACAATCATGACCAGGCATATGCCGACGGGCGTATCAATTTGGCAGGTACGGACCTGCAGTTTAAAGCATGGTTTAAGCAGGATCAGACACTCATGCTGCTCCCGATGTTTACCAAGTATATGGTAATTACAGAGGAAACAAAAAACAACAAAGCGGATAATTTCCGTTCCCTAGGAGAAAAATTCCAGTCAATATGGGAAGCTGAGCTAGGTCCTACTCGTGTTACCCGGGCCCAAGAGAAACTGATTTCTACTCCCGATGGCGATATGAGGGTGACGGAATATCATATTACTCAGAAAGACGTGGAAGTCAGGAAGTGTATCCAGGAAACGCTAAGAATTATATTCTCCGACCCTCAGATCAGGCAAAAGATAGTGGCGATCTGGCTCCAAAAAGCCGACCAGCCAGGCATGACACCCAAGGAAGCGGAAGCACAGATTGACGTGATACTTGACAAGGCTATTGGCCATATTGATTCCACACAAATCAACCATTTCACTCGTAATGTAGCGATAGACAAGGACTTATACATTCTTCAGGCTGACGCCGATTACAGCGGTACGGCCAAAGACAGCCAGGGCGTAATAGTAAATACTGACTTCAGTATCAAGCTGCAGCGCTATGGGATAGGAAAGCCAGTCACTATTGAGTGGCCGGAAACCAACAGTGAAAACAGCTTTCCGCCCGAGCAAATGGACCAGAATCTACCGCAGTTACTGGGTGACTTTTTGAAATAGGAGGAAACTGTTCATGGAACTGGTGGAGTTTAAGGAACTGCGCAAGGTGTATGGTCAAACCCTGGCGGTCGACGGTATCAGCTTCAATGTCGGACAGGGGGAGGTCTTCGGCCTTCTCGGTCCGAACGGGGCTGGCAAATCAACTACCATCTCAGTGCTGGCCACTATCCTGAAACCCACCTCTGGGGATGTGCTGGTTAAGGGCCGGAGTGTAAGCGCCGATCCGGAATTTGCCCGAAAGATAATCGGGTTGGTTCCCCAGGAAGTGGCCTTGTATCCAAGTCTCACAGCGCGCGAGAACCTGGAGTTTTTCGGACGAATGTATGGCCTGCGCAGAAACGAACTGCACAAACGGATAAACGAAGCTCTGGAGGTCTCCGGTCTTATGGATCGGGCTGATGATAGAGTGGAGACATTTTCCGGGGGCATGC
>JBLNAX010000021.1:0-17986 GCA_050259595.1 Acidobacteriota bacterium | reverse complement strand
AACTCGGGAAATAAAGGCTTATCGAGCTCCAGAGCCGGCTGACACTTCTCGGCTATCCGCCAAGCAGCCTCTATGGCCGCAGGATATTCTCGAAACAGTTCGCCCATCTCGCGCGATGACTTCAGGTAAACCTCGCCATTCAAAGGCCGTTCAGGATGCACATCCTGCACCCGTGTCAATGTACGCACACAAGTAAGGATATCATGGACCGTAAAATCCGCAGGTTCAGCAAAGTGCACATTGTTGGTGGCCACTATCCCCAGACCCAGTTCCGCAGCCAGTTCCGCCAGGCTCGCATTCAAACCGCGGGTCCCCGGGATAAAGGTATCCTGCAGTTCCAGGCAAAAGTCCTCGCCCCATATTTCCTGATAAGTCTGGGCTATCTGCCGAGCCTTTTCATAGTCACGGGCCAGTATGGCGGCTGGTATTTCCCCGCGGCGGCACCCGGACAGCGCAATAAGACCATACGAGTTTTCCCGGAGATTAGGCATGGTCACCCGTGGCTCACGGCGGGTACTCTCCAGGTGGGCGCGCGTGAGCAGGCGGCACAGGCTGCGGTACCCCTCCGGTCCTTTGGCCAGCAGCACCAGGTGATGCCCGTTGTAAAGGGTCACTTCCACCCCCTGGATCGCCTTGATCCCGGCTTTGGCAGCCGCCGTCTGGAATTTCACGGCCCCGCAGAGATTGTCATGATCGGTCAAAGCCAGGGCCGGCATGTCGAGCTCTGCAGCCCGCCGCACCAGGCTTTCTATCTCGCTTCCCCCATCCAGGAACGAGAACTGACTGTGGGTATGAAGGTGTACGAACAAGGGTAATCCTCTCCTCAATCGTAGATCTTGTAAAGCTTCCAGGAACGGTCCCCCAGGTCGAAATAAACCTCCTCAACCCCCAAGTCCTCAATTTCCAGGCGAAAGAACAGCTTCACCGATTCGCCTTCCCACCAGCATCCCGTGTCATACCAGCGGTCCAGCACCGCCAGTACCAGCTTGCCTTCCGCACCTACCCGCAGCGGCTGGCCGCTCCCGTCAGTCTCTATATCAAGCTTTTGCAGCATCATTTTACTCATCGGACAACCTCGAAACGCCAGGGGTCCCACAAAGCCAGGACCTGTTCGCGCCGGTCTATCTGTAGTCCTGATAGGATCGCATTAGGAAACTTCTCCCGCAAAAAATCGGCTATCGCGGCTAGGTCATGAGCCGGACGCGTTGACTTGCGGTCCTGAACAAACAGGTCCTGTTCCGCCATCCGCCACTCGTATAAGCCAGACAGCTCGATCGACAGGCCGGTAACCGGCTCGTTCACCGAGGCTAGGGCGCTGTTCAGCAGCAGTCCCAAAACCTCCTGCATGCGGCTCTCCTCCTGGCATCCCCAGGAGACCAGGCGCAGCGCCTCCTGGCTGTGTTTTTCTCCATAAACCCGCAGCCGGACCGCCCGGCACCCTTTATAGCGGTCGCGCAAGAGCCCGGCCAGGCGTCGGCTTCCCTCGTGCAAAATCTTTTCCAGAATGAGCCGATCCCTAAGCCCTCCATCAAAGCCGAATGAACAGGCCATTTTCTCGGGCGGATAAATCCCTACCAGCGGCTCCCCGTCTATACCCCGCGCATGACGGTAAATCAGGCTTCCGTCCTGGGCCAGCATGCCGCTGAGATCGGACTGCGAAATACCCTGCACTTCGCCATAGCTTTCGAACCCCAGAACCGCCAGCCGTTTCAAGGTCCGCGGCAACAAACCGCCATCCATGGCCAGAGGCACCTTTTTCATGAATCTCTCCTCAGTGCCAGGCTCCACCCGCGACTCATAAAACCGGGCCAAACCAATGCTGGAGGCAAAGCTCATACGCGCCGTCATACGGGCCAGAAACTTGTTGCGAGCCGTGCCCACCACCACCGGTCCCAGTTTAAGGCTGGTCAGCTTTTCCTTGAGCTTTTTCATTTCCCGCTTGAGATCGCACCCGCTCAAATCGATAAAACACTCTTCTTCACTGACCGGTTCGATCACCGGCGAAAAATCTGTCAGCACCTTCAGATACCGCTCTTGTTCCCCACCGAAAAGCTGCGCTTCATAGGCCACCGCCGCAACACCGGGACAGCGCCCACGGGCCTTGGCCACGGTCAGCCCTTTCAGGCCATGATCGGCTATATCCGAAGAACAGCCTATAACCTGCCCGTCACGATGTATAATGATAGAACGCCCTTTATCCCGGAGATTCTGCCTCCGGTAGACCGCCGAATAAAAATAAGGAAACCAGACAAAGGCTATTTCTCGCATCTTCATCCCTCTGCCGAACATTTGTTCGTATAGTTATTTTATGACGGGCAGTACCCGGTTGTCAAATAGGTTTTTACGGGAAAATGTTTCCTTAGGAAAGGAGCAGTTTAAATTATTGAAGTGTTATATTAGTGCTTTGTAAAACAAGTGCGCGACTTTTCGACGAACCGTTGAAACTCCCAGCGACAATGAGGGCTATAAAACGGAACTCAAAGCAGGACGTTTTGAGCTCGTCGACGGAGGCACGGATGCCGACTTCGACGGGTTGTACGTTTTATACCGAATTGAAGCTTTAGAGTTTCAGGTGAGGAGATCCGGAGCAAACGGTTTTATAAAGCACCTCGAATTAACGATAGGCCAAATTGCTAAACATAAAGCCGTGGGAATGCCACGGCTTTATAGATTATTCAAAGTTTATTGGATTTTCACATCAGCTTTTGTCATCATCGGCCTGGGCCCGTTTTTGCAGCTGTTGAAACCTCCCCAGTGCCGGATATCCCTTATGCAGGCTCATGCCTTTATTTATCGAATCCCGGGCATCGACCTTATTTCCCACTCTGATCTGAGCATCGGCCAAATAGTACCAGTAGAACGCATCATCGGGCGTCTCTTTGACCAGCGGCTCATAGTACTCCACTACTTTTTCGAAATAGTCGGGATAAAACTCGGAGGCTGCAGCCAGTCTTTGACCATCCCAGCGATACACATCGACCTGAAAAGCCTCTCCGGTATCCTTTTGCCACAATGCTAGAGCCACCCGCTTATCGCCATCTTCTGCTTCATTCAATAATTCCATCTTGTGATAGCCAGTGCTGTAAAGCTTATCCACTTTCCCATTTTTCAGCGATAAAATGTCCAGTCCATTGCCCACAGAAGCCCCCAGGGTCCAGCCCATAAGCAGTTCATTGCGTCCGTCTCCGGTAACATCGGCCGGGATCGCACAGTCTATCTCATATCCGGAAGGTCCGCTTTGCCAGATCTTCTCCCAGGTATTGTTTTTCTGTTTAAGGATCATGGCATATGCTTCCGCTTTACGTTTTTCGCCCATGCTGTACGCAGCTATAATCTCGCGGGTACCGTCATTATCCATATCCTCAGTTTGGACCGCCTCGGTGCCTTCGGGATTGAGCGGTGCAATTAAAACAGCCCCTGCGGGAAGTGAACTCTTAACAGCTTGTTCTACCTCGTCGTCGTCGAGTGATGGTGCTGATACCTGCGGGGCCTTCGTTGCAGTATTATGGGATTTTGACCACGGCAGCTGGCACCCGGGCAGCACTATAATGGTTGCGGCCAGGATCAGGCCGACAATGAGTCTCATTATATTTTTCGGATTGGTTGATTGCATGATCACACTCTCCCCAGATTGATCTTCGACTATAGTGTACAACATAGTTGACTCCTGGGGTCGTGGCATGTTTTTGCAGGATGTATTGGTTTTGGCAGGGATGGAATAAAGGCTTCAGCGGAATAAAGATCGCTGGTTTAAAAAGCAAGTAAAGAACCGTCACTGACTTGCTAATTCATTCTACCTTTCCATATTTGCGAATTAATAAACCAATTAAAATTGCTATTAAAGTGGCAAAGAACTCCCTTTGCAAACTGCTACCCTCAGGACCCCCAAAGGCGGATATAAACCATAATATGAACAACATTAGATATGCAACTATCCGCACAAATGAGAATTTCTTACTCCTACTAAGCCAAGTCGTTAAAAATATAATAGTTAAAACAACAATTAAAATACCTAATAGAAACAATTTTTCCACCCAATAGAGCCTCCTCAAAGCCATATAAATTAAACAACATATTACAAAAACAAACATACAGAATGTCGTTTTTATTGAATAATCTTCATGGCTCCATTACCCCTTCACCTCTACAATGTCGCGGAAACTTCCCCTTGTCATGTGCATTAGATATCTTCAATAATCAATCGCCGTGACCGCTCATTGAGGGCTTTCAGTTGCGTTTCGTCATAAACAACAACTGTGACCTCATGCTCAAAAGCATCGTCATTAACGTGAGCATGAGCACTAAGGTCCATCTTTGCAACTAAACCCTGCAAATCGCCCAATAATTCTTTAGCCTCTTCTATTGTTAAGTAAAGAATTACGTCTTTAACGGATCGATCATTATCAACATCAAGAATTCTCATAGTAGCATCCTTTCGCTATTTATGTGGTACATCTGTAGGATATATCGGCCCGGTTTTTACCCACTCCCCATAATTTAGTTCCTCAATATGCGCGTGTGGGTTTTATCTCTATGTTCAGGCATGTTCTTTTAAATCTCTGAATTTTTCTGCTCCAGCTTATTGTATTGCCCCTTTGTTATATAAACTCTATGATAAGGGGCTGCTACTTCTTGTACTGACAACTTGTCCCGTTGATCATAATCCCAATTGATTATTGTTCGAGTTTTTAAGTCTATATCGATAAAATATCTAGTTTCCTTGTCTTCAATTTTACTCATCTATAACGCCTCCCCATTATTAATTCTCTCCGAATCAACCTGATGTTCAACTTGCTTTAATCCCGCTCTACCTCCACGATACACTCTGGCCCGTCGTTCACCGGCGAATTGACCAGCTTGGAGACCGGATATGCCCGTAGATCCTTGACTGGTTGCAGCGCTCCCAGCAGGTCACTAACATCGGCATCTCTGAGATCACTTTTAAGCCATTCCTGTTCCATATCCTCGGGCAGTATCAATGGCATACGGTTATGGATATGGCTGATTCCTGGAGCCGCATCGACCGTGATTATGGTAAATGTCTCGATTCGCTCGCCATCCGGGCGCTGCCAAGCATCCCACAGACCGGCCAAGCCGAACAACCCTCCGTCCTGTTTGACGATGCGCATCGGCACCTTAGCCTTGTCCATTTTCAGCCACTCATAATACCCATCAGCTGGTATGATACAGCGCCGTTTTTTCACAGCATGTTTGAAGGCCGGTTTTTCGGTCAATGTCTCAAATCGCGCGTTGATCAGGCGGCTTCCTATCGACTCATCCTTGGACCAGAACGGGATCAGCCCCCATTTCATCATCTTCAATACATGGCCATCATCCGCATCATGTATCACCGGCATCATCTGGGTTGGAGCCGCATTATAGCGAGGGTTCCAGTTGCCAACCGAACCACCGAATATAAACCTTGATTCGAGTTCCCCTAATTCATTTATAACCAGTGTATATCTACCGCACACAGTCCCACACTCCATTATTGAATCTTGCTATTCGTTTTTCTCTAATACCCTCTCGCATTCCTGCGTCCGCATTTTTATTGATCATCCACAATGCCGTTGTCGACAATTTGCATAAAACATTGTCAATCGATGTCTATTATTGCCCATTACTTGTAATTGTTACCACGTGCATTTATGATATTGTTACGTAATGTTATTTTTTATGTTCTTTTTTTCCCTTTCTTTATTTTATTGGTCCGGCCAGTTCAGAATCTTATGTTATTAACAATAAGCCGCATTATTTATTGCATCCAACTTCTTACCATAAAATCAGATATTGCGGGAGGTGTCGTGCATGTTTTACCTGTCATTCACTCCATAAAACTGCTTCTTTAGATAAACATTTATATAAAACTTGTATAAATGAAGAGGAGGATCATTACATATGAGAAGAATTCCCAAGTCCATATTATCCACTATTTTATTGCTGGCCTTATTGAGCTTGCTGTTCCCGGCTGCTCCTGTGTTATCTGCCCCGACCAAGAATATTATCGTTTATTTCCCGAACTGGGGCACCTACAATGCCGCTCATAACAGCATGACCGTCTCCATGATCCCCTGGGACAAGATAACCGTCGTAAATCACGCCTTCTTCGAGGTCGACGGCAGCTACAAACTGGCATCTACCGATTCTTTTGCTGACTTCGATAAGATGTTTGAACACTCGGAAGGCTGGAATCCTGGCCAGCTACGGGGGCACATTGGTGAATATAAGTATTACAAAGCTAAATACCCCAATGCCAAAATCATGATCTCAGTTGGCGGCTGGACTAGAGGCCAGAATTTCCATGCTATGGCCAGCAGCTCCGGCAATCGCGCCATATTCATCAATAGTATTGTTGAATTCCTGAAGCAATACCCCTTTATTGATGGTATCGACCTGGACTGGGAATACCCGGGAATAAACCGGGCAGCCGACCCCAATGATCAGTATGACCGTGGCTGTCCTGGAGGTCCTGAGGACAAGCAGAACTTCACGGCCCTGATTAAGGAGATTCGCCAGGCCTACAACAGCAATGGCTTGTCTGGTAAAATGCTGACGATTGCCGCCCCCGGCGGATATGACAAAGTTGCGCTGCAGGAGCCTAATCTTTACTATCAATACCTGGATTTTATTAATGTTATGACTTATGACATGCATGGCGCTTGGGAAAAGGTTACCAATCACCATTCACCCATTTATGCCAATCCCAATGACCCTTCACCCACATCTCCTGTGGATATCAAAAGCATGTACAATACCGATGCCATAATGAAACACTATGTTCAAAAATACGGCATTCCCGCCAGCAAGCTGAACCTCGGTACACCCTATTATTCTCGCGGCTGGCAGGGAGTCAACGCAGCAACTGGCAGCAACGGTCTATATGCTCAGGCAACGGGAGCGGCTATCGGTACCTGGGACAATCCCCAATCCCCTGGCGGTCAATATCCGTATTTTAAGATGAAAGATCTCGAAAACACCGCCGGTTATGTCAAATACCGTGATGCTTATACTAAAACGCCCTATTTATACAATGCCTCTCAAGGTCTGATGTTTTCCTATGAAGATGAACAGTCGTTGACCGCTAGATGTGACTATTTGCTGCAAAATGGCTATGGTGGGATGATCGTATGGGAAATAAGTGGTGACAATCCCTATGGATTCCCCATGACCACGATCCTTTACAATAAGCTATCCAGTGGCAGCAATAATTATCCACCGGGCGCGGCTTCCATAAGCGTCGACAATCCCAATAATACAGGTACCTACAATGTGACTGTGAACGTCCCGGCCGGAAATACGGCAACCACTATGAAGCTGTATGAAGGAAGCACTGCCATCGTATCGCAGAACATTACTGCTCCTTTTAGTACTACTAAGAACTTTACCGGCAAAGCAGCCGGTACATATACCTATCGCTGCGACCTAACAAATGCTTACGGAACTACAGCCAGCTCGACTATCACCGTAACAGTAAGCACTACCCCTCCGCCTAATAACAAACCAGATCCGGCTCAAATATCGGTCGACAATCCCAACAACACCGGCACATACAACGTGACCGTTACCGTCCCGGCCGGAAATACTGCAACTTCCATGAAGCTATATGAAGGGAGCACAGCCATTACATCACAGAATATTACTGCTCCTTTCGCTACCAACAAGAACTTTACTGGCAAAGCAGCTGGCACATATACCTATCGCTGCGACTTAGCAAATGCTTATGGCACCACAGCCAGTTCTACACTCACGGTAACCGTGAGTGCGACTCCTCCACCCTCTAGTAAATATAAATGTATTGGTTACATATATGGTTCACCGGGCAATGTTGAAGCCAACAAGCTGACCCATGTCAACTATGCCTTTGCTTCTATTGTGAACGGACAAGTTTCTGTCGCCACCCCGGGAGACCTGTCCAAGCTGGTTGCATTAAAGTCAGTCAACCCTAATCTTAAAGTTGTCTTATCTATCGGCGGCTGGGGGGCAGAAGGTTTCTCCGATGCCGCACTGACTGATGCCTCTCGTACCACCTTTGCCAACAGCTGTCTCAAAGCCATCAACGATAACAAGATAGATGGTGTGGATCTTGACTGGGAGTACCCGGTAAATGGCGGCTGGGGAATGATTAAAGGACGTCCTGAGGATAAGCAGAACTTTACCCTGCTTCTGCAGAAGATCCGCGAGAAGATCGGCAGCGGCAAAATACTGTCTATAGCTTCCGGCGCTGGCCAGGAGTATCATGATAATACTGAGCTGGACAAGATCGCTCAGATCTGCGACTACATAAATATCATGACTTACGACTTCGGAGCCAGCCGCCACAACGCCAACCTATACGAATCTTCACAGTATGGTTATGGTTTGAGCTGCGACATTGCAGTGAGAAACCATATAAGTCATGGTGTTCCGGCAGCTAAGATCAATCTAGGCATACCCTTTTATGGCCGGAAAGGTGGCGAGTGGCCGGCCTATTCCGATTTAGTTGCCAACTACATTAACAAAAACGGCTGGGTGCGCAGTTGGGATGCTCAGGCTAAGGCAGCCTATCTGACCAAACAGGGCGAATTCATTACCTATGAGGACGAACAATCCATCGGTGACAAGGTTGATTACGTAAAGTCCAAGGGTTTGGGCGGCGGCATGTTTTGGCAGTATGCCCACGATCCTTCTGGCACCTTGCTGACCAAGCTTTGGACTGGCTTGAATGGCGGCAGTCCGCCGCCACCTCCACCACCTAACAACAAACCCGACCCTGCGCAAATATCGGTCGACAATGCCAATAATACCGGCAATTATACGATTTCCGTAACTATTGCGGGTGGCAATACAGCTGCTTCCATGACCCTCTTTGAAAACTCTACCCAAGTTAAATCCCAGAGTGTCAGTCCTGGCACATCAGGGCAAACCCTAACTTATCCAGTTACCAGCAAACCAAATGGCACATACGTCTATCGCTGTGATCTTACTAATGCTTATGGCACGACGCCCAGCAGCAACCTGACAGTTACCGTCAGCTCGACTCCCCCACCTCCTCCGCCGGACAAGGCCAAAGGCAAACCGGGCACACCTGCCATTTATCATGATAACTGGGATGGTGACGGCAATTATACTATCGAGATGGACATGTGGTGGGGCAACAACGGAACCAATTATACACTCTTTGAAAACGGCAGTATCGCTAAGTCCGGCACTCTTGTGGATAACACCCCTAACTGGCAGACGGTTAAAGTGCCGATTTCCGGTCGGGCAAATGGAACCTATTCATACAAATTCGATCTTACCAACTATTATGGTACAACCAGCAGTATGACGATTACTGTCAATGTAACCAAAGGCGATACCCCGCCGCCGCCACCTAATAACAAACCAGATCCTGCTCAGATATCGGTGGATAAAGCGAACAACACCGGAAGCTATACGATCACGGCAGCTATTGGTACTGGCAATACCGCTACTTCTATGAAGCTCTATGAAGGAAGTACGATCGTCAAATCGCAAAACCTGACCCCAGGCAGTGCTGTACAAACCATAACCTATCCTGTTACAGGCAAACCAGCTGGCACTTACATCTACCGCTGTGACCTAACCAACTCAGCCGGCACTACATCCAGTACCAATTTAACGGTCACCGTAAGTACTACTCCGCCACCACCGGCTAATGAATGGCAACCTTATACTATTTACGGAGTGGGTATGACAGTGACCTATCAAGGTAAGACCTATAAATGTCGTCAGAGCCACTATACCCTGCCCGGTTGGGAACCCCCGCTGACACCAGCACTATGGGAACCCATCTAGACAAATAATTATCATAAAACGCGAAAAGCCCCTGGAAGCCGTAAGCTCCCAGGGGCTTTCTCATTTACTAATCGCAGATTTGATTAGTCGGCTTCCATATATTCATCGTTTCCGCCTGTTTAATAAGTTCATCCCTAAAATCCGGATGTGCAATATTTATCAACGCCTCGGCTCGCTGCCAGGTCGACTTTCCTTTGAGCATGGCAGTTCCGAACTCAGTTATGACATAGTAGACTATCGAACGTGGCAAAGTCACGATCGAACCTGGTGAAATGGTAGGAACTATGCGGGATTTGACCGTTCCATCTTTATCTGTGTAGGTCGAGCTCAAGCAGATCAAGCCCTTGCCGCCATGGGAATTGAACGCTCCATGAACAAAGTCTAACTGCCCGCCAGTTCCAGAAATCTGCCGGGTTCCCACCGATTCGGAACAAACCTGACTGAAAAGGTCGATCTCCAGAGCGTTGTTTACAGCAATAGTCTTGTCATTCATGCCTATAATACGAGGGTCATTAGTATAACTCACTGGATAAGATGCACAGACTGGATTATTATCGAGGAATTCATATAAAGCTTTGCTGCCCATGGCGAAGGTATATGTCATCTTATATTTGTCTAAATTCTTTTTCGCATTGGTTATACGGCCTTTTTGGTACAATGCAATAGCCGAATCCACCAACATTTCGGTATGCAATCCCAGATCCTTCAAATCACTGTCAGCTATCATTGCCCCCACGACATTCGGCAACCCGCCAATGCCCAGCTGCAGACAGCAGCCATCTTCGATCTCTTTCATGACATGCTCGGCGATTTGATAATCCACTTCCTTGGGTTCCTGAGATGGCACTTCCAAAAGCGGATGGTTGTTGCCTACGACTATATGGTCCACTCTGGATATATGCACTGATTCCTGATTCCCGCCCAGACAGTTCGGCACATTCTCGTTGACTTCGATAATGATTTTCTTGGCTTTGGTCAAAACCGCTGACGTTACAGAATTGGCCAAACCAAAGTTGAAAAACCCCCGAGGGTCCATAGGTCCGGTGGTAATGAACACTATATCAATGTCAACGAACTTCTTGATGATTCTGGGTCCCTGATGATACAGTACTGGGATGTAGTTGCACAGATCCTTTTGATGCAAAGCTCGCGAAACTCCGCTAAAATGATAATCCTCCAAAACCACGTGTTCGCGTTTGGGATCGGCTTTTACGACTTCGGGAACCCTAGTGAAAAAGATGCTTCTGATGTTGATGTTGTGCAGTTTATGGATCCTTTTGGCCAGTGCCTCGTCAAGCGCCTGTGGAAACAAGGCAAACTCGCCGTACTGGACATGATCACCTGATTTTACTAACTTTGCTGCATCGTCGGCTGTGATAAGTTTCTGCTGATACTCCCATTTTGCTATATCTGGCATGGCGATCACCCCTCTATATCTTTCTTGTGAATATTGTAACATATTAAGTTCGTATTAATTTTTCGACGATTACCGTCGAGATATACAGGTATATCCGACATGATAAACTAGAATGGTATTTAAGGTTCAATCCGGTTGGTCCGCAGCCAGATATTCATTTCCTCAGCCTGTTTAATCAGCTCATCCCTGAAATCCGGATGCGCAATGTTTATCAAGGACTCGGCCCTCTCCCAGGTCGATTTCCCCTTAAGCATGGCAGTTCCGTATTCCGTTATAACATAATAAACCACCGTTCTGGGTAATGTAACGATTGACCCAGGAGAAAGTGTTGGTACGATGCGCGATTTTACAGTGCCATCTTTGGCGGTATGGGTCGAACTCAGGCATATAAGACCTTTGCCTTTGTGAGAGTTGAATGCCCCGTGAATAAAGTCAAACTGGCCGCCGGTACCCGATATCTGGCGGGTTCCGACTGATTCGGAACAGACCTGGCTGAAAAGGTCGACTTCTAGTGCATTATTGATAGCCATAACCTTGTCGTTCATCGCTATGATCCGTGGATCATTGGTATAATTCACCGGATATGATGCGCAAACTGCATTATTATTTAGGAATTCATAAAGGCCCTTACTCCCCATGGCAAATGTATAAGTTATCTTATATGCATCTAATTGTTTCTTAGCGCCTGTGATCCGGCCTTTTTGGTACAGGTCTATGGCCGAGTCAACCAACATCTCAGTGTGCAGCCCCAGGTCCTTCAGGTCGCTGTCTGCTATCATCGAGCCTACGACATTTGGCAGTCCGCCAATGCCTAACTGCAGGCAGCAGCCATCTTCGATCTCTTTCATAACATGCTCGGCAATTTGATAATCAACTTCTTTAGGCACTAGAGGTTTTACTTCAAGCAGCGGGTAGTTGTGGCCTTCAATAACATGGGCAACCCGCGAAATATGCACAGATTCCTGATTCCCGCCCAGGCAGATCGGGACATTTTCGTTCACCTCGATAACTATTTTCTTAGCTTTTGTAAGAGCGGCTGAGGTTATTGAGTTGGCCATGCCAATATTAAAGAATCCGCGTGGGTCCATCGGACTAGCTGTTACAAACGCAATATCGATATCGATGAATTTGCGAATAATACGGGGCATTTGGTGGTACAACATAGGTATGTAATTGACCATCCCCTTAGGCTGCAGACTGCGGGAGATGCCCCCAAAATGGTAGTCTTCCATGACCATATGTTCTCGAGTAGGATCAGCTTCAACCACCTTCGGCATTTTAGTAAAAAATGTACTTCTTATTCTTACATCACGCAGTTCTGGCACCCTTTCGGCGAGAGCTTCATCGATGGCTTGGGGAAACAGAGCAAATTCACCGTAGTGGATCATGTCCCCTGAATTAACGAGCTTAGCTGCCTCTTCTGCGGTTATCAATTTCTGTTTATATTCCCATTTGGCAATATCCGGCATGTTTTTCTCTCCTCACTTCATAATCTAGCTTGATTTATCAACCCATTAGCTCTTTTTATCGATTAAACCAATACCCCTTCAAGGCTTAATAGGTCTGTTAGTCTTTCTACAATGAACACAAAAAACCCTCGAATATCGCGAAATATATCTATTCTTTATTTTCGCGCAATATTTTATTAATATCACTATAAATTTTTCTTTAGATATGATGTATACCCCCGTGCAAACCCATAATTATTGTATGTTTATGCTATAATAGGAAAGATATTTTTTGCCAAAGTTCGGAGGGATATTGTGCAATCTAAAAATGTCAGAATTGTATCTATTTTAGTGCTGGTATTCTTTATATTCAGTTGCTCTTCCACTTTTGCGGCTAAGCCTCCGGTTAAGCCCAAAAAGGTGCCAAAAACCACCATACAAAAGACAGTTCCAACTAAGAAACCCCCAGCCCAGCACAAGAGTAAACTCACAACGAAACGAATAGTTTCTACAGAAAGGAAGCTATTAGATTCAAAAGAAATATATAAGCAGAGCAGTCCTGCTGTCGTTTATATCGATGTGACGACAAAAACCGGAAGGGTTACTGGCAGTGGTTTCATCATCTCCTCCGATGGCTACATCGCTACCTGTGAACATGTTGTCAAAAACGCGGTTTACACAACTATTACCCTTCCCAGCAACCAGCAGTTTTTGCTGACCAAACCTGTAGTCCGTGACTGGGTTTATGATCTGGCAATATTCAAACTGAACAATGTAAGTAATCTTCCGTACATAAAGCTTGGTGACTCAAATTGTATAACGACCGGGGAAAAAGTGGCAGCCATTGGTAACCCCAAAGGTTTAGAAAACTCTATATCTGAAGGGATAATCAGTCAGACCCAGCGCGTAATAGAAGATCAAACACTCATTCAAATAACAGCTCCGATTTCCGCCGGATCCAGCGGCGGGGTCTTGCTTAATATGTATAACGAAGCAATCGGCGTTACATCTGGTGTGGTCGAAGGTAGGCAAAACTTGAACTTCGCGATTCCCATCAATGTTCTTAACAAGATGTATAACAAACTTATCAAGTCCACTTCAAACGCGTTTGCATCCACTTCCAGAGTCAATATTTCAGCCCCTCAGAATGTTAAAACGATAGCTGTCTCTGAAGACAAGATATTTGTTTATTGGGATTCGGTCATCGGTGCAGATTCATATAATGTCTATTTTCAATCTAATAACTCTAAAGAGCCCTACCAAATAGTTGGTTCCACAGTCAAGAACGCACTGCTGTGTCACAGCTTGAAAAGTGATCAGACTTATAATCTTAAGGTCAACACTGTAAAAAATTCTCTTGAAAGTGCTGACTCCAAAGTTATTACAACTACCACCTTAAAAGATCACCGGACAAAGACATCGTATAATGATCCTGAAATAACCGGTGAATCTTTCATTGTATGTGAGAAAGATGGAAATGGCGACTACACCATATATGAAATTACCTTAACAGAAGTCGATGCAACCGAAAATGCGAAGCATACTGTTGCTGCTTCAGATCCTCAAAGTATGTTTAAAAGCAGTGATTACTTCTGTATTGCGTATTTTCAGATTAAAAATATTTACCCTATCAATAAGACAACAGAAGCTAGCAACTTGGACTGGTCGGTCGCTGTCGATCGCAATGTAATTGTTAACCCAAATCCCATCATTATTAATCCGAAAATGCCAAAAAATTCGGTCGCCGTACAATTAAAGCAGGGCCTTACCAATATGTTGGTTCTTAATTACGGCACCTCGGACGAAGTCTGGTTCGATTTGTCGAATAAGCGTTCCGGCGTAACTGTTAATACTAAAACAAGTTTTGTGAAGTCCAATGAAGAACAGACTAGAACAGATAAGAAACAGATGTCTTCTCAGGACATATATGAAAGATACAGTCCAGCAGTAGTACTTATTAAAGCCAAAAGAAATGACTCAGACCTGTTTGGTTCAGGATTTATAGCTAATGCTTCTGGTGATGTTATTACAAGCCTAAGTCTTGTTGAAGGGGCTAACACTATTTGTGTTACCACTTTGGATAAAAAATCATTCTTTGTTAACAAACCAATCAGTGTAGACAAGAAAAACGATATTGCGATCTTTAGGTTGAAAAGCGCCAAGAATATGCCCTTTGTTGAATTTGGCAACTCTAATCTAGTATTTAACGGACAAAAAGTATTGTTGATTGGCAATATATTGACTACCGATAAGCAAGATGGCTATGAGTTGTCAATAACAAGTGGCATTGTCAGCCAAACGAACCGGGAAATAGATGGCCAGCGTTTGATCCAAAATACTACTCCCTTATCACCCGGTTCAGCAGGTGGGCCATTATTCAATTCGTTTGGAGAAGCAATTGGTATAGCAATTTTCACTATGGTTGACGGTCAAAATCTAAACTTTGCTATTCCCATAAATTTTGTCACTGCGCTGCTCAAAAGCACCCCAGCTCGGGACCCTTTGCTGAAGGTTGACGCTACTGGTATCCCCCCGGCACCTAGAAACGTTGAAGCGATACCGGTAAACATGGCAAGGATTCATATTCAGTGGGATCCTGTCCTGGGTGTTGATAGTTATGAGGTTTACACTAGAAATGTTACTTTAAATTCATCTTTCACTCTAATAGGGACCACCTCGAAGTCAGAGTTTGATACTACAGGGCTTAGCTGCCAACAGGCTTATGAATTTAAAATCGTTGCTGTAAAAAAAGATAAGAAGAGTAAGGAGTCTGAAACCGCTATGGCTAAACAGTTTGAGTAAACCTGCATAACAACAAATTAAGTATTGGAGGGTATTAAGATGAAAGACTATATGATCAAGACTATAAGCTTAACACTTATCATAACGTTTATTCTATCATCCATACTCGTAGCAGACGGCAAGACTATTTCGAAAAAAAAGAAAACAACTCCCAAGAAAAAAGCACCTGTAACTGCTATAAAACCTAAGCTTATTCCTCCCAAAAAGACACCGTCACCAGTAAAGCCTGTTGTAAAAGCCCCTGCTGCTCCGGCTGTTCCTGTACCGATGGACACACAGCAGGTTTTTCAAAAAGTAAGTCCGGCAATAGTCTATATCGAGGTATTATTCCCTGATGGCATAGCACAGGGTAGCGGTTTTATTGTTAGTTCTACTGGCGACGTACTGACCAACTATCATGTGGTGAAGAATGCTACGGCTATTACCGTTACCACCAACAGCAAGCAAAAATTCTATCTGCAGAAAGCTTATCAGTTCGATGAAAAGAAAGATATTGCACTCTTAAAACTAAAGGATGCAAGCCAACTGCCTACGGTACCCATAGGAAACTCTGACATTCTTAAAAACGGGCAACAGGTAATTGCAATCGGCAACCCCGAAGGACTCGAAAATTCTATATCTGATGGCATAGTTAGCCAAGCCAAACGTGAGATCGAGGGCCAATCACTGATACAGATCACAACACCGATATCACCTGGTTCCAGTGGTGGTGTCCTGGTGAATATTTATGGTGAAGCAGTTGGCATTACTGTTGGTGCGATTCTCGAAGGACAAAACCTCAACTTTGCAGTGCCTATCAATCAGGCCAAATTATTGCTGGATAATAAATCGTCAGTTAATCCGGCAGCCTCATCAGTAACCAACATCGGAGCTGCGCTTACTGCACCGCAAAATATTCAGGCTATACCGCTTTCTGATGCTAAAATCCGTGTACAGTGGGATGCAGTGCCTGGAGCTGAATCTTATGATGTTTATGAACGGGTCGCTACGAGAATGGGGCCCTTCCTCAAAATTGGGAACACGGCTAAAACTGAATATGATGCAACAGGATTGATTTGGCAAGAAACATATGATTATAAAGTTATCCCAATTAGGAATGGCAAAGAAGGTCCAGTTTCGTCTATTGCAACTAATAAGCCCTTGCCACCATTCAAAAACATTTCATCTTTTAGTTACCCAGGTAAGATTAATGAAACATTTGAAGTAGAAGGAACTGATCAGGATGGTCGACAAATAAAACTCGAAATATGTCTCAATCGAATAAGCAGAAGTCCGGGGCCTAGCGAGGATCTCACATATGTGTCAGCCACATTCTTAATCAAAGTAGTCGGATCATCCAATCTTGAGTCTTATGCCGATCAATATGACTGGGTGGTTGCTTATGGTCCCGATGAAGTCGTAAAAGCACCTTATCGTTTTGAAAACAGCTATACAGTAGTTTTCACCATAGATTCCACCAGGAAAGCTAGAGCTGTTTTCCTATATGGGTCTGGTCAGGATGTTTGGTTCTCACTTGATTGAGTTAGTAAGGTTTTAGTATCTACATAATACCGTAAAGAGCCGCTTAATGCGGCTCTTTTTTATTATATTATCCCAGAGTTTTATCAAGGTAGGCAATTTCAACACTAATATATCAATAATGTATCCTTTCATCCAGGTTAGCTATTTTGACCAGTACTAAGTCCATCACATAGGCGATAACGTTCTGATATATTTCATCAAGCTCCTGAACAGTGGTCTTCTCATTGACTTCCACCTGTAGATATCTTAGAGCACTTTTAACCATGGCCATGCCCTCTGACCTAGGATCTGGCAGCTCACGCATATTGGAGCCTCCTTCTAACTTATTTGTCCTTCTTAATTCTCGTTTTTAATAAATATTGATGTAACTTTGGAATCCTTTGTCTCAGAAAAGAATGACATAGAACGATTTCCCACCGTATATGTAGTTACCCATCCCGATTCTTCGTCCTCTCCCTCAGAAAATGGCTTTCCCATGATATTCTTGACTTCTGTTTGAGCCATACCAACTTTTACTATGCCTATCTTTCTATTCCCAAATATAGCTATCGAGCTTACCTTGGCATTGTTGTCTACACCCTCAGTAAAAAAAGTGATATCCCCATATGCCAAATACAGTCCACCTTCATAATTGCTCTTTTCCTTGGGCTCTCCCATATTATCAATTACATCATTATAACTGGACCCGATATCGAGATCGATGCCTTCGATCCTATATTCCTGAGTTTTATCATGTTTTACCGTTTGAGTTTGGCTGGACTTTCCGGTTTGATTCCCGGTGGATGCAGCCTTGTCTTTTCCGGCGAATGGGTTTGTACACCCGGTAATAATTAGACCAATCAATAATAATGCCATGATTAGAACATATGGTTTGGTAAACCGCATTATATCTATCCCTCCTGATTTTGACAAAATGTTAATCTGATACCCAAATCATACCATAACAAAATAAAATCAAACCACACAAAAAGGACCGGTTTCCCAGCCAATCCAAATGTTTTGT
>JBLNAX010000020.1:0-21486 GCA_050259595.1 Acidobacteriota bacterium | reverse complement strand
GTAGGCAGACCGCGCGTGGTTATTAACGGTACGGCACTGGACTATCTGGCGGAATCCTTCATGGCCGGCGATCCGCTTAACGGCGGCGGGTTTGTCGTCTTAAACGGCATCGGCTTTGATGATGAGGACGGCTCTATCCGGGAATATGACTCACCCTATCCGGGATCCAACATTTTCTCACTTGCATCCGGCGGCGCGATTTATGTCCGTGATCCGCAGAAAAAGCTGGTTGAAGAACAGCTTAACGGCGGTGAATTCAATGAAATCAGCGATGCGGACTGGGATCTCATCCTGCCGTACTTAGAAGAAAATGAAAAACTCTTTGCTATCAGTATAGATCGACTTCTCACTGTGGATAACAAAAAGAAATCCCCCAAAGAAGTCTATCGCAAGATAATGCCTAAAAAGGCTGCCGTACCGGTTAGAAAACACCAGGCTTGAGTGAGACCTGTAAATAAGGACACCCCCGGGGTGCGATCTCGGGGGGGAAAATGATCGGTTTAGATGGTTAAAACACCTGGCCGATCATGGTAGTAGCAGTTTTGAAGAAGGCGCCCCCTAATGGGCGCCTTTGTTATTTTTAGCAAACAACTTTTCCTGACTTCGACACTTTGCGAGGCAAGCAAGTTCATAAAGAAACAATCTTCCGTAATGTGGAACGGCAATCCATTGACATAAACTGCGCTAGATACTAAAATCTATTTAGACAATGCGAAACGGCGTTCCATAATGCGGAAGACGCGGAGCCGATTTATTGATGACAAGTTGATAATCTGTTGATAGAATTTAATAGGCTTGTTTATTCATAGTTTGAATAGGCGTTATAGGACAAAGGCGTCCTCCGCGTGAAATGTTTTCGCGTGCGAAGACGCTTTTTTATTTGGGAAGAGGTGAATGCTCGTGAAAGTCATGTTAGTAGTAACTAACCCGCGGGTCAAGTCTACAGTGAAAGACATACTGGTGCAGCAGGGCATTCATATAGCGGCTGAGGCCACCAACGCAGGAGAGATCCTGCGCCGAGCCAGGACCCTGGCCGTGGACCTGGTCATCCTTGACATAGACCTCGAAGGAGGTCGAGCCCGTCAAGCGGCTATGGTTCTAGAGGAGGATGGAATAGCACCGGTGCTCCTATTAGCCAGTGAGGGAGATCCGGAAACCAAGGAATTCCCTTATGTTTTAAAACCTGTATCGCCCTATTCATTAGTACCCGCCATTGACTCAACTTTGCTCTTCAATAAAAAGCGCCTCGGGCTTATGAAAGAGGTAGAAAGGCTGCGTGACCAGCTGGCTACCCGCAAAGCCGTGGAAATGGCCAAAGGCCTGATTATGAAGGAACGCGGTTTGACTGAGGAAGAGGCGCACCGCTTGATGCAGAAGGTGAGTATGGAAAAGGGTATACCATTGAAGGCAGTAGCCGAGGCCATAATTGCGCTGAAAAACATTATTTAGAGGAGTGTGGAATCATGGGTATGACCAAACAGGAAGTAATGGAAAAGGCTAAGGAATTCGGGGTTAAGTTTATTCGACTCCAATTCACTGACATGCTGGGGCAGTTGAAAAATGTTGCTATTCCGATGAGCCAATTGGAAAAGGCATTGGACGGAGAATTGATGTTTGATGGTTCTTCCATCGACGGTTTTGTGCGAATCGAAGAATCCGACATGTATCTCAAACCGGACCTGGATTCGTTCCAGATTTTCCCCTGGAGATCACCTAATATGGATGTTGCTCGACTGATTTGCGACATTCACGACAAAGATGAAAAACCTTTTGACGGCTGTCCGCGTCTTAATCTTAAGAGAATGGTCAAAGAAGCAGCGGATATGGGATTTGTGATGAATGTTGGCCCGGAAGCTGAGTTCTTCCTGTTTGTTCAGGACGAAGCCGGCAAGGCTACCACTATTACCCACGACAATGCTGGTTATTTTGACCTGGGACCGGTAGACATGGCAGAAAACGCTCGCCGTGATATGGTGCTTACCCTAGAAGAGATGGGCTATGAGATCGAGGCATCACACCATGAAGTAGCTCCTGGCCAGCACGAAATCGATTTCAAATACGATGATGCAATGAGTATTGCCGATAAGATCATGACCTTTAAGTTAGTTGTGCGTTCAATAGCTCAGAGACATGGGCTGCACGCCACATTTATGCCGAAACCATTGGAAGGTATCAATGGTTCTGGTATGCATTGTCACCAGTCTTTATCCACATTAGATGGAAAGAACGCTTTCTTTGACGCTAATGATCCCGACGGTCTGAGTCTGACCGCTAGATACTATATTGGTGGTATAATGAAGCATGCGCGGGCTATTGCAGCGATCACGAACCCGACCATCAACTCATACAAGCGCCTAGTTCCCGGCTACGAAGCTCCGGTTTATGTAGCATGGTCACAGGCCAACCGCAGTTGTCTGATCAGGGTTCCCGCCAAGCGTGGCGCCGGTACCAGAATTGAAGTAAGAAACCCGGACCCGTCCTGCAACCCGTACCTGGCAGTAGCAGTAATGCTAGCCGCTGGTCTGGATGGAATCAAGAATAAGATTCTACCGCCGGATGAAATTGGCAGCAACATCTATCACATGAGTGAGGATGAACGTATTCGCCTCGGTATCGATAGCCTGCCGGGCAGTATTGCTGAAGCGATGGAAGAGCTGTCTAAAGACGAAGTTATCAAGGCTGCTCTTGGTGAGCACATTTACTCCAAACTGGTCGAAGCTAAAAAACAGGAATGGGATGAATACCGCTGTGCGGTCCATAACTGGGAGATTGATCGCTATTTGACTATAATTTAATAGGTATAAATACACCGAAGAGGGTGAAGTGGATGATGAAGGAAGGAACCGTAAGGATACCTTCCGGGTGTGCCATAGCCGGCATAGTAAACCGGAAAGGAGAACTGTTCAGCGGCACTAAGATATGGGACTGTATAGCAACAATGCGCGACCGTTCCAACGGATTGGGTGGTGGATTTGGAGCTTATGGTATTTATCCGGAATACAAGGATGCCTATGCTTTGCATGTGCTGCTGGATGGGACCCCGGAACGTCGGGAATTTGAACAACGTTTACGCAGTAATTTCGAGGTTTTACACTCTGAACCTATGCCGGTTCGCAATAAAGCAAAAGTACACAACCCTCCAACGGTGTGGAGATACTTTGTAGCACCTAATGACTGGACTAATGAAGAAGTCGCCGACTTGGAAGAGTTTACGGCACGGTTGATCACGCAAGTGAACGCCGTGCCTAACGGCGCTTTTATTGTGTCATGGGGGAAGAATATGGGCGTTTTCAAAGGTGTAGGCTTTCCCGAAGACATTGCCGAGTATTACCGGCTGGAAGATTACAAGGGTCACACCTGGACTGCCCATGGCCGTTTTCCGACTAATACTCCGGGCTGGTGGGGTGGTGCCCATCCTTTTGGGCTGCTGGATCTGACAGTAGTTCACAATGGAGAAATATCGAGTTATGACGCCAATCGCCGGTATCTGGAGATGTTCGGCTACATATGCAGCCTGCAGACTGATACCGAAGTAATCACATATGCATTTGACTGGCTGTGCCGCAAGCAGGGCCTTACCATTGAGGAAGCGGCTGAAGTGGTTGCACCTCCGCTGTGGAATGAGATAGATGAATTGCCCGCTGATGAGGCCAAGCGTTTGCGGAACCTGCGGTCAAATTATGGATCTTTACTATTAAATGGCCCATTTTCGATTGTTCTAGCTTGTGCTGATGGATTTATGGCTTTGAATGATCGTTTGAAACTACGACCCATGGTAGCAGCTGAGAGCGGTGATTTTCTGGCAGTAGCCAGTGAGGAATCCGCCATCAGAACTGTTTTTGACAAGTTAGACAGGGTATGGTCGCCCAGAGGCGGCGAACCGGTTTGGGGCTGGCTGTATGATTCGGAGCCACCCAAGTCGATCCTCCAGCACCGGGGAAGGGGTGATTGTTGTGCTGTCTAGCCTTGCTAATCCAATGTTTGAAATTATCAGAGATCCCGCCCGTTGTGTTGAATGTGAAGTTTGTGTTAACCAGTGTGCAAATGAATGTCATTTGATAGATCCCACGGATGGCACCATATATTCTGACGAACAAGGATGTGTGGGCTGTATTCGTTGTGTCAACATGTGTCCCACTAATGCTCTGCGTATAATTCCTTTCCGGTCCAAGCCGCGGGCTCACGCATTGTGGACCGATAATGCTTTACATGAAATATACTTGCAAGCCGATACCGGAGGTATTTTGCTGGCTGGGATGGGCAACAACCGCGATCCCCGGGTTTACTGGGACCACTTGTTGTTGAATGCCAGTCAGGTTACAAATCCGTCGATCGATCCTTTACGGGAACCGATGGAGGTCAAGACATTCCTGGGACGGAAGCCTTCTTTGAAGAACAAGGGTGATTATAAGAAGGAACAGTTTCCTCAGCTGGAGCTCGAAGTGCCGATTATGTTTGCGGCTATGTCCTTTGGATCGGTCAGCTTAAATGTGCATAAATCGCTGGGTAAGGCAGCCATTGCCCAAAACACCTACTGGAATACTGGTGAAGGCGGCCTGCATCCGGATGTTAGGATATATAAGGAACGCGCTATCGTTCAAGTAGCCTCAGGTCGTTTCGGTGTTACACCAGAATACCTTGAGGATGCAGCGGCCATTGAGATCAAAATCGGGCAGGGGGCTAAGCCGGGTATCGGTGGTCATCTTCCCGGTGAGAAGGTCACCGAGGTCGTGGCTAAGGCACGTAATATACCAGTGGGCAGTGATGCCATTTCACCGGCACCACACCACGATATTTATTCGATTGAAGACTTAAGTCAGCTTGTATACTCTTTAAAAGAGGCAACCGGCTATACCAAGCCGGTCAGCGTCAAGATAGCGGCAGTACACAACGTGGCTGCCATTGCTTCCGGTATAGCTCGGGCTGGAGCGGATATTCTGGTCATCGACGGCTATCGCGGCGGAACTGGGGCTACCCCCTTGCGGGTGCGCAATGAAGTGGGGATCCCGATCGAGTTTGCCCTGGCCGCAGTCGACAACCGGCTACGGGATGAGGGAATCAGACATGAGGTATCGATCGTTTGTTCAGGGGGTATTCGCAATAGTACCGATGTCGCTAAGGCTATTGCGTTAGGAGCAGATGCTGTTTATATTGGCACTTCAGCTCTGGTGGCATTGGGCTGCCATATGTGCCAGAACTGCTACACAGGCCGCTGCAACTGGGGTATCGCCTGTCAGAACCCGCGTCTGACCCGCAGGCTGAATCCTGAAATCGGCGCCCGGAGAGCCGAGAATCTTATCAAAGCCTGGAAGCATGAATTACAAGAGATACTGGGCGGTATGGGCATGAATGCTGTTGAGAGCTTACGCGGCAACCGTTTGATGCTGCGTGGAATAGGTCTGTCCGATCGCGAACTGCAAATACTTGGGGTTAAGGCGGTGGGAGAATGAGCAACTACAGAGTTCGGTCGATTCCTGAACACTGCATGGGTTGTGGCTTGTGCCGGCTGGCCTGCCAGGTGGCCCATTCGTCTTATCCGAATAGCATAATCAAAGCTATGAAGACTGGTAAAAGACCGGTTCCACGTATGACCGTGGATACCAATGCTGAGGGCACCGACATTCGTACCACTCGCTGCCGTCATTGCGACGATCCAGAATGTATCAAAGTTTGCATTTCCGGAGCTATCAGTAAGAACGAGAATACTGGAATCGTAACTGTGGATCAGAATAAATGTGTGGGCTGTTGGAGCTGTGTTTTGGCTTGCCCGTTCGGAGCGGTTGTGGGACCGGCCAGCGGCGAAGGCAAGGTATTTAAATGTGATCTCTGCATTGCACGGGGAGTTCCGGCCTGTGCTGGCATATGTCCCAATGAGGCTTTGGCTCTTGAAGAAATACCGCTCAAAGTGAAAGTTTAGGGGGGATAAGAGTATGCGTCATTTAATAATAGGTGGTTCTATCGCTTCCGTGGGGGCTATCGAAGGAATCAGAAGCATTGATCCTGAGGGGCAGATCACGGTGGTGACCAACGAATCGAACCCATACTACTCACGTCCCCTGATCTCATATTATTTGGCTGGGAAAATTGGAGCTGATCAGCTCTATTATCGTCCCCCGAACTTTTATAAGGCTAACAATGTTGAGGTTCTGATCAATAAGGTCGAGACAATAGATACTACACGCCGGATAGCTATCTTAGCCGATGGCCAAGAACTGGAATGGAATCGGCTCCTGATTGCTACGGGAGGCAAGCCGCTATTGTTTGATGTTTTTGCTCAAGGCCGAGAGAATGTCGTTGGCTTTTACACCCTGGATGACGAGAAAAAAGTCCGCGATTTCGTGCAGGCTGGTACCAGAGTAGTGATTATTGGTGCTGGATTGGTTGGACTAAAAGCTGCGGAGGCTTTGCATTTTACAGGGGCTGATATTACTGTGGTAGATGCTGTTCCCGGTGTCCTGCCAGCTACTCTTGACGAGGAAGCCAGTTTTTTGGTGCAGCACCATTTAGAACGGAAAGGCATAAAGTTCAAGCTTGGTTATAAAGTGGCTTCGGTAAACGGTATACCGCTGGCCAACAGCGTGTTAGTTGAAAATGGCGACTCTTTGCCCTGCGACCTAGTCATTGTTGCTGCCGGAACTGCAGCCAATCTGGCCATTATTAAAGAAACATCAGTGAAAACCGATAAGGGTATCCTGGTTGATGAACATCTGCAAACCAGTATTGAGTGCATTTATGCAGCGGGTGATGTGGTCGAGGCTCTTGATGAATCATCAGGTCAAAGAAAAGTTTTGCCGTTATTACCAGTGGCATATGAACAGGGTCGGACTGCCGGCATCAACATGGCCGGCGGTGAGTCTTACTATCGTGGTTCAGTGGCACTGAACTCCACCAGCTTGTTAGGACTCCCGATAATGTCAGCCGGAGACTCCAAGTCGGATGGTATAAAGATCAACTGGGGTGATCCAGAGAGTCCACGTTATCGTAAGGTGGTTCTCCAAGATGGAGTGCCGGTAGGGTTTGTAGCGGTCAATAATGCAGAAAAAATGGGCATTATTACCGAATTGATCAGAAAACGAATCGATGTCGGTGGACGTGAAGCACGCCTTCTCGACCCTGATTTTACAGGTATCGATTTTATCGATCTCATTGAATCCGGACAGGGGAGGTAATGTCATGCAAGTAATAGATGCACAAGGCCTTGATTACCGCACGCTTAACTCCAAGATCAGAGGTTTGGTGGAGATTGGAGAACAAAGCTTTCATTTGAACAATGTTAACGGGCATCGTTATATTGCATGTGGATTAAGCGGACCGCTGTCGATAGAGATCGAAGGGACTGGCGGCAATGATCTGGCGGCATATATTAATGGACCTAAAATAGTTGTAAAAGGCAATGTTCAGGATTGCATCTGTAATACTATGAATTCGGGAACAGTCGTTGTTACCGGTCGGGCTGGAGATATCCTGGGCTATGGAGCAAGTGGAGGCGAAATATACATACTCGGCGATGTGGGGTCCCGCTGTGGTATTCATTTAAAAGGCACCAAAGACAAAGCGCCGGTGATGGTTATCGGCGGTACAGCGGGTGACTTTCTAGGTGAGTACATGGCAGGCGGTACTGTAATAGTACTGGGACTGGCCAATGAAGGTCCGCCGGTCGGTCGGCAGATCGGAGTTGGTATGCATGGCGGAGCCATTTATATTAGAGGCAGCGCCTTGGATGAGGCATCGGGCGTGGGCACTGAGGTGTGTGAACTAACATCCCGCGATGCGGAAATAATCAGCCGCTATGTTCAGAAGTTTGCAAAGTATTTCGATTTAAATTATGAACGGCTTATGCAACCAGGATTTATTAAAATTGCTCCTAAGGGGACACGACCTTATGGGTCAATGTATGTGGGAGTATAATAAGCCGTATCCAGGCCCAACAGGTTCCAACCTGGTATGAGGAGGATTTGGCGTGAATAAGTACAAATATCCAGGGGAAATCGATTATAGTCAGTTTGAAATCAATGATCCTACCCAAGCAAAATTCGGTCTGCCGATGGAAGTAAAGTTTTGCAAGAAATGTGTTATTTCCAATCAACGACCCAATTCAGCGGTGGAGTTTCAACACACTTCAGAAACAAAGAAAGCAACTATAAATTTTAATGATGATTCAATCTGTGATGCATGCAGGTTAGCTGAGGAAAAGAAACGTACGATAAATTGGGAAGAGAGAGACCGCCAATTACGCGATCTCTGTGATCGTTTCCGCAGAAATGATGGACGCTATGATTGTATTGTTCCAGGGTCAGGCGGGAAGGACAGCTTCTACGCTGCTCATCAATTGAAATATAATTATGGAATGCATCCACTTACAGTCACGTGGGCTCCCCATATCTATACCAATTGGGGTTGGCATAACATGCAGGCATGGATTCATGCCGGTTTTGACAATTACTTAATGACCCCGAATGGCAGAATCCACCGGCTTTTGACAAGGCTGGCAGTGGAGAATATTTTACACCCTTTCCAACCGTTCATTTTAGGGCAGAAGAACCTAGCTCCTAAAATGGCCATTTTGTTTGATGTACCACTAGTTTTCTTCGGAGAAAACGAAGCTGAATACGGTAATCCAATACAGGATACCAATTCTTCTAAACGCGACTGGTCCTATTTTACTGCCAGTGATAAGAGCCAGATATACCTTGGCGGGACTTCAATTGCTGATTTGAAGGATCACTTCGGGGTGGATGACAACGATCTAGTTCCATATCTGCCTGCTGATCCTGGACAAGCGGAGAAAACCAAAGTTGAGGTCCATTATCTAGGGTTTTATCTAAAGTGGCATCCGCAAAGCTGCTATTATTACGCGGTAGAAAATGGGGGGTTCCAGTGCTCTCCGGAAAGGACTCCAGGCACTTACAGCAAGTATAATAGCATTGATGACCGTATCGACGATTTCCATTACTATACGACCCATATCAAATTTGGCATCGGTCGTGCTACCTATGATGCAGCCCAGGAAGTCCGTTCAGGGGATATTACCCGCGAAGAAGGCGTGGCATTAGTGCAGCGTTTTGATGGTGAGTTTCCAGACCGGTTTGCCGATGAGATATGGCGCTACCTGAGTATTGATCCACGGGAATTCCCGGAAGCATCAAAGATGTTCGAACAACCGATGATGGATGGAGAATATTTCAGAAGACTAACTGATCATTTCCGTTCCCCACATTTATGGAAACGGGAAAACGGGGACTGGAAGCTTCGCAAGACTGTCTTTGATGAATAATAGATTTTTATCTGAGGTTTAAAGGGGACTTATTAATGGCAAGCAATGTTCGGCTCATTGCCCGGCTTGACGTAAAGGGGCCGAATTTGATCAAAGGAATTCACCTGGAAGGACTGCGGGTTCTAGGAGATCCCCAACAGTTTGCCAGCCGTTATTATGCGGATGGGGCGGATGAACTTATTTACATGGATATTGTGGCTAGTCTCTATGGACGTGATAATTTACGGGAGATCGTAAGACATACAGCGAGTAATGTTTTTATACCGCTAACTGTAGGCGGCGGTGTTCGCAGTGTGGATGATGTCAAGGAACTGCTTCGCTGTGGTGCCGATAAGGTGGCGATTAACACGGCAGCGGTCAAGAATCCGCAATTGATTACCGAAGTTTCACGACGTTTCGGTTCCCAGTGTATGGTGCTCTCTATTGAAGCCAAGTGTATGGAAGGCGGCGGATGGGAGGTTCTTACCGACAACGGGCGCGAGCATACCCGAATGAATGTCATCGAATGGGCCCAAAAAGGCGTAGAATTAGGGGCTGGTGAGATTCTGCTAACTTCGGTAGATCAAGAGGGTACCCGCAAAGGATATGACGTTGATTTAGTTAAGGCGGTTTCCGAGCTAGTGCCGATTCCTGTGATAGCCAGCGGCGGTATGGGTACTATTGAAGACATGGTTGGAGTCGTCAAAAATGGGCATGCAGATGCAGTGGCCATGGCTGATGTCCTGCACTACAATCGCCTGAACATGATAGAAATCCGTGAGGGGGCTTTGGCAGCGGGGCTGCCGGTGAGACAAATATGATACCAGTTGTTACAGTAATCGATTATGGTATGGGGAATTTGTTAAGTGTAGGCCGGGCTTTTGAGCAATGTGGCGCGGAAGTGGTCTTCACTGATGTCCCTGAGCAAGTTGTAAAGTCCGATTTTTTGGTACTGCCTGGAGTTGGTGCATTTGCCGATGGAATGGCGGAGTTGCAACAACGGGGCTTGGTTGATGCTATAAAACAATACTGTACTACTGGAAGAGGATTTCTCGGTATATGCTTGGGGATGCAGATGATGTTGGATGCCAGTGAGGAGTTTGGCGAACATCGCGGTCTGGGTCTGATTCCTGGACGTGTTGCAGCGATTCCGAACACCGGTTCTGATGGTAAACCACACAAGATCCCACATATAGGCTGGAATGGACTAGTTAAACCGGCTTCTGACCGAAATTGGTCGGGTTCGATATTGGATGGAATACCTGAAGGAACATCTTATTATTTCGTCCATTCGTTTACCGCTGTTCCTGACAAACCGGAGCATAGACTGGCCGACTGCTTATACAATGGCTGTTTGGTTTCAGCAGCCATACGTTCGGGATCCCTATACGGATGCCAGTTTCATCCCGAAAAAAGTGGGGAAATGGGACTTAGAATCATTAAAAATATCTTGAGTCTATAAACATATCGTAGCGAGATGATTGGGAAGTGGAGTTTTTGACGAGGGGGTGAAAGGTTGAAAAAAGTCGAGGCTATTATCCGGCCTACGAAACTGGAAGATCTTAAGGTTGCACTTGATGCGTTAGAGGTCAGAGGCATGACCATTTATGAAGTGAAAGGGCGGGGGCTCCAGCAAGGCCAGACCCAGTATGTGCGAGGCAAAGAGACAAAGGTAGACTTATTTCCAAAGGTTAAGGTAGAAGTGATCTGCCGTGACCACTGGTTGGAAAGAATTGTCGATGTGATAGTCAAGACTTGTCAAACCGGAAAAATCGGGGACGGGAAAATCTTTGTTTACAACGTAGAGGAAATCGTTCGCATTAGAACCGGTGAGCGGGGCGACGCTGCCCTGTAGATCGATCTTGATACATTAATAGAATTTAATATGGCTAAGCAAAGGCGCTTATGAATCATTGGTCAATACCCGTGGTTTATAGGCGCTTTTCGTTTGTCCTTAACTCATAAAAATATTGGTTCAAGGAGGGGCTTTAGTGAAGTTTTTGGGAAAAGGCGTAATTAGTGTACTTGGCAGCTTCGGAATACTAGCCGCAGCCGCAAGAACGGTTTTGGCTGCCGATACTTCGGCGATCAATGCCGGGGATACCACCTGGGTGCTGGTTTCGACTGCGCTAGTTTTACTTATGACACCCGGTTTGGCTTTGTTTTATGGGGGAATGGTCAGGAAAAAGAACGTCCTTTCAATACTAATGCAGTGTTTTATGGTTATGGGAATAGTTTCGATCCAATGGGTGCTTTGCGGCTATAGCCTCGCTTTTGGTCCTGATGTTGGGCATGTTATTGGCAGTCTCAAATGGGCAGGCTTAAGCGGAGTAGGATTGGTACCCAACGCCGATTATGCGGCTACCATTCCGCATCAAGCATTTGTAATGTTTCAACTCATGTTTGCCATTATAACAGCGGCACTTTTGACCGGGGCTTTCGCAGAACGCATGCATTTTGGAGCTTTTGTACTATTCACCTTATTGTGGGTAACAATCGTTTATGAGCCCCTCGCACACTGGGTCTGGGGTACCGGCGGGTGGCTTAAGCAGTTAGGGGTAATGGATTTTGCCGGGGGATACGTGGTCGAGATATGTTCAGGATTCTCTTCTCTGGCGGCGGCACTAGTCATCGGGCGTCGCAGTGGCTATGGGAAAGAACCGATCATGCCACATAATCTACCTTTGACAGTTATGGGTGCTGGTCTGCTGTGGTTCGGTTGGTTTGGTTTCAATGCTGGTAGTGCGCTAGCTGCCAACGGAGTTGCGGTTAGTGCCTTCATTGCCACTAATACGGCAGCAGCGGCAGGTACATTTGCCTGGGCACTGGCAGAATGGATCGAACAGGGCAAACCCACCGTTTTAGGTGCGGTTTCTGGCGCGGTAGCGGCTCTGGTTGCGATCACTCCAGCATGTGGTTTTGTAAGTCCCTTGTCAGCGCTGATCATTGGCTTGATCGCTGGGCCGGTATGCTATATCTTCTGCGGCCGGATCAAGCAGAAATTCGGCTATGACGATTCGCTGGATGTTTTCGGTATTCACGGAGTCGGTGGGGTTATTGGATCCGTTTGCCTCGGGATTATGGCCTCCAGGACTATTAACTCAGCTGGTTCAGACGGCCTAATGTACGGTAATGTGCATGCTTTTCTTATACAACTGCTGGCCATTGCGGCAGCATGCAGCTTCGCATTTATCGGTACTTATATATGTATGAAAATTACCGAGCTGTTCTTGCCCCTAAGAGTTACTAAGGATGAAGAGGATGAGGGACTAGATACCGCCTGTCATGGTCAAGAAGCCTACAGCTATGAAATATCTGCCTAGGCTCATCTCATTTCAGGATTCATTCTAGTCGGGAAACAAGAAATAGCTGCCAAGAAGTATACAATATAACAAGCCGAAATGTATTGTATTTCCCATGGTGAGGGAGTAAACTTAGGATGTAAACAGAATACTTGAGTGAAGCAAAGGCGCTCCGTTCTCTTTAGAGGATTGGAGCGCCTTCTTGTGTTGTAGAGCTTTCAAGGGCCCGGAGGCTGTGCAGCAATATAACAAGGAGGTGACCTGTATGAAAAAAGTAGAAGCAATCATCAGACCGAACAAGCTGGATGATTTAAAAGCGATACTTAACGAGATGCAAGTTCGAGGAATGACCATCTACGAAGTTATGGGGCGAGGTCTGCAGCGAGATCAAACCCAATATGTTCGGGGTCAGGAAATAAAAGTAGAACTTTTTCAAAAAGTCAAAGTGGAGATAATATGTCGGGATCATTGGCTGGAGAGGATTGTTGATGCCATTGTCAAAACCTGCCAAACAGGCAAAATAGGTGATGGTAAGATATTCGTCTACGATGTGGAAGAGATTATTAGGATCAGTTCGGGGGAACGTGGCGATGCGGCTCTGTAATTTGATATTAAAACGAAAATGAATAAATGACCCGGAGCAAAGGCGCTCATGAAGCGAGGCTGGAATGGCCTTAATTCATGGGCGCTTTGTGTTTTTTCGGGTCTAAGGAGGATGTTATCATGAAGATGCTTACACGATTATGGTTGATCATATCTGCCGCTTTACTGGCGGTTTTGGCCAGTCCTGCATTTGCTCTGGCGGCTGACGCCCCTAAGATCGATACTGGAGACACGGCTTGGATCCTGATTTCCACAGCTCTGGTACTGCTCATGACCCCAGGTTTGGCCATGTTTTATGGCGGGATGGTGCGCAGGAAAAACATCATGAGTATTCTCATGCAGTGCTTCGCCATTATGGGCATTGTTTCGGTACAGTGGGTGCTGTTTGGCTATTCACTTTCGTTTGGTCCGGACATCGGTCATTTTATAGGCAATCTAAGCTGGGCTGGTTTTCACGGAGTGGGGCAGTTGCCTAATGCTGATTACGCTGGGACCATTCCGCACATGGTATTCTCGATGTTCCAGTTGATGTTTGCCATCATTACCGCAGGATTAATAATCGGTGCAATTGCTGAGCGGATGAGATTTTTACCATTTATACTATTTGTTATTTTGTGGACGACTCTTGTTTACGACCCGCTGGCTCATTGGGTATGGGGTGTTGGCGGATGGCTGCGCAACCTGGGGGCTCTAGACTTCGCAGGTGGTACTGTAGTACACATAAGTTCAGGTGTTTCGGCACTTGTGGCAGCTTTAGTTCTGGGTCGCCGTAAAGGTTTAGGGAAAGAGCCGATCCTGCCGCATAACCTACCTTTCACCGTTATCGGAGCAGGTCTATTATGGTTTGGTTGGTTTGGCTTCAACGCCGGCAGTGCTCTGGGCGCGAGTGGTCTGGCGGCGACTGCATTTGTGGTTACCAATACCTGCGCGGCAGCGGGCGCCATATCCTGGATGATTACAGAATACCTCGTACAGGGCAAACCAACCACCCTGGGCGCTGTATCCGGTGCTGTGGCTGGTCTGGTATGCATTACCCCGGCAGCCGGTTATGTGACTCCGATGGCATCGATCATCATGGGTCTGATCGTAGGTCCGGTATGTTATTTGGCTGTGGCCAAGGTTAAGGAAAAGCTGGGCTACGACGATTCTTTGGACGCGTTTGGCGTTCATGGAGTGGGCGGCACTCTAGGAGCGATCCTGACCGGGGTATTTGCTACCAAATCGGTTAATCCTTTAGGAGCTGACGGTCTTTTATACGGCAACCCGCACCAGGTCCTGGTTCAGATTGCTGCGGTGCTTGCAACATTTGTTTTTGCTGCAGTCATGACATTTGTAATTTTGAAAGTGATCAATGTATTCTCGAGCCTTAGGGTCAGCGAAGATGCCGAAGAAATGGGTCTGGATGCTGCTGAACATGGCGAGGAAGGCTATCGTCTAGTTGACCTTACTGCATAATGTATATTTAATTCAGGTGCTTCTCTCCTGCGGGAGATAGCATATAGCACACTTTTTCCATTCATCCACTGGGCTTGTGCAACAGCAAGCCCGATAGGGGGTTCCCGCCGGTTCGGGGGCCCTCTTTTTTTAAAAGATCGGGTAGCAATTGAGGGTTAGCATTATGTTTATCAGGTAATGCCAAATACATCGGCAGGATAATCATTACTGTTTATTTGAATGATGTATAGGAGCATAGTACACGTACGTCTATTAGTTGTGTCAAAATTACTGGTAGTCCCCACTTAAGAGGCAAAATCATATAGTGATACAGTATTCGAAACCATGGAAAGAGGGTTGTGAGATGATAACAAGGGAAGATGCTATAGTGAATTCGTTTCACGCCATGTATAATAATAGTCTTGCTCACCGAATCGTAGGCAGAGCGATATGGTACATGGAATATGGGTTCATGAAATACGGTAAAAGTAAAGGTGGCTATGCGGCAACCGGCTTTATTGACTGCTCCAATTTTGTATCCCTGGTATTCAGAGATTTCGGGTACTCGTTAACAACTTGCAGCAGGAACTATAATGCTGTAGGCACCAAAGTTATGGGCGCGGAAGCCATGCTTCAGCCCGGTAGGACCACTAGGTGGATGATAGCTGGGGTCGAAAATCTGAATCCTGGAGATATCTTTACATTCTGGAACATAAACTCTTCAGGAGTTCGTTACATAAGTCACGTTGCCATATACATGGGCGAGATTGATGGCAACCCCTGTGTCATACATACCGTGAGGCGAAGGCGAACAGCTATTGGAATAACTGACAACTTTGCATTTTGGTACGGCCAACACTTCAACGATGCCCGCCGCGTTCTGCCCGACTCAGCGCAGGAGCCAGAAGGCACGTATACTGATAGTGGGCCGGTAATACCGGCTATGTATCAGATAACACCGGCTTATCCAATCGTTCTGCCGGAGTATCCGGAAGTAGGGATCTAAGAACTCTTTCCTGGCTAGCCAATGATTTTTAATGCCTCCGTTTAACGAAGCAGGAGGTTTTTTGTTGCTCGATAATGCCTGCCTATTCGGCACTTCTTACCTTTGTTCCTAGTCCCTGGTCCCGTCGATTATCCCAGGAAAATCAGGACCTTAATCCCGGAGGTGGAAGTCGAAGATTGTCGAATTTAAGTACTTAGAAAGCAATAAGGGGGCGGTCAACCGACGCAGGGGTTTATAGCAACTTATCATATTAAATCTTTAAAAACGAAAGGGGTATTTAGAAATGGCACGCAAAGCAGCAGCACTTGTTATCTGTATCATGTTCCTGGTTGGTTTAAACATTACCCTCATCAACCCCGCATTTGCAGTTCAGGACACCATCCCTGGCGACGGAATAATCGATTCTGGTGGGCCAACTCTGAACGCGGATGGTACTATCAGCTATGCGCCAATAGAGGACAAGGTTGTATCTGGATGGAGACTTGCCTATAATGGTAGTCTTGCCCACAGGATCGCAGTCCGTGCTCTTTGGTACATGGAATACGGTTTTACCGAATATGGACACACTAGCTATGCCACCACCGGTTACATAGATTGCTCCCAGTTCACCAGCCGTGTTTATAAAGACTTTGGTTACCCGATAACCGGGGTTTCCCGCTACTATGATACAGTGGGGACAGTGGTTCAGGGTGTATACTCCAAACTGCAGCCGGGCAGCACCAGCAAATGGATGCTCGTTGGCACCGAGAATCTCAAACCCGGTGACATTCTGACTTGGTGGAAAGATGACCCGACCCTAGGCCGCCACATCGGCCACGTAGGCATCTATATTGGTACGATCTATGGTTATCCATCCTGTGTTATGACCATCTCCGGCCGCCCGACGTCCCTGGGGATTCTGACCAGTTACACATACTGGTATGGCGAACATTTCCAGGACGCTCGCCGCATCCTGCCGAGCTCGGCTTATACTGCCGATGCGAACTACAAAGGGATCACCAGCGGTACCACTTTCCAACTACCAAACCCAGTTATTCCCACCATATATCAGATGAACCCGACCTATCCGGTAGTACTGCCGAAGGATCTTAAAAACGGGTTCTAACAGCATAATATTCCAGGCACATTTAGTACCACTTCTCATAACTTAATATTGAAGGCAACGGCGCCGAGGGGAAACCCATCTCCCGGCGTCGTTTTCTTGTAACAAGATATATAGGAGAGTGGAGATATGTGCGGTATCACAGGCTGGGTAGACTGGGAGCAAGATCTTTCCTTGCAGAAGGATATACTGCAAAGAATGACGCAAACTATGGTGCATCGTGGCCCGGATGCATCTGGATATTGGCTTTCCTGCGAGGCTGCTTTGGGACATCGCCGGTTGGTGGTAGTCGATCCAGTGGGTGGCGCTCAGCCCATGACTAGAAGATGTGGAGATCAACAAGTAACAATTACATACAATGGTGAACTATACAATACTCTCGACCTGCGCCGTGAACTACAGGCGCTAGGTTTTTCTTTCGCAACCAAAAACTCAGATACTGAGACATTGCTGGTTTCCTATCTCGCATGGGGACCGGCTTGTGTAGAAAAACTGAACGGGATCTTTGCCTTTGCTATCTGGGACGAGCAGAAAAAGAGGCTGTTTATGGCCCGCGACCGCATGGGAGTGAAGCCATTGTTCTATGCGCAAAGAGGTAAAAGCTTTCTGTTTGGTTCAGAATTAAAGGCTCTTTTAGCCCATCCTTTGATCAAGCCGGAGGTCAATGCTGAAGGGTTAGCCGAAATCTTTGTGATGGGGCCATCGCGCACACCAGGGCACGGGATATTTGCCGGTATTTACGAACTGCGTCCAGGGTGTTGCCTGATTTATAACCAGACAGGAATCAAAACCTGGCAGTACTGGCATTTGCGAAGCAAAGAACATGAAGATGATCTGGAAACCACGACCCAGAGAGTGCGGGAGCTATTGGAGGACACCGTATCCAGACAATTAGTGTCTGATGTGCCGGTTAGCACCTTCTTGTCGGGAGGACTTGATTCCAGTGCGATTACGGCAATGGCGGCCAGGACCTTCAAAGAGAATGGTTTCGAGCCACTGAGGACCTTCTCGGTGGACTACCATGACAATGACCAGTATTTCGAAGCCAGCCGGTTTCAGCCTGATTCTGACTCCCTGTGGGTGGGGCGGGTTTCCGAATACCTTGGCACAGCTCATCGAAGCATTGTACACTGCAATAATGAATTAGCCGAAGCCCTGATACCTTCCTTGTTCGCTAATGATTTGCCAGGTATGGCGGACATCGATTCGTCTCTACATCTATTTTGTCGGGAAGTCAAAAAGGAGGTTACTGTGGCTTTGTCCGGGGAATGTGCTGATGAGGTATTTGGCGGCTATCCCTGGTTTATCAGTCATAAATCCCTGCAAGGCAGCAGTTTTCCGTGGATCAGGGCAGTTGATGAGCGGGCTCAGATGCTAAATCCCGAAGTACGGGATATCATAAGACCTGTACAATATGCCGGTGATCGATATCACCAGGCTTTATCGGAGGTGCCAGTCTTACCGGGTGAGAATGAGTGGAATGCGCGGATCAGGGAAATATTCTACATCAATCTAACCCGCTTCATGCCTACCCTGCTGGATCGCAAAGATCGCATGAGCATGGCTAGGGGTCTGGAGGTTAGGGTGCCGTTCAGCGACCATCGCCTCGTTGAGTATGTGTGGAATATTCCCTGGGAGTTAAAGGAATATGGTGGTATGGTAAAGGGCATATTGCGCAAGGCATTGTCCGGGGTGCTGCCCGACGATGTATTATATCGCCGTAAAAGTCCGTATCCTAAGACCCACAGCCCGGTCTATCGGGAGGCGGTGCAATCTCACCTTAATAGTATACTAGATGCTCCGGCATCTCCTTTGCACGATTTTATCAATACTGCCAAGCTGCGTGAAACGATAAAAACCGGTCGCCAGTTGTTCACTGAGCCCTTTTTTGGCCAGCTAATGGGAGATCCGCAGTACATGGCTTTTCTGATTCAGTTCGATACCTGGATGAGGGAGTACAGGGTGGTTGTGAAGTGATCATTGCTTCCTAAAATCCGCAGAACACTTGGGGCAGGTGGGAATGGAAAACTTAAAACCAAGAAAGGCATTACAGGCGGGGCATCTCCACATCTTCGTAGAGAAACCAATGGGAAGAAATATTACTATTGAAAAGGCAATTATTTTGATTACGGAATCGGTCAGGAAAGGCAGTTGATCCCGAAACTTGGGCAGTTCGAATAGGGCTGCTAGTGCCACAGGAATCACGGCAAAACTAGCTATAAAATTCAACCGTTGGCGCCGAGTGTATTCTTTCAGTATCTCTTCTTTATTGTTGGTTTGCATGTTGATAGCTCCCTCAAACAAGATATATACACTGTAGCAATAAATACTACAATGGTCAAAGCCCGGACTGTCACATAAAACTAGGAAAATAGGTATTAATGCGATATTCTATGGATAGGCATACTATGTATCCGGAGGAATAGCGCGTGAAAGTAACTATTGCTCAGTTAAACCCGATAGTTGGCGATATTGATGGCAATAAAGACATGCTAAGAGCAGTATTGGAGAAATCGGCTGCTGAGGGTGCGGATCTGCTGGTAGTACCGGAGCTGTTTCTCACTGGCTATCCGCCCCGGGATTTGTTGGAAAGGCCCTGGTTTATTGAAAAGTGCCAGAATACTCTACAGGGCTTGCTGAAAATGTCTGAGCTGTACGCGAATACAGGTATTCTGGTGGGTATGCCTACACCCAATGACAGGCATACCGGCAAAGGACTCTACAATTCGGCGGTGCTAATCTATGGGGGCGAGATCATTCACAGCCAACATAAAACCTTGCTGCCCATTTATGATGTTTTTGATGAAGCCCGCTATTTTGATTCCGCGGTAGAAATCACTACGGTGCCATTCAAAGATGAAGTTTTGGGTATTTCTATCTGTGAGGATGCCTGGAATGATCCGAAGCTCTGGCCTAAACGCAGGATTTACAATCTGGATCCTATTGAAATATTGGCTGCTAAAGGGGCTACTCTGCTTATAAATATATCGGCTTCACCTTTCCATGCCGGCAAAGAGGAACTGAGATTTGATCTCATCAGCAATCATGCACGCCGCCACGGTTTGCCATTTGTCTACGTGAATCAGATAGGCGGAAACGACGAGCTGATTTTTGACGGCCGCAGCATTTTTGTGGACAAGCTGGGGGAGGCGGTAGTTGTCTGCCCTGCTTTTGAGGAATGTGTCCAGATGGTTGATACCCGCCGATCAGGTATCCCTGGCACCTACACTCCACAGGAGACGATTGCGGCTATTCATGATGCTCTGGTCTTAGGTATACGAGACTACATAAAAAAATGCATGTTCTCACGTGCTATCATTGGGCTTTCTGGCGGCATTGATTCCGCAGTGACCTGCTGCTTGGCGGTCGCAGCCATTGGAGACAAGAATGTTTTGGGAATCTCGATGCCCTCACCCTATTCATCGACCGGCAGTGTGGAGGATTCACGGGTTCTGGCAGGAAACCTGGGGGTGGAGTTCCAGGTAATAGACATTTCACAGTTGTTTGGTACCTACCTGCAGGCTGTGGAGCCCTATTTTTCAGGACAACCACTAGATGTAACCGAAGAAAACATTCAGGCCCGGATCCGCGGCAATGTCTTAATGGCTTTCTCCAATAAATTTGGCCACCTGGTACTGTCAACCGGCAATAAGACCGAGCTGGCTATCGGGTACTGTACTTTATATGGTGATATGAGCGGTGGGTTAAGTGTGCTGGCCGATGTGCCTAAAACTATGGTCTATGAGCTAGCCCGATATATTAACCTGGATCGGGAAATCATTCCCCAGATCATAATTGACAAGGCGCCATCGGCTGAACTGCGGCCTGATCAGTATGACCAGCAGACACTGCCGCCCTACCCGGTCTTAGATCAAGTCCTGCATCATTACGTCGAAGACGATTTATCCATCACTCAGATAGTCGATTTGGGTTTTGAGGAAGGAACTGTTCGTTGGATCGTACGCAATGTTGATCATAACGAATATAAAAGGAAGCAGGCTCCGCTGGGGCTTAAAGTTACCACCAAGGCTTTCGGGGCTGGCCGGAGGATACCTATAGCAGCCAAATACTATGTCTGAACGTCCATACTCATAACACCCGTCCGCATGACCAAATTTCTAAGTGTCGGATTGTACATCCCAGGTGATTTAAGGTTCTTGAACATTATGTTGGACTCTAAGCCGCGCATTTTGGCAGCGTAGCGGGGCAAATAGCCTTCTATGCCAGGTTCCAGGCTTTGAGCCAGGCATACTGCGCTTTTTAGGCCGTAGCTCATTCCTTCCGCTGAACTGGGGCTTATAGCGCCGGCTGCTTCGCCGACCAGGGCCAAGTTTTCCGCGCCTAACTGAAGATGGCTAACGGATAACGGACGAGCGATAAATGCGCCCTCTCGCTTGACCAAGCGGTCGAAACTGAAACCATAGTCTTGCAGCTTCTTCTTCAATAATTCAAATTTCTTTACCGATTGCTCACCGGGATGCAGGGCAGCGCCGATAAGCAGGCAGTTGTCCTTGGGTATGATCCAGGAGTAATAATCTGTGATTGATTGATCAAATACAGCAGTGAAATATGGCATGGACTGGTCAACTTCGTACCACTCCTGAATGGCAATGTATCGGGGGTTATGTGACTTGGGAAATGTACGTCGGCGGATCATTGAACAACCGCCATCAGCCCCGATGAGGAGTTTGGCTGAGACTGTGAATGTCTGGTCATCCTGCATGTATTCGATATGGTGACCGGTACTATTCGCTGCAAATGATTTGACATGACAGCTGTACTTCTG
>JBLNAX010000019.1:0-11076 GCA_050259595.1 Acidobacteriota bacterium | reverse complement strand
CAGTTGGCAGTGATTTTCCGTATTATGGCGGAATCATCGACCGAAAGAATCTTGGGCATGCTGTCACATCCTCTTTCTATATTATATTTCATGATCTTTGTGCCGTAAGGCAAAAGATGATATGAATCGTTAAGAATCTCAGAATTACCGAAGAAGACAACTTTAGCTACCTCTAATGGAAGCATACTCAGTATTGTGTGCGACTGCCTTGGAAGTCAATCACGCTGACGACAGCATGCAACAAATATGAATATTTTTCGATCCATTTTTATTATATATTAATTTCAACAAAGGACATATTCTGTTTTGATTCCTGCTTCAATTATCCGATTTCATTACCGAAAGTCGACAGTTTGAAGTTAATCACCCACAAGGATGATTCAATTACCCGGCATAACCATTATAATAACTATCAAGGGCAGTAAAATTGGGACTGGAGGGATCTTTGATGACCAAGAACCATGTCTTACGTAAGTTAGCCTGCCTCATCATGACCATTGCCTGCTGGCTGGGGCTAACTTCAACCGCGCTGGCTCGAGTCCACCACTATGGAAGTGCCGACATTGAAGGGCTCTTGTGGACAGCTTTCATGATAGGTGCCTTTATTGTCTTTGGGATCATATTTATCATCATTCGCGGTGGTGTCATCAACCGGCATTCGAAGAAGATCTCGGCCGAAATGCAAAGAATGGCCCAATCAAATCCCATTTGGAATGTTGATACTTTAGCCGATCGGGTCCGCGAGATCTATAAGAATATCGACCAAGCCCGTCAAACAGATGATCTATCGATTATTCAGGGGGATGTTAATCAGGACATATTTGTTGAAATCGAGAAGGAAGTGCAGGAAGACATAAGATTCCAACGACAGTATAAGTCGAAAGACCTCAACCTTGATGAAGTAAAGCCGGTAGGCTGCAGTGTATCTCCCACTGGCCGGAACATTGCGTGGTTCTTGGTCGATGGCAATAAAACCGAACTCAAAATCAGCCGTGTGACAGGAAAACCGATTCGTAATGATGATTCTGATGAAACAGGGGAGGACATGGTTTTCTTCGAGGAGATCTGGAAGCTGGTGTATGAGGAAGGCCGTTGGGTCCTGCATGGGATAGATAATGATGTAGACACAAATGACCTGAAAAAGCTCAAGGAAAAAACATTTAAGGAATAGCAATGCTCTATCACAGACTGAAATAGAATTTGCTATTCAATTCTGCTTTATTTGTCTTCTCCATTTTTCTATTTCGGCACCTTTACCATGATAATTAAATGTATAGTTGTCTCCAGTAAGATACTCGTAATGATAGATAAGAGTCAACGCTGATCGTTTATATATTTCAGCACGTGCCATAATATCCGCAGAGGTTGAGCCAGTACCATACCACCGGTCATTCGGTGGTTCGTTGTTATCGGTCCAGTTAAGCCGCTCAAGATCGCGATTCTTCTCTGCCATATCAAAAGTAGCATAAACAAAACGATCAATAATCTGGCTGTCCTCTTTGTATTTATAATTAGCCCTAATTAACTTTGCGGCATTGGTCATTTCCTGTTTCCATGCATCAGCATATGCGTCTGCAGCACCGTTCATTTCCCCGGTAGTATATGCAATATCAAAGTCATGGGCGAAAGCCTCCTCGATGGGATTATCATCTTCAATAGATGCTTCTGCAACCGGGATGGATTTAGTCTCCTTCTTTTCAGACGTCATTTTTTCTGAAACTTGACCAAACGTCGGCTTCACTTCCGTTTTATTGACAGCTTGCCCACAACCAGTCACCATAATTATAAGGGTAATGCCTAAGAAACTAGTTATCAGTGTTTTCATATGATGACCCCCTCTAAGATCTACGATATTAAGGCACCTTAATACCGGTTGTAAAAAGGTTTCTTTAATGAAATGCCAAAATCCTTCCAGGAAACACAATGTCAGAAATACAAAAAACCCTCGAATTATGAACCGGTTTCAGCGCATAAATTCAAGGGTTTTGTTCGTCATAAACAATCAAGAAATGCAATGGTCGGGGCGAAAGGATTCGAACCTTCGGCCTCTTGGTCCCGAACCAAGCGCTCTACCAAGCTGAGCCACGCCCCGACGCAAATAATATTGTAGCATCGACCTCCGATTAAAGCAAGGGAAAGTACGACCAAAAATCTAAAACGTCATTTTAGGTAGAATGATTGCCGATATCGGGCGCAATAAAAGCTAGTTCTTTCCAACTCCTCCACTGCAGGTTATAATTATTACTCAAGAGTAAGCAAAAATGGAGGTGTAATAAATGGATATGATCGCAGCCCTGGAAATGGCGATTGCTGATGAAAAAGAAGCCGTTGACAAGTACCGTGAGTGTGCAGCCAATGCCGAGGACGCAGAAACCAGGCTGATGTTTGAACAGCTAGCCCGCGAAGAAGAAAGCCACTATAAACGTTTGCAGGAACGCCTACGGGCTCTCAAAACCCTCTAATCAGTGGGCAGGGGCCCCATGGCCAGCAAACATAAGGTGTCCAAAAATCATCAGTGACAATACCGCAACCAGAACAACGACTGCAACTATCGTCTTACAGACCAGGCCTTCCTCACCCTGAATGCGTTCGGCTACCAAATGGGTCAGGAAGGTCACGTCACCAGCAAAGGAAAGAATCAGAACTGCCGCCATCCAGCCCGGCACGCCATGATATCCTGTCTCATCGAGATATTTCCATAGAGAGAGCCCATAATAGGCCAGGATAACGAATTCAATAAGACTGGCTGCAACTTGAAATGTCAGGCTTTGCGCCTGCATTTTATTGCTCATCTCCATGACTTCCATTACCTTAGTTTGGAGGTTGAGACTTTCTTTGCTCATCAGCACATCTATTTTCCCGCGTACGACCTCGATCCCAGCTCGCTGGTTGTCTCGCGTTTCGGTCAGACTGACCGAAAGTTCCTGTAGATCACGCACGAAGCTCGAAAACGGTTCCAGCATTATCTCTGTAAAGTCGCTTTCGGCATCAAATCCTTTGATATTAACTGCCTTCTCCAGTGCTGAGATCTGTTGTTGGAGCCGGTTCATACCCTCGCGGACCAATCGATGATTCGAGGTCAAAACGCCATAACCTTTGGAGAGATTCATCATATCCTCCTCCAGATGACTGGCTTCCTCCTGACGGTTAGTCGGAACCAGAGTGGAGTAAAGGATTTTGGACAGTTCTTGTTCGGTCTCATCTTTCTCAGCGGTGATGGTACTCAGTTGATCATGATAATAGCGGCGTAGGAGCTCGGCTCGGCGTGACGCCATTTCTGCCAATGGCAGCTCGCGCAGCAGATAATGATTATCCAGGCTGGCAAATGCATAATTAGCCTGGCCATCTACCCAGCCCCAACCATCGCGCAGGCAAGCATGACCGCGAACCTTGAATTCCAGTCGGTGATCCGGTCGAACACGCGGCAGTTGTCCCAGCGCTGCCTCCAGATCGGCAAACCCGACTACTACATAACTGCGACCTAATAGATCCTCCAGGAGCCCCTCAGCCGCTTCTTCCCATTTCCGAACTACGCCTGCTATCTCAGAAGCATCCACTACAGACTGAGCGATGAGGATAGCTGCCATGGGATTCGATTCAACTCGATATATGCTCGTTCCCTCTAAACCGCCAATTGCTGGGACCGTCGCACCGCGCTGGCAAGAAATATTATCGACCGCCAGCGACCTTTCATTAGCCAATTTTTCAAAACCGGCGGCAAGTTTGTTATCTCTGCTGGAATAAAAATAGTATCCAAGCACAAATCCTGACACGGTCATTCCTCCCCTTTGTACCCTGTCAACCCTAATTCCACATATGGCATAGGATTCCTGCAATCACCAAATGAAAAAGGGGCTTAACGCCCCTTTAGCCGTCGTAATTCTGTAAGTCGGCCGGTTCTCCCCATTCCCTCTGAATGTCTGGAATGTGAGGTGTCCATTGCATTATTTTGTCTCTTACTTCATCAGCCCGAGCTTCGTCTACTTTGAGCACACGGTCCTGGGTAAGCTGAATACCTATATTGTAGCGCCCATCGGGCCGAGCACTGACCAGAAAGCTCTCATATGGTTCTTTGTCATAAAGCCCGTGACTTAGGAAATCCTTCTTACTCATAATCTGGCTGCCATCATACTCCATTTGCATACCTCCGCTTTTTTTATTATTGTTTCCGTTTGGCGGGGGTCAGTATGTGTATCACTCAGGTAAAATCCGATAATGAAATACTGCCAAGGTTCCACTGCTCCACACTATCTGTGCTTCCGGCACTGCCATAATATTGGATATAGCATATTGCCAGCGGGGATGGAGCACAGCATCATTCAGCAAATACTTGAAACCTTTAAGAGTTACTCCAGTAGCCGGTCCTTCTAAAACAATGATCGAAACCGTATCACCCGGAACACCACTGATAACAAGGGCCTTATCCGCCATGTGGATAGTTCCCTCGGGCTGTTCAAAGCACACCTTTATCCCGTATTCCAGCAGCGATATGGTGCTAAATAAGCTGGAAAGCGTGTGATCTAATCGCGCCCCGGTCCCACCCCAGATAACGATTTCCGAAGCACCACGTTCTTTCGCCATTTGCAGAGCTAGCTGCATATCAGTCTCATTCTTTTCTGCCGGGTAGCGATAAACCTCGGCACCAATCTCTTCTAAGTATTTATGCTCCAATAAGCTGATAGAGTCCAGATCACCCACTACCCAATTAGGCCTGATGCCTAATAACCGGGCTGTCACAGCACCACCATCGGCACAGATGATCCTATTAAAATCACTGGCATTTTCTCTGTACCACTCCAAATCTCCGTAATGGCCATTGGCCATGATCAAGATCTTCATAATGCCTCCAAGTTGCTCATTGGATACATAAATGTTACCATTGATTCCATACTTACGACTAGGATTATGTGTGGATCTAGGCAATTTGTGAAAATATTTTTATTTTCAAATGTAGACAAATAATTTTAGCCTAATATATAATACGATTAATTGATTTCTGGTATGGGGAGGGAGAACAGTGGCTTATATCATTAATGAAGAGTGCATTAGCTGCGGCCTTTGCGCAGACGAGTGCGCAGTCGATGCAATCACGGAAGGCGCAGATAAATATGTTATCGACGCGGAAAAATGCACAGACTGTGGAAACTGTGCCGACGTATGTCCTACCGAAGCTGCCAAACCCGGCGACGAAGATTAAAGACTAATAGGCACGAAGCCCCGTCTAATGGCGGGGCTTTATTGTTTTTATAGTAAATTGGGAAAGTCCTGCTGCCGCAGCGCCTCAAATAATACTATCGCTACGGAATTTGATAAATTGAGAGACCTCCCCAGGTCATGCATGGGAATGCGAATCTGTGAATCTGGAAACATTGCTAGTATTTCGGCCGGCAGTCCTTTAGTTTCTTTACCGAAAACGATAAAGTCATCGTCATTATACTGTTGACGGTCATAACGTTGGCCAGCCTTAGTGGTGGCTAGAAAAAACCGGGATCCCCGGTGATTGTTGACCAACTCCTCAAAACTATCCCACAATACCAGATCGACATATTCCCAGTAATCCAATCCCGCCCTCTTTAGCTGCCGGTCATCTATCGAAAATCCTAGCGGCTTGACAAGATGCAAGCGGCACCGGGTCAGTGCACAGGTACGCGACACATTGCCGGTGTTCTGAGGGATCTCCGGTTCCACTAGTACTATATTCATATATTGATCACCCTCGCTTCAAGCTAATAATACCAAAGATGGCCACCGAATAACAAATGCCAGCCGGGGAAGCCTATTAGCAAATATATCTTGAGGAGTGATCGAGTGAAATCCAAAAGTATCTATCTAGCAGGAGGGGCAGCTGCCATACTTATTCTGGCCTTGCTTATCCGTATGCCTCAGGTCAAACAGCCGGCCAGGAAGCCAGCTTTGCCTTCAAAAGTGACCCATTCAGCAGAAATGACCAAATATAAGACCGAACCTACGATATCCCTTTTCCTGCACAAGAACAACACCATTCAGAAAATGCCCATGGAACAATACCTACAAGGTGTGATCGCTGGGGAAGTAGGCTCCAACCCACCGATGGACGCATTGAAAGCGCAAGCAATTACCGCCCGCAGCCTGGTAATGAATCGAATCGAGTATGAAAACGGAGTAAGAGCTATTCATAACACTGATGTATGCGATCTACCCGAGCATTTTGAGGCTTATGACGCCAGCGCTATCACCCCACGCATAACCGAAGCAGTCAAAACAACACGGGGTCAGGTGCTGATGTATAACGGCCGCTTCGCTTTCGGTATTTTCCATTCTTATGCCGGGCCACGAACCGCCGCTATCGAGGAATACTTCCCCAAGCTTACCAATATGGTTAGCGCTTATATCAAATCAGTTCCTTCTCCGGGAGCTAAATATGTTCCCACCAAGTATAAGAACTGGACAGTATCGATACCAAAAACCGACCTGCAACCTATATTCGGCAGTATCGATATTGATGATATGAAGATAACCAAAAAAGGCCCCAGCGGGCGTGCTATCGATGTTACAGCCGGGGGCAAAACCGTAAAGGGCTGGGATATGCGGGCCGCGCTAGGCAGCCAGCGTCTCAAGTCGACTCTAATAACGAAAATTATGCCCCAGGACGAAAGCATCGTGTTCCAAGGCCAGGGTTGGGGACACGGGGTAGGTCTCTCTCAATGGGGTGCCTTTGAAATGGCTAAATCGGGCAAGACTACAATGCAGATCCTCCAGCATTATTTCCCCAACACAAAGGTGGTCAAGGTCTGGAAATAACTCAAAAATCCTAGAAACACAACAAAACCCTCGCAAATTGCGGGGGTTTTAATGTATGGGGACAGGCCTCGATGCTTAAGCATATTTTTCGTTCTTTTTGCGAGGCTCGATATTCCAAACTTCGGTGCGCATTTCACCAACTGGCTTACGCCAATCACTATCTATTTCCAGACATTTCTCAGGGCAGGCCTCCACACAGGCGCCACAGACCACGCAGCTATAAGGATCGAATTTATATAGACCATCATTGCGCTTGATCTCGATAGCTCCAGCCGGACAGCGTTTCTCGCAGGCGGTACACATGATACACTCCCGCATATCTAGTACCAGTCGTCCCCGGGCACTGCGCGAAGGTTCGTGCGGTTCATAGGGATAGCCCCTGGTCACCGGCTTATTGAATAGGTTTTTCAGAATAGCAGGCAGCATCTTCATTTCGATGGATCACCTCTCTATCTTTCAGCACAGCTGATACAGGGATCAATTGACAGCGCAATGACCGGCACATCTGATAATTGCTGGCCAGGCAGCATCTTAAGCAAGGCCGGGATGTTGGCAAAAGTCGGGGTACGGATCCGCAAGCGGTCCAGATTACGATTGTTATTGGCCTTGATATAATACATGACCTCGCCTCGCGGTTGTTCCATGCGGTAGAAAACCTCACCGTTGAGGCGGCCTTTGAAATTCACCTTGATCTCGCCCTGAGGCAGCCGCTCCAGCCCTTCTTGGATCAGATCCAAAGACTGCAGGACTTCCTTGGCCCGAACTACCCCCCGACTGTAAGCATCACCCTCGCTCTCCATGACCGGTTCGAATTCCACTTCTTTGTATGCTCCATAACCAGTCAAGCGGGTATCGAAGGCTACACCGCTGGCCCTCAGCATAGGGCCCACTGCCCCCATGGTCTGGGCATCCTCTTTGCTCAAGACACCTACCCCTACGGTACGGTTTTTGATGGTATAATCGTTGAGAAACGCTGGCATTATCTCCAGGTAGTCGCGGCGGACCTCCTCGACCTTCTTGATAAAGTCGTGGCGCATCTCTTCGTCAAGATTACGCCGCAAGCCGCCGATCGTACAGTTAGACATTATGACCCGGCCCCCGCCCCCGGATTCCTGCATATCCAGGATCCTTTCGCGGACCCGCCAGCACTGCATAAACAAGCTCTCCAGGCCAAATGAATCGGCATAGAGGCCCAACCACAGCAGGTGACTGTGCACCCTCGACATTTCGGAGAAGATAAGACGCAGCCATTCGGCTCGTGGCGGCACCTCGATATTCATCATCTCTTCAATGGCCGCACAATACGTGTAAGAGTGGATAAACGCGCAGATACCGCAGACCCTCTCGGTCAAATATATGTTTTTGATGTAATCATTGTATTCAGCCCCTTTTTCCAAGCCCCGATGCACATAACCCATGGCCGGAATGGCATCTACCACCATCTCATCTTCGAGGACCAGGCGAAAATGCAGGGGTTCCGGCAGCACCGGGTGCTGAGGCCCAAAAGGCACAACCGTTCTATACGGCATCTTCGTTTCTACCTCTCTCATCTTTCTCAGTTTTGCGCAGCATCGGTGCATGCGGCGCATCCTTGCTCAAAATCAACAATCCCTCAAAATTGGGCACCAGGTCGCTGAATTTCATCCCAAAATGGTCCTGGATCTCATTTTCGATCAAGAATGCACAGTAATAAATACCCGAAATGCTCGGGAACGGTTGCTCCTTAGCAGCTCTTACTCGAAAGTTCTCCATGTCCAGGTTGTGGTCAAAGCTATATATCAGGTCAAAGTGATCTATGTTATCCACACAGGTCATGGTTATGAACCGAGCTCGCCTATCCCACTTGTCTTTCACTTCGTTCAGGAGTTGGTCCTGTGTTACTTCTCTCAACGGGTTCGAGTGCCTCCTTGCTCTTCTTTTTCAATTTCTCAACGCCCATTACAATGGCGTCGATGATAGCTTCCGGCCGTGGCGGGCACCCCGAAATATAAACATCCACCGGAATCGCCTGGTCAGCCCCTCCCAGCACATTGTAGCACTGGTGGAAGACCCCGGTGGAGGTGGCACAAATGCCTATAGCGATCACCACTTTGGGCTCTGACATCTGCTCATATATATTGCGCAGGACCCGCTTGGATTTGTGATTGACATTACCAGTAACCAACAGTATATCGGCATGCTTGGGATTGCCAACGTTTACCGCTCCGAATCTTTCCACATCATACATAGGGGTCAAACAGGCCAAAGTCTCAATATCACAGCCATTACAGCTAGAAGCATCATAATGGATCACCCACGGGGATTTAGCCCGTGCAAGGTCAAAAAGTCCCATAATTCCTCCTTAAAACCATTTGATCTAAACTCGGCGGGCAGCTATGTTGAATAAAATGTTGACCAATGACAGCACAAACCCTGAAGCCCAAGCAAAACTGACCATCCACCCGATTCTCATCCGAGCATAAATGTTGTCAATGATGATCTCCAACGCATATGCCCCTATGGCCAGCAGGACCCCAGCCCACCAGGGATTAGCCCAGAATAGAAAAACTATAAAGAGCACGATGCTGATCTCTATCCAGTGAGCCAGCTCTGTTATCGCCAGATATTTGCCCGAAAACTCCGTAAAAACGCCCCGCACTATCTCCTGGTGCGCATGTGCTGAGGTCGAAATATCAAAAGGTGACTTCCTCATCTTGATGGTCAGGATAGTCAACAGCGCTAGGAACATCAGTGGATAGCTGAACAGCATAGGTTTGCTGGCCAGGTACACTCCAGCCACCAAGAAACTCCCATTTTTCAGGTATAAAGCGTAAGCTAGAAACAACAATACCGGTTCGGCTGCTAATATTTGCAGCAACTCGCGATTAGCGCCAATGTGGCTGTATGGTGAGCGAGTGGCAAACCCGGCTAAAACCAGGCTTATCTCGGAAAAAGCCAGGGTGAACACAAACAGCATGAAATCCTGACCGGTAACTAGAATGATCAAACTGATGATCATCCATAAAAGGTAGGTATACAGATAAAAAACCTGTCGCCGGTTGGTGTAGGTGCTGTCTTTGCTCCAAAGCTTAAGGAAATCATAAAACGGCTGAATGATCGGTGGACCTTGACGCCCCTGCAAACGAGCCGTCAGCTTGCGATCCAAGCCAAAAATAACCCCACCTATAAAAGGGGCGGCTACGATCCCCACACTTGCCAGCATCCAGTTCATAAAAATACCACCCCCGTTACAAAAGCTAATGCGGCCAAAGCCAGGAGATTCAACCAGGTATTGAGCCGTTCGACGTTGAAAAGTGTGCGGAAATAATACCCACCCAGAGCAGCATCCGCTGTTCCTTCCATAGCGGATACGAAAACGCTTTCATCCTCATTATCAACAGCATTCTCACCTGATAGATATATCTTGCTCACTTGTTCTTTTTCGGGATTGAACAACAGCAATGGTACCAACAAGGTCAGCAGCAACCCTGAAAACAGCAGAGCTATAGGGAACATTCCCTCGAAAAATACGGTACTGCCTAGGACTATTTCGGGATTGAAATGCCCGGTCCAAGAAAAGGCCGCCATATTCATGCCTGGCAGACCTTGAATAGCCTGCGGATACCAGCTCATCTCCGCTGGAGCCGCCAGGTTATAGACTACCGCTCCGATGCCAAAGCTGAGCAAGACAGCTCCCAGAGCCAGTGTACCCAGGGAGAAGACATAATAACCGGACATTGGAATCGGTTTCATGGACTTTTCGCTGCCGGGCACTGTTGCTATCATGCGGCCCAGCCATTTGGTCCAGAACAATGCAGTCAAGGTGCTGGCGGCGACAAACAAAAGCAGCAATAATGGTTCACGCAGTGAGGCCTCTAGGGCCGCCCATTTAGAGAAAAGCATGCCAAACGGCGGCAGAAACATACTGAATGCTCCGATAGTCATGACCAAAGTCATGGCCGGCATCTTAGCCGCCAACCCTTCCATGTTCTCAATATTGCGTGATCCCAGATTATGCTCGATGACCCCGACCCCCATAAACAGCATGGCCTTGGATACAGCATGGAATATGATCAACAAGACTGCTGCATTAATAGCCAACGGCGTATTCAACCCACAGCAGGCAATGATCAATCCCAGATTAGCCACCGTTGAATAGGCCAGGACCCGTTTAGCATTGTCATCACAGACGGCCAGGAATGAAGCGGCAAAGAACGTGAAAGCCCCCACCAATGCAATAGCCGTACTCAGCAGAACTCCACTGTAAGCTGGAGCCAACCGTAGAATCAAATAGACTCCCGCTTTGACCATGGTACT
>JBLNAX010000018.1:0-55667 GCA_050259595.1 Acidobacteriota bacterium | reverse complement strand
TGCCTCTTCCAACATAGGCATGTCCTTTTCAGCGATCTGTCTTTGTAAAGCTCTAGTCCGGGTGGCGATCAGCACTTTCTCGGACTCGGCAGCCGCCCAGTAAATAGCTGGAACTAGATATGCCAGAGATTTCCCCACACCAGTTCCAGCCTCAGCCATCAAGAAATCGTTTTCTTCGATTGCTTTACAGACTTCGATAGCCATCTTGACCTGCTGTTCACGATGCTGGTAGTCTTTTAATCGAGATTCAAGCAATCCGCCGGGCTTGAAATCATGGATGATGGCGTTTATATCAAAATCAACATCCCTAGCCGCTCTCTTCTCGCGGACTTCATCACTGACAAGAATCCTATCCAAGACCAAACTATCGATAACATGATTCAAGAACCGACTTGCTGTATCGGTTGAAGATAGGGTCATCACTGCCTGTTTAAGGTTTGACAATCCGACGGAAACGGCGGTATTCCAGATATCGACTGCAATCTTAGCCAATTCCTCCGAATCTTCCGCTATCCCAGCATTAAATGGTTGATCCGGGTGAAACAGGCGGTATAGATCGGTCAGCTCGCTGGCCTGCCCATCTATCACCAACATTGGCGCACTGCTAAGTTGGACGGTATCTGGGGCGTTCACAAGCTCATAGGAACCGTCATTTACATTAACTTTTATAGATTGGGGTTTGCCCTCTTCACTCACCCACAACAATTGCAATGCCGTATCTCTCCTGCCCAAAAATACTAAAGCCCCCATCGGGGCTCAGAATGTTGACGACCAAAGCTGCTCTCTGTAATATAACGAAAAGCCTGATCGGTTCACCTACTTTTCTAAGACTGTGACCTCTCTCCTGCCATCTTTCTTCTTTAGCCGGAACAGTCCTTCCACACCTATAGCATTATTGGCTAGATAACCAGCCACCGGTCGGATATCTTCAGACTTTATCTTCAATGACAGACCACAGCTGGTGGTGATTTCCCTCGGCGTAGGCATTACAACAAAAGCATACTCCGAATCTTTCATGACCTTTTCACCCTTTAAAGCCGCCGTGGTCGACACAAAGGTTACAACACCATATTCTTCGAGACGCAAAAGTTCTCCGATTTTAGAAACACTACCTTCAGCCAATGTGGATATCACCCACCACATAAAATGTACCCTGACTAGTCGCGATCATCTTATCTCCGGCATATACTTCGGCTCTGGCGAAAATCAGTTGCTTTCCGACCTTAGTAACCTGGCCGATCGCCTTTACATATTCGTCGATAGAAGCACTGGCCAGCAGGGATATGGTGTAATCAACTGTAACTGCCTTTCTGCCAGTAGTACGGATCGCATTGCCCATGGCCGCATCAGCTAGAGTGGCGATCAATCCACCATGAACCATACCTAGGGGATTCGAATGCTTCTTAGCTGCTACAACCGCCATTTCAGCATGGCCAGGGCCTAATTCTTTAGTCTTGACCTCAAGGGTTTCGTAAAAAGGGGCTTTCTTATTGGTTTCTATTATATAAGCAAATAAATGCTCATCTATGCCCTGGTTTACAGCATCCATCGAATTTATTCTCCTTTAGTGAAAACAACTACTTTTTCTTATAGATCGCGAATATCTGGGCCGGAATTTCTTTCATATCCGGCTTGATCATCGATAGCTTGGAGGGGTCATGTTTACGCAGCATACGTTCAAATTCGTCACGTGCAATATAGTCAAAGGGCTCTATGACTTCAGGTTCGAAGCCATTGGCACCGAATAGTTCATTCAATGTCTCGGGTTCAAAGTGATGCATATGAAGCATGGCCGGGAAGGCCGTTCCTTCTTCATCTTCTGCGAATTTCTGATAAATCTCGCCGTACGAATTAGGAGCTGTTATAAACACTGGCGCTCCAGGCTTGGCTACCTTGGCAAACTGGGCTATTATTTTACCCGGGTCATAGGTATGTTCCAGCACATCCATGCATAGAATAGCATCGAATTCCCGCTCACCATAAGGAAGAGAATCTAGGCTCCCGTGAACAAAGCTCACTTCTTTAGCATTCCCACTCAAGAGCTCGTCGGCAGTTGGAAAATGGGCTTCTACGCTTAATGTGCCCAGTTCATCCTCTATAAGCTGTAGCATGTGTGGGAAATAGCTCCTTTCTCCCTCTTTCATGAGCTGAGCTATTCCTTGCGCTCGATTCAAACGAGCAGTACATGCATCTATTCCACAGACCTCAGCAAACTGGCTCATTACAAGTGAGGCAAAGCCAGCACCACAGCCACCATCCAGTATCTTGCCCCTGATATTCTTGATCCTGGGGTAAACCAGGTTAAGAAACGAATTTTCCCCACCAGAGTTGAAATTCTGAAGAGCGATAACCTCGCTCAGGGAGAACAGATCATCCTGAGTAAGCACACTACTGGTGCGCTTGCGGAACCAGTTGCGATTTTCACGTTCTGCCTGTAGCTTAGCATTTACTTCTTCAACGCCATTAGCATCAAGGTGCTTTTCAATGTCCAGCCTGACATCCTGCGGCAGCCTGCCCCAGATATAGTCGATAAAAAATGGGAAACATACATTGTCACAAAGATTGAAAGTGATGCAGTTGTAAGGATCATTAGCTCTGATCTGTTCTAATTCTTCATGGAAGCGCATCAGAAACTCCAAGGCTTCCAGGTCATTACGTCTGAACATCGATGCTATGTTTTCTGCAGTTTTTTCCATCCCCGCGGGCAGCACTGATAGGATCCTTTCTTTGACCCCGGGATCAACTTTCTTAAAGTAGTATTCAAAAAAATCTACCAGTATCATAGGTTCCCTCCTGAAATTGTTAATTTCTTATTCTTGAGCTGACCCCAGCACTACTACTATATCAGCATAGTCTTCTTCCCTGGTCTGGCTGTTGAATTCCCAACCAAGTTTGCATTCAAATCGGCATTCACCATTGTTCATCTTTATGTAGGGCTTTATCATGATACCTGATGAATCAAAGCTCAGCTTACTCTGGTCCGGAAAAACATGTCCACGGTAATAATAATTCACCGCTGGTTTGATTTCAACACGTTCTATAATATCATTAGTTGTAAAATCCCAAAACACTGTGTTTTCGAATCTTTCCCCGGCACCTGTTTTAAACTCGATAACATATGCCATTTCCCGCGGTGTTTGAGTATTGTTCTCCTTGTCGATAGAGACTCCATGTATTTCACATTCCGAATCCAGTTCAGACCCGTTCATTCCCAGCCAAGAATTCGGCTTAAAATCTACCTCATCGGATGGCGATGCCGAAGTAACTAATTCTGTTACCAGTACACAGTTGATTCCCGGCGTTGAATCGATATTTTTCACTTCTAATGACATCTCGATCGACTTGTCTTTTACGGTGAAAGTCTTTTTCAGTTCCAGAACTGCTGGGGCATAATCGCTCAATTCCAACGTCTTTAACAAATTGATCTTGACTGCTTCTTCATCATTCTCGATCGAAACGACTTTAAACGGAAATCCTGTTTGGTCTATAGGCACCAGCTTGTTGCCAATTCTCGCCTTTATTACCGTTCGCAAACTGTTGCGACACTTCTCTAAGCGGGCTCCCTCTGGATTAAACTCATGACAAAGCTCGGAATCGGCTTCTGTAAAGATTAATGGGTATGATGTCTTTTGTATTCCCGTATATGCTATCGGAACACTCATATCGTCTTTGATGGAGCCTAGAACACTGTCTAGATCATTCATTTCCACTGCTATGGCTGATTGATATGATATCTCTCCACACTCCACATCGATCACTACAGTCTGAGACGGTGTGCGAACCAGAACATCATCCCGACCGTCCGAATCCCAGTCGCGAACTTGTACTTCTGGATAGATCAATGCTTCGTCCTTAATCTCAGCGCTGATGATGTCGATCAAACGCTCCGCAATTTCCAGATAACTCAATCCATTTAGATCAAAATAAGCGCATGATCCATAAGAAGGATGCCGGCTGGCCCAGCGAGGGTCTTCCTGATACACTAGGTTGCGTACCCTCTGCACCGTCTGATATGCCTCCAGCACATTCTTAGGGTAGCTTCTATTCAACAGGGCCTCTATAACCTCATAACGCCGGTTGGATCCCATGACTGTATCACGCCATAAGTCCTTGGGCAGCCAATCTACTGGCACCATGCCTCTTAAAATGAAATCTTCCAAAGACTCGATCTTATTTTCTAGATCTCGCTGTCGGGAAACGACTTTACGCAGTCTATCATCACCGGTAGTAACCCCGCGAACGCCTCTTTTAGCGGTCCAGTTTTCCCATTCGGGATAAGAATGACTCGAATTGACCGCATATGTCTCCAAACACCCTTGTTCATCCACATAAGACCTTAACCCGCTCAGCCTTACATCTTCATCTTTTTCGATCAGTTTGAAGAACTGTCGCATCCATTTGGTATCACCCTCAGGATCTTTGCTCCATTGGCCGAATTTCTCGGCATCCTCGAATATCAGGACGGCTGGTTCCAAGCTGCGCCCCAGACTTTCAGCCATTCTAGCCGCTTTTTCCGCTGCATCTTTAATGTAAAATAAATACTGTTTAGGACTGACTACAGTGCGGTCCATTTCACCGAAAGCCTGCCGCTTTAGAAAGCGATAGCGGAATTGTGTATGTATCGGCACTCCAAAAAACTCCTGGCCGCCTATTTCATCTCGCAGTGGAAAATACATTATTTCCTGCGGCAGATGTGAAACCGTAGTCTTCGAATATGCGTCATCAAACCCAAAATGTCTCCGGCAATAATCATAGGGACCGCCAGGATAACTGTAATATGGCTGGTAATAGGTCTCGGCATCTAAATAGAATACCGGCTTGACCCCCATCTGTTTGGCCCCCTGAGCCAGCCCATAGAGCATCCATTCACCGGCCTCGCGCTCAACCACATGAATACCTTGCCAATTTTCTGCTTTTACTCCCAAAAAATTGGCTGTCATGCGCTCGTATTCCCTCATCTGGAACAGCGCATCATCAGGTCTTGAGGAGAGCTGTATGAATGGCTCATCTGCTAAACCGCCGATAACTCCGATACCGCCTGCTTGAATAAGCTTTTTCCATTCATCCAAATACCAGCTTTTTTCCCGAGCCATCCACGACATGAAAGGTCCAGAAAAATGCATATTTATATAGAAACCAGGTTTACCGGCATAATCACTGATCAGATCCAGCCAAGGCTTATAACAGTTGGCAAACGCCTCTTCCCGAGTCCGATACAGTTGAAAATGCGGTTGGTGGAAGTGCGGACAAATGATTATGTTAGTTTTCATATAAAAACACCTCCACTCTTAAAATATTTCATCATCAAGTTTGATTTTGTTAAGCCATGCTACAGACTGTTCATCAAAGCGGTTTAGTTTTACCATTTCTACCATTCTGGCAAAACGGGCGTAATGATCAAAAAAGCGCTTCATAGCATAATCGCGTGTGTGATTGTTGGTGACCATGAAAAACCAATCACTGCTCTCCATCAACATCAGTTCATTTCTGGCCAGTTTTACGGCCAGGTCAATGAGATCAGAGCCTGAACTATCTTCAATCGCCTCAAAATCCTGCTGGGCTTGATAAATCGTGTCCCACATCCATACGGTTTCTTTGTTGTCCCACCCCATATGTTTGCCTCCGACCCCCCAGGAGGATTCGAAAACTTGAGCCCCGGCAAAACGGTCCTGACCCTGCAAGATGGTCGATGGCAGTTCCATCTTGATATTGCCATGCTGGTTCAATCGCCGCATGACCTCTTCCAACCAGTCGACACCCTCCCACCACCAATGACCGAATAACTCAGTATCATAACAGGCAACGATAAGTGGGTCTTGGAACCCCATTTTTACGGCTTCTCCTGCCACGTCGTCCAAAACATTGATGAAATGACCAGCTTGGGAACGCAGCTTATTCTGTGCTTCACCTCGACTGTATACGGTTTTGGCACTACTGCCGCTGTTGCGGTCACTGACCTTCCAGTACTTTAACCCGGAACGTGGAGACTGCTTGTGAAACTCGCGATAGACCGCATCCCCAGGATAACCGTATTCCTTTGACCATACCTGATAACTCACCATCGCATTGCGGCCAAACACGGCTATTGGTTTGTCTTTGATGCGATATGGGCGATAGGTAGATAAACCGGTTTCTTGGAACACTTCTATATCATCTTCCGTAAAGACTTCCATGTCTGAGAATATCTGCGGCGGTTTGCCGCCCTCAATGGCATGACTGTCTACAAAAAAGAACTTGACGCCTTGGTCTATCAGAATATCTTCCAGTCCTTGATAATAACCACATTCCGGTAGCCAGAAGCCATCCGGTTTGACACCTAATCTACGGGTGAAGGTCTCGACACCGGTCTCGATCTGGCGCTGGAGTGACTTTTTATCTCGTATAAGAGGCAGGTATGCATGGGTAGCGGCGGTAGCCAGGATTTCTAGCGGGACATGCTGCCTCATCCGGCTTATCACACCTAACAGGTCACAATCGAATTCTGTAATAAAATCGCGTCGGACTTCCTGGTAAAAACGCTGATAATCGGCTGCCAAACTAGCATATTCCAGCTGTCCCTGGGCGCGATAGTATCTTTCATCGGCGATCGCTGCGTGTTCCTGATGTTTGAGGTACTCAATGAATTGTTCCTGAACATACTCCGAGCTGACTTGTTCCAATAAGGTAGGACTTAGACTGATGGTCAGTGGGGCGGTCAAGCCGTCTCTCATCAGTCGCGACCAACTCTGTATAAATGGAATGTAAGTCTCGGCAATAGCTTCAAAAAGCCATACTTCACCGAAAGGCCATCTTCCCTGCCTTTTCACATATGGCAGGTGGCTGTGTAGAACTAAAATTAATCGGGATGTCATCGAAAAGCGGGCCCTCCAACCTCAAGTTTTCCATCCAGTACCCGCATCTGGTTGATCATCCCTACATACTTTTGGGTGATCTCGTTGGCCTTATCCAATGATGATGCCTCGGTATAGATGGTAAAGACTGGTTCTTCGTCATCTGGTATGATTAGACTCCACCCTTCTTCATGCAGTATCTTTACCCCTTCGGTCAGTTCCAACTGACTCTCTTTGAACTCTTCAACTAAAAGACGCATTACCCGCCCTTTTTCTTCAACCGGGCAGTGTACATCCTGTTTATAAATATTGTAAGCTGGCATACGCTCTACCAGCTCGGATAATCTTAGCTTCTCTTGAGCCATCATCTCCATGACCTTGACCAACGAAGTCAGGCCATCACATAACAGCTGAAATTCCGGGATCTCATCACCTTCAAAAAAGACTTTGCCTTCTCGTACCGTGTCTACGATCATACCGGGATTATTGGGCTTACTCTCCAGCACCCATCCATCATACTCTTCAGCCAGCTCTTTGATCACCTTAGGTGCTGTCACTGGTATGTTGACTGAGCGGCCGCTTGTAAATTTAAGCAACAAGAAGCAGATCAGCGTAACCAATTGTTCTTCGTTGATAATAGTACCTTTTTCATCGATCAATACCAAGCGTTCGGCGTTTTGGTCCAATAACACACCGATATCAGCCTTGTTTTCCAGAACCGATTTCTGTAGTGCTTTTAACCCAAAAGCAATGTGTTCCAATGTTTTTAGGCCTTTGCTCGTTGCAAGTTCATTTGGAATAATGATCTCACAGCCCATTTTCTCTAGTAAAGTTGGCATATATGAGCTGATATTGCCAGAATCAAAGTATAACGCGACTTTAAAGCGTGAAGCGTAAATACTCTTGAAATCGGTACTGCGTAGTATTCCTTCGATAAACTGTGCGATAACATTGGTGAGGAAGGTCACATCGCCGATTCCTTCACCGTCTTCTCTGGCAAAACCCTCGCGGGCAAAAATGTTTTCAATCTTGCGCTCGGTATTCTTGTGGATATTGAAACCACGCTTGTCATAGAATTCCACCAGCAATGCCGTGTCATCTTCAGCGGATTGCTTAAGGTGGACTCCTCCGTCGGTCTGCAGCAGCCTTATCGTATACCTGGTAACTCCCGATGTAGTGGTCCCCATATCATAGACATTGACACCAGCCGAGAGAAGGCCTGATATAAAAGATCTTTTTAGCATTTTCGAGGCTTTATAGGAGTCGCAGCTCACTGCTACGCTTTTTCCAGGACCAAGTATGGTACCGTAAGAAGCACCCAGTTTTGATGAAAACTCCGGGGTTATCTCCAGGTTAATAAGCCCGGAAACACCGCGGGAACTAAACAGGAACTTGCTCAAACGCGTACCCCAAATAACATTAGCATTCAGTGTCGAACCTGGTTCAATGTTCTTTTCCGGCCAGATCCTAACATCCATGCGCACGGTGCTCTTGGCTCCCAGCACACAATCATCGCCTATTACGGAGCCTTCAAAAATCGTACTGCCTGCCTTTAATACTGAATTGTGGCAGACCACCGCTCCCCGCAGTTCGGTTTTCTTGCCAACGTACACATTATTCCAGAGGATGCTGCGCTTAACCGAAGCACCATCGGTCAAGACAGTATTCTGTCCCAGCACCGAGTATGCCCCCAGCTTAGAACCAGCCCTCACTTTACATCCGGGTCCAATATAGCATGGCAGTTCGACTTTGGCCTGGGGATCTATCTGGGCACCCTCACCCAGGTAAAGGCCATCACCTACATCCCAAGCGGGAATACGAGCGTCGACCCTTCCTGACAGCAAATCAAAATGTGCCTGTCGGTACTGGTGAATATTGCCGATATCACACCAGTATTCCTGGCATAGAGTGGCATAGAGAGGATCGCCTTTTTCCATTAAAAGCGGGAAAAGGTCTTTAGAAAAGTCAAAAACCTGTTCGTCTTCAAAATAATCAAAGATAGTAGGTTCCAATACATAAATACCGGTGTTTACAAGGTCACTGAAAACTTCGGCCCAGCCTGGCTTCTCTAGAAAACGTGTGATACGCCCATCAAGGTCAGTCATGACAACGCCGTATTCCAGTGGGTTGTCCACCTGGCTCAATGCGAGTGTGGCTACTGCCTTCTTTTCGCGATGAAAATCGACCACTCTCTGCAGGTTGATGTCCGTAAGAGTATCACCGCTGATGACCAGGAATGTTTCATCCAGCAAGCGGCGAGCATTTCTCACACTGCCAGCGGTGCCTAGCGGGAATTCCTCTACGAAATACCGCATATTGACTCCGAACTGCGAACCGTCACCAAAATGCTGACGAATAGCGTCTGGAAGATAAAATGTCGTGACGATAATATCTTCAAAACCATATTTTTTGAGCAGTTCGACTATGTACTCCATGACTGGCCGGTCCATGATCGGCACCATTGGTTTTGGGTGCTTACAGGTCAAAGGCCTTAGTCTGGTGCTTTCGCCACCGGCCATTATTACGGCCTTCATGCCGCCACCTCCGCTAGGACCAGTTTTGCATCGTTTGTTTATACACATTAACAGTTTCCTGGGCTATCTTGTCCCACGAAAACTGAGTTTTTATGACTTTATGAGCATTTTTGCATAGCGTTTCGGCTAAGGCATGGTCCTGCATCAGCTTGATCAATGCTCCGGCAAGCGCCTCATCATCGGCAGTTGGAACCTTGATCCCAGTTAAGCCATCCTTAATGATCTCTGATAGCCCACCTACATCGGTCACCACTACCGGGGTACCTGAAGCCATGGCTTCTAAGGCAACGATTCCAAATGGTTCATATAAACTTGGAAATACAGCCACTTCAGCAATAGAAAATATCTGATCCCGCTGGTCATCGTCAACAAAGCCGGTAAACGTGACCTTTTCCTGCAGTTCCAGTTCACCTACCATTGTCTTCAGGTACTTTTCCTGAGGGCCTTTGCCGGCTATCACCAGCTTGGCATTATCGATCTCAGATACCACCCGGGCAAACGCCTTGATAAGACCGGCTACCCCTTTTTCAGGTACCAGTCTGCCCACAAAAAATATTACTCGGTCGTTCTTATCGATCCCCGGAATATCGATCCCGCCGATATCAAGCACTTGACTATAATCGGTCATGCTGACCCCATTCGGAATAACACTTACCCGCTCACCATTGATCCCGAACAGACTGTCAATTTCAAGGCGCATAAATTCACTGCAGCATATTACCTGTTGTGAATCCAGAGTCAGATTATACTCAGTATCATGTATTTCTTTCTGCATACGGTTATGCAGTCCGCGATTGCGCCCATATTCGGTTGCATGAATGGTAGTCACCAGGGGGACCTGCATTACATTTTTTAAAGATCTCGCCCCGTAGGCTACTAGCCAATCATGGGCATGAATCAAATCAAAACCACCCAGCAACTGGTCCAGACGAACCGATTCCCTGATGATTTCTCTATTAAAGCCAAAAGTCCATGCTTTGAAGTTCTTTGCCGCACTTGCTGGTGTCCCAACACGGTATACGTGAGCTCCGCTTATCACTTCGTAATCCGGGCAACCGTCCGCCCGGGGAATTAGAATATGCGGTTCCGCTCCATAGGCCTTCATGCATCGTGAAAGCTCGTATACATGTCTTCCTAAGCCGCCTACCACTTGAGGCGGGAACTCCCAACTAAACATCAATACTCTCACGATTATCCACCTGTACCCGATTTACTTTGTAGATTCCACAATTCACCCTGCTTATCCTGCTGTACACCAACGTATTTTTTCTGTAGAATAGTATTGATTATTTATGACGGGGAGGAAAAATACGTATATGGCAAAGGAAACCAAGGTTTCAAAGACAAAAACAGATTATCCGTCTCCCATGATAAGAGACATCAACCTGGCGCCCTCGGGGCACCGCAAAATAGAATGGGTCAGCCTTTATATGCCAGTTCTTAACATGCTGCGGGCTGAGTTTGAAAAGACCAAGCCTCTGGCCGGGCTTAGGATTGCTGTATGCCTACACCTGGAAGCCAAGACCGCATATTTAGCCCAGACATTGGCCAAGGCCGGTGCACAAGTTTTTTGCTGTGGCAGCAACCCTCTTTCTACTCAGGACGATGTCGTTGCGGCGCTTGTTGATAGCGGAATACCGACATATGCTTGGTATGGTGCCAACGAACATGAATATGAAAGTCATATCGCTGCATGTTTGGACTGCATGCCGGATGCGATAATCGATGACGGCGGCGACCTCATAGGTATGTTGCATAAATCAAGGCTTAAGCAGGCCAAGACCATTATCGGCGGCTGTGAAGAAACCACCACGGGTATCCACCGTCTTAGATCGATGGAAAAAGAAGGTGCTTTGCTGTTCCCCATGATGGCGGTCAATGATGCTTATATGAAATACCTGTTTGACAACCGCTATGGAACCGGACAATCGGTCTGGGACAGCATAACTCGCACTACCAACCTGGTAGTTGCCGGTAAAACAGTTGTTGTGGCAGGATACGGCTGGTGCGGCAAGGGTGTCTCCATGCGTGCCAAAGGATTAGGTGCGAATATCATTGTTACTGAGATCGACCCGATCAAAGCAAACGAAGCAATCATGGACGGGTTCCAGGTAATGTCCATGAAACAAGCAGCTCCTCTGGGTGACTTCTTCATTACCGTAACAGGTAATCTTAATGTTATCCGAGGCGAACACCTTAAGCTCATGAATGACGGAGCTGTTCTAGCTAATGCCGGTCATTTCGATGTCGAAGTGTCCAAGCCGGATCTGGAAAAACTTTCGAAGTCCAAAAGAGTGCTCAAGAATAACATCGAAGAGTACTTGTTTAAAAACGGCAAACGTCTATATCTCTTGGCCGAAGGCCGCTTGGTCAATCTGGCCGCAGGTGATGGCCATCCGGCCGAGGTAATGGATCTAAGCTTTTCCCTGCAGGCACTATCGCTTATGTATGTTATCCAGAACCGCAAGAAACTTAAGCCTGCTGTATACAACGTTCCTGAAGAGGTAGACAATAGAGTAGCGATGCTAAGGCTAAAAGCTCTGGGCGTCTCCATCGATGAACTGACCGATGAGCAGGATGAATACCTGGCCAGCTGGCAGCTCTAACAAACAATGAAAAAGGCCGGTTCCCGACGCGGAACCGGCCTTTTAACTTTTTCAGGCTTAATCTCTTTTATTGGCAAATGGCAATGTAAACGTTACCTCAGTCCCCTGACCCTCTACACTGTGGAGCCATATCTCTCCACCATGATCCTTAATGACCCGATAGGCAAAAGATAATCCAAGACCTAGTCCATTCTTCTTCGCTGAAAAGCAAGGACTGAAAGCTCTCTCCTTAACTTCAACTGACATCCCGATACCCCGGTCAATGATCCTCACCCGCCATCTGCCTTCGAACTGATCATTGACAATAGAAACGGTCTGTCCTGACTCCGAGGCTTCAATTGCATTTTTGAGGACATGTACCAGAGTCTGGCGCAGTTGTTCGCCGTCTCCGTGTACTAATATTTTCGACGGATAATCGAATTCTATCGATATTTTTACCCCACTATTGATTATGAGCAAATGGCAGGACTCTATGGCTCCACGCAGGACATCCATCATATCTACCGCAGCACTGGGCATCGGCTGTTTTGACGCGACCTCCAACAGCTGGCTCATCAGACCATTGGCTCGATCGATTTCTTCTATCATCATCTCAAGGTCTTTCTTGCTTCCTGGATGTTTTTCTATCATTAGCTGAGCCATTCCCCTGACTACCGTCATGGGGTTGCGAATTTCATGGGCAATGCTGCCTGCCATTTCTTCCACCAGGGAAAACCTACGCACCATTTCATTGCTGCGATGCCTAGCCTTCTCTCTGCCGATGTCCTCCAACATGATCATAATAGGACAGCGCCCTTCTTCGAGCGACCCTAATGGTATGATATGTATTCTCAGATCGATGCCCCGACCGTCACTCATCACCGCCGGAAACTCGTCGATATATTTTGTAGGTTGCCCGGAGACTGCTATTCTCCGCGCTTCTTCTATATCGATCGGTGAACCAAGCCTCATCAGGATTTCTGATGCACCAATGCCGATTAATTCATTTTTAGGCGTACCTATAATGTTCTGCAACTTGTCGTTTGCATAATAAAGATGCAAGTCATTATCACATATCAGGACGGCATCTTTGTAATCTTCTACTAACTCAAGAAGACCTATAATGTTATCCATTAGTTTGCCGTTTTTGCTTTGAAAGAAAGGATCTACTCTAACCGAATCAAAATCTTCAGCCTCCATGACATCAAGCATACCTAACAACTCATTGTTTTGATCAGTGATTATGAACAAAGTGGAACGGAAATCAGACTCTTTCCCAGATCTCAAGACTCCATGGCACTTCACAGAGATCGGATTACTTTTAGTTATACCGCTGTTGTCAATAGATAGGATACGCAGATCAGTATAAACAAACTTAATAACCTGCTCAAAAGTCTTTCCAAGAAGATCTGTACTGGACATTCCAGAGTATTTTAGATATGCAGGATTAGCATAAACTAATCTTAAGGAATTGTCATAGACTTGGATGGCTTGAACCGCTTGTTCCCACAGGAATACAGGATCGAGTTTGCGCTCGATAGCATACTGATAGAGGCTTTCCACTGAACCGATGTTAGCCAGGATATCACCCCCCAGCGTGGCATAATCCACTAATATACAGGGCTCACATCTAACTAACACATTCGGTCAACAATCCGAAAATCCTCCCCATTTTACGCCACTTTTTTCAGTCGTTTTTCCCACAAATACGACATTTTTCAGCTATTCAAGCGGGACATTTACGTCCACTTAAAAAGGCCATATCGCTTACAAATGGTTGCAAATGCTTAATCTGCAACCATTTACATCATTAATTTTATTAGGTAATATTTAACTAATAAATCATGGTTCCGTTAAGAAATTGGCGAGTTCTGTCGTCATTTGGATGTGAAAAAAACTGTTCGGTTGGCATATTTTCGACAATCCGGCCTTCGATTATAAGAAGAGTCTTATCAGCTATCCTCTTGGCCTGAAAAAGATTGTGAGTTACCATTACTACCGTTGTTCCTAGCTGTTTACCGCATCGTTTGACTATATCCTCTATTACCTGCACACTTGACGGATCTAGATTTGCCGTAGGTTCGTCCAGCAATAGAACCTGAGGATCCAGCACCAGTGCCCTGGCCAGGGCCACCCGCTGCATTTCCCCACCAGAAAGTTTTCTAGCCTGTCTCTTATCGAAGCCCGCTAAACCAACGAACTCTAACACTTCTGCAACTTTCCCCTTGCTCTCGGCTTTGGGCTCCCTTCGAACATTCAATCCATATGCCACATTATCGAACACTGTACCATGAAACATGTGTGGTTTCTGAAATACCATGCTCATCTGCCGTGCTAAATTCAAACGTCTAGTATTGTGTAGTGATTCGCCAAAAACAGTAATATCTCCAGTATCAGGCTCATCCAATAGATTGAGCATTCTTAAGAACGTGGTTTTACCAGCGCCATTAGGACCGACTAACACATGGATCAAACCACTTTCCAGGGCCAGTTCATCTATGTCTAAAACTAGTCGGGTTCCATAGTATTTCTTTATGCTCGATAGATGAAAGATATCCAAACTGCATCCGCTCCTGATCACAAACTATATATTGAAAAGGTCTTCATTGCTCCGTAAGATAATAGTACTAATGATGAATGAAATAACCAGTAAGATTATCCCTAGTGTAATCGCTAGATCGAAGTTGCCCTGGCGGGTTTCCATCATTATCGAGGTAGTAAGAACCCTTGTATAATCCTTAATATTGCCGCCCACGAGCATCACCGCGCCAACTTCGGCAAATGCCCGCCCGAACCCTGTCATAACGGCAGCCACTATGCCTGTTCTGGATTCTGATATTACAGTCCGAACCGCCTGCCAATTACTAGCTCCTAAACTTCGGGCTTGATCAAATATCGTCTGTTCTTTGGCAGCCACCGCGGCCGCTGATAGACCTGTAATTATGGGGGTAACAAGGACAAACTGAGCAATTATCATAGCAATGGGCGTAAAAAGCAGCTCTAGGATTCCCAAAGGACCTCCCCGAGAGAAGATAAGATATATGAGCAAACCAGCTAATACCGGCGGTAGTGCCATCAAAGTGTATGTCAACTGCAGTAAGAGACGTCTTATCTTTTGCTTGGACATACCTAACCACGCCCCTAGAGGTATACCTACCATAGTTCCTAGAATAGTAGCCGAACCAGAAACTAGCAGCGACAAACCTACGATCTGAAATATTTCGCTTTTTTGTGTTGATAGAAACTGCATGATCGCTTCCATGGCCTGCCTCCGATTTTTAGATTATTATGCACGACAAGATTTTACACTAATACCTGCATCATCAATGGGAATTATATACTCAAACAGTTTTTGAGGTTTTCACTATGACCTACAAGAAAAACTATATCTTATTTCTGACTGTGATCGCTAGTATCGTTTTGATCATAACTATTTATAATAACAAAGCAAACAATATCCGCTTATTTCCCTCGAAAACCGTACAATGGGAAGCTCCGGGAGGCCATTATTACTCGCTTGTAGATCAAAATGGTCAAATCATACTACAAACCGGACTTAAGGTTAACCCCGGTGACGAATTCATAGATCACCATAATATGCACTATCGTGTGACCAGTATTAGCGGTTGGAACTGCAGTACAGAAGCTATAGAAGATGTTCCTGCTATAAATACTTCATCAATAGTCAACTGGATCGGCGATCATCCAGCGTTGGCGGAAACTACACCGCATGTAGCCTTATATCATACACATTCAGATGAATCGTACACACCCACTCAGGGGGTACCCTCCCAGCCTGGCCATGGATCTATTTTTCAAGTTGGGAGTGCATTGACCGACTCACTAAGCAAATCTGGGATCACTGTTTACCATGATTTTACTCCCCATGACCCCCATGATACACATGCTTACATGAGATCGCGCCGTACTGCATTTCGCCTGCTTAAGTTGAATCCAACGGCCCTTTTTGATATACACCGGGACTCCGCCCCGCCTGAGCCTTATATCACATACATCACCGGCATCGAATCAGCTAAGGTGATGATCGTGGTCGGCCGGCAAAACCCTCGAATGGCTGCCAATATCGCTTTTGCCCGCCAGATAAAGGACAAAGCCGACGGCATATATCCCGATCTAATACGCGGCATATTTATCGGTCAGGGCAACTATAATCAAGACCTTGGCCCGCGGGCCCTGTTATTTGAGATTGGCACCGAAAGACTTCCTGAACAAATGGCCCTCGACGCTGCTCGCTGCTTAGGCGATGTTATTAGCAGCATACTCAAGTGACCTTCACGTACACATGGCGACGGCGCGGCCCGTCAAACTCCATGAAGAGTATACCCTGCCATGTTCCTAAGATCAAACGTCCTTGATCGATGATCACTGTTACCGACAGACCCACCAGACTGGCCTTTATGTGAGCATCTGAATTACCTTCAGCATGGCGGTAAAAAGATGTATTTTCCGGCGCTATTCTCTCCAGCCCGATTAAAATGTCAGTCTTAACACTGGGGTCCGCGTTTTCATTGATAGTAACAGCAGCAGTCGTATGCGGTACAAAAACCGTTACCAGTCCATCAGCTACACCGCTGTCCTTCACGATATCGCGCACACGAGACGTTATATCGACCACTTGATTTCGTTCAGTGGTTTTGATTTCTATTACTTGCACAGCAGCACCATCCAGTTCATAACTTAGTAAGATTCTCCGGTTTCCAGGCATTCTCCCTTTGACCCACATGTTTAATTTTGCTATAATCGTTTGGTAGGCGCCCGTAGCTCAGGGGATAGAGCGCTGGCCTCCGGAGCCAGGCGCGCAGGTTCGATTCCTGCCGGGCGCACCATACTTATAAACTAAGCCCTGGTCTTATCCAGGGTTTTATTTATTTAATCCAAAACCCTCAACCAGCCGCGTTTCTGTACGATCCGCACACCGATGTACCCAAAGAGAAAAACTCCCCCAATAATGAACAATGCTTCATTGACGTTATGCGAAATGTTCAAACGTTGGCCGAGGCCGGTGAAAAGAAGGGCAGTCGGTATCTTACCGATAGCCGAAGCGAACAGAAACGTCCAGAACGATATGCCAGAAATTGCGGATACTACATTGATCAGTGGAGTCGGAATGACTGGGAAGATGCGGGCCAGCAAGATGGCCATAAAGCCAAAGCCCGGGCTCACCTGGCTAACATCGAAATTATACCGGTGATACAGGTGACGGTGCAGCCATTCCCATCCTGTTATCCTAACCAGGAAAAAAGCAAAACAAGCCCCGCTCAGAGCCCCTGACCAGGCTATCCCAAACCCCATCCAAAATCCAAACAGGATCCCTGCTGACGTAGCCAGGATAAAGTATGGAAAAACAGGCAGTACTGCCTGTACGAAGAACAGAACAAAGGCTACCAGAGGAGCAATAACCCCAAACTGCCTGATATAATCACAGGCTGCCTGAACACTAGAAAAGTCCATAGTTTTTCAATCCTTCTGTAGTATTAAATTCCGTAACCACTCTACGGTCAGATCCTCACGAAGATCCTGATATCCAGTAAAACGATGGTCGGCGCCTTCCACCATATGCAGTTGCAGCGAACCTTTTGCCGATCCGGCTATGATATCGGCATTCTTCGGATCCACAATAACGTCTTCGGCACCCTGAATGACCAATACTGGTCTATTCTCGATATTAATAATATACTTGGAAAAATCGTGATTGGCAAAATCCTTAATAAGGTCTGTTTTGAGCGCCGCCCGCCCATCCTGGTCTTCTATCCACATCAAATCGTCTTCTGTTTCAATTTTGATACCAGCCAGCAACGGGCTAAAGGTTTCTTCTAACAGGACCGGAGCCGACCATAATACCAGTCCCGCAACCACCGGTAAGCTGGCCACAGCTGCCAAAGCCGTAGTCCCGCCAAAGCTTCGCCCTAGAATAACTAGCGGGCCTTCCAGATGTTCCATGGCATAACCTGCAGCTTTTAAGAGATCTTCAATCTGGCGGGAAAGCGTCAGATCGGCAAATGAGCCCTCACTTTCACCACAGCCGCTGAAATCAAAACAGAGCAGAGCGCCCCCTATATCAGCTATCTTGCTTGCAAATTGCTCGATACGTCCGGAATTTTCCTTTTTACCCCGGAATCCATGCGCAACCACTAGTTTAAATAGTGGTTTTCCCTCAGGAAAAAAAAGAAGGGCTGATAGCCGCTTCCCTTCTGAACCCGAAATGTAAAACTTATCGAAGTACATTTATCCTCCTAGATCGGCTTTTTCGGCTTGTGTTCTTCTTCGGTCTCAAAACGAACTTTATGATTGCACTTGTCACATATAAAGGTGACTTTCTTTGGATCTTCGGCTAATTTTTTATAATCCTTGTGCTCTTCGGTGACCCCTTGCTTTAGCCCGCATAGCATACATCTTGTCTCTATCATTACAAATCCTCCCACCCTTTAACCTTCAAAGTTTTTACCGGTCAAACACCCCATGGGTATGTCGATCATACAGAAGAACTTTTTCCCGGCACTCCGGACAGCAGAAATCCCCGTCTCCATCAACCATTAGTCCCAATACTGATCCGATCCAGGCTTTGCTCATATCACCCAGCCACAGATCTTCGATCCTGGACTCGTTCAGACACAGCCCAGCCAGTTCCCAGCGCGGCAGTGCTACCCATAGATTAAAAATAAATCTTTCCCACTGATTTGCTCGTTCCCCAAAATCTCCGCCGGCCCTCTGTTCCAGCTCCTGCATAGCATCCTTCAGGGTTGCAGCATTGAGCAAGACTAGAATCACGTCTTCAGCGGTGAATTTATTTCGACTGGCTTCATTAACTATACCGGTAATGCCTTCTTTCCACTCATCGACCACATCGGTGAATCTATAACGAGCGATCTTGTCTAAGTCAAAAACAACCTTGATGTCTAGCTCTTTGCGCCGCTCTATTACATTGTTCGGAGTGATCACTATGGCCAGCTGCAATTGATCCTGGTCATATTTAAACCGGTTATCAGATCTTAAGGACTTCAAAACGAGCTCAGAGATCTTCCTGGCGTCCAAACCAACCATTCTTTCAACGTCATCCAGGACTTTGCTGTATGAATATGCTCCGGCAATATTTAGGCATCCGTGTATGTAACTAATTATTCGTTCGATGATCCTGGAATCCGCATTGCCTGCTGCTTTATCCAGGTCTTTCTCAATTGTCTCAATTTGATCGAAGGCTATTTCTTCCCGTGACCAGGCATTAGTGGCGAGCTTGATCGCCTCGTTGAAGGATTGCGCTGCTTGCTCATTTTGCCTGAGCATCAATAAGCATTTGCCCCGGCCCCAATGGTTGGCAAAATGACCTGGGTCCTCGGAAAGGATCTCATTGAAGTACTCCAGTGCTTCCTGTGGGTTGCCTTCTCCTAAAAGCCGCCATCCGTCAGTCATATGCTCTCCCTCGTCAATTCAAATAATTCTGTAGAAACTAAACGGAAATACCACTACGAAGGACTATTTCAGCACTTTTATGTATTGGACCTTGTTATAATTGAAAACTGCTATAGTATTACCTTTTTCATCGTACAAATTGGTTGTCATTACTCCGCCATTAAACACAGTACTGACTTTCCCTATATCCAGGCTCTCCATATAACCTGAGATCATGTGGCCTTTCTCAAAAGCCACCTCCACTTTGATCATTTCAGCCTTCTTGGGCTTTTCGATACCAGTTAGATTGATTTTGTCACAACCTGATGCAGTCACTGTGATCATAATGAACATGGCTATAACCAGGCACCACTTCTTCATTTATCCCCTCCTATTAAACCTCCGGCTGTACTCGCGCCTCATAACATCGCTGCGGCGGTTTCCCCATTCCATTAGGCGCTTATTCACCAGATAATGAACGCTATCTTTAGTGAAATCCCCGTTATCTTCCAGTCTTCCGGCCTGGGTACCCATTAGGAGCTCTATCCCTTGATCAACTGTTTCTATTGCCCAGATATGGAACTGTCCGAGCTTGACCTTTTCTACTATCTCTTCGTCCAGCATTAGATTCGCAACATTTTGCTGGGGGATCATGACTCCTTGATCACCAGTTAGGCCTTTTATTTTGCAGACTCGGTAAAAACCCTCTATCTTCTGATTTACCCCGCCAATCGGCTGTATTTCTCCATTTTGATTGACCGAGCCGGTAACCGCAACACCCTGATCTATGGGCAGGCGGGCAATGCTTGACATTATGGCAAAAAGTTCTGCGCCCGAAGCACTATCGCCATCGATCCCCTCGTAGGTCTGCTCAAAAGTGAGACTGGCCGAAAGCGACAGCGGTTTGTCCTGGGCATATTGGGCACCTAAATACCCCCCCAGAGTAAGCACACCTTTATTGTGAACATTGCCGCTCATGCGTACTTCGCGTTCAATGTTGACAACACCTTTTTCCCCCATGAATGTTTTGGCGGTAATGCGGCTGGGCTTACCAAAAACATGGTCTCCTACCATATAAACAGCCAGGCCGTTGATTTCGCCCACTCTTTGCCCTGATACCTCCAGCATAAGAGTGCCATTTTCGATCATTTCCATGATCTTATCTTCTATCATCTGGGCCCGATATTTTTTCTCAGCGATCGCAGTGATCACATGCTCGCTATGCACCAAATCACTGCCGTCCCGCTCAGCCCAGGTATTAGCTTCAAACACAACATCAGCCAACTGGTCAAACATAGCGCTGAGCTTACGCTGATCATCAGCTAGCCAACTACCATAATCAACGACTCTAGCCACAGCTTCGCGTGTAAAGTGGCGCAGTCCTTCGCTAATACACTTGGTAGCGATTATGGAGGCATACTGATGGATATGTTCTTCGTCACGATCCATCTCTGTATCAAACTCAGCCTTGATTTTGAACAGCTTGCCAAAATCATCGTCATGAGCATACAGCAGGTAGTATATCGATGGTTCGCCTATCAGAATGACTTTGACATTGGCCGCTACCACCTCTGGCTGCAGGGTTTCGGTTCCCCCAATACCCAGATTTTTCGTTACGCTCTCGATAGTCAGCTCTCGATTCTTGATGACCCGTTTAAGCGTCTCCCAAACCATAAAGTTACGGATCACATCCATGAAATGCAGGATAAGATAGCCGCCATTAGCGCGGTGGATAGACCCCCCTTTGATCTTGGTAAAGTCGGTGGATAGAATTCCAAATTCGCCTTCATATTCAATGCTGCCAAAAAGGTTATTATAGGTGGGATTGGTCTCAAATATCACAGGTGCATGCTTCAAACCGGAATTATCGACGATAAGATTGACCTTATACTTACGCAGGGCATGCTTCTTATCTAATCGCTTAAAAAATGCCAGCGAGACTTGATTTGCTTCATCCTCATCCGAAAAAAGCTCTAAACTCTCAATAATGTCCTGTTCCATGTTTTCTAGATAGAGTACGACCTTCTCAAACTGCCTATAAGAATCAAATAATCCTGCGAAATGAGGAGCTATCACCCGGCGAGCCGTCTCCTGTTCCAGCTGCCGCATCCGGTCTTTCAGGGCTTTCTCCATTTCTTTATATTGGCGAATAGCTTCATTGATCTTCTCCTGTACCATGCGGCCATTATCGAGGATCTGATTTCTTTGCTCTTCACTTAACGCATTGAACTCCTCCGGAGTCAGTGGTTGACCGTTATCAATAGGAATGGTGGTGATCCCGGCTTGTGTACGGCTGATGGTAAAACCCTGTTTGCGGGCAAAGTCTTCCAAATCTGCGTACATGTGATTTGTCACATCGTAAAACTCGGACAGGATCTGATTGCGGATCAATTCAAAGTCCTCTCCGTTAAATGCCTTGTGCAGTATCTTATGGATCTTAGTTATCAATTTATCAATGTCACGGACTAATTTCTTACCAACACCCGGGGGAACATGCAGTGTCTTAGGACGATCTGGTTTCTGAAAATTATAGACGTAGCATAGGTCCTGCGGGACCTTTTCCTCAGCTGCTTTCTTATTTGCCATTTCCAGAGCCATGGTAGTCTTGCCGGTACCAGTATGACCGCTCATAAAAATGTTATAGCCATGATAGGGCACATCAAGCCCAAATTCAAGCGATTTGACTGCTCGATCCTGCCCTACAATTTGAGCCATGGTCTCGATTTCAGAAGTATCCTTAAAACCAAAAACCTTGGGATCACAAACCTTTCTCAAATCCTCTGGCTTTAATCTCAGGTCGGACCTAATCAGTGCAATCACTCCTCATTCTTTCATTCCTATGGTTATTGATCTAGGCTAGATTGAATCTGTAACCTCCATCACCTTTGATCACCTTTTCGCCCAGTCTGCTGTATAATGTAGCCGCGGCTTTGAATCCAGTGCAGTGGGATACTACTATAGTGTCGATATCATAACTCTGCAGCTTATCAATGGTCATTTCCAGACGTTCTGGAGTGGCAGTAATCAGATGGGTCCCGCCGATCCATGCCTTTATTTTTGACCGGCCAGTAATTTTTGTTGCATATTCGATAGTGTTAATCATTCCCGCATGAGCACAGCCGCTGACGATGACAAGCCCCTCCGGATGGTCGACGATCAAGGCCTGATCGTCAGTCAATAGATCATCGATCTCGCCATCCGTGCCATCAGTAGTGAATACTCCCCCGGTATCCTCGATTGAATTCTCTCTGGGAACCGGGCCGCTTAGCATCACTCCGGGGAAGATAGTGACTGGCCCGGTGTTGAATACCCATTTACCACCAATAGCTTCGATCTCGTTCAAGCCTGGCACTCCTATGGCCCATCGATTCGGGCCGCGGCCGGCAAACTTGGGCTTCAATGCCTCAGGGTGCAGAAAAATGTCACGGGGACCAAGGAACTTCAGAGCATTGATAAGACCTCCGGTATGGTCAAAGTGGCCATGACTGATAACGATTGCATCGATATCAGAGGGCTTGATCCCAAGAAAATTGGCATTTCTGACTACACTATCATTCAGCCCGGTGTCGAAGAGTATCCCTTTACCATCCACTTTCACCAGTATGCCGAATCCGTATTCTCCACACATTCCCGGCACTGGTGCCGTATTCTCCACCAGGATCGTGATTTCCGCATTCATTAAGCCTTAAACCTCACTTTTTATGTTTTGATATCTAAGCATATTTGATCAGCGTTGGATTAAAAACAATCAATTTTCCAACAAATAATAGTTTAGTTCTCCTTACTATCGGTATTTTCCTGTCTAAACTGAATTTGTTAATAAGTTTCGACGAATTATTATCAGCAATTAATTATATGCTCACATTGACCGCTTTTTGGATATAATTGGAGTAAGCAAAATAGGAGGGTTTTTCTATGAAGACTATCACCAAATACTTCTTTCAAGGGCTATTGTTTGTTATACCGATTTTTCTAACTGTATACGTACTCTACTGGCTTTTTGCCAAAATCGATAATATCCTACCCATTAAATACCCGGGTGTAGGCTTTGTAACAACTATACTAGTAGTAACATTGATCGGATTCCTAGCTTCTAATTTCTTGACTAAACGCTTGCTGGTAGCCGTGGATGGCTTGTTTGCCCGCCTGCCGCTGGTCAAGCTCCTTTACTCTTCGGTTAAAGACCTGATCAATGCGTTCGTGGGGGACAAGAAAAGCTTTAACAAGCCTGTACTTTTGGAGTTAGGCCTTGATTCAGGTGTACATGCTTTAGGTTTCATCACCTGTGAGTCTTTGGACAAATTAGGCCTTGAGGAAATGGTCGCGGTTTACCTGCCCCAATCATATAATTTTGCCGGCAACCTGCTGATAGTTAGAAAAGAACTTGTAAAACCACTCGATACTAACAGCTCCGATCTGATGACTTTCATCGTCTCAGGCGGTGTAGCTGGCTCTGATTAAGCTTAATTTCAGCCAAATAAAAGCACTCTTCTGATGAACAAAAACCCAGAAGAGTGCTTCTTATTGTTGATAATCTAATTCACTGTTGTGATTATGTAATCTCTAAGCCCAACACCCGGCCATCCTTATCAATGTCCATTACTATCTCTGTGCCAGCTGCGGTTTCAAATGTAATGGTCTCTTTATAAACTCTCTTATCACATGCAAATTGAATATAGAATGCTCGGTTCGGTGGTGTGTCGTTTTTCATGTCACATTTTTCCGCTAGTATATCGATCAGCTTGTCATACTCAAGAATCACAACCTCACCTCCCCGAATCTATCATTGTTTACATTCTATCTAAAGCAGTCTTAGCCAGCTTCTTTTCTGCTTCCAGATCAGCCTGGCCATCCCCTAACCCGACATCGATGTTTAGGTAGACATCACCCTTTAAAATGTGCAGCCCTGAACCTACCTTAAGTCCATGACCACCCCAAACGGCCTTGTCGCCAAAACCCGATATAGGTGTCGCACCTTCGATCATTTTCGTTGTTTGATCGAAAAGGGATTTGGCATTAGTACCATACTTGGTTATCTTCTCGGGCATCTCCGCCGTCTGAACCACCGAAAGCTGTACAAACCTTACCTTAGTTCCTTGTTTAACAGGATCAAAAAAATAGATTTTCTGGTTCATTACATTAGTATTGACTCGTGGTTCTTTGACTGGTTCACCGAGAATCGCTTCAGCATCTGCTTTGGTAATAAGTTTACTGGTGTCAACTATGGCACCCGAATCCGATTGTGTTTCCGATTTTGTGGCAGAAGTATCTGATACTTTAGACTGCCCACAGCCGAACTGTAAGGAAAGAACTAGGATAAATACTAAGACAAGACTGATCCATTTAAAGCTTCTCAAATTTTTCCCCTCCCTAAATCTAAGATTCTTATTCAATTGGTCTTTTGAAGATATATGAAACTATGGGTATTCTGGTGGTCATTGTCTCTTCTTCGCGAACACTCACATTCATCAGTTCCCATCCATCAGCACCCATGGCGTTCAAATACAGCATCAGCTCTTCGCGATTGTCCATAGTAATGTGTACGTCATTTACTAAAACTTGATACTCCCATTTTGTTTTGCTCATGCATCTGCCTCCTATAGTACAAAATCTACATCCAAATGATACCATAAAGATTGTTGTTCAATCCATATTTACTCACAACCTTATAAGTAATCATATGTTTACACGAAAAAAGAGAGGATGTTTTTGCCATCCTCTCGATAAACTTTATTATTCCATTGTACCCTTTTAAGCTATTGCTTATTAAAGCAGGCGGCAATCGATTGTTTGATCACATCCTCTGGCAGTGGGTAGAATATGCCTGATGGGTCTAGTTTTACCGCCCAGAACATTAATTCCATCTCCATATCATCCAGTTTGTTATCGAACTTGGAGTTGACACCGCACGCTTTCTGGAGATCGATGATCTTCTCCCGGGATTGGGCGATCATGTCTTCTAATGATTTGCCGGGAGCGAATACTCCAAATGCCTTACCCAGTTCAGTTGCGTTCATCATGTAGTGTTTCTGATATTTTTCCATCAGTATTGGAATAAGGACAGCATTGGCTTCACCATGAGCTATGCGCAGTTGGCCGCCAACCGCATGAGCTATATTGTGGATCGGATAAAATACCCCTGACATAGCAAATGACATGATGGCCATATTGCTGGCTATCAGCATCTTGGTGCGGGCCTCCAGGTTCTTACCGTCGTTTACTGCGATCGGCAGGTACTCCAGGATCAGTTGGATAGCCTGAATACTGAGTGCGTCGATCATGCAGTTAGTACCCGGAGAACTGATGGCTTCCACCGCATGGCTCAACGCATCAAAACCAGTAAAAGCTGTCATTTTCGGGGGTAGACCAAGCGTTAGGTCAGGATCAAGGAAAGCAAAGTCCGCCGGAATAAATGGGTGTAGAAAGTCGCCTTTGATTTTCATTTCCTCGTTATAAATAACTGCCAGTGGTGATGACTCTGAGCCGGTGCCAGCAGTCGTCGCTACCGCGATATGCGGCACATTCAGCGGTTTGCCCAGCGGGCGCAGGTACGGGCCCAAATTACCGGGCATAATTTCCCGAATGTCGGTCACTCCCATGCCCAACATAGCTTTCACGCCTTTAACCGAGTCCAGAACACTGCCGCCGCCTACGGCCAGCAGGCCATCAGCCGCTATTTCCCGGTACCAGCGGGCACAATCATTTATTACACGCATGACGGCATCTGGCTCGATCTTATCGTACACACCGACGATCTTAGGTGCTCCCTGTACTTCGAATATATCCTTTATCTGATCAACGATCCCTGCCTGAACTAGACCGATGTCAGTTACCAGTGCGATTCGCTTGCAGCCCATATCAGAAAAGCGCTGCGGAATGAAGGTGCGGCAGCCTGAGCCCACTTCCACCACACTGCGGAAATCCCACATAAAATACTTAGGTGCTGTCATCTTTCTAACCCCCTATCCTACTTATTTAAGCCAATTAAGGCGTTGAGAAGCTTATCTTCACCACATGGTGTGAGGTCCTGACATATATGCTTGACTTCACTGTAGGCCATCAAAGCGTGGTAGCAGTTCTCACGGCCGTATCCACTCTGTTTGTAGCCCCCAAATGGAATGTCAGGTCTCAGCACGTGCCAGGTATTGATCCATACCGTGCCGGTACGCAGGCGTGCGGCAACTCTTTGCGCTTTAGCTACGTCCTTGCTGAACACGCCGCCCCCCAGGCCATAAACGGTATCATTTGCCATCGCGATAGCTTCTTCCAGGTCATCATAGGGGATGACACACTGCACTGGTCCGAAAATCTCCTCCCGGGCCTGCTGCATGTTATTGTTGCAGTTCATAAATATGGTCGGCTCAAAGAAGAACCCTTTGCCCAGTTCGCCTTCAGTAAGCCGGTTGCCGCCGCAGGCTAGTTGAGCGCCCTCTTTCTTGCCTATATCTACATAATTCATGATGGTTTTAAGCTGCTCTTCACTGGCAATAGGACCGAGATCGGTTTCCATATCCAGCTGATTACCTATCTTCATCTTCTTGATCTTTTCAACCATGCGGCCTACCAGTTCATCCTGCATCTTGCGTGGGACAAACATTCTGGTTCCCGATTCACAGACCTGACCGGAATGGAAAAGGAACGCATATAGCCCCATATTGACGGCGGTTTCCATATCAGCATCGTCCAGCACCATGATCGGTGATTTGCCACCCAACTCCAGGGTGACCCGTTTGATCGAATCAGCCGCTAGATGCGCGATCTGCCGGCCCACTTCGGTGGAACCGGTAAAGCCGATCTTGTCGACTTCCGGATGTCCGGCTAGGTAATTACCCATAGAGGAGCCAGGACCGGTCACAACATTGAATACGCCGGCCGGAACTCCAGCATCATGCAGTATTTTTGCCAATTCTAATGTGGTTACGGGAGTAATGCTGGCTGGCTTGATAACCAGGCTGTTGCCCATGGCCAGGGCCGGTGCTATTTTATACATGGCTAATATCAAAGGAAAATTCCAAGGTGTGATCCCGGCACAAACTCCTATCGGTTCACGTTTCCAGTAGCTGTGCATGGGTGCGATCCAGGGTGGTGATAAAAATGCGTGTTCAATACGAGGCAATTCCTGCATCATCATGCCGGTCAAAAGAAGGGATCCAGCAACTTCCGCGGCATCAACAGTGACGGTCCTTCTGATGGTCGCACCAGAAGTCAAAGACTCCAGGTAGCCTAGTCTTTCCTTGTTGGCTACAGCTAAGAGAGCCGCATTCATGAGGATCTGTGCACGTTCTTCGACCGACTTATTGGACCAGACTCCAGACTCAAAACTCTTTCTGGCCGATTCCAACGCCCGATCTACATCGGCCTTGTTACCGCGGGGAACCGTGGCTACTACTTCCCGAGTCGCAGGATTGATGACTTCCATCCTCTCCCCTGATTCTCCAGGAACCCAAGCGCCATCGATGAAGTGTTGATACTCCATTACCTGACTCATATTTAGATACCCCCCCAATATTATGTTGTCGCGAGCCATCGGACTGCTTATAGTTAATAAATAAGCACAAGTCCAATGGTCGTACCATTGGCATAAATTCTATCATATTACGGTATAAAAAATCATCGTATTTTGTAAAGTTCGAATTTTCTGTTTTTCGACATTGATTCTAATTCCACATGTCTTTCCACCATTCGCTTACCTGATCCCATGTACCGGCACCGGGATTTTGATCAGGAGTGCCGGTCCCGCCATTGTCAGGAACACTATTGAACCAATTGAATGCTGGCTGGTGTAAATAGCAGATCTCGCGGGGTTCAGTACCATTGATGAACGCCGCATCTACTGGTCTGGGACAGTATTCAGTAGCTATCTGACCGGTATCCATGCACATCTTTATTCTAGTAACGGTTGAAGGCATCAAGAAATCGTGGTCCGGTATATCGGCTAGAGCTTTCCTGGTGAAATCAGCCCAGATGGGACCAGCGATCCTACCTCCTGGTATGCCGACTGACCTGGTAGGGGTATCATATCCGACCCATACCGCGCAGCTCAGCTCCGGGGTATAACCCACGAACCAGGCATCGTGATAGTCCTGGGTGGTGCCAGTCTTGCCCGCAGCAGTACGCCCCACTTCCGCCGTCAGGTGCGAAGCGGTTCCCCCTGGCATAAGGACTCCCTTTAGCATATCGGTCACGACATAAGCATTTTCAGGGCTTATCAAATCTATTGATTGAGCTTTGTTCTCTTCCAGTATCAATCCGCTTCTATCACTTACTTTTTTTACTGCGATCGCCTTTGAAAGCCGACCACCACTGGCGAAGACCCCATAGGCCTCAGCCATCTCCAGCGGAGTAACCTCCGATGTCCCAAGGGCTAACGATACGACTGCCCGGATATCTCCTTTAAAACCGAATCGTTTGGCATAGGACGCAGTATTTTGCGGCCCTACTGCATCGTTAAGTCTCACAGATACTATATTGTCGGATATCATTATGGCTTCTTTCAATGTAAATGGCCGGTAATGATAGGGCTCGCTACCGTAGTCCTTCGGGGTATATGGGGGTGAACCTGCATTATAGAAAGTGACCGGTTCACACATCAGCATGGAAGCCTGAGTAAACCCCGAATCAAGGGCTCTGGAATAAAGGAAGGGCTTAAACGATGAACCAGGTTGCCTGCGTCCTTCTAGGGCCCGGTTATAGGGTGCCTTAGAAAAGGAACGGCCGCCCACCATGGCCCGAATCTCGCCGTTGGCCGGGTCGATAGCGGCCAATGCTGCCTGCAGTTCAGGCTTCTGCTTGTCCATCACTCCAAAATAAGCCGTTTCGGCGGCTCTTTGCATCTTGAGGTCCAGGGTAGTGACGACCCGCAACCCCCCCCCAAAAACCATGGGTGCTCCGTACTTTTCCGCTAGATAATCAACTACCATCTGTACATAGTATGGCGCATCCCCTTCGACGTTCTGAGCTCTTTTATAGACCAGTTTCTCGTTCACCGCTTCATCAGCTTGTGCTTGTGTAATAAAGCCCGATTTCACCATCAGACTCAGTATTACCTTTTGCCGTTCTTTGGCGTGTTCGGGGTAGTTGTATGGATCATAGAAGCTGGGACGGCGGGGTATACCTGCTATCAAAGCGCTTTCGCCAATGCTCAGTTTGTTAGCTGGCTTGTCAAAATATGTCCGCGAAGCCGCCTCTACACCAGTGGCACCTTCACCAAAATATATCGAGTTTAAGTACATATTGAGGATCTCATCTTTGGAATAGCGGCCTTCCAACTCCACGGTGTAATAAAGCTCTTTAGTCTTACGGAGTAGGGTTCTTTCCTGTGTAAGATATAGATTCTTAGCGGTCTGCTGTGTGATGGTACTGCCACCCGCGACAACCTCTCCATGCTTCAGATTGATAAATATAGCCCGCAATAAGGCCATTACATCGATCCCGTGATGCTTATAGAAGTTCTTGTCCTCCGCTGAGATAAATGCCCACTGTACCGGCTTGGCGATCTCTTTCAGACCGACCTGTATGCCATTTTGGCGATAAAGGCTCCTTATTTCCTGGCCATGAATATCATAGAGTATGGAGGGTTCGGGCATACGCAGTGCCGGCACGGATTGGCTGACCAGAAATCCTGCCAGCAATAGAACCAGTATAGATAGCCCGATCAATCTCTTTTTCAATCTTTTGTTCCTCCTCAGGTAACAATTTCCCCCACCCGAGTTGACGTTATTCTTGGTCCCTATGCCTGTATATCGGTTGACAGGCCAAAGGCCAGTAGTTATAGTTAATATGGACTTTGTTTATGGTCACGTTCATTTGAAAGGTCGGTGGTAAAATGGATCCCATACCATGTAAACGGCGATTCTCAGTCCAAAATGAATACTGGGAGGGTACTATTAGCCACCTTATACCTGCTTAGCCCTCCCTGGAAAAGGAGGGATTAATGTGATCAAGACCTATTTCTTTAATCATGCCGAAGATGTCATGTATCATGATGTCGAACTCTCCGAAATCGACACTCTGCTGGGAGATCCCGAAAATCTACTGTGGATAGATCTCTATGACTGCTCAGTACAGGAGCTTAATTACATTGGCGACGTGTTCGATTTCCATCCCCTGGCCATTGAGGACTGCTTGCAGGAAAACCCTCGCGCCAAGGTCGACAGATATGATGGCTATCATTTCTTCGTCTTTCATGCCCTAAAATACATCGAGGACGCGGAAGACGACGAAATAACCAGTACCGAGCTGGACGTCTTTCTCGGCACTAACTACGTGGTCACCATCCACCCTACTGCTCTGCAGGCGGTGGGCAAGATAGCCCGCATCTCGCTGCGCAGTTCGGAAATGATGAACCGGGGGCCTGACTATCTCCTCTATAACATTGTTGACAATCTTGTAGATGATTATTTCCCAATCGTTGAACGTTTAGGCGAACGTATCGATGAACTGGAAGATGAATTATACGTTAATCCAGCTCACGAGATCACCGAAGAGATCATGACCCTGAAAAGGACCCTGATCCTGCTGCGCAAAGTAGTTCTACCGCAGCGCCGCATCTTCGCCAATGTCAATGGCCGTTATTCGTTTGCTATTTCAGATAATAACAAACCGTATTATCTGGATCTAGTCGAGCACTTGGACCGTATTCTAGACGCGTCAGACACTTACCGTGACTTGGTCAACAGTGCCATGGAAACTTACTACTCTATTGTATCAAGCCGGACGAACGAAATCGTGCGAGTTCTGACGATTATATCGACAATCATGATGCCATTGACCTTCATCACCGGTCTGTACGGTATGAACGTGCATATTCCTTGGGGCGACCATCCCCATTATTTCTGGTTTATAGTGGCGGGATGCGCCACCTTGGTGTCCTCGATGCTGTTCTTCTTTAAAAAGCAAAACTGGATATAAACATTAAGAGCAGGGTACTAGCCCTGCTCTTTTATTTTATGGTTTGCCCGTTGTAAGCAGATTTCTATATTTCTTAATAAATCTTGAGATCTATCCGAATATTTTAACCTCATTTTTTCTAAAAGCTCGATAGCTTTTGCCCCGCCAATTTCACTGAATGCGTCCGCTAGATTAATTAATTCATCATCTGATAAGAATTCCAAATCCAAAACAGGCTCCAAGAGATAAAATCCAGCGTTCTGACGTAGACCGCCAATAATGCTGATAATCACTGGTCTAGCCTTTTGCCTTTCTAGTAGGCATCGAAGCTTTCTCAATGAATTAAACGGATCTTTCCTCCCAACCACTTCCAATGCCTGCTCAAGTTCAAACTCAAAATCGTCATAGGAAATTCGCCCAAGAATATTGTTATCTGGGGGTTCAAGTAGAATATCAAGCAGAATATCAAATGCGTCCAACGCAAGCTCATCAAAACGACTAAAGTAATACTTCACAAAGTCATCGTCACTCTTAATATCTTGGAATGGGCTGACTCCCTCAGTCGAATCCTTTAGAAATTTTATAAGTTCATCTCTGGTCATTATCCCTTCTCCCAGCGCCATATTCCGTTAGCTATCGTTCGAGCCATCGCATATATCATGCTTAGTCGGCCTTCGGTTATCGGCACCATATATCTCGTTCTGTAATTCCCGACCTTACCCATTATCGCAATATCGCCAATCAGCGGTAAACCACGGTTAAAGGCCCGTCCCGGCAGGAGTCCGCCTTTCTTGACCTCGATCAGGCCGATCTCTTCCTTCTTCCCCAGCGAGGCATCGATGGCCAGCCAGTAATAGCCGGGTAATTGGACACGGATGGTGTTGAGGCGGCTGACAAGGTTCCGGGCATGGAGCGGCTGGTCCAGTGTACCATAGACTGGAGCCTGCAGTCCCTTCTCCAGCAACATGGTGCCGATCAGCGGCCCTAATGAATCGGGAATATTACTATCGGTGCCAATACAAACAATAGCCACCCGATCACGATATTCCGCAGTCAGGGTGGCCAGAGTATCACATATACCTTGCTCCGCCAGTGGATCATTGTAGAGACTCGAAAAGACGGAGTTCACTTGCTATCTATGCTCCTAATACTTTCTGTAGTGTACTGATGAAACGCTGATTCTGTTCAGCGGTGCCGACCGTAACTCGAATGAAGGTCGGATGTCCGAAGATATCCCCGGTCCTAATGATGACACCCAGCTTCAGCATCTCAGTAAAGACCTTCTTACAGTCCTGTTTGATGTCAACAAAGATAAAGTTGGCTTCAGTTGGCACGTACTTTAGACCCATTTCCTCAAAGGCTTTATACAGGTAGGCACGTCCGGCCAGGTTCAGTTCACGGCTGTGTTCCACATGCTCGTCATCCTCGATAGCTGCCCGGGCAGCTTCCTGAGCCGCTAGGTTGACATTGAACGGTTCCCGCACACTGTTGATAGCATCGGCGATCTCCGGGGTAGTGATGCCATATCCCACCCGCAGGCCTGCTAAACCATATATCTTGGAGAACGTCCGCAGTACGATGACATTGCGGCCATTCTTCAGGTATTCCAAACCCGACACAAATTCCGGATTATCCACGTATTCTACGTATGCCTCATCAAACACCACCAGGATGTCCTCCGGCAGGTCATCCATAAACTCCGCGATTTCCTGGCCAGTAACGATCGATCCCGTGGGATTATTGGGATTGCATATATAGACCATCTTGGTATTATCATTTATTTGGTCTTTCATAGCCGGCAGGTCGTGCCGGAAATCCTTGAGCGGCACGCTGATGCACTTACCACCCATTATCGTAGCCATGAATTCGTATTCGGAAAAAGATGGATTGGCAAAGACTATTTCCTCCTGCGGGGCGATGAATGTTTCATTCAGCAGCCTTAGCAGTTCATCAGAACCATTGCCAAACACCAGTCCATCTGCGTCAACACCCAGCTTTGCAGCTACAGCCTTTTTCAGATAATAGCTTGCTCCATCAGGATATAGGTATAGTTTTGGCAGCATCTCTTCTAACCGTTTTAAAGCTTTGGATGATGGCCCCAATGGGTTTTCGTTGGAAGCCATTTTTATAACATTGCTGATGCCCATCTCCCGCTCGACTTCTTCGATCGGTTTGCCTGGTACATAAGGCTTCACATTGAATATTTCTGGTCTGGCATTTCTTTTTACAAAGTTGCTACCCACAGCAAGTACCCCTCCTTATATCTATTGTTTAGACTTCTTTTATATTTACACTTTGTGAAAGACACCCGTTGCCATATTTATGGCAACGACAGCGGATCAAAGTATTGAAAGCGCGCATTAGTGGAACTTATTTTTGCTTGCGTTTCTTATACTCTCGGCCAGCGGCCAATGCTTTTTGATTGACTTCGCGGGCTTTGGCCGGAACTACCCGGTTTATAGCTTCTTCCAAAGCCTCGTCAGGAATACCCAATTCACGGCCCATCAATCCTACCAGCACTGTATTAGCTGCTTTCACATTGCCACACTTCTTTGCTACACTGGTAGCATCGATAACGACAGTCCGCGGAACAATGGCAGCGATCTTCTCCTCTAGATTCTCCGGGTATTTGGCATCACCGCTCATTACTGGTGCGGGATCGATACGGTCGTCATTGACGATCATGGCTCCGCCTTTTTTCAGAAAGTCTATATATCGGGCAGCTTCCAGCTTTTCAAAAGCTAGTATGATATCTGCTTCGCCTTTTTTTATGATCGGTGAAAAAACCTTTTGCCCATATCTTACCTGCGATACGACGCTGCCGCCACGCTGAGCCATCCCGTGTATCTCAGAGACCTTGACATCATGTCCCATTTGGATCGCAGCCTGAGCAACGATTCGGCTGGCCAGAAGTGTCCCCTGGCCACCTACCCCTACTATCAAGATGTTCATTACATCGGTTTTAACGGCTGTTTTCGCTGCCATGGCTATAGCCCCCCTTTGACGATCGCATCGAATTTGCAGACCTGTTGGCACATTCCGCACTCAACGCAGAGATTCGGATTGATCTTGGCTTTCTTGTCCTCTTCTATCCAGAATATGCCGGTACAGCCGATCTTGATGCACAGCTTGCAGCTCTTGCACTTGTCATCTATAACGTGCAGTCCCTTTTTCTCGGTCTTAACGATCAAAGCACAGGGACGTTCGACTATAACTACTGACGGTTCATCAGCCGCCAGTTCTTCTTTTAGTATCTTCTCTAACCTCTTAATGTCCAGCGGATCGACCTTGGCTACCCTTTTAACACCGATGGCCTTGACTAGTGCTTCCAGGTCCAGCCTTACGGTTTCTTCCTTTGTTATCCTGCGGCCAGTAGCCGGATGGTCCTGGTGACCAGTCATAGCGGTCGTTGAATTATCCAGAATAAGTACAGTAGAACAACCTTTGTTATATACAACATCGATAAGCGGCGTAATACCAGAGTGTACGAATGTCGAGTCACCTATTACCGCTACCGTTTTCTTAGCCAGTTCGGGATTAGCTTTTTCCATACCCAGTGCAGTGCCGATACTAGCCCCCATGCAGAGTGTGGTATCCATAGCGGCCAGCGGCTTCAATGCCCCCAGCGTGTAGCAGCCGATATCGCCCATAACATTGAGCTTCATCTTATTAAGCACATAGAAAGTACCGCGGTGTGGACAGCCCGGGCAGAGCAGCGGTGGCCTAGGCGGTATTGCTTCACCGATCTCATAAGCCTTTATTGTTGGCTTGCCCAGTATCTTGTCTTCGAGTATCTCAGGGCTATACTCGCCTATGTTAGACAGGATCGATTTGCCTTTGACTTCGATACCCCATGCTTTAAGCTGGTCCTCGATGACCGGTTCCAATTCTTCGATAACATAGAGCTTTTCAACCCCTGCAGCAAACTGCTTGATCAGATTCTGCGGCAGAGGGTTCACCGTCCCTAGTTTCAGAACCGATACACCCGGCATTACCTCTTTAACATACTGATAAGGAATTCCGCTGGTGATGATCCCTATTTTGCGGTCTCCCCACTCGATCCTGTTCATGGGACTGGTTTCTACATATTCACTGAGCCGCACCATGCGCTTCTCTACTTCCACGTGGCGCAGGCGGGCATGGCCCGGAAGCATTACATACTTCGGGGCATCCTTTTTATAAGGCTTCACTGCTGGAGCCTTGGGTTTGCTCTCTTTGATCAAGCTTTGCGAATGACATAAACGGGTAGTCACTCGCAGCATCACCGGGCTGTCAAACTCTTCACTGAGTTCAAAAGCCATCCGGGTGAACTCAATGGCTTCCTGGCTGTCCGCAGGCTCGATCACCAACAGCTTGGCAAACTTGCCATAACCGCGGTTATCCTGTTCGTTCTGCGAGGAATGCATACCCGGATCATCGGCAGAGATAAGTACCAGTCCCCCGGTCACTCCGGTATAGGACATGGTATAAAGCGGGTCGGCCGCTACGTTGACACCCACGTGTTTCATGGCTACGAGGGTTCTTGCTCCTCCTAAGGAGGCGCCAAATCCTACTTCCAAGGCTACTTTTTCATTGGGAGCCCATTCCGCGTATACACCCGGAAATTCCTTAAAGAAATCCATGATTTCGGTACTGGGAGTTCCAGGATATGCCGCACCTACGGTCGCTCCTGCTTCGTAGGCCCCCCTGGCGATCGCTTGGTTGCCAATCATCAACTTTTTCAAACAGCCCACCTCATTTTCTGAGATCTATAACCCGCTTGGCCTTACCGGCCACGCGTTCTATACTTTTTGGTTCCACCAGCTTGATGCGCGGATGGATCTGTAAAACCGTAAACAAGCGATGGCGGAGTTTCTCTTCAATGGCCTCCAATTCGCTGTAACGGTCACTAAATATGGCCGGGGAAATCTCCACATGGACCTCGATTTCGTCCAGATAACCTTTCTTGGTCACAACTATCTGATAATGCGGCTCCAGTCCTTCTATTTCCATCAAGACCGTCTCTATCTGCGACGGGAATACATTGACTCCGCGAATGATCAGCATGTCATCGGTACGTCCAGTGATCTTCTTCATCCGAGCCGTAGTACGGCCACATTCACAGGGTTCATAGTTGAGCATGCTGATGTCCTTAGTACGGTACCTAAGCATAGGGAGAGTCTGTTTGTTCAATGTCGTTATTACGACCTCACCCAGTTCACCATCTGCTACCGGTTCCCCGGTTTCCGAATTGATTATTTCCATAATGAAACAATCCTCGGCCAAATGCTGTCCGCAAACATACTGGCACTCCCCGGCTACCCCCGGGCCATTCACTTCTGACAGGCCATAATTATCGGTTGCCAGCATACCCCAGGCCTTGTTCAGTTCCTGGCGGTACTCTTCCGACCATGCCTCACCACCAAACAGACCTACCTTGACCTTAAGCTCTGTACGCGGATCTATTCCCAGCTCTTCTGCTACTTCAGCCATATGCAGGGCATAGGTCGGTGTACAGATCAATGCAGTAGCGCCAAAATCCTTCATTATCATGATCTGGCGTTCGGTATTGCCTCCGGAAATCGGAACCACGGTAGCGCCCACGCGCTCCAGGCCATAATGCAGTCCAAATCCACCAGTAAAAAGGCCGTAACCGAAGGATACCTGAGCCACATCCTGCTCGGTAACTCCGGCCATGGTGACCATGCGGGCTACTAGATCGGTCCAGACGTCCATATCGTGACGATTATAACCTACTACTATTGGCTTACCGGTAGTTCCGGATGAGGCGTGGACCCGCACCACTTCATTGAGTGGCACAGCAAAAAGGCCATAAGGATAATACTCTCGCAAATCAGTTTTATAAGTAAAAGGTAATTTTCGCAGATCTTTCAGGGATTGTATGTCTTCAGGAACAACACCGGCTTCATCCAGTTTCTTCTTATACATCGGTACTCGATCATAAGCCCACTTGACTGACCACCGGAGTCTTTCTAATTGGAGTTCTTCAATTTTTTCGCGCGGCATGCATTCATGCGTCTTGTCCCATATCTTCACAAATCCATCTCCCCTTAAAAGCCCTAACCACCGAAGTGGTAACTACGTATCCTACAACAAAAAATAATGACCAGTCGCAAGGGGACATTCCTTAATCCTTATGACGACTCGGTCACCATTAACTTTTGATCAGCACCCAATCTCAACACGAAAACGGTGCCGGGTTTATGTCTTACCCTGCATCCTACCGTCCTCCTATCCCACAGCTAGGTCAATAATCCTTCAATAAACGGTGGTAACACAAAAGAAGCTTTGTGAATCTCTTTCCTGTAATATTTTAACCCATGAATTGGCGGTTTGTCATCCGTTGGCTGGACCGGATCATACTTCTTAGAACCAATTACAAAAGCCCAAAACCCGCTGATATACGTAGGAACCGTGGTAAGGTACAGGCCATAGACCGGGAAAAGTCTTTTCATATTGCGGATTACTTCCAGAAATGTTTCCTGGAAAAATACCGGTGACTCTGCATGGGAGACCAAGATTCCGTCATCGTTCAATATTTCCCGGCAGTCTTTATAAAAGCTCTCTTTGAAAAGCTCCTGAGCCGGTCCAATAGGATCTGAAGAATCTATAATTATCACGTCATATTTTTCAGAGTTGTTCTGTACAAAGGCAATACCGTCTTCAATAAACACTCTGGATCTAGGATCAGTGAAACCGCTAGCAATCTCCGGCAAATACTCTTGACATGCTTCGATCACTCGACGATCGATTTCCACCAGGTCGACCTGTTCGATAGTAGGATGCTTCAAAACCTCCCGCATGGTGCCCCCATCTCCGCCCCCGATGATCAATACCTTGCGCGGATCAGGATGCGTGTTTAGAGCCACGTGAACAATCATTTCATGATAAATAAATTCATCACCCAGGGTCGTCTGTACCGCACCATCCAGGATCAAAGCGCGTCCAAAATGCGCTAGCTCCACAATAGCTAGATCCTGATACTCGGTTTTTTCCTCATGAATGGTTTTTTCTATTCTCCAGGCAACATAATGCCCAATACTATGGTTCTCCTTCAGCCAGCCGTCCATAGGCTCCTCCAGTTTCATTAACTCAGCCCTTACGCAGGACACCTCTTTATTCTTTGACACCAGACTTTTTTATCCTGCATGACCCCAATAATAAAGAATATTTTTTGTCAGCTTCCGCCAGAATAAAAATGGATATGCTATCAAACACCTTAATAGGCTTTTACTTATTAAATATATTCGGAGGCAGTCGAAAATGAATGAAAGACTTGTGCCATATGATGGTTTTGTCCCCTACGGAATGCTTGATTTCCCCCATATTACACAGGCCCCGAGAATCGAAATGTTTGAAACAGATAACACCATACTTATAAATGCCGAAATCCCTGGAATGGAATCCAAAGATGATATATCGATCAGTATAGGTGACAATAGCATTACTCTGTCTGGTGAACTAAAAAAGGCCCATGAAGTCTCTAGCGGCGGCATGTACCATTCGGAAAGATATTATGGCCATTTTAACCGGATGATCCCTGTACCACGATACGGAGACCTGGAAAAGGCATCCGCCTCTTATAATAACGGAATCCTACAGGTAAAAGTGCCGAAAACCGAAAAGATCTCCAAACGTTTGGAGATCCAGTGATCAAGACTGCTCGAGCAGTCTGACTTTTTCCCCAGCTAGATCTACGATCATCTGGATCAAGCCCTCAATAACCCCGATATTATTAAAGTCAGTACTTATCAAAGTGGCTTTGATGATTTCGTCTACTTCTTGTGTGGCATCACTGCGCGGCATACTTACAAAAAACTCTAAAGCCTCGAAAAAATCCAAATGGTCAGCAGATGCAGTCAAATCCAACATATTCTGCAGGCTGACTTTTTCCTCGCGGGTCAGCATACTCTTCATCTGCATGGTTTCTATAGCTCCGGCCAGCTGCAGGTAGGCTTTTTTAGGTTCGTTCTTTAGGCCTGACATTAGAGTGACTCCGGTATCGCATCACGCATAGTCTGGCGTGTCTTATCAAAATTGATCAAAATATCGATACCGCTGCGGCCATCGCGGTTCTTGTCTACCACGATACGGTAATTCACATCCTTGAATTTGCGCAGTTCTTCGCGCTCAGCCAACTCGTCCTTACTGACAGGAACCAGCTTAAGCATCAGATCGCACTCGTTTTTCATACGTCGTGCCCCCTGCAAGCTGCCGTCATCGTTCAGCTGAACCAAACACATGACCGACATGTTAAGGTTTTGTGCCAGCATCTTCTGCGTCTTAACGATCTGCTCAAGTATCTGCCACTCCGAAAAGTTGGCAGTCATCTTGTCCATACGGCCTACATAGTCAAGGATCATCATCTTGATATCCTTTTGGGCCTTGAACTTGCGGGCTATCGATATCGTCTTTTCCGGGGTCAGATTCGGACATGGATATGAGTAAAAGCCACTCTCTCGTAGTTTCGCATAAGCCTGTACGACTTCCGAAAACTCGCGGGAAGTAAGATCACCCTTACGGATCTTTTCATGTTCGATATGGGATAAGATCGATCCCCAGCGCAGAGCAATCTGGGTCCGGCTCATTTCAGTATTCAGATACAGTATATTGGACTTATCCTTGACCGCTATCGCAGCCGCTGTATGTAAAGCAAAGGCTGTTTTCCCATGGCCAGTCTGAGCTCCTACAATGATAAGGTCCCCCGCTTTATAACCTAAAGTGATATTGTCCAGCGAATCAAAACCGGTCGGCAGGCCATCTAGGGGAATTACTCCCTTGTGCAGCTCTTTGATCTCTTTGAAGCGCTGAGCCCGGCGCCCCACTTCTTCTAAACCGAGTGAAGCCAGTTCTATCGGCCCATCCACGTGGTCATCCACTTCCAGAGCCGTTAGATTGGTCAGTTCCTCCTCAGCTTCCATCAGCAGGTTCTCAACTGGGCGATCCTTTAACTCCTGCATTTTTTGGTAGTTGTGACGCAGGAATGATTCAAACTTGCGCAGACGCGAACGATCACGTACCCGCCCCATCCAGTAGCCGATGTTCTCATCGTCTATAAAATGCTCCGCAATGTATGAAAGCTCAGATACTTCCTGTGGTGTGCGCAGCAAGCTAAGCTCACCAGCCTCCTTCAAGAGTTCGACGAATGTGGGCCGCACATCACGGCGGTATAGCTCACATATCAATGTAAATACTACTTTGTGCAGGGGATAATGGAAATCATCCTCACGAAGGGAGTTGCTGGCCTCGATGCAAGCTTCCTCGGAATTGAGCATAGCCGAAAGGACCCGGCGTTCGCTCTCTAAATCGACCAACCTATCTTCACTTATGTTATGTACTGCCATAATATGTCACCTTACCGGCTGCTTACTTTTTCATTATCCAATAGAGTGGGCGGTATGTAGATCTCTCTTTCTTCGTCTGCCACTGCTAGAGATTTCTTTATCACATTGGCCCTTTTATCTTCTTTTTTAGATTTTTTCAGCTCGTCCATTTCACGCTCAACATCAGGTAGATTCCGAAGGCCTCTTTCTTTCCAATCATTCAAAACGCTGTCTATGTACTCGAGGCCACCACTGCGGGTCCGACTGCACATTATCTCGCCGGCTTTCTTTATGATGTCACCGGTGAATCCCCAGTCATAACGCCACTTATAATAAACCTTCTTGCGGGCTTCGGCGTTCATATCGATACCGGTGAAATTACCGAAATTAATGACTTCCGGATCAAAGCCGGAAATCTTAGGCCAATTGGAACCATCAACAAAATTCTTTAAGTAATTCTCCATTCCTTCGAGGTTGTTGATCGAGCACTCTTTGAGCCCTTTGGCAATTTTGGCTAATTCGCGTGGATGAGTGATCTTCCGCTCAAAACACAATTCCAGCATACATAATATGAACTCCAATTTGAAGCGATATTCTTCCAGCCATTTTCTGACTTCCTTTTCCAGCGTCCCAGAAGTCAAATTACCGGTCTTTTTGGAGATGAAGTCGGAAACTTTTTTTACATCCTGCCCTTTTACTGGTTTGAATTCCTTGACCCGTTTGTTGGCTTTCTCATCCTGCAGTACAATCTGCATCTGCTCGATCCTTTTATCGTAGTCAGCAAAAAGGCTATCATAATACTCATTATTTTGAGCACTGGGCTTAAATTCCGGATGATCTCTTACAATGATCTCACGAAGTCTAACATATAGAGGTTCGATATACATTTTACGAGATGAAAACTCGACCTGGTTTGATCCTTCGATGGCTACCAGACCGGCCTTTTCCCACTTTGTGATCTTGCGTGCTAAGCGCTGCTTGGTGATTATTGGGCAGACTTGCATGATCTGACCGATCTCTACACCTGTACGGTAAAGTGGCTTGGACCTGCTGGCAAATGCATAGAAAACAGCACCGAACAAGCCCAGATCTTCCATATCAAGATCTAGTTCAGTGGCATAACAATATAGAATAGCAGGTGTCTGTACAAATCCCCAGCGGAATAATTCTAGACCTGGTTCGAAATCAAACATGGTTTGCCCCCATCGAGAAGTATGCTGATTATAACACGACCATTTTTAAACCCTCAATGACAGTTAATTGCTGAGATATAGTGTACGATGGCAAAATATGACGAACTTGCTAGCCCACAAGGCACATGTAGCTTAATATGATGTAATATCACCCGAGGAACGAGTTGTCGAATTGAAAACCTTTTTGTATGGGCGATTCCTATATAATTATCCATAATAAATAGGCGTTTCCACAAGCCCTGTAAGAATTTTCACATACCGTACAATGGTCACACTTTGTCAGTTTCTATCGACAAAGCAAGAACATTTGGCACATGGCAGTATGATTACTTTCAGCCTTATGAAATGCACCAAGAATGGCCGTTTGGGATTGCTAGTGGGCATTCCTTTACCCTTATGCGGCTAAGATGAAGTGAAAGACTCAAGGTTGCTCGTAATTCAAACGGTTTTTCGAATCACGTTATAAATAAACCTAAAATATTTTTTAACTAGAACTCAATGATCTCAGATCCACCTATGGTATGAATGACTTTGAACTTAATAAACTCCGACGGCCGCAGTGGTGCGATACCGATATCTATGATCAATTGACCCTTTCGGACATCTTCTTCAGTCATACAACGGTCATCACAGTGAACATAAAAAGCTTCTCTGGCACGACTGCCGATTATCGCCCCGTCACGCCATATCCCAGTCAAAAATTCGGTGAGCAGCAATCTCACCCGACCCCATGTACGCTCGTTGTTCGGCTCAAAAACCACCCACTGGGTAGCTCTCTCTATAGATTCTTCTATATACATGGTCAGCCGCCGAACATTTATATATTTCCATTCTTGATTAGAAGCCAGTGTATGGCCACCCCACACACAAATTCCTTTGCCAATAACAGAACGTATAGTGTTTATATCTTGAGCATTTAAAAACTCCTGCTCACCATTGCTTAGAACCCTCTCCAGTCCATTGGCACCTAGTATCCATTCACCGTTCGGGATCTGGTGTACACCTCGCTCACGGTCGCTTCGCGCAAAGACTCCTGCTATAGAGCCGCTGGGAGGCAAGAAAACCATTTTCCCGGTATTGGGATCAGTAAACCGCAGCCAAGGATAGAACAAAGCACCGTAGCCGCGCTCTGTGCGCAATTGTTTTCTTTTTTCCTGAATGCTGCCTGGACCGGCCACACATAAGTCAGGTCCCCCGTCGAGTATGGCAAATCGGAAGCGCATTTTTTCACAGTGGTCCAGAAGCGCCTGCTGTACCACCTGGCTTACCTCGCCAGGAACCAATATAAGGCCGACTCCTTCAACATGTTCCATCAAGGACAGAGCCTTTAAATAATCTTGCTCCTGCCCCTTTACAGCTCTCTGCTTATCCCGGATAAAGCCATCTGGAAAATCTTTTACGTTAGCCTCTCTCTTATCTATCTCTAAGCAATCTTGACAATTAGAGTCTGTTACTCTGATAATATAAGCCTTTCTGCCACCATTACGGAAAAATGCATCTACGGCATAACCAAGGTACTGCATTGGGCTGCTGACTAATCCACCAAATATGGTTTCAAATTGATTCCAATCACTTACCGTTACGGGCTCCAGAATCGGTCCCAGGCTGGTTGGACCTATAAAAGCGGCACGATTGGTTCTTACCCCTTCAACAGGTCTAACAGATTCGTGTTCCTCAATGTAAACCCCTGGTGAAAAATATTCAGCCACTACCTGTACTCACCTGCCCCCCGTATTTAATGCCGAATAAGGTTTTAGTCAACGGAATATATAAAATGTTTCTATTCAGGATCAAACTTGAGTAGACATAGTCAACTAATTAAAGACTGTAGCTTGCAGAACCGCAGAAAAGACATCGTTTTCAGAATAAGCAGGTATTATGCGCTGACTTGAGCTATAAGGAACCGCCAATCAACTGCAATATGATAGTGAAATGATGATAACTTGGACTATGATCATTTTAACACAAAGAATAGTTCTAATCCCATCGAAATTAGGAATAGAATATTCTTTGCAGATTAATGGTATTGTTCGCTCTATACAATTGATCTTAATTCTATTTGGATCCGTCCATCAGTTTACGGGCTTCAGATATAAGCCTTATTATTTTATCGTATTTACCGGCCTCCCAGTTTTCCTGGAAGAACCTGTTTGAAAGTAGGCGGAAGTCATAATAAGCTTCTTCGGCCTGAAGAGCTTCATCCTTGGAACGTAGTGCCTTAGCTTCAGGTACGTCAGAGACTGTACGTGTTTCTGAAGGTACGCCCAGTTCGATCTCATCCAGCCAGGCGGGAACGATTACATGGGTCTGCAGTTCCTGTTCGATCAATTCAGCTAAGACTTTTTGCACCTGTTCTTCACCGTGCACCAGGAATATTGTTCTGGGCAGGGTATTGAATCTCTTCAACCAACTCATTATTCCAGCCTGGTCAGCATGGGCTGAATAGCTGTCCAGCTGCCTAATATCTGCCTTAACAACAACACTTTCACCATGAATAGTGACCAGTTTTTCGCCTTCCAGCAGTCTTCTGCCCAGAGTGGCCGCAGCTTGGTAGCCTACAAACAAGACAGTAGACTCAGGCCGCCAGAGATTATGTTTGAGATGATGTTTTACACGGCCGGCATCACACATACCGCTGGCTGATATTATTATGGCTCGGCCCTGGATCTCATTCAGTTCCATCGACTCTTCTTTTGTTTTGGAAAACTGCAGTATCGGCAGGCCGAATGGGTCCATGCCCTCTCGCAGTAATTCCCGGGTTTCATTGTCGTAGTAATCGACATTATGGCGAAAAATCTCGGTCGCCGCTATTGCCAAAGGGCTGTCGATATATACACTGACATCAGGCGGCAGTTTCTTGTCTCTGTAGAGAATGTTGAGATCATACAGAATATCCTGTGTTCTTTCTACTGCGAATGAGGGAATTATCAAGTTGCCACCTTTTTGCATGGTGTAGTTGATCGTATCCAACAGTTGTTCCATTCGATGAAGGTTTGCCTGGTGCAGTCGGTCCCCGTATGTGGACTCCAGGAATAAATAATCTGCACTTTCAATAAACGTGGGATCCTTTACGATCCTTTGATTGAAATTACCCAGGTCACCACTAAAGACCAGTTTAGTGGTCCCATCATTTTCTTTGATCCATATTTCCAATATCCCTGAGCCTAGAATATGCCCGGCATCACGGATCCTGAATTCAATATCAGAGGCCGGATTATTGAGTTCGTCATAGTTCATCGACTTGAATTGCGATAGACATTCCAAAGCTTGTTCTACTGAATATATGGGATCCAGTGGAGGTTTTCCAGCCCTTATCAACTTGCGGTTCTTGCGCTCGATCTCCATCTCCTGCACGTGAGCGGAATCAGGCAATAAAATGTGAGCCAGATCGGTAGTCGCAGCTGTGCAGTAGATCGGGCCTTTAAAGCCTTGTGCACAAAGCTTGGGAACCAATCCAATGTGATCGATGTGAGCATGGGTCAGGATCAGGAAATCGATACTGGATGGATCCAACCGGAAAGGCTGGTAATTGCGCTCCTTGATTTCGTTAGGTCCTTGAAAAAGACCACAATCAACAGCAAACCGCGACATCCCAGTTTCGACAACAAAAAACGAACCAGTTACGGTTCGTGATGCACCCAAGAAAGTAATTTTCATATAATACTACCTCCTAACAACAACTACTGCTCCAATTATACTGCAATTATCTTGGTTCTGTCCTCCTTTTTCGCTAAGCGCTTATAACCTTCTATCATTTCGATGATTTCTCTTTTGACCAAATCCTTATTATTCTGTGCTGCAGCATCCAATACGCTTTCAAAGCCGATCCGACCCCAGTCCTTTAATGAATCTTCGAGATACAATTCGTTTAAAATATCAGCATACTTTACATGGGTCTTCTCTAGTAACTGATAAAAAATAAACTTTGACTGGCGAACTTTTTGCACCACATCAGATATTTCTGTATCATCGCGGTCACACATCCTGGCAGCCTGCTGCAGGGTATTATAGACCAGCACGTTGCCCAGGACTTGCGAATGAAGTTCATCTCTATACTGCTTAAGGAGTACGTATAATAGGTGATCGTTGACTTCTTTCCTGGCTTGCGGAGTAAGCATGTTAAAACGATTCAATAGTTGTATTTCCCTGAGTGTAAGTTCAGGAAGCACGGTGACCCCCCCTTTGGTTATAACGATTATGTTGCTTATCTTCTAGGTGGCACCGGGCTTTTCCTTTATTTATTTATCACCTTATTGCGCGATAAAACTGCACTTTTCGAGCTTTTCTGATAACCTATATTCTTGTATCTAAAGAGTCATTTGTCATTTACGGTTTCGTGATACAAATTGACCGATTTGGGTTAGTGCCTGCTCGAGATTTTGAACACTGGCCGCATAACAGCAGCGAATAAATCCTTCACCACATTCGCCAAATGCATTCCCCGGCACTACAGCTACTTTTTCCTCATCCAGAAGCTTCTCCGAGAACTCCTCAGAACTCATCCCCGTAATCGCGATCGACGGGAAGACATAAAAAGCTCCTCTCGGTTCAAAGCAATCAAGTCCGATGTCGCGCAGCCCTTTCAATATCAGCCGGCGGCGGTAATCATAATCTTCAGCCATACTTCTCATTTCGGCTTCGCCATTTTTCAGGGCTTCCACTGCAGCTACCTGCCCCATGATCGAAGCACAAAGCATTGTATACTGGTGTATCTTGTTCATTCCAGCTATTAGATCGCGATTTCCGCAAGCATAACCGATTCGCCATCCGGTCATTGCATAAGCCTTGGAAAATCCATTAAGTACGATGGTCCTATCCTTCATGCCCGGTAGGGTAGCAATGGATACATGTTTGCTGCCATATGTCAGTTCACCGTAGAGTTCATCAGCGATCACGATCAAATCGTTCTTTATTATGGTTTCGACCAGGTCCTCTAAATCTTCCTTGCCCATTATGCCGCCGGTAGGATTATTAGGATACGGCAGTATCAGTATCTTAGAACGGCTGGTGATCTTGCTTTCCAACTCAGCCTTGGTTAAACGGAAATCATGTTCTGCAGTAGTACTGAGACTAACCGGTTTGCCACCGGTCATCATAGCACACGGTACATATGCTACATAAGCTGGTTCCGGTATAAGGACTTCGTCCCCTGGTTCCACCAGTGCCCGCAAGGCCAGGTCAAACGCCTCACTGACACCAACCGTGACCAGCACTTCATGAGCCGGGTCGTACTTCAGACCCTGCCAGCGATCATAATACTTGGCTATCTCGTCACGCAGTTCTGGCATACCCTGGTTGGACGTATACATCGTATAACCACGCTCCAGCGAATAAAAGCAAGACTCGCGAATATGCCATGGGGTAACAAAATCCGGCTCACCTACACCCAATGATATTACTCCTTCAGTCTGAGAAACCAGATCAAAAAACTTTCTGATTCCAGATGGAGCTAGACCTAGTACAGTTTTATTGACATATTTATTCCCGTCCATTACGGACTCACCACCAATCTTCGATCTTCTTCCTTATCTTCAAAGATGAAGTTATCCTGTTTGTAGCGTTTCAATACAAAATGCGTTGTCGTACTTTGTACTTGAGCCAGCGTAGCCAGCTTTTGTGAGACAAAATTAGACACATCTTTAAGATCTTTCCCCTGAACTATCACTGACAGATCATAGGTACCGCTCATCAAGTATACACAGCGCACTTCCGGAAAACGGTAAATCCGCTCGGCAATCGAGTCAAATCCTACTTCTCGCTCTGGGGTGACCTTTACGTCGATCATTGCAGTGACCCCATCTTCACCGACCTTCTCCCAATTGATAACGGCGTTATATCCTAGAATAACTCTTTCTTTCTCCAGTTTTTCGATAGTAGCCTGGACTGCCGCTTCCTCAACTCCAAGCATGGCAGCCATCTGCTGAGTGGTCTGGCGAGCATTGCGCTCTAGAAAAGTTAAAATACGTTGTTCCAAATCCATTTCCATCCCTCCAAATATTTATGTCCATATATAAAAAAGAACCCCGCCCCTGGTTAGGGACGGGAGTTGCTTCCCGCGGTACCACCCTAGTTGACATAAAGTCCACTTGGTCCCTTTAACGCGGGGATGCGTACGGCTTATCCTTAATGGTTCACCGTCACTCACGGGTGGCTTTCACTCCAACTTCCCTACCGGTTCTCAGCATCTCCGGCTCTCTGAGAGGAAAATCAAGGTTACTTTCCCGATCATTGCTTTATAATGGCAATAGTTTTAATTATCCTATCACTATCGCCTTAAAATAGTCAATGCCTAACCCTTTTAAATCATATGTTGGAATGAAATCAAGATGTTCCGCCATTTTGGAATATCCGGGCTATTGTTTAGTTTTTAGGGCATTGTTAATTATCATACAAGCCTCTGCTCTGGTTGCCTGTTTGTTAGGCTTAAAGGTTTTGTCAGAATATCCGCTGATTATCCCTAATCTAACACAGTAGTCTACATAACCGGCTGCCCATGAAGGTATGTTGTCCTTAAATCCGGTTTTTACACTGCTGGTTTTGGCATTGAGCAGTCTACCGATAATATATGCCATATCCGCTCGGGTGATGTTGGTATTTGGTTTTAGCACATTGCCCCATGATGCCGGTAAAATGTCTGCTTTGGCGGCTGATGCAGCATAACCGCGTCCCCATTTGGGAATCGAAGCCTGGTCCTTGTACTTGATCTGGATACTATCGTTTGGCTTCATACCTAGAGCTTTACTTGCCGCAACGATAAATTCTAACCTTGTCATCTGCTTGTTGGGTTTGAAGCTGCCATCCTGATATCCCCCCAGAATACTCGATTTAGCCATTTTGGCAATAGCCCCCTCAGCCCAATGACCTTTAATGTCGGTGAATGCAGATTCGGTTGTATTTGAACTTGTATTCAACTGTGATTGTTGGGTTTGCTGCTGGGTCTGCTGTTGAGTATTGCTTTGTTCTGCCTGCTGGCTCGGAGGCCCGGCAAAGACCGCAAATCTGGTAAAGTGGTTGACGTCCGCACTTATCTTACTGCCTGATATTTTACCGCCTATCTTATGCCATTCTGCTTCGGCGATGACGTAATAATATACAGCTATTTCGTCACCCTTTGAAGCCCATGTAGGGTTAAAAGGTATAGTTACGATAACATCCTTAGCAAACTTGTAATTCTCCTGTTCTTCAATTGAATAATCGAATATTTTCGATAGCATCCGCGTGCCTTTGGGGTTAGCCAGATTGAGATTAACCTGATTCACCTTTACAGTAAGAGCTAATTTCCCCGAAAGTGCATTAGCCGGTATCTCAACACTGGCAAAGTCGCCGTATGACACAGTTCCACCAGCCGCAGGATAAACTTGGGCTTTGCCATCCTTGGAAATGACAGGTTTGGACTCGGCAGGACCGCCGCCGCCACCACCGCCACCTCCACCGCCGCCACCGGAGCTGCTGACAGGATTGACTGTTGCAGTATAAGACAAAAATTTAGTAAAATGCTTGGTCCAGATCACCATATCGGAACCAACCACGATTTTAGCCTGTCCGCTGCCCGATATTTCAGCGACAGCAGCAGCCTCGGTATCAGCCGTCAATGTTGTGTCTATGGGATAGAAAGTGCCGCTTCGGCTGTAACCTACTGACCTGCTTCCCTGGCCCGGCAGCAACAGCCGTACTGGTTTACTCAACGTGATTTCTACATCGTCTGCCCCTACTTCTAATACAGCCTGAGTCTCACATGTATATCCACTTACAGATGCTGTGGCAGTGTTGTTTTCCCTTTTAGAAGGAACGTTCAGTACCCCATTCCAGGAAAGAGGCCCTGAAATGACAGTTCCAGGCGGTATAGTCATGTATACCGCCCCGATTGTCGTCGTGGCTTGAACATATACAACATTGGCTATGGTTGAACTGTAGATTGAACCGCTTATTGTAAACATTGGTGCAACACTTATTGTTCCATCAGTAATTGTACTGGAGAAGGTAATGGTAGAAGCCGGAGTATTGCCGGTAAGGCTTAGATTTTTGTTGGTATCAGTTGCGGTCGTATTCCCAGTAACAACGCTGGCTGGACACGTAACGCTGCCAGTTAATGCCGCGTCTCCTGATTGCGAAGAATCAGTATAAGCTGTAGTAGGTACATTGACAGTTATTATTCTGTCTGTAGTGTAGTTTGTCCCATCATATGCAAGGGTTAGTTCTATATTCCTTGAGTCCACAAGTGTTCGCGAATTTACGGTAATATCGGGATTGGTTGGACTAACGCTAATACCAATATCATTAATATTTGCAGCTTTAAATTTCCCACCGGTCAATGCCAATTTAATAATGTCACCGTTTAATCCCGCCTTAGCACCATAATTGCCCGGTGTTTTCCAGGTCACATTTAAGCTTTCATTATCACTAGCTGCAATAATGATTGAACTGCTGCTATTGCTTATTGAGCTTGTGGCTCCCACCACTTCAGCTGCAGTACATGTTACCGTAAGGTTGGGATTAGTATCATAATCAACAGTACTATTCCCTGTTATCGAAATAGTTGCTGTCGTGTTTCCCGTTCTAGTTACGGTATTCTTGGTAACACCTGTTGGCAATCCGGCAACAGTCCAATTGTTGGCTGTTAGAGTCCCAGCAAAATTTCCATTAGCTAGGGTTACGTAAATTACGCCACCATTTTCAGAGTCTTTATAGATACTGCCTGCGATCGTTATGAGTGGCGTAGCCGGGCAGTTAATATTATTGGTAAGAGTTAAACCACCGCTAGAAGAATCATAATAAGCAGTAGTAGGAACATAAACGGCCAGCGTGAGATTTGAACTATACTGTGTTCCATCCCAGGCTAAATAAACATCAGCCGTTGTAGAATCAACGTAATATACTGCTTTGGCGGTTATGCCATATCCACTCGGAGCTACACCAATGGTTATCCCGCTTATCCCGGATGAATTGAAAGCCCCTCCGGTCATTGTTGCCCTTACGACTTCATTGTTCATTGTAGCCTCGGCTCCACTAGTATTTGGCGGATTTCGCCAGGCTAAGGCAATACTTTCCCCATCATTCGTCGCAGTAATTGTTTTATCCGAACACATGAGTGCAACTCCACCAGTCAAACCGCTGGCTTTAGCCGTTAAACTAAATGCTGTAACATCGGCGTCAATGTCACCGATATAGGTAAGGTATACATCAGCCGTAACCGAGTCAATCCGGTTTACTGAGCCTACACTGAGGCCGTTCGAAAACCCGTTCACAGTAAAATCACTGGCCCCTAACCCGGTTTTGAATGTATCTCCATAAACATACATCCTCACAACCGAGTTGTTAAGAGTGCCCTCCGTTAAAGCAAGGGCGCTCCAATCCTGCTTGGTAGCAACTATATTGCGTGAGAAGGCCTTAATACAGACATTAGATGTACTATAACCACCCTGGGTCGTCAGATCGGTCCAGGATGTTCCATTAGTTGAGATAAAGCTCTGATTAGCACCGGCTGTGACACCGGTAGAATACCCGCCAATATATGCTTCGACGGGAAAAGGCCCATCACTCTGGTTGGTGTTATATCTGACTACTATTGAAAATTTTTGTTGATTAGTCACAGCTACAGCTGTGTCGAGAGGAATCGTGTAATACCCCGGATATGTTACTGAGAAACTCTTTGATACTACCGGAGTTCCCGTACTGGTAGGATTAGTCGCGGTAACTCCTCGATAAACAGATATATCCATAGAACCGGCTGTAAGCATGTACGTTCCAACTGCGGCAATTTGTTCATCTGCACCTGCAGTAAATATGTTTGCAGTATATGGTGAAGAATAACCGGTAAAGTATACTCTAGTTGCTGTACAGCCCAAAGGATCATAGTCATAAGAACCGGAAAAGTTGTCGGTAGATTCCGCACTGTTGAATACAGCGTTGCTCGTTCCGATAAACTTATCGTAGTATGAAACATAAAAATAGCCCGATTCGCCCCAGGCAGATCCCCAACTATTCCTAATGATAAATGCGCCATTGCCTGGGGGATTGGGTGAAGGGAATTTGCTTGAGGCATAATTATCATCCCATCCCACAATGTCTACTGCGTGGTTTGCGTAAATCTCCCCTGTAACATATAACGCTTTATTTGCGCTGTTATAATATGAGGCGAGCTCGGTCATGTATACAGTAGTGTAAACCGCGCCATTATCGTATACAGCCTGTTTAATCGTATCGTTATCAGTTTTACTAGCCCGGTCCGGTAGCCAGAGGACCCTTTGCACATGCTTGACTGGGGAATAAACAGTTGAAATGATTGAGCTCTGTGAATAGGGTTCAGTTGCTTCGTTGACCGGCCCCCGCCAGCGGGCAAGATAAGCAGTGGCCATTTGACGATTACCACCATCATTTGAACCTATCGTGAATCCATTAACATTGTTGTTCTTCATATTGTTCTCACTAAAATCATTTGTCTCGCCTGGTAGCAGGTATGACTCCAATGATCCCAATGATGCAAATGCCCAGCAGCTGCCAGAAGTACCCTGATTCCTGACTGCTGTCAGTTTACCCTGATTGCGCAGGTCATAGCTGCTTGGCAGTGAACCGGCACCCACCAGACCAAGATCACCTAACATACTCATTCTTGCCAATGGCCCGGCTGTTGATGGTTCAATGGTAAAGGGTTCAGGAATGAGGCCAAGTCCATGTCCATTGCTGGACTGCGATTCCTCCGGAACTATTTGTTCTTCCTGACCAATAATATTGTCATGCGTATTCTCGCCATAAACCTCTTGATATACATCCTGGCTAATGTCAGAACCAGAAGATGTTGTTTGATCCTGGCTATACACTTCCTGAGATACAGAATTGTCTGGGGGAGGAATAAGCAGATCATCATCAGCTATTAGGATCATTGGGAATGTTATCAATAATAAACTAGTTATGCATATAATTATTCCTAACTTGAACTTCTGTTGTTTAGAACCAGCCAACTTCACTACGAATTCCCCCTTATGTATTAACCCAGAATTGTATTTCAAGCCGCGACATATGTTGCATGTTGTCATTTAACATATTATACAACAGATTATTTGCGTTATTTACCATAATCGGAGAATAATACTCACGCCATAAGTACGAATTATTATATCGTTTATCCAGCTACTTTCCGTAATACCATATATTTATCTAGAACATTTTCATAGTGAGGTGCATAGAATTGCTCTAACCAGTTGTTTTGAGGTGAAAGAAAATGAAGCTTACTACGGAAGAAAACCAGATCGCTCAGCGCGTCAACAGCTACTTCCGCAAACCAGGAATGACCCTGCGCGAAAAGCTCTTCAATGCTAAACTTATAGCTCTTCATGATTTGGAATTGGAGAATTTTGCGGGTGAAAACGAGAGAGAAAAGCTAACCAAATACAATCAGATCCTCGATATGATCATGCAGAAGTTAGACGCCTAATTCCAGCATTAACTGTTCTGCTGCTAAACGCCCACTGGCAATGCTTTCAATTATACTCAGCGGTCCGGCACATACGCCGGCCGCAAATACCCCGCTCTTTTTATCTACAGCCTTCATCTCCAGAAAACCGTACTGATCTATGTTCACGCCAATTTTGGCGGCAATTTCTTTGATATCTTCACTGGGTACTATGGCCGGACAGAGTGCTACCCAGTCATAGCTTGCAGTAACACCGCCTTGACTATCAGCATCCTCGTAGACCAGCTCAACCTGCCCATTAGGTGTGTTTGCGGCACGAGCAGGAATGGCGCGAATGTAATCGATGCCGTTAGTCGGCTGGGCATTGTAGATATCCTGGTACTGCTGGCGGTCCATATAGTAGATATCAACCGTCGCCCCCGGCACTTTATCCATAAGTTTATGCGCCATTTGCGGGGCATACATACAGCATACTCGGGAGCAGTATGGTACACCACAGGCTGGATCACGTGAGCCAAAACATTGTATAAAGGCCAACTGAGGCAGTTTTCCTAATACGGATTCCCAGTCTGATGCATCAGATAGCATATGCTCCAAATCGCGGATAGTTAATACATTATGATACCGACCGTAGCCGAACTCAGGGCGAATAGCAGGATTGATGACAGCCGCACCGATAGCAATGATCACTCCTTTGATTTTTACCGTTTTCACAGTTCCGGCATTATCTATTCGAGCGGAGAAACCATTCCCTAGCGACTCGATTTCCAGAAGGTTTGAATCTAGTAAAACCTCGATCAAAGGTTCATTTTCCACCTTATAGGCTAGTTCAGCAGCCAGACAGGCTCCGCATTTCTGACATACGTCGATTGCTTTGCAGTTATACAATCGCGGACTACCACCAGTCCGTTCGGACTTTTCCACTAATACGATGTTGTGTCCCTGGCCAGCCAACTCCATGGCCGCGGACATGCCCGCTGGGCCTCCGCCTAATACTAATACCTGTGACATCGATTCACATCCTAATCGTCTATTGAGCACTTATGACAGGTCGCGGGTAAAGCCCCGCTCGTTCAACAATCTCTGGCACGACCTCTTCCCAGGCTACGGCCATGATATGGATTCCCATTACCCCAGGGACTTCTCTGAGCTCCTGAATCTGCTCTACGATAATGTTTATTGCCTCTTCCTTAACATCAGCGGCCTTTTCCAGGCGTTCACATATCTCATCGGTAACCATCATACCAGCTACGTTCTTCTGTATATAACGCGCCATTTTTGCTGATTTTATCGGCATTACTCCGGCCATAATGGCAGCTTTTTCAGTAAGCCCTTCCTCATTAGCCATATGCATGAATTCTTTAAATCGATTCATTTCAAGTACACACTGGGTTTGGACGAATTCCGCTCCCGCGTTGATTTTCTTTTTCAAGCGCTTGACTCTAAATGAGAACGGATCGGCAAACGGATTCTCCACACAGCCGATAAACATTTCCGGTTTCACCTTCAGTTCCTCACCACAGACGAAACGGCCCTCATCCCGCATATCATGGACAGCCTTGATCAGCTGGATAGAATCCAGATCGAATACATTCTTGGCTTCCGGATGATTGCCAAAACTCTGATGGTCGCCGGTCAAGCATAGAATATTGCGGATCCCCAGTGCCGCCGCACCCAGAACATCGGACTGCAGGCCAATGCGGTTGCGATCGCGGCAGGTCATCTGAATCACCGCTTCTAATCCCAGTTTCTCTACGATCACCGCTGCCGCAATACTGGACATACGAACGATAGCCGTTTGGTTGTCCGTGATATTGAAAGCATCAGAATAACCAGCCAGCAAGCGGGCCTTTTTCTCTACAAATTCGGCATTACAGCTCTTGGGCGGTCCGATTTCCGCAGTTACCGCAAAGTGCCCAGCCTTGATAACCGATTCCAGATTACTCCTGGCCATCGATGAACAACTCCTCCCTGCTCATGCGCCTGGGTCCTCCATCGCGCGAGGTCGACCAGTTCTTAGGCGGCTGGATCTCGTCCAACCGGTCCTGTAAGCCGAGCTGTAACAGCCTGTCACATATCAGCTGCCAGGCACACTCAGTATCATTAGATATTTCGCATTTGCCATTCTGTGAACCGCCGCAGGGACCGTTCATCAGGTTTTTTGAACACCTAGCCACTGGGCAGATTCCGCCGGTCAGATGCAGCATGCAGTCCCCACAGGCTAGACACCTTTCAACAAAATCGCCATGTTTGACTGGCATGCCTAAGAATTTTGTATTCAATGCCGGTAGTGTAGGGATATCCGGATAATGCTCGTTCATGGCCTGAACCCCGATCCCACAGGCCAATGAAAGTATGATTCCATCAGTCGGAACTTGGGAGCGAATAAGGTCAAGAAACTCCCATTCACACTGGCGAGGCACCGTGAGCCAGCAAACTTTTTCCTGACCCTTTTCCATGGCCAATAGGCGACCTAGAGTCTCAGCTTCGCGCTCG
>JBLNAX010000017.1:0-18196 GCA_050259595.1 Acidobacteriota bacterium | reverse complement strand
AGATAGCCTATACCGCGTTATGGGTAGGGTTGGGTACGGCCTTGGAGTTTATTCTAATCAAAACAGGCTTTTTCGTACACCTTCATGGCTGGAATTTATGGTGGTCGGCACTTTTCTACTGTATCATGTTTCCTCTCTTACAGCTTCATTACAGCAAGCCTTTATTGGTTTGGCCAATTTCTTTCGTGTTAGCTTTTGCCGTGATTTATAGATTCCATCCCTTTATCGCTGGAGTCAGTAATTTACTGCGGCTGTGGAAACCGGGTGTAATGGCATTCTTGATTCTCGGTATCGTAGTGCTAGTGGAACTCAGGAAGCGGCGGTTTAACAGGATGCGTTGACTGTACTCGAATTGCCCATTGCAAAGCGGTCCGTGCTGGCAGTGTGCTAACCAACAAAAAATCGAATGATTTTGATTCTGGGTGCAAAGAATAAGACTGAAAATTAAACTTAAAGGAGGGACGTCATGCCTGTAGCGACCAGAATTCCTATTACATCAGCCGAATTAGGCACATTATGGATGACCTATCAAGCCAATTCAATGATGCAGAAAATGCTGGAATACTTTATTGAGAAAACGGATGATGAAGCAGCCCGAAAATTACTGTCAACCTATTACAAGGACATCGGATTTGTAGGTTCTGAAATCAATAATATATTTAAAGGCGAAGATGCCGTTATCCCAGTAGGGTTTGCTGATAGCGACGTCACCAAGGAAACGCCGCCTTTATTTGATGTTTTTCTGCCCATCATGTTTCTTAGAATTATGACAAAAATCCTTCTAGGTCTTAACTCGATACATTTGGGTTTGGCGTTTAGAAAAGACATAAGAGATTTTTTCACAAATACCTGGGCAATAAATCAGAAAGCATTTGAAATGTATACTGATTATCTGCTGGAGCGGGGCGTTTTAGCCCAACCACCCCATGTAACCATGCCCAAGACAGCCGAGTTTATTGAAGATAAGAATTATATGAGTGGATTTAATCCGTTTACCGATAAGCGAAGCTTGAACACTATTGAAGTTGGTTATCTTTCGTACGTTTTGGAAAGCAATATTATGGGCATGCAGCTCTTGACCGGCTTTGCCCAGGTGGCCAAGGAAAGTGAAGTCAGGGACTATTTTATCAAGGGCAAGGAACTGGCGAAAAAGGTAATCAGCGTATGTAATGATTTGTTATTGCAAAGCGATATTCAGCCGCCCAGCACCTGGGCCGGTAAAGCTTCCAACTCCACAGTTGCTCCTTTTTCCGATAAATTAATGATGTTCTGTACCAATTTCATGTCCAATAATGCGTTGGGCATTAGTGCTCTAGGCGCATCTTTCAGCCTGCGGAGCGACCTTCCGGCGAAGCTTTTTTCTATAGCAAAAGATACATTTTCATACGCCAGAGAAGGCGGGCAGATATTGATCAAACACAGATGGCTGGAAGAACCGCCGCAAATGGAAGACCGCAACCAGCTAACTAAGTCCAAAAAGTAAACCATAGTGACGGTTCCGATCAATCTTGTGCGGAATCCTATTCAAATAATTTCCTGTTTCGAAGGTTGATTAATGAAATACCTGCTCAAAGCACAACCTAAAGTAAGGCGCCAGCGAGCACTGGTCAGCACCTTAGGAACAACCTCGCTGCATTTAAGGAATCCCTGGGTAGTTGCCTTTTGGTCTATGATGTTTCCGGGACTGGGACACCTGTTGTTGTCTAAATTTTTAAGGGGATTTCTATTATTCATCTGGGAAATCGTCATAAACGTCAAAGCTCATATTAACATGGCGATTCTATATTCATTTACTGGCCGCTTCGACATGGCTAAGGATGTGCTTGATACCAACTGGATGCTATTGTACATTCCAACCTATCTTTTTGCTATCTGGGACAGTTATCGGACAGCGGTCGACATTAACCAGAACTATTTACTGTCAGCCCGCGAAGATGCCGATATTAAGATGTTTAGTATTAATCCACTAGAATTTAACTACCTGGACAAAAGTCCACCCTGGATCTCGCTGGCCTGGTCGCTTTTGACCCCCGGAGCCGGACAGCTCTATATTCACCGGATTGTTACGGCTTTCTTCATCCTGATATCGTGGATTGGCATAGTCTATGCATCGAGATTGCTGCCAGCTATACATCACACCATGTTGGGTGAGTTTAAACAGTCGCTATTAGTTTTGAAACCTCAGTGGTTTCTGAATGTCCCCTCAGTGTTCTTTTTTGCTCACTACGATGCCTATATCAACACCGTTGAAGGTAACAAACTGTTCGACTGGGAACAAGCCAAGTTTTGCAAACATAATTATCAGAGCAAAATGTTCCGTATGCCGTTCCGGCATAGAAGGGGTCAAGGTATGTACATTGTCTCTACATTTGAACACTCCAGGTATCTGGAACTGGCCATTACCGCCATGCAGATGAAAGGCATAAAGAAAGAAAACATACTGGCCGTTCCTATGGATAAACGAGCTGAACAGCAGGGCCTGTTCGATTCTATGCACTACTCCGACGGTCTTAGCCTGCTTGATTTACCGATTATATTAAGTGCGTTTGGCACTCTCATGGGAGCGATCTACGGCTTCATCCTGGTCTGGGGGCCGATTATCTGGGGCATCATTGGCATGGTCGGCGGTGGGGCATTAGGTTTGGCCATTAAACTGTTTCTGGCTAGAAAGAAGACTACCCGGCAAAGCCGAGGCCAAGGAACCGAGGTGGTACTTATCATCGAGTGTTTGGAAGATCAATTAGAGATGGTAAAGAATACGCTGTGGGAGCATTTTGCTTTTGGCGTCCGCAAGCTGGAGGTTGAGTAACCCACTTAATTCTGTTTGGCAATGGAGTGTATATTAGTTGAATGAATATCTTAATAAACTTATAGACCTGAAGATAGACGTTAGATCATTAACCATCGAACACTGGCTGCATCACGAGCTTTTCAGTCTGATATGGTGGGTCTGGCTGGCATCCTCAATAGCTGCGCTGGTGGTCCTCTGGATCTATGTGGACCGGAAAAGAATTCTCGAGATTTGCGTATTCGGTCTGATCATCAATGTTTTTTCCAATTTTCTTGACATAGGCGGTTCTGAATATGCACTATGGGCTTATCCTATTCAATTGCTTCCCAACACTACGGTCATGTATCCTGTTGATTATTTTTTGCTGCCAGCACTTAAAATGTTAATTTATCAGCGTTACAACACTTGGAAGTCATTTTTGGTAGCATCTGCAGTTGCATCAGCCATCTTATCTTTTGTCATGGAGCCATTAGTGGTGTGGGCAGGTGGTTATGTATTAGTCAAATGGGAATATGCATATTCATTCCCTATTTACATCGCAGTGGCTGTTCTAGCAAAGGCATTGACTCACTTGATACTGGCCAGGCAAAGGTCGGCTGAGTAGAGCAGACGCAGAAAGGCGTTTTTTTAAGGAGATAAATGTCCGAAATATTGCTCGCCGAATACCATAAATGGCTGATCAATGATTTCTTGACCTGGCGCTGGTTGGTGCAGTTGGCGTTTCTAGTTATACCCTGGTTCGCGTGGTGGAAGCTAGTCGATAGGAAAAGACTGCCGGAAATATTGTTCTTTGGAATCCTGGTATCACTGGGATGCGTCAGTTCAGATGCCATAGGTATTCAACTGGGACTTTGGAGTTATCCGTACCGGCTGATTCCGGGAGTATACTACATAGCCAGTGCCGATTTTGGTATTCTTCCGGTCAGCTTTATGATGTTTTACCAGCATTTTTACGGTCGATATGGAGTATCAGGGGCAGTCTTACTTGCCTTGGGATGTTCATATATCGGCGAGCCGCTATATGTTTGGCTGGGCTTCTATGACCCACTGTATTGGCGATATTCATACACATTGCCTATCTACCTGGCTCTGTTTCTGGGCGGGCGCGCGGTAACCAGGGCGGTGTTCAGGGATTTCGATAGTCAAACATGACGGCAAACAAGGGGAGATGTTTTGTGAGGATTACAAATGTTCGAATCAGCATGGAAACTATTGGCTGGCGAGACGCGGAAAATTTGAAAAGATAAGCTGAAAAGCAGAGGGAGTGGACATGGTATATCCACTCCCTTTTTACGCTACTTACCGGCTGGTTTAGGATTTAATGCGATAAACACCTGCATCGTGAGATAAGTATTCATCTGCTGAACGATAACATTGGTCTGTAGTGCCATCTCATTGCGAACTTGTTCTAGGATTAAGTTTTGATAGCTCATGATTTGCTGCCTCATATAATCTTTGATGAGGTTTATCATAGCATCAGTTGTTCCAGGTAGTTGAGTGCGCACCTGACTTTCAGTGTAGCTGATCAAATCCGCAGTTATTGAGTTTATTTGATTGGTTACTTCCTGCATGACTATTTCCTGTATCTTAGAGATCAGCTTCTGCTCGATGAGGTTTTCTGCCTTTGCTTTTATAAGGGCGTCTATACACGGCTGAATCCGGGCTTCCAACAGAGGTCTGAGCTTGGCATCCAATTCTGCTGGTTTGAGCTTTTTCAGTTCGGGAGTTAGGTAGGGTTTCAAATTGTTGATGGAATTGGTTATAGATGACCGCATGTAAGTTTTAAGGGTAGGAGTAAGCCCTGCAATTTGTGGTCTCAAAATAGCTTGAGCCTGCTCTACACAGGCGTTGGTTTCCTTCTGAACGGTTGTTTTAACGGGTGGCAGTAGTGCATCGATCTGCTGTTGGGTTACACTATCAATTATTGCGAACGCCTGTTTAATGGCTTCAGCTCTTATCTGATCAAGTCGAACCTGCAACTCAGGTGGTAGATTGCCATAGCTGCCTAATACGGACACCGATCCATATTGTGTTTTCGCCGTCTGAACTCGTTGATTGATGGTGTCTTTTATTACGGGCTGTACTTGAGAGATTACCATGTCATGGACGCGTCCTCTGATCTGTGGGGTTCTTGTATTAGCCAGATTCACGAATTGATTGGCGGTTTCGTCAAAAACAGCCTGCACCATTCTGTTCATCGTACTTAGTATGGTAGCTGCCTCCTGATCCATCTTATCTTCCAAAACTGTTTCTGAGCTGGGGAATGCTGAAATCTTTAGATTGCGAATTTCTACAGTTTGTTTTAAACCTTTATCAAAAATGTGGACGGAGAAGGCCAATCTCCGGCTTTCATTGGGCAGAAGAGTCAGACCTAAGGACATCTCTGCGCTGCCTAACGTGGGAGTTTGAAAGGCGACCTTGCTGTTCTTAACGATTATTGTGTGTTTTGAAAAGCTGCCTTGATTTACGCCTGCATATGCTTTGTCAGGCTTGGCGAGGATATTAGAATTGGCTAGCAGAATCAGTCCACTGCTGCCTGATGACTGCCAGTTGTACCAGCACTGTTCCCCGATGGCCGGCATACCGCGGGTTGTACTGTAAGCGCTGCCTTTATAGCGGGCATCTTCGAGAAGGAGAGCTGATGGACCTACACTGGCCGATTTACCTGTTACTGAAGCTCGCAGTTCGTACTCTATCTTGATGTTATCAACAGGATATGCTGCTTTTGTCTGCACCGAATCTTCGATATAAGTGCCGTCTCCGGTAGATTCGTAATACAGGCTGTTGTTCTTGATCGACCACGGCGTCTCGCCTGGTTTCGCTATGTAAGACTGGCTTTGGCGGTTTATTATCTCTTCCCAGGCAGGTCCCGGCGAGCTGTTGTCTTTTCTGGCAAATGTGTCTTGAAACAGAACGGTTTCTTTACCGGCTGAGCCCCCGCCACCTATTCCACTAATACCGCCAAAACCGCCTATACCACCTATACCGCCAATTAAGCCATTATCGGGTGTGACACCAGGTCCAGCCATGCCTGCCGAAGCAACAGGGGAAAGTAAGAAGACCAGGGTAAATGGCATAATTAGAAAGGCTAACCGCCGGAACGCTCGGAGATATGGTCTGAAGAACATTATATACACCTCTCTCCATAAACATTTGAAACGGTTTCTATGAAAACTTTATCTAACCATTATTTCGACAATAACCACTTTTCTCCTGTTAAGGAAGCCAAGCTGGGCTTCTACGACCCACTGCATTGGCGATATTCATACACATTGCCTATCTACCTGGCTATGTTTCTGGGCGGGCGCGCCATTACCAGAACAGTATTCAAGCATTCCGCTAGTCCAGCAGAACAGGAATGAGACTTTAGCCTCTGCGACAGCAGGGACGGTTCTCGTTGTCGCACTGTCTCACTTCTCACATCCATCTTCCACCCAGCATATGTCATCCACTTCTTCCAGCCGTAGCACATCATGCGGGCAATACTTAGCGCAGATCCCGCAGTGAATACACATAATGATTTTTTGTGTGGTGGGGTTCATGACGATGTATTTGACCGGGCAGGCGGGAATACAGCTTTCACATCCGGTACATTTGTCGGAAATAAACTTGACCCCGCCGCCTACCCGCGGTACCAGAGCTTCGTAAGGACACGCTTCGGCGCAGGGCGGGTTTTTGCAGGCCCGGCAGATGTCGGCGGTGAGTTTGCTCTGCATGCCGCCCCGGGTCTTGATGCGGATAGCTGCATACTGCGGCGAGTATGTTTTCATTAGTTCGCGGGCACAGGCAAAGCTGCAGGAGTAGCAGGCAATGCATTTGCCCATCCTGGGCGCTGTAAGGACTTTAGCCAATGGTGATGCCACTCCTTTCGATCATTGTATCCATCCGGTCCTGCCAGGTTTTAGTGATCTCGGCCCAACTGTCGCGGTTTAGGTATTCACTGCTGGCCGGGGAAGTGAATAAACGTAAAGGTGGGTCAACATTTTGTGCGTTGAATCCCAATTCGCGATTGATTATTTCCCGGAAAATAAAAAGCTCGTAAGCTTTATGCCACAAATGGCTTTGACTGGCTTTACTACCTATGGCGCGTAGAGCCCGGGAAACAGTTTTCATGTCGTATAGATCACGGGTCAGATAGCATATTCCCAGGGAATCCATGATCATGGCCAGCGCTCCAGCATCTATAGCATCGTTGGCTACTTTTCTAGCCGGTGGGGGATCGATAGACCGGTGGCTACTGGCTGTAGGCGATTGATTGTGATGTACTCCCGCCAACTGCATGAGCAAGGTGGTATAGCGGGAAACACCTTCGAAGGGCACGGCTCCGATCTGCAGAGCGTATTCCTGACCCCCGTATTTGGCGGCAGCATAAGCCAGCCCGCGGGCCAGTGCTTTGTAAAAATCATTAGGCTGGCCGACGATACCGTCCAGCACCTGCAGGTAGCCCTCGACATAACCAAAGTCGACCGGGGTTCCGATGTCAGCCGACGATATCAAGCTGTTTTGGAAAGCTTCTGTGAGCCAGGCCAGTGTAATGCCGGTATGGGCAGGGTCCAGGCCATAGCTGACGGACTTTTCTAAAAGTGCAAAAAGATCATCAGCAGTTTTCGTTCCCAGCATTGGTCCGAAGGCCAGAACGGCATCAAAATCATAAGCAAGATGGGATTCTTCATATTCGAGGCTGTCAGAGCCGAACATGCGCCGGTGATGTGCTATATGAATACAGCCGATCGGGCACCCGGTACATGATACCTGACGGGCCAAATGCTGGCGGGCCAAGCTTTCAGCGGTAAACTCCTGGGCGAATTCGTAGTTAGCTTCGGTCATATTGCGGGTGGGGAGGGACCCCGATGCATGGATCCGCTCTAGAGTGTGGACGGTACCCAGGGTATGAAGGCGCGGCATTAGCTCGCTGTGTACCATTCGATTGTGAATGTTTTCGAAGATTTTGCGGTAGTCGGCGACGATCGGTTCTGGAATAGCTGGACTGAGATCACCATAGACCACCAACGCCTTAAGGTTTTTGCTGCCGAATACGGCTCCGGCTCCGCTGCCAAAGTTCCAGTATCGGTCGGCATTGAGTCCGGCAAAGGCTACTGTGCGTTCTCCAGCTTGTCCGGTTAATACTAGCGAGCGAAACCCTAATGACGGCTCGAGGTCGTACAGCTGGCGATAAGCCTCCTCGGTGCCCGTGCCGTGCAGCGGGTCCATTTTTCTTATGTGAATGATCCGGGGGCCAATACTGATCATAGCCGGGCGGGGGCTGCGGCCTTTGATCACGATGGCGTCGAATCCGGCCAGGAACATGGCGGTGGCCAGGTTTCCCCCGGCAAAACTCTCACCCAGATAGCCGGTCAAGGGTGAGCGGAATACGGCTGCGACTTGACTAGCGGAGGGGAAGCGGCTCGAAAACTGGCCATTGGCAAAGATTATTGGCTGTTCGGGTGCCAAAGGTTCGGCTTCCGGCAGTACTTCTTCCGCAAACAGTGCCAGAGCCAACCCGGAGCCCCCAACGAAGCTGGCCAGGTCAGAACGGTCTTTGATTTCGAAGGTATATGTCGATAGATCAATGTATGCGATACGAAACAAATCTTTTTTCATGGAGTACACCTCTCAAATGATCGAAAACTAGTCCTATTTAGTATTGCTCTGTGACAGAACTGTTATCCGAGAGAATAGATATCGGAACAACTTGCGCCTAATTAACCTCAAGCCGGTCATTTTCATAAACTAGGAATATACTGGAAAGCGAGGTGGCGTATATGGCAACAAGTGATTGGAATGGGCTGCCGGCTAAGCTCAGGGAGTACATAAATGACGAAATGTCAGACAGCATGTATTACCGGGAACTAGCCGCCAAGGCTCCTACCAGGGCTTCTCGTGAATTACTCATGGAGTTCAGCCGTGAGGAGATGACACATGCCGAGAATTTTATGGAAGCATATTATCGGCTGACCCACCGGGAATACCGGCCAGAGAATGTCGAGAGACCTATCGTGCCGGAATATGAAGAAGCTTTACGGCAGAGAATCATGGCCGAGACCAAGGACTACGAAAAGTATGGGATCCAATATCTGAAAGCACCTGATCAGTATTTCCGCAATCTGTTTTTCGAGACCAGGACAGTGGAGGCTCAGCATGCGATGAGGATACCCATTCTCCTGCATGACGAGCATATGATGCATCATATGATGAGTGCTACAATGTCAAGTGCCGGAAATATGGGTAAGGATTAGGTTTTTGACGAGGGGTCGCGACTGGCCCCTTTTTTTATTTGCTGCCTTGGTTGTCACTACTATTATCTCCTTCCCAAATCATGAAACTTTTTGTTAAAATATTATGGACAGATTATAGGACCGGAATACTTGGGGGGACAAATACATAGTGCTTAACGTGGAGACAAACAGGTGATCGGCATTTACCTGTTTTGATAGACCACGAGATGTTTTTATTTGCGTTTTGGGGGATCGTAACTTAATACGAGAGGAGTGAGCGGACAAGGGACGATCTGGTTTTTTGCGCCAATTCGTGGTCAGACTTCGCATTTTGTTGTTAATAAAGGGAGGTATATATTAAATGGCGTCCAATTTTATTTATTCAACCAGAGATCATAAGTTCATCCTCAAAGAATGGCTCGACCTTTCTAAGGTTTTTGAAACAGAAAGATTTAAAGACGGTTATTCCGTTGATGACATTGATTCCATTCTCGACAATGCTTTAAAGATCGCTAAGGAAGTAGTAGCACCTACCAATGACGATGGCGATACCATCCATGCTCAATTCGATGCAGGCAAAGTTACAGTTCCCGAATCCATGAAAAAAGCTTACTGGGCGATCCAGGAAAGCGGTCTCGGTTCCAATAATGCTGACCACCATGACCCCAGTGCTATGCCGCTCTGCATTATGGAAGCTTCTAATGAATACCTGGCTGGCGCCAATGCTGCACTTGGACCTTACATGATGGCTACCACTGGTTCATCTGGATTGATCCGTGACTTCGGCAGTGATCAGATCAAAGACATTTTCCTGCCCAAGATGTTCTGTGGACAATGGGCTGGCACTATGGACCTCACCGAGCCTAATGGCGGTTCTGATGTTGGTGACATTCTTACCAAAGCATATCCCACCGACGAACCCGGCGTTTATAAAATCAAAGGCACCAAATGTTTCATCACGGGTGGTGATCAGGATATCACCGAAAACATCATTCACCTGACCCTGGCACGTATCGAAGGAGCTGTCGGCGGAACCAAAGGGATCTCACTGTTTGTAGTTCCCAAGTTCTGGCCGGACGAGAAAGGCGAAGTAGGCGCGTTCAACGATGTCAACTGTGCCGGTATCGAACATAAAATGGGTATCAGAGGCTCAGCTACCTGCGTAGTAAGCTTCGGTGAAGAGAACAACTGTAAGGGCTACCTGCTGGGCAGCGCACCCGGCGATGACGGCAAAGGCGAAGGCATGGCTCAGATGTTCCAGATGATGAACGAAGAGCGTGCGGTTACCGGTCTGGCTGCTATGTCAGCTGCGACTGTAGCCTACAACAACGCTGTACGCTATGCTAGTGAGCGCATCCAAGGCCGTCAGCTAATGAATCCCAAAGCAGGCCGTGTAGCTATCATCAACCACGAAGACGTGCGCCGTATGCTGATGTATCAAAAGTGCATCACCGAAGCATCTCGGGCCATGATTGCCGCTTCTTATTATTATATGGATATCGCAGAGAACAGCTCTGACGCAGAACTTAAGAAGTTTGCGACCGGAATGCGCGAAGTCAACACCCCGATAATCAAAGCTTGGTGTTCAGATATGAGCTTCCTTTCCATATCTGAAGCAATGCAGACATACGGTGGCTACGGCTTCTCCGAAGAGTATCCGATCGCTCAGCTGCTGCGTGACACCCGCATTTATCCGATCTGGGAAGGCACCAACTTCATTCAGTCCATGGACCTCGTAGGCCGTAAGTGGATGGCTGGTGGTGGCCAAGTATTCGCTGCCTGGTTGCAGCAGATCCAGGACCTGATCGATGCTAATAAGGGCAATGCAGGCTTTGAGAAGGAATATGAACTTCTACAGGAAGCCCTCGACAACTATAAAGAGATCCAGATGACCATGGGCGGCTACCTGGGTGCTGGCAAGATCGGCATGATCGGTCTCTATGCCACCCGCATACTGCATGCAACTGGCAGACTGTATGGCGCTAAGCTGCTCCTGGAAATGGCTATGATCGCTCAGAAGAAGATGGATGAACTGGGCAGCAGTCATTTCGATTATCCGTACTACAACGGCAAAGTTGCTTCGGCTAGATTCTTTACCCGCAACATTCTGCCGGAAGTAGGAACTACCTTAAGAATCATCAAAGACGGCGACACTTCCTGCATGGATGTGGTCGAAGAAGCTTTATTTGTATAAAATCGGCATGAAGAAAGGGACGGGCTCACCCGTCCCTTTCGTTTTGTTGTCCCAATTATATATTGGGGATCGAACGGACGTTTAATAGTATTTGTTAAACGGAGGTGGTTTCTCGGGGAACCCGCATGTCAGCGGAGTGCGCGACCCAGATTATGATCGTTGTCTAGTTACAGTATTAAAGAATTTGGAGGTATGAAAATGGCATCAAATTTTGCGTACAACACCAGAGAAATGAAGTTCGTTCTTAAAGAGTGGCTGCCTACGGCAGAGATTTTCGCTTATGACCACTATAAAGACTATTACACGATCGATGACATCGATGTTTTGATGGACCAGGTCTACAAGATGACCAAAGACGTTATTGCTCCCACCAATGATGATGGTGAGAAGCAGCCGGTGTATCTGGAAAACGGACAGGCTCGTGTACCGGACGGTGTTAAAAGACTTTTCAAATATATCCAGGAACAGGGATGGGGAACCAGCAACATCGATGAGCACGGTGAAGGCGTACTACCGAACACAGTGTTTGCTGGCCTTTCCGAAATGATGTGTGCCGCTAATCCTGCTCTAATGCCGTACATAGCGCTGACCAGCGGAGCTGCTGGCTTGATCCAGAGCTTCGGTGATGACAAACTGAAAGAAATGTTCCTGCCGAAGATGATGGATGGCACCTGGTCTGGAACTATGTGCCTCACCGAGCCGACGGCTGGCTCTGACGTGGGCGACATTCTATCTAAAGCATATCCGACCGATGATCCTAGAATCTTTAAGATCAAAGGCAGCAAGATATTCATAACCGGTGGTGATGGCGACCATGTGGAAAACATCATCCACCTGTACCTGGCCCGCATTGAAGGCGGTAAGCCTGGAACCAAGGGAATTTCGTTGTTTGTCGTTCCCAAGTTCTGGGTAAATGAGGACGGCAATATGGGTGAACTCAATGACGTTGAAACTGCTGGTGTTGAACACAAGCTGGGTCTGAAGGCTTCGTCGACGGCTGCTCTATCCTTTGGTGATAATAACACCTGCCGCGGCTTCTTGCTGGGGGCCTTCGATAAGGAAAATGGCGAAGGCGAAGGTATGGCGCAGATGTTCCAGATGATGAACGAGGAACGTCTGGGGACTGGTATGGCTGCACTGGCAGTTGCTGTTAATGCTTACCAAAATGCGACCTTATACACCAAGGATCGCATCCAAGGCCGCCCGCTAACCAACCCTAAAGGCGATCGGGTGCCAATCATCCAGCACGAAGATGTGAAGCGCATGCTGATGCTGAACAAAGCAACCTGTGAAGCGGCTCGTGCTATCATCATGAAAGCATATTATTACATGGATGTTACCCACAATGATCCCGATCCTGAGGTAGTCAAAAAGGCCAGGGGCAAATGGGAATGCCTGACCCCACTGGGCAAGGCTTATCCTAGTGACGAAGCATGGCCTCTGATCGGCGAGTCCATTCAGGCTTATGGCGGCTATGGATATTGTGAAGAATATCCTGTAGCCCAAGCGGCTCGTGACGTAAAGATTTTCTCAATCTGGGAAGGCACCAACTTCATCCAAGCGATGGACTTGATCGGCCGCAAATGGATGCAGGGTAAAGGCGCTGTTTTTGCTGGTCTCTTGGCTGACATTGATGAGTTTATTGCTGCTAAGAAAGAAGAAGCTGCAGCAGCCGGGTTCGAAAAAGACCTGGCTAACCTGGAAAAGGCGGTTGGGGCTTATCGTGGGATCCAGATGGCTATAGGCGGTTACTTTGGAAATAAACAATATGGTATGATGCCGCTCTATGCACGCCGCATCCTTACTGCGACTTCCCAACTGTACGGCGGCTACTGCCTGCTGGAACAGGGTCTGATAGCTAAGAAGCGGGCTGATGAGCTGGGCGCTGGCCATTATGACTATAACTTCTACTACGGCAAGGTGCTGTCTTCACAGTACTTCCTCCGCAATGTGGTACCTAATGTATGGGCTACACTGGAAATTGTGCAGGCGGGAGACAACTCGGTCCTCGATGCTCCGCCCGAGATATTCGAATACTAGACATACGTAATATATCATTCGTATTTTTTGTAGATTATTGAGATCGCAATGCGAAACCCATCCTTTTAAGGGTGGGTTATTTTTTTGCATCATTTAATAAAAAAGATAGAAGGGTTTTCTGCAATTGTATTGAATTCATTTAAGGGTTAGGGGGGGGGAGATAATATTGCTTCATGAATATTTACGCAATTCGGGATTAATTCACTGCATCCTAGCGCACTCTGTTCAATCAAGCAAAAATTCCCCCGCGGATTTTTTATATTCGGATATTGACGCATTCGTTTTTCGGGAGGTGGTTTAGGGAAGCACGTTGTGCCACTTTTAGTAATGCAATGAACGGTTTACTAGTTATTTTTTTGGGGGATACCGCAAATAAAAAAGGGAGGTTTTTTACAGAATGGCATCAAATTTTGCTTATAACACCAGAGAATTTAAATTCTTACTCAAGGAATGGCTACCACTGGGTGAGGTCCTGGCTTATGACAAGTACAAAGATTATTACAGCATTGACGACGTTGATGTCCTTGTGGACCAGGTTTACAAACTGACCAAGGACGTTATTGCTCCGACTAATGACGATGGAGAGAAGACTCCCGTTCATTTTGAGAATGGTAAAGTCACTATTCCTGAATCGTTTGTTAAACTGTTCAAATACATCCAGGAGCAGGGCTGGGGAACTGCTAACATTGACGAAGAAGCAGAAGGCACCATCCCGGGCACCATTTTCAGTGCTCTGGGCGAAATGATGTGCGCCGCTAACCCGGCATTCATGCCCTATGTAGCTCTGACCAGTGGTGCTGCTGGCCTGATCCAATCATATGGTGATGAACATCTTAAAAAAATGTTCCTGCCTAAGATGATGGACGGAACCTGGGCTGGAACCATGTGCTTGACCGAGCCGACCGCTGGCTCTGACGTTGGCGACATTCTCTCCAAAGCATATCCGACCGATGATCCACGCATATTCAAGATCAAAGGCAGCAAGATATTCATAACCGGTGGCGACGGCAACCATGTAGAAAACGTTATCCACCTGTACCTGGCCCGTATTGAAGGCGGCAAACCAGGAACCAAAGGCATCTCGCTGTTCGTAGTGCCGAAGATATGGGTCAACGAAGACGGCAGTCTGGGTGAACCCAATGACTTCGAAACCTCCGGCGTTGAGCACAAGCTGGGTCTGAAAGGCTCCTGCACCGCTGCTCTGGCTGCTGGCGACAACAACAACTGCCGCGGCTGGATACTTGGAAACTTCGATGCTGCAACCGGCGAAGGCGAAGGCATGGCTCAGATGTTCCAAATGATGAACGAAGAGCGCCTGAACACAGGTATGGCAGCATTATCAGTTACAGCTAATGCTTACTGGAATGCAACCCTCTACACCAAGGATCGTGTACAGGGCCGCCCGCTGACCAACCCTAGGGGCGACAGAACTCAGATCATCAACCATGAAGACGTTAAGAGAATGCTCATGCTGAATAAAGCCACAACAGAAGCATCTCGCGCGATCATTATGAAAACCTGGTACTATATCGATGTTGCTCACAACGATCCGGATCCCGAGCGCGTTAAATGGGCTCTAGGGAAATGGGAATGCCTGACCCCGGTAGCTAAGGGATATCCGACTGACGAAGCATGGCCACTCATCGGTGAGTCCATCCAGGCTTACGGCGGATATGGCTACTGCGAAGAATATCCGGTAGCACAAGCTGCTCGTGACGTAAAAATATACTCCATCTGGGAAGGCACCAGCTTCATTCAATCAATGGACCTGGTAGGCCGCAAATGGATGGCAGGCAAAGGTGCTATATTCGCTGATTTCCTCAATGATATCCAGGTCTTCCTTGCTGATAAGAAAGCTGAAGCAGCAGCTCTGGGATTTGAAAAGGAAATGGCTTGCTTGGAAAAAGCTCTGGGAGCATACCGTGAGATCCAGATGGCTATCGGCGGATACTTTGGCAACAAGCAATACGGCATGATGCCTCTATATTCCCGTCGCATCCTGACCGCGACCGGCCAGCTGTTCGGTGGATTCTTCTTGATGGAGCAGGCACTGATCGCTAAGAAGAGAGCAGATGAACTAGGTGCTGAGCACTACGACTACAACTTCTACAATGGTAAAGTTCTGTCTGCTAAGTACTTCCTGCGCCAAGTAATCCCCAATGTATGGGCTACTCTGGACGTTGTTAAGGATGGAGACACCTCTGTTCTGGACGCAGATCCGGCAATCTTCGAATACTAAGAAGATATTCAGCTAACCTTAAAACACCCATCCTTCGGGATGGGTGTTTTTAATGCCTATTTATGGATGTTAAGAATAGGAAAGCAATCGGAATTCTTCAAAAAGATAGCACCCGCCCATAGGGCGAGTGCTAAATTACTTAGGCGGTGATTATTCAGGTAGCTTAAGTCTCTTACTGTGGCAATGAGCCCAGCAATGAGGCCTGGTCATTATACCAGCCGGCTATCGGCCATACTGTAATACCAATGATATCTGAGTGATCCCAGCCGTCTTTTAAGCCCAGGTAGTTCCATTTGCCGATTTGCGGTATACCATTGTAGTTGACGATGGTATCCATTGATGAGCCCTTCATGGATCTAGTATTTACTACACCGTCATTCGGCCACCAACTGCTGTCGATGGGAACCTTGCCGCTGGCATTGGTGGTATATTTGCCCATGTGCCAGCAGAACAGCGGTGTTGACCAAATCAAGTTCATATCAACTCTGGGAATTTGATAGCCGGTGAATATCTCCTTATATGTAGCACAGGTAGCCCAGGAGAAATAATAGACATTCGGCTGGGCTTTTACCCAGGTGTTGAATTCTCTCGCACCCTCTGGGCTCCCGTCATAGTTGGCGAGGTCTTTGGTAGTAGTCCATATACTGCTATTCTTTACTCTATCATTGTATGCTGATCCGGATTCTCCAGGCTGCTGAGTCAATCCCCATTGGTCCAGCTTCCAGTCATAGAAGGAATTGCCGCCGCCCCACAGAGAAACCCAGCCGGACAGTACGTCCTGGACCCACTTGCCATCTGCTGTGCCGATTATCGGATAATTGATACTGGTTAAAGTGGTTCCATCGTGAGGACTTGATATTGTCAAGCATCCCCGTACCCAGTTCTTGCCGCCCTGGAATAGGGGAGACATACTTGTCTGTGAAGTGCCGCGTTCTAATGCGCTGCCCTGGGCCAGAAGCTGTACCAAAGCTCTTCCGGTCGGTCCGCCCATGCTATGGCAGATCAGATGAACTTTAGTCGGACTGGTGCCCCAATTAGGCAGTAATGCTTTACCGGTGTAATCCTTGCCCCAGCGGCTATGGCCATATTTGGCGGCATGACCTGCGCCGTAGTCAGCTTTCTTGCCTAAAATCTGTGCATATACATCACAAGCCCGGTCATAGTAGCTCGATACCGGACCTGGTGCCGCAGTGACTGTGCTAAATCCAGCGGATTTTAAACTTTCCTGAAGATCGCCCAAGCCTCCCCAGTACTTGAACCCCAGAACTTCACCCCGGCCCCATACCCCGAGACCGCCAATGAGTACAATTGGGTAGCTGTTTAGACGAGTGGCGGCCGATGCTGGAACCGCAAATAGTGACAGCAACAACAGAGTCATCAGTACTATTGACACAACACGTTTCAAACTCACTGTACACCCTCCCCAATAATCCTTTTCACAACACCCTCAAACGAAAACATAAAATGCCGTTTAACCTAACAAAACGGCGGGACAATTGTGTCCAACCACCTCCAATAAATACTATACCTTTTCTCCTCGACGACTATTTCTATATATATGACGACAAATCCTTCCTTGTTATTAAAATATTCAGAAAAAACAATTAAAAACGAAATATGTTGAACATTTGTATATAAATTACTTCTACACAAACGAAAAGAGCGGGTTTAACCGCTCTTTTCAACTTGATTTTTTGAAAGATCTATTTTGGCAGGGAAGCCAGAAGTTTGGCTTGCTGGATGTACCAATCAGTAACCGGCCAGAGGGTGCTGCAGCCGATTATGTCCGCATGATCCCAGCCTTCTTTAAGCCCCATGTAATTCCATTTGCTGATTTGTGGTGTCCCATTGAAAGCCACTATCTTATCCGTAGTGTTGATGGTAGGGCCGTCTTGAGAGTTGGTGTTGACTACCCCATCGTTCTTCCACCAGGAACTGTCAATGGGAACCTTGCCAGGTGTATTGCAGGTGTAAGCGCCCATATGATCAGCCCAAGCCATAAAAGGAGCGAACATCGAAGGTCTGGCAACTTGATGACCGGTAAATGGATCTCGATAGGTCCCGGAAGTAGCCCAGGAGAAATAGTAAACGTCAGGTTGAGCTTTAGCCCATCCGTTGAAGTCTCTTCCGCCTTCCGGGCTGCCGTCATAATTGCCCATGTCCAGGGTTCCTGCCCAGAGGCTGCTGGCGAATACTCTGTCCCAGTATTGAGGCCAGGTCTCGGTACTGCTTTTAGTCAGACCAAACTGTTCCAGCTTGAAGTCATATATACAGTTGCCGCCGCCAAATGAGCTTATTACAATGGCAGCTATTTTTTGTAAATATGGAATGCCATTCAAAGCTGGTGCCAGTGTAGTGCCGTCATGGGGGCTGGAAATGGTCATTATTGAGCGGATCCAGTGCTTATTTCCTTCGAAAAGCGGGGAGAAGCCGGTGTAATTTGTTGATGAATTACCATCATTAGCTAGTTTGGTCCGCAGGTCTTTTTCTGCTTGACTGCCGTTTTCTAATAATTGAGCAAGTGCTCTAGCGGTAGGGCCTCCCATGCTGTGTACGATCATATTGATCTTAGGATTAGATGTCGTACCCCAATCCTTGATAAGGGCTTCACCGGTATAATCATGGCCGTACCGTTTGTGCTTGTAAAGAGCCGCGTGGGCTTCTCCATAATCTGTCGGTTTGCCTAGGATATGGGCATACACTTCACATGCCCGGTC
>JBLNAX010000016.1:0-33323 GCA_050259595.1 Acidobacteriota bacterium | reverse complement strand
GGGTCGGTAAAGATAAAGCGATAATCAATGGTAAGACCGTTCTGGCAGATCCTGAGGATAACAAAAACTGGCCGATTCTTGGATCCGGGGGCAGTGTTCTGGTTCCTTTGAGCTTTGTCTCAGATAACGTTGAGTGTCTGACGAGTTGGAATCCAATAACAAAAGAAATCAAAATCAGCTTATTCTAAGTTAGACGTGTGAATGGGTTCTTTCAATAAAAATAGAAAAAGGTAAAATCATGCAAAAGATTGAGACCCTAGAATACGCCAGTTTCTGGCGACGAGTAGCGGCGTTTATAATCGATACGTTTTTTATTTTGTGCCTGCTTTTACCATTCGGCTTTGTTCCGATGGATCAGATTGGCTTAGTTATGATCGTGATCCAAATGATATATTACGTAGGTTTCGAAGGATCCTTTCAACAGGCAACTCCAGGCAAAAAGCTTCTAAAGATTAAGGTGACCGACATGCAGGGGCAGAGAGTTTCATATTGGCGGGCATTGGCGCGCATCTTTGCCTTTACAGTACTGCCAATCCTAGTGTCATTTATCTACGGAATCATTCTTCGAACCAATATTCCGGATTTGACCATTTCTTTGATTGTATTTACTGCGCCTTTTGTAATAGATTGCAGTTTAATATTAATCTCAAAGAAGAAGCAGTCCCTACATGATTTGATTGCTGGTTGTCTAGTGGTCAGAAATGAAGCGACAGAATAAGAACCAATAATTAAAGGGCCTTGATTAGGCCCCTTAAGACTGATGACAATAGCCAATATCATAGTTGTTTAGGGAATCCCGTTCAATCAACGTTCCCAAGTACGCCTCAATCTCGGGTTTCCCTCACGCATTTCTCTTTACTGCTGTCATACGCCTGTGAGTTCGTCTACAATCTGTGCCTGTGTAAGGCCTTTTTTGTGTACTTACTATTTGGGATATGTTATTTCAATTTCCTTCGATATTGGGTTCCAATTCAGCTTACAGCCCAGTTGTTCTGCAACAAATCTGAGCGGCATCATGGTCCTGCCCGGTGGAACAGTGATGGGGACAACAGTGCTGTTATCAGGATCAATGGGTATTACAGTGCCGTCAACCTGAGCCATATTGCGGCCTACCCACAGAATGATTACTTTACCCTTAAATGTAATAACGGCCTTCTTGTCCGTTGGGTACCATTCGGTGGTTGCTCCCAGTGCTGATGCCACATAACTTATAGGCAGCAATGTCCGGCCATTCTTTGAAATCGGCGCGGCATCAAGTCTCTTAATATCATTATTCAATAAATAAGAAGTATTGTTTAGATATAATCTTATCCTGGTAGCACTTGTGCTAGTTGTTGTAGTAGTTGGTGTGGTTGGTGTAACACGAGGTATCACGGTCGGAGTAGGTCGTATGGGCGTATTTTTACCGGCAGTAACAATAACTTCATTTGAATAGATAGAGAACGTTCCCTTTGTAGAATTAGCTGCACGTACCCGGTATGTATAATCGGTGCCGAGGGTTAGGCCGGTATCAGAATAACTGGTAGCGTTAGCTCCTACATTGGCGATGTTGATAAAATCACTGTCATAAACTTTGCGCCAGATTTGAAATGATTCTTCATCGCTTGAGCGATCTTCCCAGGTCAGATTAGTGGCGGTCCCGTTGACTGTTGCCGCCAAATTGGCAGGTGCCGTAGGTCCGTCAGAAGCAGCTGAATAGGTTTCTACTGTGATTGATGACTCATTGGAAGTGTTATTGCCCAGACGATTTTCAACACGAATTTTATATGTGTAGGTTCCGGGGGTAACTGTGTCATCGTAGGTTTTATATTCAACAAAACGGTCATAACTCTTGATGCAACTAAAATCACCAAGTCCTTTTTTACGATGGATCTGAACGACTGATGCGTTAGATGAGTCTTTCCAGGCCAGATGGATCTGATTGGTTCCGCTTATTACTGTGGTTAATGGCGATGGAGAGGCGGGCGCAGTTATAACAGAATGGATTTGCGAGGTAGAGGTGTAATCCGATTTTCCATTGGCGCTTATAGCTTGGACCCGGTAGATATACCACCCGTTTAAGACGGCTGAAGCATCAACATAGCCAAGTGTATTGCCATCAACTGTAGTAAGACTCGAATAATCACTCCAAACACAATTTGAGTTGGTAGAGCGTTCGATTTGATAGCTGGTGGCGGTGAGAACCGCTGGCCAGGTCAATGAGATAAAACCTTCCGGGCTCAAAGTCGCTGTTATTGAAGCGGGCTTGGCTGGTGGAGCCAACAAGGTGCGGGCACACATTTGATTTGAGTATCCAGAATAGACAAGTGATCCTGAAGCATTACTGCAGGCGCGAACTGTATACAAGTATATGGTATCAGGTGCCACTGTGTTATCTGTATAGGTTTTCTGACTGGCAGGTACGTCTGCTAGAGATACTGTTTGTGAACCATCCCCTAGCGAGCGGGTTATTTGAAAACTGTCCAGCCCGGAAGTGTTGTCATATGACCAGCTCATTGACACACTATTGTAGGATATAGCTGTTTGAGATAGATTGATGGGAGCTAATAGTGCAGCATATGTTGCCCCGGGAAAAACGGATAATAACAGAAGTACTAGTAATGCTAGTGCCAGCCACCTCGATTTGATCATAAATGGACCTCCTTAAAACAATTCTGCGCGCCTTTCGAGATATCTTAATCTGTAGAATAATAACAAAAAGTTCTAAATACCAGAATTTCTTTATCATTGGACGATTTCCTGCTAATCAGGCACAATATGCAGTTTGTTTACAAACTTAATTCAGATAAAATGTTGTAATTTTTCTTTATTGGGTGTAAAATTACACTAAAAGTAATTAAGGTTACGATATGGAACAAATTGATGTAATAACAACCATCAGTCAGAAGATGAGATTGATCCGTACGGAAATGGATTATACTCAGGACCGTATGGCCGAAATATTAGGCCTTTCAAAAAAAACTCTGGTCGAAATCGAGAAGGGCAGGAAGGACGCGGGCTGGACGGTGGTGGTGGCGGTGTGTGCCTTATTCCCGGAAAGCGAGATCATTCAGAGCATTCTGGGTGACGACCCACTTTCCATCCTGCAGATGCTGAGTCGCCAGCGGATCGATAAGCCTAAATATAAAACGTTTGGTGGACGGGTCTGGTGGAATATCGTCGAAGAGCAAGGAGCTTATCGCCTGCAGCAGAATATTCTCAGCGGGCATTATCGGATCATAGATAAAGACAACTACCTATGGTACTGCTCTTGTGATCAGGATGAGGCGTTGAAAAGGCTAGTTGAGCTGGCAAAGTAATTGATTACATTGGAGTTGATCGTAATGGATGTTATATCACATGCACTATGGGGTTACATAGCGATTGCGGGGATGGGTAAAGTGGAAGCCGGAATTGCAGCAGCCATTGGCACTGCGCCCGATGTTATTGCATTTGCACCCGTCGTGTTGACCCGCAGTTTTTGGAGCAAATACGATTATAATAACCCGGATCGTCATATTTATCCGGGCTGGATACACACTATGTACAATACCACGCACAGTCTGGTCGTTTTTTCGATCGTTTTCACGATATTGTGGTTTGCTGTAAGCCGAGTAGCGGCGATAGTCACGTTGGCATGGCTGCTTCATATATTGATGGACATACCGACCCATTCTAAGGATTTTTTCCCGACCAAGATTCTTTATCCTCTCAGCGAGATACATTTTAATGGTGTTCCCTGGTCCACGCCCTGGATATTAGGCATTAACGGAGTTCTGCTTCTAGTAGTCGGGGCGCTCAGATATTTTAATATTTTTTAAAGTCGATGATATACCTATAATCAATATTTTGGCTATTCACACCTGATTATGGATCATTAAGGCGAAAAAGGAGGGAAAATTATCCAATAGGCGAAGGGTAACTGCAGAATATCGATTATGACACACTCTAAACTAACCTAATCTAATCTACTAGAGAGTAAGTTTGAGCGGGATTGTCAAAATACATATTTGATCGGAGGGTCATTATGGATTGGCGTTTAATGGATCATTTTAAAAGTATGGGTGCCAGACGGGCAGAGGAATCTTTTCGGCCTCAAAAAAACCAGATCGTATTGCAGAATATTGCTTATCTGAGCAAGCTTATGGTGTTTGATGTGTTTACCCGTCAAAGGGAAGTGATATTAGCCGAAAGTTATTTTAATACCGATGGCTGGTATCTTAAAGGTGTTCGTGGTTATATGATGCTGTTTGCCAGAGAAGGCCGGCTGTACTTTGGATTGAACGATAAGCTGCTGATTCTTGATGACACTTACGTGATAGAGTATAAAAAGAAGTCTATACTGCGCTCATTCTCGATAAAAAAGGGGGACCAAGTCCTTTTTTCACACAAGTATTTTTCGATCATGCTTGATATCCATCGTCTGTTCGGCATTATTGAGGACCCTGATGCTTTCGATGAAGAAGAATTCGATTTTCTTCTGTGGGTACATAATGTGGTTACTGACGGTGATAGAAGAAGACTTTTGTTTTTGAAAGAAGAAGAACTTGCATGTTGATAATACCCATAAATATTTCTGCTATTGGGGGACCTTTTAGATGAGTCCCCCTTTTTACTTTCTATAGGTAAACAGTCAGAATTCAAAGGAGTGAAACAATTGAAACGTGCTTTGTTAGTGATCGATGTGCAGAATGAATACTTCAGCGGCAAAATGCCAGTAATCTATCCAGAAGGCAGTATCAACAATATCGTTGAAGCCATGAAGGCGGCCCGAGCCAAAGACATACCAGTAGTTATAATTCAGCACAGTACAACTATGGAAAATGCTCCGCTCTTCGCTAAGGGCAGTTCAGAATGGGAACTGCATCCGGATGTTGCCGACCTTCCTTTTGATCACTTGATCGAGAAAAACCTGCCTGGCAGCTTTACCGGAACTGACTTGGAATCATGGCTGCGGGAAAAGGAAATAGACACAGTGGTCATTGTCGGCTATATGACCCAGATGTGCTGTGACACCACCGCCCGGCAAGCCGTTCATTTGGGCTTTGGAGTAGAGTTTTTGTCCAATGCCACGGGCACGCTTGATTTCAGCAATTATGCGGGTCAGGTAAGCGCGGAAGAACTTCATCGGGCGATTCTGGTGACCCAGGCAGCTCGCTTCAGCAGGGTAATGTCTACAGAAGACTGGGTAAATACGCTCTAAGAATTATGTGTTAAGAAGTCAAAGTGGTCATGCCCGGTCCTGCGGCCGATTTCATTGCTTAATAATCTTTTCACATACTTTGAAGGAGGGCCTAAGGCAGGTAATCTAGTATTAAGACATATATAGATAAAAGCCGGTGAAGGGGGATCATTTTGGCGGGAGTGTATAAAAAAAGAGGAAAAAACGTAATGATCACCGGGCCTTCGAGTGGCATCGGTCTGGAACTGGCCAGGGTATTTGCCAAAAAGGGTTTTGACTTGATCCTGGTTGCACGAAGCAAAGACATACTGGAACTGCTGGCCACCGAGCTCCGAAATAAATACAGTGTGAATGTGATTGTTATACCTAAGGATTTAGCTGACCCATCAGCACCAGAAAAGATATTTTCTGAACTGCAGGAGCGGGGAACAAATGTCGATATATTAATAAACAATGCGGGGTTTGGCCTACATGGCCCTTTTGCCGATAGCGACACTCGCGTGATCCTGGAAATGATCCAAGTCAATTTAGTGGCACTGACCCATTTGACCAAGCTATTCCTGCCCGGAATGATCGATAGAAGATACGGCCGAATCATGAATCTGGGTTCTACTTCATCGTTTGTTCCGGTTCCGCTTGAAGCCATCTATGGTGCCACCAAGGCCTACATATTAAACTTCTCAGAGTCCATATCAGAGGAGTTGGTCGGGACAGGAGTAACGGTCACCGCCCTGTGCCCTGGTTTTACCGAAACAGGCTTTTTTGAGCGAGCTAAATGGGGGAAAACCAATATATTTAAGTTTGGCGTGGCAGATGCCCGTTCGGTGGCCGAAGCTGGTTACAAAGCCCTGATGCGGCGTCGGCGGGTGTCTATAACGGGCTTGAACAATAAGGCCTTGATATTTTCTACACGGTTTTCTTCGCGGATCATAGTCTCCAAGCTGCTGAAGTATTTAAACCAATCATAAGTCTGTAACTGAAAGAAAACCGAATTTCTGAATGTATTAAAGTTAGCAAATGGATACTCCTTTGCCTTATTAAATCAATTCTTTATCTATTGGGGGGAACGTAATATGAAAACAAATAAGGTATTGAGAATCAGATGGGTAGTACTGTTATGTATGGCCTTGCTGACCGTAGGCCTGCTGCCATGCTGGGCAGCGAATGGGGCATCGACACCAGGGACCATAATTAGCATTCCCATTACACAACCCACGGCTTCCAGCAGTACTGCTACCGGATATGGAACGCAGCAGGTCAACCAATTGCCGAACCAATCTGCCAGCAGGCAGACAGTTCCGGTCACACCTCCTGTTCAGCCGGTGAAAGGAAAGAAAATGAACAATGTCATCAATATTGACGATAAATACAATGGTAAAACATTGACCATCAAGAAAGGCCAGTCTTTCAAGCTAACTCTTCCCAGCAATCCAAGTACTGGCTATTCCTGGAGCTTTTCTGCGGCTGTAAACACTAAGGTGCTGCTACAGGCTGGCCATGCAGTTTCACAGCCGCCACCGCATATCGTAGGGGCGGGTATTACAGAGATTTGGAACTATAAAGCAATCGGCAAAGGGGTTACATCGATTACACTGGGATATAAAAGACCTTGGGAGAAGAATCCTCCTATAAAGACATTCAAGCTTAAAGTTGTGGTAAATAATTAATGAAATCATTGCAATCATTGCGGGAGGCACTCGTGAAACTGCGTGTAAGTGGTTATTCTAGAGAAAGTACGGTAGATGGACCTGGGATTCGAGCTGTTGTATATGCTCAGGGCTGTCCGCATAAATGCTTTTATTGTCATAATCCAGAGACCTGGGATTTCGAGGGTGGTTATGAACTGGACATCGATTTCCTGTATAAGGAGATTGCTAATACCAAGCTTCTTAAGGGTGTAACGTTCTCAGGGGGCGAGCCTTTTGCTCAGGCGGAAGCTTTTGCCGAGCTGGGGCACAAAGTCAAAGAAATCGGACTGAATGTTATTGCTTATAGCGGGTATGAGTTTGAACAGCTTTTGGAAATGGCAGAAATGGACCAGGGAGTCAGTGACCTGCTTCATTTGACAGATGTGTTGATCGATGGCCCGTATCTGGATGAAGAACGGGATCTAGGAATCGCTTTCCGTGGTTCGCGCAACCAAAGAATCATTGATGTGGCTGCATCTTTAAAAGATAACCAGGTAATCACATTGGATTACTAGAGTAAGGGCTTTTTCGGAAAAATGATGTTATGGAATCACAGACATATCCTATTTCATCTTCCCTAAGACCATTGTACATGGGCAGCCGGAGCAAACGCTCACTTTCTCTGGTTGTCCATTTGTCTTCACCACAAAACCCTCCGAATCGTAGTCCAGCATCTGCACTGTGCAGTGGTACGTAATGAAATACTGCTAGTATATCATTCCTCTTCAGGTGGTCTATAAGCCGGGTTCGTTCTTCAATATCACCCACTTTGATATAAAACATATGGGCGTTATGCTGGCAGTCGTCGGGCACTGTGGGCACCTCAATCAGACCTTCAGTGGCTAGCGGCTTGAGTGTCTGCATATATGTGTCCCAGCTCCGAAGCCGATCCTGGTTTATCTCGTTTGCTGATTCGAGCTGGGCCAGCAGGAATGCGGCATTGAGTTCACTAGGTAGGTATGATGAGCCGATATCGACCCATGTGTATTTATCGACCTGTCCCCGCAGGAAGTGAGCGCGGTTGGTGCCCTTTTCGCGGATGACCTCGGCCTGGTGGATCAAGTCAGTATTGTTAAGCGCGATCGCGCCCCCCTCGCCGCAGATTACGTTTTTAGTCTCGTGAAAGCTGAAACAGCCCGTATCGCCGAAAGTCCCTAGGGGCTTTTCCTTGTAAGAGGACATTATAGCTTGTGCTGCATCCTCGATAACATAAAGTTCGTGTTTTTGTGCAAGCGATAAAATGCTATCCATTTCACAGGCAACACCCGCATAGTGAACAGGTGCAATAGCTCGAGTGCGTTCTGTAATAGCGGCTTCTATAAGGCTTTCATCGATATTCATAGTGTCCGGTCGAATGTCCACAAATACGATTCTAGCGCCGCGTAGGACAAACGCATTTGCAGTAGAAACGAAGGTGTATGAGGGCATGATGATCTCATCACCGGGCTGAATATTGCACAGAAGAGCGGCCATCTCCAGAGCCGCGGTGCAGGAATGAGTAAGAAGGGTTCTTGAGCCGTTAAGCATTCCGCTCAGTACATCATGACACTTATGAGTAAACGGTCCATCCCCTGACAGTTTTTGATGGGCGATGGCCTGTTCCAAATAAATCATTTCTTTTCCAGTAACACAGGGCTTGTTAAATGGGATCTTCATAAGGATAACTCCCTATTCTAGTTATTGTCTGTGGACCTGCGTACGATATATAATGGTCGTTTTTTGGTCTCCTCGAATGTTTTGGCCAGATATATACCCATGATACCAAGATTAGCTATGATAATTCCACCAATAAAGTACACGGAAACAATCAAGCTGCTCCAGCCTGGCACTGTAGATCCAATAAGCAGGGCACGCACTAAAATATAAGCTCCATATAAGAAGGATAGAAAAGCCATAATAAAGCCAAGTTTAATAAAAATCCGCAGTGGCTTATCTGAATAGGCGATGATTGTATCAGTGGCTAGTTTCGTTAGCTTCCTAAATGAATAAGAGCTGGTACCAGCGAAGCGTTCGCTGTGTTCAACTTCAACACTGACGGTGGGGAAGCCCATCCATTCAACTAGACCGCCTAAAAATCTTAAGCGCTCATTCATTTGGCGAAAGTTATCGACAACTTTCCGAGATATTATTCTAAAAGTTCCTACCTGCCAATCATATTCCATGTCCGAAAGATAGCTAAACATATAGTAAAAAAGACGTGATGTTAATTTCTTGAAAAAGGAGTCCTTACGGTTATGCCTGCGCGCTAATACAACATCGAACCCTTCCTGAGCTTTATCATATAACTTTATAATTTCTTCAGGCTGGTCCTGTAGATCACAATCCATGATCACGACCCATTCGCCGTTGCAGTGATCCAGACCGGCAGTAATTCCGTAATGTTGGCCAAAGTTGCGCGAAAACTGAATGCCTTTGACTCTGGGATCCGAACGGTTTAGTTCCTTGATAATCTCCCAGGATCTATCACCGCCGCAGTCTTCGACCAGGACAATCTCAAAGTCCTTATCTATTCTTTCTAAAGCCGATTTAAGTCTGCGGTACAACTCATGCAGGCACCCTTCAGCTTGGTACACAGGAATAACTACAGAAATGTGAGCCAAATATAATCACCACCATTAATTAAAACAAGTATTGCAGCCTAGGAACTGCCTTTAAAAGGGTATCTCTAATTACACCTGGACCCAGCAATTGAATCAAGTGCCTATTTTCGGATGGTAGAGACGCAATGTATTTCTCTAGATTTGATTTATTAAACTTAACAAGCTTATCCGTTCGCGAATCATATACGTAAACATAATCTTCAATTTGATAACTGGTGTTGTATTTGGTATCAACAATATCATTACCTACTACTTTGCAGTTTTGATTCAAAGGAATCGTACGAACCTGCTTGCCCAGGGCATATTGAAATATCTGACTGGAATTTGAAATGAAGAACTCAATATGACTCATTGGCCCTAGCCGACTGTACTGCCCAAAAGATACATAGATAGGCTTTTCTTCATTTATCGCCTTGTGAAGTTCCTTATTGAGTTTAATATTACTGATAATTATTTGCTGCTCATAATTCCAATCCTTCCAGTGTTCAGAGATGCCCAAGGAAGAAAGCAATACCAAAGCTATGAAAAAGGCTCCTATGCGCCTATTCCAGATAAAAAGCCTGATTATCAACGCTGACATCAGCAACGAACCGTAAATAGTTACCCGATTGGTAAGGTTGAAATCGTTTTGCATGAAACCCCCGGTCAAACTAAACATCCCGAATGCTAGGAGCGCGATCAAGCCGAAAGCATAAATGATTTTACTATCAAATCTATTGTCTGTTTCAGGGAAAGGAATAAGAAGAACTAAAGCAATAAAAAGTAATCCAAGAACTGTAGCTAATAAATGGAAAACCGAAATACTAGAAAAAATCTTCAAAATAAAAGAAGGCCCGATAAAGGCATCTATGGCTGATGCCAGCTGAATCACATAGGCTTTTATTATGGTCATGATGCCGGTGTTTTCCGTCCTATACTGGCCTAATTTGAAAACCAATGAGACGGCAACATAATAAGCAACATAAATAACATGCGGCCATAGGAAGATAACAAACTTTTTGTATTCTTTTTTCATCAAAAAGATGATCGATAGACCAAACCCAACCGGTGGTGAAGCATAACTAAAAAATGCACCCAAGAAATTGATTATTTGTCCCCCAATAATTCGATCATGATTGATCAAGTAATGGGCTAACATTATCAATGCAAGGGTAACAGGCAGGTAATGCCCGATAATCCAGTAGTTGGTAGAATCGTGCGTCGGGTACAGGATGACCAGGATACTGAACATAAATGCGGAAATCCGCCCTAAATAGTCTTTGGCAAATACATAGATCATTGCTGTGCAAGCTACCATAGTGAAAGATTTGATCAGGCTTAAGAGCAGCGGGTTATTGTGGGCTAAAAATAAAACAACGTTGTCATACGTCAGGGCGGGAATAAAGTACAGAAACTGTGGAAATTTATCAGGGATAGCAGAATACAGACCGCTCCATCCGTATGATAACAGCCGATTTATAAAGTCATAGTCGTCCGAATGGATCCCGGTTTTCCAGAACAAATAAAGATATGCAAGAAATAGAGCAAAGAATAATACATATTCGATACCATGCCCGTCCCTCTTTAGCACAGTCGTGCCCCTCCAAATGTCAAAACTATCGCGTCCCATATTGCTTTTCATAGAACGACTGGTACTCTCCAGAGCGTACCCGGTCTGCCCAAAGCCTATTCTCAATATACCACGCAGCTATTTGGGGAAGTGCTGTTTCGAAGCTGTGACGGGGAGTCCATCCGAGTTTCACACAAGTTTTAGTGTTATCAATGGCATAACGACGATCATGCCCAGGTCTATCTGCAACAGTTTTCATTAATCTGGCCGATGTACCCGGGGGGTTATCTATCAAGCTATCGACTACGCCGCATATCTGTTTTACGACATCCAGGTTGGCTTTTTCCTCGTTAGCTCCAATCAAGTATACTTCGCCAGGAATACCCTTCTGAATTATTTTTAGCAGAGCCGAGCAGTGATCCTCCACATGGACCCAATCCCTGACTTGCTGTCCATCCCCGTATATAGGTAATTCCTTGCCTTCCAGTGCATTCAGAATCATGAGGGGGATTAGTTTTTCTGGAAACTGCCAGATGCCATAATTGTTTGAACAGTTAGTAATAACTGCTGGAAGACTGTAGGTTTTATGCCAGGCTCTAGCCAAATGGTCACTGGCTGCTTTTGATGCCGAGTACGGACTGTTCGGTTTATACTGCGAATTTTCATTGAACGGTGGGTCGTCTGGGCCCAATGCACCATATACCTCATCGGTCGAGACCTGCAAAAATAGCTTGTTGTCTATGCTTTTCCACGATTTGCGGGCTGCCTCAAGCAAAGTATAAGTGCCTTCTACATTGGTCGTAATAAATGCCCTGGGGCCAAGGATCGAGCGATCAACATGTGATTCTGCGGCAAAATTGACCACAATGTCAAAACAATGATCACTAAATAACTTTTCTAGTAATGCTGAATCACATATGTTCCCTTTGATGAAGGTGATTCTTTTTGAATCAATAAGGTCTCGCAGTCTAGTAATGTCTCCGGCATATGTCAAATCATCCAAAATGATCAATCGATCGTCAGTATTGTTTGCCGCCATTCGGACAAAATGGCAACCAATAAATCCAGCTCCTCCGGTAATCAACAATGTACTCATGATAGAATCCTGTTCTCGTTAGCAAGTAATATTGTATTTGCCTCAATCAATGATTCAAACGTGCCGGCATCTGTCCAGCGTCCTTTGACAAAAGAATACCGCAATAGGCTTTTTCTTATATATTCGTTATTAACATCGGTGATTTCCATTTCACCCCTAGCTGAAGGTTTAATGTTTCGAATGATTTCAAAAACATCTTCATCGTACATGTAGCAGCCTACAACTGCATAATTGCTTTTGGGAGCCGAAGGCTTTTCTTCTATGGCCAGAATCTGTTTTTCATCCAGCGCTGCCACGCCAAACCGTTCCGGTTCACCGACTTCTTTTAAAAGGACCATGGCACCAGATTCTTGCTTTTTAAAAGTATTAACATGAGGGGCTATAGAATACTCGAATATATTGTCGCCTAGCAAAACCACGATTTTGTCTCCTTTGGCAAACTGCTCACCCAGAAATAATGCTTGTGCAATACCGCCAGCTTCCTCTTGGACCCGGTATGTGAACTCGCATCCGAAACGTCTTCCAGAACCAAGGGAATTAATTACATCGCCCATATGATGAGTTGAGGTTATCACAAGAATCTGCGATATACCTGACCCTACCATTTGTTTTACTGGATGCCATACCATCGGCTCCTTACCTACGGGCAGAAGGTGCTTATTAGTTATCTCAGTCAGCGGCTCCAGACGAGTGCCCTTGCCACCAGCCAGTATAATGCCTTTCATAAATACAATGACCCCTTAGATTTATGTCTTCGAATTAATACAATCCAATACCTTCGACAATAATACACAAAATCCTTTTGCCTTGTCACTAGCCAAGTTTTTCATTTTGTTTAAAAAATAAGCGGCGGAACCACTATTTCCACCGCCATCTGTCAAAGATCGACTGATAAAGATACTTACTCTTCTACCTCGGACATCATGCCATATTCGCGGAGCTTGTAATACAAAGAAGTACGGTGGATGCCCAGTACATCAGCCGCCTTTTGCTTGTTGCCACGCATCATTTTAAGGGCATTGACAATTGCGTTTTTCTCGGCTTGTTCTCGGGCTTCCTTAAGAGTTCTGGTACCTTTACGGAGACGGTTTTTTTCAATAGCCTTACCACCTCCAAAGCGTATCAGATTATCCATCTCAATTACACCGGTCTGAGTGTCCAAACAGGCTCGCTCGATACTGATCTCCAGTTCGCGCACATTGCCTGGCCAGTGGTAACTCAGCAGATATTCCAGGGCTTCCTTGCTGATACCTTCCACACGAATACCAGTCTGCTCATTGTTATGTTTGATAAAATGATCGACTAATAAAGGCAGATCCTCCAGTCTTTCGCGCAGAGGCGGGATCCTGATGAAAAATGCATTTAGTCGATAAAAAAGATCTTCGCGAAAACGTCCCTGCAAAACTTGTTCGCGCAGGTCGAAGTTGGAGGCAGAAATCACACGGACATCGATCCCGATGGTCTCCGTGCCGCCGACCCGCTCGAATTCTTTTTCCTGAAGGATGCGCAGTAATTTGGCCTGCATGGCATAAGGAAGGTCATTAACCTCATCGAGGAAAATGCTACCGCGGTGGGCTAGCTCAAATTTACCGGCTTTGCCGCCTTTGCGGGCACCGGTAAAAGCCCCTTCCTCATAACCGAAAAACTCGGATTCCATAAGACTTTCTGGGATACTAGCACAGTTGACTCGGATCATTGGGCCATCATGACGCGGACTTTCCAAGTGGACGGCATGAGCAAACAATTCCTTGCCTGTGCCGGTTTCACCGAAAATGAGCACCGGAGCAGTGGTCCCTGCCACTCTGCGTACTCTTTCCTTAGCTTCCATCATAGCTTCACTCTGTCCGATGATTCCATCTAAAGAATACTTGGCACCGGACAGTTTTTTGACTGCTTCTTTGTAATATGATAGTTCGGTGGTCAGTGATGATAGCCTTGAAATATAATGCTGCATTTGGCCGTGAGGAAAAACATTATATCCCACGGCACCGATAATATTGCCATTCAGCTCAATGGGAAGCCGGGTAACTATATGGATCTTGCCTTTCAACTCCCATTTGTCGGCGATGATGGGCTTGCCGGTTCTAGCGACTTCCATAAGACGGCTTTCCGGGAATATACTGTCTATACTGCGACCAATAATATCTGACTGTTTCATGCCTATTTCACGGGCAAAGAACTCAGTGAACAGCAGGATAGTGCCCTCGGTATCAACTATAACTGCACCGTCGAATCCGGAGAAGACGGATTCCAGTAAAACCTGGTCTTTTTTCATTAATTCATTCAATAATGTCGGCATAGTACTCCTTATCTCCCATCAATATTGGACTAAATCTAGTCTAGATCCAACCAATTTGCTTAGCTTTAAAAGTAAGCTCATCGCGGAAGTCAGGATGTGCAAGTTTGATCAATTCTTTAGCCCGCCATGAAACTGGTTTGTTAGTAAGCCTTACCGCGCCAAATTCGGTTACGATCCATTCCACATCGGTTCTAAGAGTCGTGATGATTGTTCCTGCAGGCAGAATATCCATGATGCGCGAATGGGTTTGCCCTTTGCTGTCCACTCTTGTAGACGGCAGAGCTAGGATGCTTTTTCCGTTCTTAGCCATTTGAGCTCCCTTAACAAAAGCCACCTGGCCACCGGTCGCGCTAAACTGGGTCGTGCCAATGGACTCGGAAGCTACCTGGCCAGTCAGGTCTATCATCAATGCATTGTTGACTGATACGATATTATCGTTCTGAGCAATAACATTCGGGTCATTGATGGTGCCTATTTCAAACGCGACGAAATCTTCATTGCGATCGAGATAGTTATATAGTTCTTTTGTGCCAACAGCGAAGGTATAAGCCACCTTGCCGGGCAGAACAGATTTCTTACTGTTGTTGACCGCTCCGCATTTCACCAGATCCATGATCGAATTGGAGCACACTTCGGAGTGAACACCCAGGTCTTTGTGGTCGCGCAGAAAATGACCGACACAGTTAGCCAATCCGCCCAATCCGAGTTGTATAGTGGATCCGTTACTTATCATGTCAGCTATTGTGCCACCAATCTCTTCTTCGATCTTGGTTATTGGTATCTCTGGTACTTCAAATACTGGCGAAGTGTTCTCAACTATGTAATCAACCTCGGAAACGTGTATTTGAAAGTCTTTGCTGTTTAGCCAGGGTGTGTTGGAGTTAATTTCAACGGCTTTGGGCTTCATCTTACGTAGGGCTGCGCTGGGTATAAGACCGCCAAAAAGTGATTTATTCATATATCCATTCTCATCCGGTGGGGTTACTACAAATGCCGCCGTATGGGCTCCGCAGTCATTGACCCACCGTTCCATTTGACCCAGATGGTTAGGAACAAAGTCGACCATTCCATTCTGTATGCAAAAGCGTTCTGCGGGGCCAATAAATATCGTTTCAATGCGGAAGCTGTTCTTGTGCTCTGGTTTCATGTACTCATGAAGAGCTACAGCGAAACCTTGACAAAAGGTCACATTTTCCAGTTCCGCTGCTCTTTTGCCAATTGCGTCCGCAATGGCTGGCGGTATACAGGTTCCACCTCCGACGCCAATTATATCGCCGCTTTTAATGAGCTTAGCAACATGCTCTGCTGTGGTTAGTTTGCGTTTATAGTCTTCCTTCCAGTTCATTAGTACACCCCCATAAAATTTCCGTTCGTGTGATTCCCAATGTTTAAAATGCAAAAGTTGTGCCAATGCACGAAGGGCGTAAAATCATAGTGAATATACTGCGAAGTGTAGCAAATACACTACGTAAATTCGACAATAGCTCAGGAAGTGTTTGAACTAGGGATAAAGGAGATGTATAAATAACGCTACACTTATAGCAATATTTCTACATGGTCGGACCATATACCTTTTTCGGTAGGGCTTGGAAGTAAACAACTTCATCATTTTGGCAGGCTGGTAAGCTCAAGAGGAAGCTGATTACTCAGTGCCAGGTGCAAAGAGATCATGGCCAGCCGTGTTGTTGTTGTTGTTGTTGTTGTTGTTGTTGTTGTTGTTGTTGTTGTTGTTGTTGTTGTTGTTGTTGTTGGATTGTCTTGATTATTCGTTGCCTTGATCCGATTCATCGTCTTCATATAGTTCGGCTTGAGCAGCCATTATCGATTTGGCTTCCTCTAGTTTTTCGGAAGGTACAAATATCCGTACCTCTGCTAGCGGACCAAAGACGAGTCCCTGGATCGCGCCGATAGCTTCACGATTTTTGAGTAATACCGGTATACCGCAGCTTTCCAGAACACCTTTGATTATCTCATCTTCTGGGGGGTATGCCTTGTCCAGCAGACTCCAATCTTCTGGTATTGGGCGCTGACAGGCTGGGCAGATCAAATGCCCTTCAGGGAGTTCTTGCAGGCAGTTCATACATATCATATTGATCACCTCATTATTTAGAATAACAGATTGTAGACGGCAGTTCGTGCCTAAATACTGGTATCTATTATGTGTGTTTTTAGTTCAAACTTGCACAAATATTGGTGTACCTTATCTGGTATACTCTTGAAGAAAGCTATTTTTTGGAGGTTGAGACTTGAGTTGGGATTGGCTTGAACAGGACGGTTTGAAATATATTTATCTCCCGGAATGGGACTCGCTAGAGGTTACAGCAGCTTTTACGACCAGGGTTGGCGGACTCAGTCAAAATGCTTATGAATCATTGAATCTGGGCTTGCATGTTGGAGATGATCCGAGGAAGGTCCTGGAGAATCGAGAGCGGACTATGAGTGGTCTAGGTGTTTCTTTAGTTGATGTAGTTTGTGCCGAACAGGTCCACGGCACTCAGGTGGCTGTGGTGGAGATGAAGGATAAAGGGCGGGGAGCAGTAAGTTTCGCAGATTCACTTCCAGGATATGATGCCATGATATGTAATACGCCAGAAGTTTACCTAATGACTTTCTATGCCGACTGCCTGCCGATATATTTCTTCGACCATAAGAAACGGGTGATCGGGCTGGCCCACAGTGGGTGGAAGGGAACCGTAGGTCGTATTGTTGAAGCTACGATTTCAGCGATGGCCAAGACCTACAACTGCAATGAGTCGGATATTTATGCCTTTATCGGGCCCGGCATCGGCGGCGAATGCTACCCGATAGATGATGAGCGGAAGAACGAGGTCGAGCGAGTGTTTACATTTACCGACACTATTGTTTATCCTATAGATAAAGGGCGCTATAACTGGAACCTTAAACTGACCAATTATACTATACTCCGTAATCTGGGTATTCCCGAGACTAACATTGATGTTTGTGAACTATGTACTTCATGTAATGAGGACCTGTTTTTCTCTTATCGCGGAAGCGGAGGCAAGACCGGCCGAATGGCGGCAATACTTGGTTTGAGGGAATGAGGGTGATAGTGTGAATGCCAAGATCTTAGTGGTGGACGATGAGACTTACATTGTAGAGCTGGTCAAGTTCAACCTGGAAAAGGAAGGCTTTCGTGTAATAGTGGCCTTCGATGGGGAAAGCGCCATTTCTATGGTGGAGCAGGAAAACCCGGATTTGATGATCCTCGATATCATGCTGCCCAAACTGGATGGGCTTGAAGTTTGCCGCCAGCTGCGACAGGACAACCGCTATTCCAACCTGCCGATTGTGATGCTGACCGCCAAAGGTGAAGAAATCGATACTGTGCTGGGTCTGGAAATGGGTGCCGACGATTACATCAAGAAACCTTTCAGCCCACGTGAAATGGTGGCCAGGGTCAAAGCCCGGCTGCGCGCGAAAAGGGTATTGGAAGCCGAAGAAGCCACTGGTAAAAAGGCTATGGTCTTGAAGGATCTGATCATTATCCCGGATAAGCATGAAGCTTTTGTAGGCGATAAAAAGCTGGATCTGACCCCCAAAGAATTTGAACTGCTGAGAATTTTAGCTTCAAACCGGGGACGGGTATTCACCCGCGAAACTCTACTGGAGAAGGTCTGGGGTTATGAGTTTACCGGAGATACGAGGACAGTCGACGTTCATATTCGTCACCTGCGCATGAAGTTGGGAGATGATACGGCTTCTCCGGCATACATAGAAACAGTGCGCGGGGTTGGTTATAAATTTACCGAAAACGAATACAGCACAGAGAGAAGGTAAATTAGCTTTGACATACGAGTTTTCCAGCGAAACCAGGCGAATGCAGGCTATTCTCACCAGTATGGTGGATGCCGTAATAGCGGTGGACAAACAAGGACGCATCATGCAAGTCAACCGTGCAGCTGAGAATCTGTTTATGCGTCGGGAAGCATTCTTGCTGGGCCAAAACTTCCAGTCATTTCTTAAACAAGCTGAAATGGATGCTATGATAGGCAAGGTTCTGCATACCGGGCTGGAGGTACAGCAGGAGAGTACGCTGTTTCTTGGAAGTGATTCGATCTATCGAATACATATCGTTCCTATCAAAGGGGCAAATGATGAGACTGATGGTGCGGTAGCGGTTTTCCATGATATCACCGATGCCCGCAAATTCGATCAGATGCGCAGCGAATTTGTAGCCAATGTATCTCACGAATTAAGGACACCTTTGACCTCAATCAAGGGGTTTGTGGAGACCCTATTGGACGGTGCCCTGGAAGATAATATGTTGTGCCGCCGCTTTTTGAGCATTATAGACAGCGAAACCGATAGGCTTACTAGGCTTATAGAGGACCTGCTTAGTTTGTCGGCGATCGAGTCCAAAGAGATCAAGGTTCACATGACTCAAGTCAATCTTGTGGAATCGGTCAAAAGCGTTTTCAATATACTGGGGCCACAGGCTTCAGAGAGAAACCTGCGAATGGAATTGATATATCCTAGCGCACTGCCACTGGTGCGTGCCGATGATGACCTGATCGGACAGGTGTTGATCAATCTTATCGACAATGCCATCAAATATACCACAGATGAAGGTAAAGTCCTGGTGAGAATACATCAAGAGGGTAAGAAGATCGTAACCAAAATTACCGACACTGGAATAGGTATTTCACCGGAGAGCCTGCCGCGCTTGTTTGAAAGGTTTTACCGGGTCGATAAGGCTCGCTCTCGAGTCTTAGGTGGAACCGGCCTGGGGCTGGCGATCGTAAAACATATCCTGGAGCTGCACGGCGGCGAAGTTTTTGTAGAAAGCCAGGTGGGAGTCGGATCGACCTTCACTTTCTGTTTATGGCGAGCTGAAAATCAGGAAATGTAACGGATAAATCTGAGCCGCGAAAATCGCGGCACAGATTGTAAACAAATTCGCTTTTGGCATCAGACTGGGCCGCGTAGATCGCGGCTGTTTTATTTATTGGATTACGTTCGATAATTAACAGAAAGTGTCGAACCGATATATGTAGGTATAATCTCATTCACTGAACGTTTTAGCTAAAAATATTTTTATTCTATAAACATGGTAAAATGGCTTTTAAACGCCGTGAATATTTGCTATGATTTTCAAGGCGTGTTTTATAAATTCCAAATTTTAGTGATGGTGAGTTTTGTGGAAGAATCCCGATTGTCTAGAAGACAGGTGCGAGCCAACCAGGAAGCCAATAAGCAGGTGAAAAAAAAGAAGATCATTGCGGTTATTATGATCCTGGTACTGGTTGGTGTACTGTACGGCTTGTTTTCCTGGGCTTATAGCAAGATATCTGGCATGATGATAAATGTTCAGCCTGTTAAAATAGGTCGACTAGAAAAAATCGTAAGATGTCGTGCAGTTGTCATAAATCACGAGTTTGTGGCTAACGCACCGGGCAACGGTAGGTTTGAAAACCTTTTGCGGGAAGGCGAGAAAGTTCGCAAGGGAGGCCTAGTAGGCTACTTCTACAGGACTGATACCAATGAACCGGAAAAGATGTGGGCACCTTACAGTGGTGTCGTGTGCTATCATCCTGATGTTCGAGAAAACTGGCTGCAGGGGCTCGGTCTGTCAAGTTCTGCGGAACAAATCCTAAAATATACACCTGAACCTGTCAACGATGGGAGTTTTGAATATCAAGCCGGACAGCCTGTGTTCAGGATCATTGATAATTTGGTACCTACCCGTTTGGTCGTGGAAATGGAATCCAAACAGGCCAAAAAGCAGGGATTAGACCAAAAAAATCGAGTGTTGATACGGTATCGTGATCAGGAGCTTAGCAAGGCTAGATTTGAATCGGTCTCGGAGAATGGGGAGAAGCTTCTAGCGTTTCTAAGCTTTAATCAGTTTCAGGATGCACTGCTGGAAACTCGTCGGCCATTGCTGGACTGTGTCGTTGATCGCGGTGAAGGACTGGTAGTGCCGACGAATGCTATCGTTAAAAAGGGGAATAAAACGGGAGTCTTCTATTTGCATGAAGAACTTTATCAATTCAAGACTGTTCAAATTGTTTTTATGCAGGATGATTTAGCGATCGTAAAAGGCGTTGATGAAGGGGAGCGAGTGGTCACTACGCCCTCTCTAGTTCAGGAAGGCATGCCCTATGAGTGATATTGCTGCGAATATTGTTTCGATACGCCAAAGGATAGAGCGGGCGGCAGCCACTGCCCGGTGCAGTCCTGAAAGGATAACCTTAGTGGCAGTCAGCAAGACCGTAAACGAGAAAGCGGTCTTGGATGCATATCAAAACGGAGTCCGAGATTTCGGGGAAAATCGAGTACAGGAGCTTGCGGATAAAGAGAGAATCGTGTCGCAAGCCCGCTGGCACTTGATCGGGAGACTCCAAACCAACAAAGTAAAAGATGTTTTAGGCAAGGCTTTTCTCATACATTCGCTGGACAGATGGGCGCTGGCAGAGTATATTGAGAAGAGAGCCACTAAAATGGGAATTAATGTACCGGTTCTTTTACAAGTCAATGTTGCCGGAGAGACCTCCAAAGCTGGAGTGACAGTGCCGGAGACAGTGTTGTTTCTTGATTCACTTGGGCAGTTTCCCCACATCACTGTGAGGGGGCTGATGACAATAGCTCCCGAGGTCGAAGACCCGGAAGAAGTTAGACCAGTTTTCAGGGAATTAAGGCGATTATTTGACGTTATTTCGAAGCAATCATACACAAATGTCGACATGAAGTACTTATCAATGGGAATGACACAGGATTTTGAGGTGGCCATTGAAGAAGGGGCCAATATTATTAGGGTAGGACGAGCGTTGTTCGGCCCTAGATAAACAAGGAGGTTTACTATGGTGGGGATAATGGAGAATGTGTGGAAATGGCTGGGTGTCAGTGATGTGACTGAGGAAGAGATCATAGAACTGCCGCTGCCCGATGACAAGAAGATTGACCGGAAGGGCAACCTCATCAGTCTTCAAACAGCCAAGGCGATCAAGGTCATGGTTTGTGAGCCGACCGGATTTGAAGAAGCACAAGCGGTGGCTGACAATCTTAAGAATCGGCGTCAGGTTATTCTTAACCTCGAACAGACACCACCAGATGTTTCTCAGAGGATAATCGACTTTGTTAGTGGTACTACATATGCTCTTGATGGGCATACTCAGAAACTAGGTGAACATATTTTCCTCTTTGCTCCTAGCAATGTTGAGATTTCCAAGGACCCGCGAATGGTACTGAGAAGTTCATACATTTATACTCGTGGCGGGAGTGAAGAGTAATGGAGGTTGGCAATCAGCTCGGTATTATTGGTTGCGGCCAAATGGCCAGGGCTTTACTGGGCGGTTTTGCCAGGGAGGCCGACTTATTCAGTTCGATCTTACTGCATGATATAGACCCCGGCAAGGCCGGGGTTCTTGCTAAGGAGTACAATGCTAAGTCAGTCGAATCGAGCCGCGATTTGGCTGCTGCAGCAAACATAATTCTTCTAGCGGTCAAACCAGGGCAGGTGTCGACGGTACTACGACAGATCGTTCCGACCCTAAATGAAAACAAACTTCTAGTATCGATCGCTGCCGGAATCAGCATAGGTGCCATTCTCCACGAAGTTGGCAGGCATATGCCGGTTGCCCGCGTAATGCCCAACACGCCGTGTTTATTGGGTCAGGGGATGGTGGCTTTAAGTCCGGGGACATTTGTGGAAGAAAAGAGCTTAGCGCTCCTTAAACGTATGTTTTCCACTGTGGGGCTGGTCGAGATAGTGCCAGAAGGATATATGGATGCGGTCACAGCGGTTTCAGGCAGTGGGCCAGCGTACATCTTCCTCGTGGCGGAAGCCATGACTGATGCTGCGGTGGAGGTTGGACTACCAAGAGATATAGCCAGAACATTAGTTAACCAGACAATATCGGGAGCTGTGGCTATGCTGCAGACTGGAGAACACCCGAGCAAGCTTAAGGACCAGGTCACTTCGCCCGGAGGAACGACTATTGTCGGAATAAGGGCACTGGAATCTGGGGGCGTGCGAGCTGCCTTCTTTGCAGCTGTCAGAGAGGCATTTGAGCGATCCAAAGCTTTAGGGCAATAAAGATAAAGAGGTGCGGTCTTGTTATCGTTCTTGATTGTTTTTATTTTTAAGAGCCTGCAAACGTTAATAATTGTCAGGGTATTTTTGTCATATGTTCAACATGACCGTAGACACCCGATCATTAGGTTTATCTATGATTTAACAGAGCCTATCATGATACCGTTCCGCAAGCTGCTTCCCCCCATTAATGACATCGATTTTTCACCGGTGCTGGTTTTGTTGATGCTGGCACTTCTCCAACAGTTATTAGTTAACATTATTCGTTATCTTCCAATGTGATAGGAGATTTTGCATGACAACCAAGCTGGAACTTCTGGCGCCAGCCGGCAAATGGCCGGTATTAGAAGAAGTGGTCCGCTCTGGAGCGGATGCAGTCTACCTGGGAGGTAAAAGGTTCAATATGCGCCTTTTGCGTCCTGATTTTAATTTTACAGACCAGGAAATCCGCGATGCTGCGGATTTTTGTCATGAGCACGGGGCTAAGCTCTATGTGACTGTCAATAATCTCTACTATGAGAATGAAATACAGGAATTGGGCGATTACCTTGGGTTCCTGGACAGCGCCGGGGTCGATGCTTTGATTGTACAGGATCTGGGTACGGTCCAGCTAACCAAGGAACTTGGCCTGTCTGTTCCTCTGCATGCCAGTGTGCAGATGGGGGTAAACAACCTAGAAACTGTAAGCCTACTCGAACAAAATGGATTTACCAGGGCTATATTGTCCAAGAATCTTTCACTCGAGGAAATCACCTATATTCACAACAACTCTAAACTAGGGCTTGAATACTTCGTGCACGGCGACATGTGCATTGCACATACTGGACAATGCTATTTTTCGAGCATGATGTTTGGTGAAAGCGGCAACCGTGGTCAATGCCGCAAGCCTTGCCGCTGGCGCTATCAAGTCGAGCGGTCGGGGGGCAAGAATTTTGATGGTGTGAAATACTTTCTGGCCCATAAGGACCTGTGTCTGTATCCTCACATTAGAGAGCTGATCAAAGCTGGCATCACCTCCTTCAAGATCGAGGGAAGAATGCGTGAGGCCGATTATGTAGGTTTTATTGTAGGCGCGTATCGGCGGGCCATAGATAAGATATCAGCGGGTGAAACATTTATTCATAACAAGAGTGAGGACTGGGTCGAGCTTAATGAACGCCGTATTCGTGATTACAGCGTCGGCAGTATCCACGGCAAGGTGGGCACTGAGTCGATTGGCTTTTCTGGTGAACGGGAGCCTAAGTTTCCGACAAGTCCGATAAAAATAGAACCCTTGACTGAGCAGGATTTTACGGATGTTAAGCCGATGAAGAGGAGTTTGTCCTTGTCAGTTAAAGTCGGTGGTCTGCAATCCCTCGATGTAGCTATCGAAAAGTGTGCCAACACGATCATTCTACCCACCACGGTGTTTCGCTTCCGCCAGGGCGGTTTCAGATCGCGGGGAGAAGTGTCAAACGCCGTTTCCCGGGCGCAAAAAGCCGGGATTGCAGCGGTAATGGAATTTCCTAGAATCGTAACATTGAAAGATGAGACACAGGTCCAGCAGCTGCTGGAGATGGCCGAGGATTCTGGAGTTTCAGCCATAATGGCACATGATCCGGGGACCTTGATCAGAGCTGCTAACATGGGTCTTAAGGTATGGGCAGGTGCAGGACTGAACCTAACTAATAGCCGGGCTCTTCAGCAGGTCAAGGAATGGGGAGCATTGAAAGCTACACCATCGGTCGAGTTAAACCGGGACAATCTTTTGGAAATGGCGGCTGACTCACCTCTTCCGCTCGAGATAGTTGTACAAGGGCCATTGTGTGCAATGATTTCTGATTACTGTGTGTCGGGGGCGGTGGCTGATGAAAGTGATAATGGAAGATGTTCTATGCCCTGCCGCCGTGGTGAATATACTTTGATCGATGAGCTGGGGCAGAGATATATACTGGAAAATGATCTGGACTGCCGAACCTACATGTACTTTCCGCAGGACCTGTCGCTGCTGCATTTGCTGCCAATGCTGCAGGCGGGGGGGATAGATTCAATTAGACTCGAAGGCGATCGTTATTCGGCGCAATTGTTGGGTGAGACGATCGATCTATATAAGTCGGCCATTAGTAATCTTAGCCAGGGTGAATGGCACATGCGGGACTTTTATGTAAAACTGTTGGACATGTTTGCCAACGGTCTGACAACCGCCGGACTGTAAGTTTTACCGGCATCGTGCGTAAAAATGTATTACAGGGAGGAAGTCTGTCGACTTACGGAGAAGCTATTATAGGTCTAGTCATGGGAACGGGAGGGTTATTTTTTGATTACACCGATAGAGATCAGAAATCATGAATTTCGCCGCAGCATTAGAGGATATACTGATACCGAGGTAGATTCATTCATGAGCCGGCTGGCTGATGAATTCGAAAGAGTTTACCGTGAAAATGCCGAGCTCAAGGAAGCCATTCAGCGCTCTGAATTCGAGATGGCAAAGTACAAACGGATCGAAGAAACACTGAATCAGACTCTGGTCATGGCCCAGCAATCGGCCGAAGATATCAGGACCAATGCCCGCCAGGAAGCGCAGATGATGTTGGAAAGCGGTCGCAAGAAAATCAACGAGATATTTGTTGCCTACGAAGAGGTCCTGAAGCGGCTCAATGTCTATCGGGCTGAGATCAAGAGCATGATGTCTACCCAGAACGAATTACTCGACCGCCAGGATAAACGTATCGAGGAGCTTACTTCGTTCTTTTACAGCACCGATGTTAAGGGCATGGTAGAGGCCTTAGCCAGGTCCTTCCCGGTGCCGTTAAACTCTACAGAGCGGGATGAATAGCATTCAGGAATCTGCCAATGGAATACGCATAGAAATAAAGGTCGTTCCCCGCTCGTCCCGCAACCAGGTGGCTGGTTTTCAGGACGGAGCGCTCAAGGTAAAGCTTACGGCACCACCGGTAGAGGGTGAAGCCAATCAAGCCCTGATAGCCTACTTAGCGGATGTTTTTAAGGTCAGCAAGCGCGATGTCACTATTGTGCGCGGCGAGACCGCCCGCAACAAGCTGGTGGAAGTGCGCGGGGTAACGCTAGAACAAGCAGAAAAGATACTGAACAATATTTCTTAGTAGTTATTGGAGACCCCGGTTAAGCCGGGGTTTTTTGATAGGGGAGTTGAAATGAAAAAAGTCACCGCCATAGAAATCCTTGATGATCTCGAAAAAGTATTCCCTCATGCCGGGCCACGTTTGAATTTTTCGAACGTTTTCGAACTGTTGGTGGCAACGATTCTATCTGCGCAGTCAACAGACGAGCAGGTTAACCGGGTGACGGAAAAACTGTTCAATAAATATAACAAACCAGAGCAGTTTGCCAAACTGCAAATTGAAGAACTGGAGCCGCTGGTGCAGGGCTGCGGGCTTTATCACAATAAAGCTAAGGCCATAATAGCGGCGTCCAAAGTGATACTTGATAAATACGATGGGAATGTGCCAGATATACTGGAAGAGCTGGTCACACTGCCTGGTGTAGGGCGCAAGACGGCTAATGTGGTGCTGGCGGTAGGGCATCACAAGCCAGGACTAGCTGTCGACACTCATGTACAACGGGTATCCAACCGGTTGGGCATTGCCGACAGCAAGAACCCGGACAAGACCGAGCTGCAGTTAAAGGCTCAGATCCCAGAGGAGAGATGGGGTCGAGCGCATCATCTGCTTATATTTCATGGCCGCGAGTACTGCAAAGCGCTGAAGCCTAGATGTGCTGAGTGCCCGCTGGCCAAGGTATGTATGGATTACAAGGGGAAAAGAACTAAATAGTTGTTTTCTTAGGAGGGTGATAGGTTATGAAGAAGCTTATTATGGCACTTCTAATTGGGTGCTTTCTGTTTCTTGGTGCAAAATGGTTATATGTTTTATTTAAGACCCAACCTAATCAACAGCTAGATAATATCATCATTACTTATTTAGAGAATAAGTTTAACAGCTCAAGCGATGAATCATCACGAGTATTTGTGGCCTTTGATGGTTATGGATATACAAGGAATGGCAGTACAATAAAGGCTTATGGGACATATGAATCTCGAGAATTTATTTTAAGTGGAAACAGAGTTAAAAGCGGCGCAATAAGTGATGTTCCATTAGTAATAAGCATAGAATCCACAAAAAATGGTTATAAGGTTGTCAGGTGCGAAGAAGTAAGGGACGGTTCGTATTTCGAAACTGATATCGAAAGAATGTTTCCCTGGTGGTGCCGGTCAAAAACATATGATGGAACTTACTCGCGACAAGCCCGTGCACTGTGCGACAAGAGAATCAAAGCTTACTACAAGAAAGTTCTTACTAAGAATAGTGGGAAATGAAAGGTTTGGTTGAAACATTTTCGAATAGTGTTTATCGGTGTGTAAAAATAAGAAGAGCGACTTATGAGGAGCCGTTGAAGTACTTGGCAAACTTGAGGAATATAAATCGATCTTTTAAACAGGACCTTTAAAACCCACCGTCAAGGCACGGATGCATTATTCGGTGGGTCGATTGATTTATACTGAAAGTGCGCCTTTGTGCTTCAGGCGAGGAATATCGGAGCAAAGCGTTTTTATATACCGCGTGCAGTAATCATTGCTAAGAGGTATTGATTACCCTCTTAAAGTTGTAATTCTTACGCACTTTTGCTATCATTAGAACTAATATTTTTTCTATAAAAATAAAACAATGCGATGATGTGGACAGTATTGCTTAACCAAACACGAGATAGCGAGCCTGGGGCGGTGCAAGCCGGGACGTGAAATGAGCGTGAAAATCACCACTGAGCATCCAACCGAAATCGCTTAAGTAGGCTTGGACGAATCATTCACGTTAAGAATGTCAGAGAGGACCGGCATGGTCTATTAGGGTGGTACCACGGAAGAATTGCCTTTCGTCCCTTGGTGGATGAAAGGCTTTTTATATACCAAATTTGTACAAAGGGGTGTACTTAAAAAATGGCTAAAGGCAAATACGATGATACGCTAAATCTTATGAAGACAGATTTTCCGATGCGGGCGAACTTACCGACCCGGGAGCCGGAAATCTTAAAGGTTTGGAACGAGACCAAAATCTATGAAAAAGTTCAAAAGAACAATGAAGGTAAACCCAAGTTCATACTGCATGATGGACCGCCGTATGCCAACGGTCACATTCATTTGGGTCACACCTTAAATAAAGTGCTGAAAGACATTATCGTCAAATACCGTTCAATGACCGGTTATGACTCGCCCTATGTGCCGGGCTGGGATACCCATGGCCTGCCCATTGAGCAGCAGGCCATCAAAGCCCTGGGTATAGATCGCCATAAAACCGATGTTGTGGAGTTTCGTAAGCACTGCAAAGAATATGCCCTGCGCTTTGTCGATATCCAGCGCGAAGAGTTCAAACGCCTTGGTGTACGTGGGGACTGGGATAACCCTTATGTTACCTTGGATCCCAAGTTTGAAGCCAAACAGATCGGTGTTTTCGGCGAAATGGCCAATAAAGGCTATATCTATAAAGGCCTAAAACCGGTTTACTGGTGTGCTGATTGTGAAACAGCCCTGGCCGAAGCTGAAGTCGAATACAACGACAAAGTATCGGATTCGATCTATGTCAAGTTTCTGGTCAAAGATTCAAAAGGCATCTTTCCGGTTGAAAACACATATGTCATAATCTGGACTACCACTCCCTGGACCCTGCCAGCTAATACCGGGATCTCGGTTCACCCTGAGTACGATTATGTGCTAGTGCAGGTGGGCCAGGACAACTACGTGATAGCCAAGGAACTGCTGGAAAAGGTAGCCCAGGAGGTAGGTTGGAACGATTACAAAGTGACCCAACAGTTTAAGGGAATAGAGCTGGAACGAGCAGTCTGCCAGCACCCGTTTGTTGACCGCGAGTCCCTGGTGGTGTGCGGTGAGCATGTAACTCTGGAACAAGGTACCGGCTGTGTTCACACTGCTCCTGGCCATGGTGACGATGACTTTCAAATCGGTAAAGTATATGGTTTGCCGGTGATATCACCGCTTGATGACAGTGGTAAGTTTACAGAACAAGGCGGCAAATTTAAAGGCTTATTCTGTTATGACGCCAATAAACCGATCATTCAAGAATTAACGGAGCTGGGAATGTTGATCTGGGCTGGTAAGATCGGCCATCAATATCCACACTGCTGGCGCTGTAAACACCCGATCGTTTACCGGGCTACTGAGCAATGGTTTGCTTCGATCGACGGGTTCCGGCAGAATGCTCTGGAAGAAATCGATAGAGTGAAATGGATACCAGCGTGGGGACGCGACCGTATCTACAACATGGTGCGGGACCGTGGTGACTGGTGTATTTCACGGCAGCGGACATGGGGTGTGCCGATTCCGATCTTTTATTGCAGGTCATGCAAAGATCCTGTGATCAATGACGATACGATCAAACATTTACAGAGCATTGTAGAGGTTGAAGGCAGTGACGCCTGGTTTTCCAGACCTGCTGCAGAGCTTCTGCCCGCTGGCTATGAGTGCCCATCTTGTAAGGGTAAAGAGTTTACGAAAGAAAAAGATATCATGGATGTCTGGTTTGATTCCGGGTCGAGTCATATCGCAGTTTTGGAGGCTAGACCAGAACTGCAATGGCCTTGCGAACTGTACCTGGAAGGCAGTGACCAGCATCGTGGATGGTTCAATTCATCGCTCTCAACTTCAGTTGCAGTAAGGGGTGTTGCACCCTATAAAATAGTGCTCACCCACGGTTTTCTAGTTGATGAGCAGGGTCTCAAGCAGTCTAAGAGTTTGGGTAATGTTGTAGACCCACTGAAGCTCACCGAAGAGATGGGTGCCGACATTTTAAGGCTCTGGGTATCATCGGCTGATTACCGTAATGACGTAGCTGCTTCAGACAATATCATGAAGCAGACCGCCGAAGCATATCGCAAGATTCGCAATACTTGCCGGTTCATACTCGGCAACTTGTATGATTTTGACCCGAGCAAAGACCGCGTTCCAGTGGATGAAATGAGTGAGCTTGATCGCTGGGCGCTGCTAAAGCTTAATCGTCTGATTGGCCGGGTCACTAAAGCTTATGACAACTACGAGTTTCATGTAGTTTACCATTCGATCCACAATTTCTGCACGGTGGACATGAGCTCGGTATACCTGGACATTCTTAAAGATCGACTATATACCGAGAGGGCAGGCGGGATAGAGCGCCGGGCAGCTCAGACTGTAATGTATGACGTGATCCAGGCTCTGGTCAGGATGCTGGTGCCGATATTGGCATTTACTACCGAGGAAGTATGGCAGTATCTGAAGCGGGAGAATGATCCGGATAGCGTGCAGATGGCAGATTGGCCAACTGTTGACGAGGTGCTGCTGGATGAAGCCCTAGAGAGCAAATGGGATAAGATTCTAGCAGCCCGCAGTGTTGTGTCCAAAGCACTGGAGGAAGCCCGCAGAAATAAGGTTATTGGAATATCGCTAGCGGCTCGAGTAACTATTGCTGCAGATGAAGAATGGTTGACCATCTTGAACTCTACCCAAGAACTTGATAAGATTTTCATAGTTTCTGAAGTAGAGCTTACCGGTTTTTCCCAGGCGGGCAGTGACCATATCGGTCTGGAAGATACCCCGGGATTAGCGGTCAAGGTAGAACAGGCTCAGGGGGACAAGTGTGAACGCTGCTGGGTCTACAGCCCGGAAGTAGGTAAAAATGCTGAGCATTCAACGTTATGTCCGCGATGTCTGGGAGTGGTCACTGTTAAGTAAGGAGGCGCCAGTATGAAAGAGGAAGGTCACCGACTTATCATAACTGTTATAGGCAAAGACAGGGTGGGGATCATTGCTTCCATATCCGCGATTCTGGCAGAAGCCAATGTGAACATTCTAGATATCAGTCAGACCATAATGCAGGATATCTTTACGATGATCATGGTCGTTGATGCCAAGGAAAGCAGCCTGGCAGTGGATGACTTGGGACGTAAGCTGGCAGCCAAGGGTGAGGAAATGGGGCTGGTCATAACCACGCAGCATGAGGACGTTTTCCGATTCATGCATAGAATATGAAGCCTGATGGGGAAGCGTTGGCTTCCCCTTTTTTGGTTTGGAGAGAGGTGTTATTCTTTGAGGTTTACACTTGATACATCGGAAATCCTGGAAACCGTTGAGATGTTGCAGGTGCAGAAGCTTGATATCCGTACTATCACCATGGGCATTAGCCTGCGGGATTGCCGTAGTCAAAGTGCTGAAGAGACAGCTCGCCTTATTTACGATAAGATTACATCGCGAGCGCGCGACCTGGTACCGGTGGGGGCGGATATCGAAAAAGAATATGGCATACCCATCATCAACAAAAGAATCTCAGTAACGCCTCTAGCTTTATTGGCTGACGGCTTTGATCCAGACCAGGTTTTCCGTCTGGGTCAGACCCTGGACAAAGCGGCCGGTGAGGTAGGCGTAAACTTTATAGGCGGCTTTTCCGCGCTTGTGCAAAAGGGAATGACATCAGGTGACGAGGCCTTGATCAATGCCATTCCTCGAACACTAGCCGAAACTGAGCGAGTGTGTTCATCGGTGAATATTGCCACCACTAAAGCCGGTATCAACATGGATGCTGTTTTAAAAATGGGGCAGATTATCAAGAAAACCGCCCAACTGACAGCCGATCGAGATGGTATAGGGTGTGCTAAACTGGTAGTTTTTTGCAACGCTCCAGAAGACAATCCTTTCATGGCCGGTGCCTTCCATGGAATCGGTGAACCAGAGGCAGTGCTTAATATTGGGATCAGTGGGCCTGGTGTAGTTCTGAGCGCCGTATCCAGGTTAAAAGGACAAGATCTAGGTGCCATAGCCAACGAAATAAAAAATACCGCTTTCAAAATAACCCGCACCGGGGAACTGGTAGGCCGGGTGGCTAGTGCCAGACTCGGGGTGCCTTTTGGGATCGTAGATCTTTCGCTGGCTCCTACTCCTGAAGTGGGTGATAGTGTAGCCTGCATCTTGGAGGCCATGGGTCTAGAAAGATGCGGAGCGCCTGGTACTACTGCCGCTCTGGCATTGTTGAACGATGCGGTCAAAAAAGGTGGGGCCATGGCGTCATCATATGTAGGAGGACTTTCCGGTGCATTTATTCCGGTCAGTGAAGATGCAGGGATGATCGAAGCAGTGGTTGCGGGCAGTTTAACAATTGAGAAACTGGAGGCTATGACCAGCGTCTGTTCAGTAGGTTTGGACATGATAGCGGTGGCTGGTGATGTTTCGGCTGCTACTATTTCTGCTATAATTGCCGATGAGGCGGCTATTGGTATGATCAACCGCAAGACCACCGCAGTCCGAATAATACCTGCTCCAGGAAAGAAAGTGGGCGATTGGGTAGAGTTTGGCGGTCTGCTGGGCCGAGCTCCCATTATGAGTGTAAACGGTAATGATCCTACAATATTCATCAATCGCGGAGGCAGGATTCCTGCCCCTATTCAGGCTTTGAACAATTAATAAACGAGGACAGGTAGAAATGCTAAAAGTAGACAATTTCGATCAGGTGTTATCTATTTCAATATCAAAAAAAATTGCTAATCGAGATATTGCCCATGTGAAGCTGTATTATGTCGATGGATTGCTGCTAAATACCGGTCCACCCGGCATGGGCGAAGAGATAGCTGAAGTTCTGGCAGGCAGAAAAGTGCGTATGATCATCAATACCCACGATCACCCGGCTAGCATCGGCAACAATGCTTATTTACAGAGAACTTTCAGCGCTCCGATCAGAGCTCATAAGCAGATCTTGGAGAAGGTGCGCTATCCCCATCAAAATGTTATATCTCGTTTTATGTGGGGGCAGCTGCAGCCCAGCAAAGTCTCGAAGATCCAAACCTCGGTGCAGGTTGGAGAAAGATATTTCAGGGTATTGGAGACTCCGGGCCGGTATCCGGGTCATATATGTCTTTTTGAGCCCGAGAGGAAATGGCTGTTTTCCGGTGATCTGCTAATAGAGTCTAATCGCAAGAATGCTAACGAACACCGACTGGAAAAGGACCTGCGGAGGATCCTGGCCCTAGAACCTGATACTGTATTCTGTGGGCGAAACGGAATTCTTGAGGGTGGGGTCGCGCTTATTGAAGCTCGGATACATGCCCCCAAACTTGATGAGAGATTCGATAACAGTGATTTTTCTCGTGCTCAGTTCGGAGATGTATGACCACTATCTTGCATAGGAATAATATATAAAGAGGGTCGGGGGGAATTGGATGACCGAGGATCAGGAAAAGCAAGCCGTTACATTGTTGGAACGAATGGACAGCAAAGTAGATGAGATGGCACGCAACATGGAGAGAATGAGGCTGGCCGAATATATCGAAATGCTGGAAAATCCCAGGCGGCTCTTGTACATGAATTTTTGGTTGGGAGTCGCTCGAGGTTTTGGTATGGCTATCGGCTTTACCATCTTAGCAGCATTGGTGTTGTGGCTGCTGCAGCGGCTGGTTATTCTTAACATTCCTGTGATCGGTGATTTCATTGCCGAGATCGTTAAATGGGTTCAGATGGAGTTGAATACGGGAGGGCCACATTTACCTAGGACGTGATTAAATGAATGAAGACCAGTTGAAGGCCCGTCTCTCTCATGAAAGAAAGCGGTTGGAGAATGCCATCCGCCAAAAACACGAAGCTGCAGACAAGGGACTGCGGGAAATGACTGATGAACTATCTATGTATGACCAGCATCCGGGCGACCTGGGCAGCGAGATGTTTGAGCGCGAAAAGGATGCCGGTTTGTTGGAATTGCTTGAGGTCGAACTTGTTAAAGTAGATGAATCACTACGCAAAATGAGCCAGGGAACCTATGGTGTATGTGAAGTCTGCGGCCATAATATTGACCCGCGGCGGCTTGAAAGCCTGCCTTCTGCCCTTCTTTGCATTG
>JBLNAX010000015.1:0-20694 GCA_050259595.1 Acidobacteriota bacterium | reverse complement strand
TGCCCTTAAAATTCGTCGTGATATTGCCGGTAGCGCCGGGAACATCGATCGATCGCAGGCCAGCGGCGATGCCTAACCCCTTAGTCAGGTCTACAGCCGATATCACGGAACCTTTAAGGCCGTATTTGTCGGCAAACAAAGGCACAGCAGGCTTCTTGCCCTGGCCCCAGAACCACAGGCTGGTGGCGGGCCGTTCGCCGTGAGTCGATCTTTCCTTGTTTATCGGATGCTCTGGCAAGAATTCATTGCTTTTCTGCATGAGAGCCAGCAGTTCAGCGGCGCCTGCGCCTTTGGGCAGATAATCGCCGATGACCCGGTCGGATATATCATGGGGCGGGGTAAGATCGGACTTTTCCGGTCCACCGTTCCAGACTAGCAGGTGGCGGTAGCTGACCCCCGGGTAAAAGCGCATCGCGTCCGAACCCAATCGTTCTGACACGGTTTTGATTATTTGAGCCGATTCGCTGGTAGATATCTCATCGGAGCTATAGTCGACCATGACCTTTTTTTCGTAAGGTGTATCCTGTGACAGGGTGACTAGATTACAGCGGAATGCCACATCTTCGGGGCTCAGGTCCACGCCCATGCTGAGTGCTTCTAAGGGCGACCTGCCCGTGTAATACAACTCCGGGGCATAACCCATTACCGAGAGATTAGCCACGTCACTGCCGGGGGGAAAGCCCTCGGGAACGGTCTTGACCATTCCTATCTCAGATCGAGGAGCCAACCGGTCGATATTAGGTGTCTTGGCCACCTGAAGCGGAGTGCGGTCACCCAACTCTTTTAAAGGCCAATCAGCCATGCCATCGGCTAATAGAACGATATATTTCATATTTCTTCACCCTGCCTGTTCCATTATTTGGGGCATCTTGACGTTTTATTATAGGATAACCTTTGCCGCCTGGATAATCAATTTAAAACATCCCCCAGACAATCTGTTCAGTTCTAAAGATGACGTGAGCTCCATAGGGTTTTCATATAAGGGAGGGATTCCGGTGGGGGTTATCTTAGCGGTGTTTGCAATGGTCTGTTGGGGGCTAGCACCGCTTTTCGGTAAATTAGGTCTAAACGGCATCCATTCCATGACCGCTCTCTCTATTCGTACGCTTTTTGCAGCCAGCATGATCGTGGGGTGGAATGTTGTGACACATGCTGGGGGCGAGCGATATCAGTTTGTTACGTTGAAAGGTCTGCTGTTTATCGGTCTGGAGGCCTTGTTGGCTACATTGATAGGTGATCTAGCCTATTTCATGGCATTGAAACAGGGCAACATCAATCAGGTCACACTAATAATGTCCTCATCACCGCTTATCACCATGGCTGCTGCCTATTTCTTCCTGAATGAGCGGGTTTCGATGACCCAGGCTGCAGGGGCTATGTTGATCATAGGGGGATTGGTATTAGTAGGTCTAGAACCCAAGATTTGAAGGGGCGGACGCATGTCCTAAGCTTTCACCTTTGATAGTGCTGACACATATAACAAATAAGTAAACAAAACAGCCATACCAATGAGGTGATAGCTTTGGTTGAGGTCCCTATCATTGATGCTTTGCGCGATTATTCGGCTCGCCAGACGACACGCTTTCACATGCCAGGTCACAAAGGGGGCAATGAAGCGGGCAAAGAGATAATCAGCCTGTTGGGCAGAGCCCCGTTTTTAGCCGATGTTACTAACATCCCGGGCATGGATGATCTGCACCAGCCCAGCGGCATCATTCATGAAGCCCAGAAGCTAGCTGCCCAAGCGTTTGGAGCAGATCGTACCTATTTTCTGATCAACGGCAGTTCCTGCGGCTTGATGGCATTACTGATGGCTACCTGTAAACCGGGTGAGGAGATCCTGCTGCCGCGCAATATCCATCGCTCGATACTTAGTGGTGTGATCCTCAGCGGAGCCGTGCCGGTCTTCTTCCGACCCCGCTATGATGCGGAGCTGTTCCTGCCGCTGGCAGTCGACCCAGACACAATTAGAAAAGCTTTAGAGCGACATCCCGATGCCCGCGCGGTGCTGTTGGTCAACCCCACCTATCATGGCATAATCTCCAATGTCCGAGAAATCGCCGATATTGTTCACTCCTACGATATACCGCTGCTGGTCGACGAAGCTCATGGCCCGCACCTCGGCTTCCATGAAGACCTGCCCGAGCGGTCTCTGGATATGGGCGCCGATGCAGTAGTACAGGGGACTCACAAGGTTTTGTCATCATTCACCCAGGCATCGATGCTGCATTTGAAAGGTTATAGGGTCAATCGAACCAAAATCGAGCAAAGCCTAAAATTCCTGCAAAGCACCAGTTCTTCGTATCTGCTGCTGGCTTCATTGGATGCGGCGCGAGCGGAAATGACGGTCAGAGGGCGCGAACTGATGAATACCGCACTAAGAAATGCGCACGAACTTAGAACACAGATCGATGCGATTCCAGGAGTACACTGCATAGATGAACAATGGGTGCAGGATCGTGGAGCGATAGGCCTGGATTTGACCAAGGTGACTATAACCGTTAAGGGCTTGGGGGTCACCGGGCTATGGGCGGAAAACTATCTCAGACAGAAATATGACCTGCAGGTGGAGATGGCGGACATCGTCAACCTGTTGGTAATAGTTTCGGCTGCTAATAACGAAACAGATATGTCGCGCCTAGTCGAAGGACTACAGGAGATAGCGGCCTTGAATAACCCGGCTGATCTTTTAAGAACTTATTTGGACCGAATCAAAGAGCACATGTGCGCTCCGGAAACCAAAATGATATGTACCCCACGAGAGGCCTTCTTCAGGCCTTGTGAGCCTGTTGCACTGAATGCCGGTTCAGGTCGGGTGGCGGCCGAAACGGTAGCCTGCTATCCGCCCGGAATACCAGTGCTGTGTCCGGGTGAGGAGATAACCGACGAGATCGTAGACTTTCTCAAACTGGGACTGGAATTAGGCATTCATTACCAGGGCCAGCAGGACCCCCTACTGCGGAGTTTGCGAGTGCTGGCTTAATCAATCAAAACCCTGGTTGGGATTTACTTCGACGATTTTCGGTCCAGAACGATAGTAAGACTGTCCTAGATCCCGGCGAACCTTTTTCCCATCACTGGATTCGATAGTGATCCAGGTGTGAACAGTCAGCCCGTCATGTCCCTCCATGGCCACCTTCCTGGTGCCTGGTGGAATTGAGTTGTTGTATCTCACTTCGGACCAAGCTTTACTGTGATTAGACTCCTGATGCTGCCAGGTCACCTTGGGCGGGAGCTCCTGGCCATAGAATGCCATGTACACGGTGTCGCCGACACTGTCGGCCCATATCATGAGCGGACCTTTGGTGGTATTGCGAAACTTGAAGTCGTTGATGCCGTAAGTCACTGTGGCGTCCTGGCCAGGCGGCACGTATGGAACGGTCATGGAATGAGGATGCCGCTCCACGATCTCCACATTAGACAGAATAGAAACATTGTAGAGCAGCGAGGCGATCTTACACACCCCACCGCCGACAGCTGGAAGGATCCGGCTCCCACTATAGGACGGGCCTGGCTTAAAGCCGCGCTTAGTTGAATAAGGCCCGGCTGTCTGATTCTGCGAAAAAACCTGACCCGGCTGAACTATGGTGCCTGAGACCAGGTGAGCTGCGCGATCGATATTGTGCCGCTCAAACAAGATCGGGTCGGGCAGGCTGGCTCTATATGCCGCCATCAGATATCGAGTATCATACTTGCTTTTCAGCGCCTTAAAACGTTCATCCTGATCCCACGGAAGAGGTCCCTTGATCGGTCCGCTAACGGTCCCCTTGGTAGCTGCTGGAACGGCCAAAGGCTTGTTAGCGGTGTTGGCCTGCCCGCGGTTAGCTTCAGTGCGTGGATCCATCATGCGGTCGATCGAACCAGTCCTGGTGCACCCTGTAATTAAAGCCGTCCCAAGGAACAAGATCATGATCGGAGCGGTAATATAAAGCAAATACGGTTTTTTCAAGGAAGTAAGTCCTTTCAAATGATTATTCAAATGCCTAATTCTTAAATTGTCTCAGATGAGGCCAAATATACGTGTGGATACCTGGCAGTTCTGTGAAGCAGAATATGGGTGGAGGGATCGGAATGAACAATGCATCTAAGTGGTGGATGGGATTGAATGATCCGGATTTATCTATAGAAGATACTCAGATAGGGATAATCGGTGTTCCCTATGACGGTTCGGTGAGCTTGGATGTAGGTGCGGCCGAGGCACCAGGAGTAATGAGGGAACTCTCAGCTCTGGTGGAGCCTTACACAGACACTCTTATCGACCTGCGCAAGCTGCGCTTGAAAGATTTGGGTGATGCCGTAGTGGATAATCTCGATGCCGAAAAAACGCAAGCGGCAGTAACAGCAGCGGTAACTGGTCTGGTGGAGGCGGGAGTCCTGCCTGTTATTATCGGTGGCGATCATAGCATTACCAGTGCGGCGGTGAAGGCATTTTCACATATGAAAGATCTAGGGATCATTTGGTTTGACAGCCATCCTGATCTAATGGATGTATACGAAGGTCAGGTCAAGACCGATGCTTGTCGCTGGAACCATGCCTGTCCTTTGCGCAGGGTCACCGAACTATCCTGTCTGAATCCAGAATACGTTTTGCTGATCGGGATTCGCGATATCATGGAGGAAGAGTACCGGTTTGCTGAGGAACAGGGTATTGAAATAATCACTGCCTACGAACTGGATATGATCTCGGCCCAGGAATTAGCGGTGCGCATAGAACGGAAGTTTGCGGGTGCATTAGGAGTTTACCTGAGTATAGATATCGATGTTCTAGACCCCGCTTATGCTCCGGGTACGGGGGTCCCCGTTCCAGGGGGGATATCCACCCGTTACATCTTTAGTCTGCTCAAAGAAATGCAGGAACATCAAAGACGGGCGAAAAGAGCGGGGCGGCATTATATCGATCTGGTGGGAGTAGATATCGTAGAAGTGGCACCGCCGCTGGATATCCGTAATATGACCAGCCTGGCGGCTATTGGTATTCTGAAAGGAATATTGGCCTTCCTCGCCGTACAGATGGAGGAAGGCCACAAAACAGAACCGTTATCCGCAGGTCGTGACCACCCTAGGGGAGGATAGGTGGTGAACCTGGGGCTGTGCTCTAAACTATGTATTTTACGGGCAGGTTATACCTAACGCTGCGTAAGTAGCGATATCCACGTTTCCTGTAACGAGCAGTCCCTGGGCGGTCTGGAATTCGGAGACCGCTGCTGATGTCCGGGGTCCGAAGATCCCATCGACCGGACCTGGATCAAATCCCCGGGCGGAAAGGATCGTCTGCACTGTGCGCACATCTTCACCCTTCATATAGGGGCTGGTCAGCTTCAATATGCGGCAGGGCGGGGGATTCTGCGGGCATTCAATGCCCAGTGCAGCATATGTCTGGTAATCTACATTGCCGGTAGCCGGCAGTCCCTTGGCGGCCTGAAAACTAGCGACAGCTGCTGAAGTGCGGGGTCCAAAAATGCCGTCAATAGGGCCAGGGTTATAACCGTTAGCCATTAGAGCGGCCTGAACAGCGGTCACATCATCACCCTGCAGATAGGGAGTGACAAGGGCCAGGATACGGCATTGCGTAGGCCCAATAGGCTGAGACTTTAATAAGGTCGTCAAGGTCACGGCCCGATAACCGCGATCACGAATGTTTTGCAGAATAAGTGGCATAGCCTGGAGGACCCTAGCTGATTCGTGCAGTAGGATAATGGCCCCAGGCTGCAGCGCGGATAAGACACGGGTCAAGATCTGATTGCCGGAAGCACTGTCATCCTTGGGATCAGCCGACCACAGGACATTCCAGCGGAAGTCAAGGCCCGTAGCTGCCGATAGCACTGATTGATTGAATGCTCCAAAAGGGGGCCGGACATACGGCCAGAACCGTCCCGCGGCATCCTCGATCAACTCGCGTGTCCTTCCCAGCTGATTCATGATCTGGCCCTGGGATAGGCCGGTCAGTCGCATGTTATCATAACTGCGGGCGCCAATATCATTGCCAGCGCGATGGATCTCTTTGAGCAGGGCAGCGCGCCCTTTGGCTTGAGAACCTAGTATAAACCATGTAGCGTTGCTGTTGAAATTGCGCAGGGTATCAACCAACTGGGCTGTATGATCAGGGCTGGGCCCGTCATTAAAAGTCAAAGTAACGATTTTTTCGTTGGTTGCCACCTGTCTAATTGTTGAAATAGGCATAAACGCACCTCCATACGGTAGTCTATTCGACGTACCGACAAAAGGTGCGCTTTGTATTCATAAAATAATTCGGTTTAATAGTATTTTAAAAATAGTCGATCTGCATGGCTTCCCGTACTTCGGCCAGGGTTTGATTAGAGACTTCCACGGCTCGACGAGTGCCTTCTTTCAGGATATCCCAGATCATATCCGGTCGGCCTTCATACTGGGTACGCTTTTCGCGCATCGGGTCAAGAAGCCCGTTGATAGCCCCTGAGAGATTCTTTTTGCAGGCTACACAGCCGATCTTACCGCCTTCACATTCCTGGCGCAGGTCAGCGACCCCTTCCTTGCAGAAAACATTATGGTAGGCGAAGACTGAGCATATATCGGGATGGCCAGGGTCGGTGGCCCTGATGCGGGCGGGATCGGTTATAGCATTCTTGATCTTCGCCTGTACATCGGTATCGGGATCTGATAGGTAGATGGCGTTATTCAGGCTCTTGCTCATTTTGGTCTTGCCGTCGAGACCTGCCAGGCGTGGAACTTCACCGATAAGGGCTTCCGGCTCCACCAGGACTGGTTTGTATAGATCATTGAAACGGCGCGCGATCTTACGGGTCAATTCGATGTGCGGGATCTGATCTTCTCCCACCGGCACCAGATTTGCCTTAAATGCCGTTATATCGGCTGCCTGGCTGACTGGATAGCCCAGGAAGCCATAAGGCATATCCTTGAAACCATGCTGCTTAGCTTCGGTCTTGATCGTGGGGTTGATGCGCAGTACATTGACTGGGACAAAAAGACCATAATACATAGTCAGTTCATGTAGAGCAGGAATAAGCGACTGAATGAAGATCGTGGCTACATTAGGATCAAGACCTGCAGATAGGTAATCCAGCGTGATGTTGAATATGTCTTGCTTAAGCGCCTCTGGACGGTCAAAGTTAGTGGTCAATGCCTGAACATCGGCAAGAATGATAAAAGTGTCATATTCATGCTGCAGACGAACCCGGTTTTCCAGGCTTCCAACATAATGCCCCAGGTGCAGCTTCCCGGTGGGGCGATCTCCGGTAAGTATTCTTTTCTTAGTCATGATTCTCTCCTTCCTAAACATAAAAACTCCCGTCCTGGAAAGGGACGGGAGTAATCTTCCGCGGTGCCACCCTCATTGGTCATAAAGACCCACTTAATGTTAGCGATCTAACTAATATAACGGTTAAACCGGCCACACCTACTCATTTCGGCGGGCAGCTCGGGAGTCCATTCGATACATACCGCATACGGGTTCTCAGCCTCCCCGCTCTCTGAGATGCAGTTTCTGTATTTACTAATCTCCGTCAGAGCTTTTCTGTTTATTAAATATGATGATATTGTATCCAAAGAACTGTCAGAGCGCAAGTAGGCTGGACCGACCTAGATCAGATCGATTATATCATCAGGGATACCTACAATAAAAGTGTTGTGGGAGCGTGAAAGGTCGATCTCCTTAGGCTTATCAAGCACTTTGTGATCCTGGTCAGCAATGATCTTAACTATCGGACGGGCTGGATTTTTCTTATGCACATCTACTACCACACCTGATTCTCCGGTATTTAGTGAGATCAGAGTGCCCACTGGGAAAATCGCGATATTTGATGTAAAGGCTTTCAAAATCGGGTGGGAAAAATGCTTATCATTGGTGTTAGACAGGATGCGAAGTGCCTCGGTCACGGAAAAGGCATTGCGGTAGGGCCGGTCACATATCAAGGCATCGAACATATCGGCTATGCTGACAACTATCGCATATTCGTGAATATCGCCTTTGCCTAGCCGTGAAGGATACCCTGTAGAATCCCATCTCTCGTGGTGTTGCAGAGCGATGGTGGCTGAGGCCATGGATACCTCGGGCAGATTGAGCAGTATTTCGTAGCCTAAGCGCGGGTGTTGTTGAATGGACTGTTTTTCATCTTCGGTCAATGGAGTGGTTTTGCGCACGACATCCGGGTCTACATTAGTCATTCCTACATCATGGAAGAGGGCTCCGATACCGAGTTCGCGCAGCTTGTTTTCTGGGTAGCCCAGGGATAGACCGGTTGCTACCGACAGGATGCAGACATTGACACTGTGAGCGAAAATATAGTCATCAAAGCTGTGGACATCACTAAGACTGATAAGAACGTCCCTATTATCCAGAACCTGGTCGATGATGTTGTCAACACTAGAACTCACACTAGACATATTGGTTTTGAACTTGTCTTCCAAAGTGCAATAGATATGTCTGACCTTATTGATGGCATCGAGGCGGGTTTCTTCTTCCAAATATCCAGATTCTTCAATACCCAGACTTTCATCCTTGACCCATACTGATGTGAATCCCAAAGAATCCAGGTCATCGATATACTTGCGGGAAAGGACTGTCCCTCTCGGGAGCATGATCCGACCGCTGTAAAATACATTACGGGCTACTATCATACCTGATTGAAGCATGTCTATCGGCAATTTTTTCAAGAATAACTCCTCCCTGATCTTAACAGGTTAGGGTTTTAAATAAGAAATGATGTTTCTACATAGTAAAGTATACCAAATTTATAAGGATTGAAAAAAGCAGCAAATTTACATTGTAGTATTTTCTAGTAGAATGACCTGGAATCAAGAAATAAGAGTTAGAATATTTGACTTAAGTTTCTGCAACTGGAGGGCGGTTATCGGACCATATGGGCCAAATATTAGAATTGATGGCTGTCTATCGTGTTGACAAGGATATTACGGGGGGATAAAATTTACTTTATATAAATTATAATCAAGTACTATTTCGGGGGAAAAGGGGATATCAAATGGAAGATTTTACAACATTCGTCTGCTTTACTATGAGAACCGCTATGAAAAAACTGGACAAATTCCTGGCTGCCCGCCTGGAAGCATATGGAGTCAGCGTTCCCCAGTCTTTTGTTCTGTTTTGTCTTTTAGAGGATGATGGGATCACTCTTAAAGAGATTGGCAATAGAGCTCAGATCGACAGTTCATCGATGACAGTTCTGGTCGACAAACTGGAGAATGAAGGTTTGGTCGAAAGAAAGCTAGACCCGCAGGATCGCCGCGCTATCAGGGTTTTCCTGACCGAAAAGGGCAAGGAACTTGGGGTGAAGGTGCTATCTGTAGGAGCCGAGTTCAATCAATACATCAGGAACAACCTAGCTGATGTGGAACAGCCATTCTTCAAGGGCCTAGAGCTAGTTTCTAACGCAATGGAATAGTATTAGGCATAAATGACCTGTGCTGGTATAATATCCGGCATGGGTTTTTTTATTTCTTGCTAAATATGGAGGGATAAGGACTTGCGGATCGCTAAGATAATGGTTCATGGGGAGCCGCGCATGGGCGTGGTTCAGGACGAGTTCATCAATTTGTTTAAAGGGTCAGATCATGAACTGCCGGGGTTGGATGTTGGTTTCGGGGATGCTCGGTATTATTGGCATGAATACGAACTGCTGCCGCCCGTGACACCGGGAAAGATCATATGTGTAGGCCTTAACTACCGCGATCATGCCGCAGAACTGAGCATGGATGTACCCGAAGAGCCGGTACTTTTCATCAAACCGGCATCGTCGCTGGTTGGAACACATGCGCATATAATATATCCAAAAGCCAGCCAACAGCTCGATTATGAAGCTGAGTTAGCCGTCATAATCGGCCAAACCGCCAAAAACGTCAAACGGCAGGATGCTTCGCAATACATCTATGGATATACATGCGGCAATGACGTAACGGCTAGGGATCTTCAGAGAAAAGATGGACAATGGACCAGGGCTAAATCCTTCGACACGTTCTGCCCATTAGGTCCTTGGATCGAAACCGAATTAGATCCGACTGATATAAGGATCAAAAGTTGGCTGAATGGCCAGATCAAGCAGGATTCGCGAACCAGCCAGCTGATTTTCCCGGTCGACCAGCTCATCGAGTTTATTTCTGGGATCATGACTCTTAATCCCGGCGATGTGATCATGACCGGTACTCCGCCGGGAGTGGGGCAGATGCAGGACGGGGATGAAATTCGAGTCGAGATCGAAGGGATCGGCACTTTGACTAATACAGTGACAGCAGAAAGTATCTGAATTTAGTTGCTGACATAGGAGGCTGATAGAGGTTGGCGATACGGCTGAAATGCCGAAGTCGGGACCGTTAAAACGATAGAAAGGAGTTGAGATGGGTGCAGTCTTTAGGGCGTCATATCCTAGCCGAGATATATGGATGCAGCTTTGACATTCTCAATAATTTGGGGAAGGTCGAAGAACTGATGATCAATGCGGCTTTAGAGGCTGGTGCCGAAGTCAGAGAATCTGCGTTCCATAAGTTCAGCCCCCAGGGTGTAAGCGGGGTAGTGGTCATTTCGGAATCACATCTAGCCATTCACACCTGGCCTGAGTTGGGCTACGCGGCGGTGGACGTGTTCACTTGCGGCGAGAAGGTTGATCCATGGGATGCCTGCAACTATCTGGTGGAAAAATTTGCAGCGACCCATATGAACGCCACTGAAGTGAAGCGTGGGTTGCTGGATGAAGTGAGCACCGAAGTAGCGGTAAATATTTAGGGGGGATACTATTTTAGTAGACCTATGTAAATTTAGATAATGAAAGACCTGGTTTGCAGAATATGTAAGCAAGGTCTTTTGTTTTTTTAGAAAACTAGTTGTTTGGCTGCTCAATTATGTTATTTTATATATGGGAGTCTTACATAAAAAGTCCGATGTCCAAACATAGACTCCTGATTCTTAACTGAATCAATACTCGAAAAGTCCGTATGGATACTGAGGTTTACCCCATGAGATATTAGGAAATCTCGTGGCTGGATTATTTCTCGAACAAACAAAGGGAGGGATAACATTGGGACGTGGCTACATCATGGCCATTGACCAGGGGACCACAGGCACCACGGTCCTAATTATTGACCAAGAAGGGACGATTGTGTCCCGGGGGTATCAGGAATTTACCCAGTTCTACCCGCAGCCAGGTTGGGTCGAGCACGATCCGCAGGAAATCTGGGCGGTAACTCTGGGAACAGCCAAGCAGGCCATGCTTATGGCCAACCTGAAGAGCGAGAACATTGCGGCGATCGGTATTACCAATCAACGTGAAACCACGGTGGTGTGGGAAAAAGCAACCGGCCGGCCGGTCTACAATGCCATTGTGTGGCAGTGCCGCCGCACCGCTCCGATCTGTGAAGAACTGAAAAAGGCAGGTATGGAATCCGCCATCAGGACCAAGACAGGTCTGGTTGTTGATGCCTACTTTTCGGGCACCAAGCTGTCCTGGATACTGGACAATGCACCCAATGCCAGAAGACAGGCGGAGAACGGCGAGCTATTGTTTGGCACCATCGATACCTGGCTGGTATGGAAACTGACCGGAGGCAAGACCCATGTGACGGATTATTCGAATGCCTCGCGGACTATGCTGTATAACATACACGAACTGGACTGGGACGATCAACTACTAAACCAGCTGAGCATTCCCAAGTCAGTGCTGCCCAAGGTCACCGGTTCCAGTGAAATATACGGGGTGACCGACCCTGAGGTGCTGGGAGCAGCGGTGCCGGTGGCGGGGATCGCTGGAGACCAGCAGGCGGCTTTGTTCGGTCAGGCCTGTTGGTCTGAAGGAACGTCTAAGAATACTTATGGTACTGGTTGTTTTCTTCTAATGAACACCGGAACCAAGCCTATAATATCAGAGCACGGTTTGCTGACCACTATTGCCTGGGGTATCAACGGCAAAGTCGAGTATGCCCTGGAGGGCAGCATATTTGTGGCCGGAGCTGGGGTGCAGTGGCTGCGTGACGAGATGAAAGTACTGCATACAGCTTCAGAGTCTGAGAAGCTGGCGACATCGGTAGCTGATAACGCCGGGGTCTACCTGGTGCCCGCCTTTGTGGGTATGGGGGCTCCGTATTGGGATATGTATGCACGCGGTATGCTGGTGGGAGTGACCCGCGGGACCAAGCGCCAGCATCTGGTGCGAGCGGTTCTGGAGTCGGTGGCATATCAAACATATGATGTCTTGACGGCCATGAGCTCGGACGCCGGGATCAGCCTGAAATCGCTTAGAGTGGACGGCGGTGCGGTGGCTAACAATTTCCTGATGCAGTTCCAGTCCGATATACTGGGCGTCACTGTTGAACGACCGGTAATGACCGAATCGACGGCCATGGGTGCGGCTATGCTGGCCGGACTGGCAGTAGGTTACTGGAAGGATCAGTCCGATCTGGAGCGTATCCGCAAGATCGATCAGCGGTTCAAACCGTCGATGGCCGAACACGAGCGCAAGCGGCTCTTAAAAGAATGGAAACGGGCGGTAGACTGCGCCCTTTATTACGGTAGAAGCGTGGCAGAGCAGGAGGAATAGTCAATGAACTATGATGTGGTAATTATCGGGGGAGGGGTAACCGGGGCTGCTATTGCCCGTGAGCTATCCAAATATGAATTAAAAATAGCTTTATTAGAAAAGGAAGCCGATGTGGCGATGGGCGCCAGTAAGGCTAATAGCGGGATCGTACACGCCGGTTTCGACCCGAAGCCAGGTTCGCTCAAGGCTAAGCTGAATGTGCGCGGCAATGCGCTGATGGAAGGTCTATGCAAGCAGCTGGAGGTTCCGTTCAAACGGACCGGTTCACTGGTGGTGGGTAGGCGCCAAAGCGATATTGAAGAGCTGGAGAAGCTGGTGGCCAGGGGCCAAGAAAACGGGGTGGAAGGCCTGAGAGTCGTTCAGGGTGACGAGTTGTTTGCCCTGGAGCCAGGCTTGAGCCGTGATGCGGTAGCAGCACTGTATGCACCGAGTGCGGGGATCGTTTGCCCATACACACTAACCATTGCGCTAGCCGAGAATGCGGCGCAGAACGGGGTAGAAGTATTCACCTGCACAGCAGTGACCGGGATCGAAAAAGAGGCCAATAAGGTAGTCGGAGTACAGACCAATCAAGGCACCTTTAAGTCGAGCTGGATATTGAACTGTGCCGGGGTGTGGGCAGATCAGGTGGCGGCCATGGCCGGACCGCCGTCATTCAGTATTCAGGGATTCCGCGGCGAGTACTGCCTGCTCGATAAGAAGGCTGGGAATCTGGTGAAACATGTCATATTCCCGCTGCCTAACGAGAAGACCAAGGGCATTCTGATAACTCCGACCGTCAGCGGCAACGTGCTGGTGGGACCTAATCGGGTTCCGGTTCACGACCGTGAAGACTGTTCGGTCAACGAGGCCGGTCTGCAGGAAGTCCTGCAGGGAGCCAAGGCCATGGTCAACGGTATCAAGGAAAAAGATATAATCGCGACCTTTGCCGGAATTAGGGCGGTTTCAGATTCGGGGGAATTTGTGATCGGACCCACATCGGTCAAAGGGTTCATTAATGTGGGTGGTATCCAATCACCGGGACTGACGGCAGCACCTGCGATAGCCGAGCATGTAGCGGGGATCCTGCAAAACGAAGGGCTGGAGCTCAAGGCAAAAGCCAACTTCATTGCAGAAAGAGAGCATGTGTTCAAGTTCAGTTACGCGAGCAAGGAAGAACGCCAGCAGATGGTCAAGAAAGATCGCCGTTATGGAGAGATCATCTGTCGCTGCGAGACAGTGACTGCTGGTGAGATCATAGATGCCTTAAGAGGACCAGTTGGAGCCAGGACCATAGATGCGGTCAAACGCCGCACCAGGGCTGGCATGGGCCGCTGTCAGGGCGGATTCTGCAGCTTCCGGGTCATCAATCTCATGTCTCATGAACTGGGTCTGCCGGTCAATGAGATATCCAAGGACGGGCCTGGCTCGGAGATGGTGCAGGAGAAGGCCATAGGCTAAAGACATATTGGCGTGACTTGGTGAAGTTGCCTCAAAACAGCGGTGTGTGTTGAACATACCGCTGTTTTTATTTGTGGACAATCAAGAAGAAGAATCCATTCAGAAGGTATTTGCATTATCCTGTCGAATTCTTCCATCCAATCGTATTTCTGTTTAAAAAGGATGCTGGGGAGAACAACTAATGGGGGGTATGAGTATGAAAAGGAAAATATTTATTGTATTGATCATCACATTCATGATGTTTGTCTTATCATCATGTGACGATCCGATTAACAAGACCTTTAATTCATTATTGCAAAACGCTTCCGGTAAAGATGCTTATTTGTGGATTGGCCATGGTGATGTTGAGCCAGGTTTCTTGGTATCAAAAGGACAGTTCAAGATGTGTCAGTTGACGTTGAAAGGCAGAAGCAGAGATAGCGAGCGCGATGAGATAAATGATACTGTAAAGGTTAATGCAAGTATTGACGGAAAAACAGTACAGCGTTTCGATCTTAACATCAAGTTGATAATTCATCCGGAAGATTCACCAAATCTGTATATTCGTTGGAATGGTAAAGACTTCGATTATGACACGGGTCAACAATAGACTTAAAATGCGGAATGATAAAGTGACTTGGGGAAGTTGGCCGTAGGTCTCGCGTCCCCATGTCACGATTTGATTATATTAATAAACAGCGGTGTGTATTGAACATACCGCTGTTTTTACTCGGAAGGAGGCAATGTTTATTCGTTTATTCTTTCGGAGGAGTCACTAAGAAATGCTCAGTATTGTCGGAGTCTATTATTTCGGCTTTCCATAGCTCATTCCCCATATCAAAATTAAGTATGATTTCTTTAGCATCAATTAGATTGTAGTGTGCTATGACCAAACCAGAACCATAATCTCTATCAGGAAGACCTACACGATCCACAACAACTCCATAACGCATCCCCGGTTTTAAGAAGTTGAAATCCGATTTCTTGAATGGACGAGTAGGTTTTATGTAATTTGGCTTTACATCATTTTTTTGAGTTCTTGCCTTGTTCTGCTTGATAAACTCCTCATTTAGTTTATCACCCAGCATTTCATCCAGTGTGGAGATGCATCCAACCAAACTGATCAGAATAAATATCAAGCTCAAAACAGTGAGGTGTTTTATCTTCATAACAAATCTCCAGTTGGTGAAGCTTCAGAATTAGTTAATCCCGGTGAAGCATCTCCTGCCTGCATTTGCAGCTGGGATAGGCAGCTGCTGATTTTGCTGACATGGAGGCTCATGTCGGAGCGGGTGTTGGTCAGCATCGTAACTGCCTTGGCGAAGCGGCCTTCCAGTTCTTCCTGCAGCAGGCGCACACTTTCTTCTGCTACCTTAAGATGTGACTCCAGTTTCTCCAGGTCGATATTGCGTGAGGCCTTGAAAACGGTCTGGAAGACGAGAAGGAGATAGGGGATCAGCATACTGTAGCTGACGATGGCCACGTTCTGTAAGAATGACTGAGCATGCACTGATGTACAGAGTTCGAATACCGCGTCAGGCACGGCAGCAATGCCGAAATTAACTGTAAGTGAGGGGTCGAGGTATTTCTTGACCTCTTTGGCTTTAGCCAGCACTGCTGATTCTATCTGAGACTTGATTTTTTGCTGTTCCTCGGGGTCACTGCTGTTTATGAATTGCTCTAGAAGCCCGGTGGCAGGCCACTTGCTGTCGATGGGCACGATCAGGCCATTAGGCAGGCGCAGGCCGAATTCTACCATACGGTTGCCGACCCGGAAGTTCTTGACCTGCCAGTCCGGCGGCAGCTGAGCCAGGACCGCTTCGAGTATGCTTTCTCCGGCTGCCCCCTTGGTATGAGTGCCGGCGATAATGCCTTCTAAACGCCGCACTGACATGGCTATCTGTTGTTCCAGGTCCTGCCGAGCATGAGCGTGGGCCTGCATTTCGGTCAAGCTGTGACGAGCCTGGGCTAGTTCCTGAGATATGGCGGATGCTGTTTCCACCAGCCCCGATGTTATAGAACCTGTACCTGCCAGACCAGCCTGCAGAGAGGATAGGTTCAGGCCAGCCGCGTTTTGGTTCTGTTCCACGGTGGTGATCCGTTCGGCTACACTGCGCATTTCTAACTGGACTTGATTCAGACTTTGAGTTACAGGGGCTAATGCTGCCAGCCTTTCGGCAGTTATGGCAGATTGATTCTGCAGGGTCTGCATCGACTGGATCAGAGTGGTTAGAGCTGCACCATTTTCTTGGGCAGATCGTGAACGCCGTTGGTCCACAAATACCAAAACAATTACAATAATAATGAATATTGCGCCAATAATGATAAACATCAGTGATTGATCCACAATTAGCCTCCATAAACAAAGTCGCAGGCGTATGACGGGAGTGAAGATCAAGGAGTAAGGAAAGCCCGTGATTGATACGTACTCGGCGTACGTTGACCGAGCGGGGTTTCCGAAACAACACAGATATTCGCTTTTGTCATCAGCCTGAACGAACCTATGTTTTGTATTTCGCCATATGTCTTTATTTTCCTACCCGTAGGCTATATAGAGAAATGAAAACCAGTATGCAAATGCATTCTTTTTAGTTAAAATCAAATGGGTATTGAATCATACCTGGTTATACCATAGAATTACCATATAATTTAAGGTTATAGATGTTTAAAAGCTGGCGGTGGAGAGGAAGTTACCAGATGGATTTGTCTTTCATTATCGATCCCGGGAATTTGAATAGTACCTATGAGTTGGTGGATCGCAGTGTGAAGCCTTTGAGCACTGACTATGCGGTGTTTCGCAAAGAGGTAGAAAAGCAGATGCACTGGACTGCTTTACCGGCTCTGACGGCAGCTGCCAACCGGCATTTTGGTGGAGGTAAAGATCGTGAACAGCATCTAGGGGCTGTTTTTTGCGTGATATATTTGTCAGACCGTATCCATTCACTGGTCAAGGATGTTGCCGAAGGTCAGGAACACAGTCTGGACCTGCAGTTCACCATAATCTCCGGCGACTATTTGTTTGGCAGAGCCATGATGCTGCTGACTGCGATCAATGGCTATCGCTTATTAGGTGATTTTGCTGATTTGATCTGTATGGTCAATGAAGGCCATACCATGCACAAAACATCCAATGATGACCTTGGTATCATGGCTAAGGAGACCGCGTCTTTGTATAGCTATGGTTTTTATACCGCTGCCGTAATGGCCGAGGCTTCGCTTGCAGAGTGTGATCTATTTAAGGAGATCGGCTTGAATATAGGAATGGCCATGACGCTGGCTGGCAAGGGCAAAACCGCACAAGGGCTGCCTTATTTGGAGCATGCCCGGGTCTTATTGGCTTCGGCGGAGAATAACAGCAGTGATTTAAGCAGAGTTATCGATCAGTTGATTATAGAGTTTAATCCACAGCGCAAAGCCGTCGCACTTTAGGAGGTAGTCATGGCATATCGTGATTTACAGGAATTTGTGGCCCTGCTGGAGAAGCGGGGACAGTTGAAACGGATCTCGACCGAGGTCGACCCAGAGTTAGAGATCACCGAAATAACCGATAGGATCAGCAAGGCTTACGGGCCTGCTTTACTTTTTGAGAATGTTAAGGGCTCCAAAATTCCATTGCTGATTAATGCTTTTGGCAGTGAGGAGCGGATGGCCTGGGCTCTCGGGCAGAACACCTTAGAAGATGTGGCTCAGCAGCTGCGCGATGTGCTGGCCATGGCCAATGAAGTCCCCAGTACCCTGCTGGACAAAGTGAAGCTGCTGCCGAAGCTGGCCCAGCTGGGCAGTTATACCCCGAAAGTAGTAAAGAGCGCTCCCTGCCAGGAAGTGGTCATTAAGGATAACCCCTCGCTGGATATGCTGCCAGTGATCAAATGCTGGCCTGATGATGGCGGAAAATATATCACATTGCCGCTGGTAGTGACCAAGGACCCAGAGAAAGGCAAGCGCAACCTGGGCATGTACCGGCTGCAGATCTATGATAACAAGACAACTGGTATGCACTGGCATATGCACCATGACGGAGCCAGCAATTACCGCAAGTATTGTGATAAAGGCGAACCGACCCCTGTAGCAGTCGCTCTGGGCTGTGATCCGGCTATTACTTACAGTGCTACAGCACCGCTGCCTAAGGATATCGATGAGATGCTGCTGGCAGGATTCCTGCGCAAACAGGCGGTGGAACTGGTCCGCTGCAAAACCGTGGATCTCGAAGTTCCGGCCGATGCGGAGATCATCCTGGAAGGGTATGTCGACCCGCAGGAACGGCGCATTGAAGGACCGTTTGGCGATCATACCGGTTATTACAGCCTGGCTGATGAATATCCGGTATTTCATTTAACCTGTATCACCCATCGTAAGAACCCGATCTATCCCACGACTATTGTGGGGCGTCCGCCTATGGAAGATTGTTATATGGGCAAGGCCACGGAAAGGATCTTCCTGCCTATCCTGCAGTTCCTGATGCCGGAAATAATCGACATGAATATGCCTTTAGAAGGCGTTTTCCATAACTGTGTTGTGGTATCTATAAAGAAAAGCTTCCCTGGCCATGCGTTCAAGGTCATGAACTCGCTGTGGGGCATGGGCCAAATGATGTTTGCCAAATATATCGTGGTCGTCGATGACAAGGTGAATGTTCACGACCTATCGGAGGTCATGTGGAAGGTGTTCAATAATGTCGATCCCCGGCGCGACCTGCAGATCGTGAACGGACCGCTGGATGTGCTGGACCATTCGGCACCGCTGCCGCTCTTTGGAGCTAAAATGGGCATCGATGCCACGATCAAATGGGTGTCAGAGGGACATCAACGCGAATGGCCGGAAGATATAGTGATGACCGATAAGATCAAAGAGCTGGTAAGCAGAAAGTGGTCAGACTATGGGTTGGAGTAAGTTTTCTCGATTCCTGGACATGATCGATTTTCAGCATACGATTTTTGGGCTCCCGTTCGCATATCTGGGAGCCTTCTTAGCATTGCCGGGTTTTCCCGGCTGGGCCAAGCTTTTCTGGATCACACTGGCCATGGTCAGTGCTCGAACCGCCGCACTATGCATGAACCGGGCTATAGATGTACAGTTTGATAAGAAGAACCCACGCACTGCTGGCTGGGCATTGGCCAAAGGTGAGTTCCACATGGGTCTGGTATGGGTGGTCGCCGTACTGTCGGTGGCCGTGCTGGTATGGTCAGCCTGGGAACTGAACCCGCTGTGCTTAAAGCTTTCGCCGTTGGCAGTCATAGCTCTTTTTGGCTATTCGTATACTAAACGTTTTACCTGGTGGTGCCATCTGCTGTTGGGCTTGGCGATCGGCATAGGCCCTGTGGGAGCCTGGATCGCGGTGACCGGCACCTTTCCCTGGGAGCCGATACTGCTGACTCTGGCCATAGGCTTTTGGATCGGTGGGTTTGATACGATGTATGCTTGTCAGGACATCGAGTTCGATCGCCGCGAGGGCTTATACTCGATCCCGGCTCGTTTCGGAGCTGAGGGAGCTTTGCGCTGGGCGCGGGCGTTTCATGTTTTGACGATCGTATTCTTTGCGGCGGCGGGTTGGGCGACTGGTCGCGGATTGTTCTATTATCTGGGCGTGGCATTTGCGGCTATGATCCTGATATATGAGCATACTTTGATCAGCCCTGAAGACCTGCGGCTGGCTAATTTTGCGGCCTTTAAGGTCAATCGTTTCGTTAGTCTGGCCATGTTTGTAATGGCATTGATCGATATTTTTATGTGATTCAGGAGGAGCCGATTTGTCCAAATATGTAGTGGCCATAACCGGCGCCAGCGGCGTGATATATGGGGTGCGGTTCGTGAACTGGATGCTGGAGAACGGGTACGAGGTCCATCTGATCGTCAGCGAGCCCGGTCTTATAGTGATGCGCGAGGAGCTGGGCTGGGATATCGCCCAATTGTCGGAGCTGCCGGCACTGCTGTCACCCGGTATGATAGTCGTGCATGATAATAAGGATATCGCGGCTAAGCCGGCCAGCGGATCGTTTCGCCATGACGGCATGATAATAATCCCCTGCACTATGTCTACTCTGTCGGGAGTAGCTCATGGTACATCAAAGAATCTTACCGAAAGAGCTGCTGATGTGGCACTGAAGGAAGGGCTGCCGCTGGTGGTAGTTCCGCGCGAGACCCCGCTAAGTATAGTTCATTTGCGGAACATGCTGGTTCTGGCTGAGGCAGGAGCACGGATTATTCCGGCTATGCCTGCTTTCTACGGTAAGCCGTCTTCGATGGAGGAATTGGTCGATTTTGTAATCGGAAAGGTCCTTGATAATATAAACATAACGAATAATGTTTATAACCGTTATTTAGATGGCAAATAATTTTGCAATGTGGGATAATTGTCAACTCAGGCGTTAATTCTTATTGAACACGGTGGTACAAAACTATATAATTATATTTCAGATTATAGGCAAAGTCAGGCGTATGACAGAAGTGAAGATCAAGGCATGAAAGGATGCGGTGATTGGCCAGTGCTCACGCTGTTCGATCCACTGGCATTAGGAGCAACAGTGCTCCGTCACGTGGGATCCTTGAAATAACGATGAGATTCGCTTTTGTCATCAGCATGAAACGGTGTGATTTATGAATTCTCAAAGCTTTTTCCAGTCCATAACCGACGAACTGAAGGAAGTGGAAAATGGACTATACAAAGCTATATGTACTGATGAAGAACTATTGAACGAAGCGGCCAGCCATTATATAGGTGCGGGCGGCAAGAGATTGCGTC
>JBLNAX010000014.1:0-17592 GCA_050259595.1 Acidobacteriota bacterium | reverse complement strand
CAAATTATAGGAAGCTTATAAAAGTGATCTTTCATCAGTAGTCTGATGAAGGGAAGCATAGCCTCTGACAGTTCATTAGTTTTAACCGATAATACACTGCCGACAAAGGCAGTGTATTTTTTATGAATCACGTTCTTGTTCATTGAATATAATGAGTTAGCTTTGGATGGGGAGTTGTATTATGTTCCCTACGATCGGAATCAGCGTCAAGAATCAAGCGGGCAAAAGCTCCTTCGAACATAATGTCAGTCTTGGCACCATATCATTCTCAGAACCTCCACTGCTTAAACATGAGTTCCTGCAAGAGTTTTACATCCCAAGTACCTACACCATTTCGATCAATCTTTTTGGAAGTGAGATTGGATCGATCAACATCAAAGGATCTACCTTGGTGGTTCCTTTGACCATGTCGTTGAATGGCAATACACAGTGTGGCTAAATAAGTATCAGGAGGGCAAGTTGTGGACGGGTATGAGCGGTCATTCAAAGGGGAATCAATCAAAGATTTTTCTTTAACACTGGGCAATGTGGATCTGGGCAATGAACTGATCCGCAGCTTGCGGATGGGGCTCGATGCATTCACAGGAATCAGCGGAGTGCTTAATAAAGAGGCCGAGAAGGTCAATAAGAAGATGATTTCTGATGAAAACTTCGATGAGTTCCAGCAAATCAAAGGCAGCATCCACCAGTTCCTTGATTTAGGTATTTCATTAGGTGCGATGGCTGCGTTTGCAGCGCTGCAGGCAGGTAAAGCAGCGGTGACTCATACCGCGAGAAAAGAGAATAAAGCGGACCTTCACACTGTCAAAGTGATAAGGGTCGAACGTGGCAATAGTGTGGTTATACCATTTAAAGTCGATAATGATTCAAATGAAATTATTGAAGATATAAGCTTCTTGTCGACGACACTGCTTTCTGACAGCGGAGGTATGATTGATGCCGCTAATGTTTTCTTCGAACCGCTACTGCTTACTCTAAAACCGCATGATTTTGAAAAAGAGAGAATCGTGCTGAATGTACCGAGCGACTCAAAGCCGGGGCTGTATAAGGGTGCGATCTATGTTAAGGATAACGATAAATTCAAACTTCCTTATGTAATCGAGGTAGTGTAGATTGCGGTGAATACTAGAACTCATCAGCGTAAGTCCAATGAAGCATTATTAAATAAAACCCTGGCATATTGCCGCGAACTATCGGTAAAACGCATGCACACCATCATACCGGATCGTGAACCGAGAGGTACATTATATGATCTGATGATCGAGTATCCAGCTCGAGATGGAAAAGGCTTGCGGCCGGCTTTATGCCTTTCCGCATGTCAAGTCTTTGGCGGCACCATTGAATCATGCCTGAATTCGGCAACAGCGATCGAACTCTACCATAACTCATTTCTGGTTCATGACGACTTGGAAGATGGCTCCACTCATCGCCGGGGCAAGCCTACCTTGTGGGTGGAGCACGGCATGCCGGTAGCGGTCAATGTAGGGGATGGGCTGATGGTCATGGCCGTCAAGCCGCTCATAAACAATATTGAGTTTATCGGTGTGGAAAAGACATTCAGAGTCATGCGGGAAATCGTCAATATGGCCCAATATTCTGCGGAAGGACAAGCCATTGAACTGGGTTGGGTGCGGGACAACCACTGGGTTCTGACAGAGCGGGATTACCTCTTGATGTGTTTGAAGAAGACCTGCTGGTATACATGTATGACTCCTTGCCGGGTGGGGGCCATTATTGCCGGGGCCAGTTGGCCGCATGTTCTCGCATTTAATCAGATCGGGTATCATTTAGGGATCGCTTTTCAGATCCAGGACGACATTTTGAATCTAGTCGGGGATGAAGGCCTCTATGGCAAAGAATCTGCTGGGGATATCTGGGAGGGCAAAAGGACCCTGATCCTTATCCACCTTCTGCAAAACCTTACGGGAAGAGAATTAGAAAAGACAGTGCATATATTGTCCCTGCCGCGTGAAGCCAAAGAACCGCAGGATGTGTACTGGATTCTACAGAAGATGCACGATATGGGTAGTATTGAATATGCTAAAAAATTTGCCTATCAATATGCGTTGATCTGTGAAGAACGTTTGGAAAAACTGTTAGCCGGTATATCGCCAAGCATACATGCCGACTTCCTGAGGGAAGTTGTTTACTATGTAATTGAGCGTGACCTTTGAGAATAATGCCAAAAAGTTGCCTTTTTGGACAATATGCTATAATTATCAATAATAAATAATAGTTTGCTTAGCCAATTATTACAAGTGTTTTAACCTTGGAAAAGGGTAAGCCACTTCAGGCTGCTTGATGGAGGGATTGGATGAGTAAGAATATTCTTGCCGACCGCAGATTCTGGCCGCTTTTCTTCACCCAGTTTTTCGGCGCCTTAAACGATAATCTATTTAAAAATGCCATCGCTATCCTGATAACTTTTAAAGCCCTTTCAATCGGCAATTTCACTCCCGAACAAATGGTAACACTGAGCAGCGGTATATTTATACTGCCGTTTTTTATATTTTCCGCGATCTCGGGCCAACTGGCTGATAAATTTCGCAAGCCGGTCATTATAAGATTTGTTAAGGCTTTTGAGATATGTATCATGATCGTTGCACTGATAGGGTTTGTGACCGAGAACCTAACCTTGCTTTTGTGTGGGCTTTTTATGATGGGTATTCATTCGACCCTTTTCGGACCAGTCAAATATAGCATTTTACCGCACTTACTGAGGGACGACGAACTGGTTACCGGTAATGCTTATGTTGAGACGGGCACTTTCATCGCTATTCTATTGGGGTCTATAGTTGGAGGACTATTGATTGTTGTTCCTGATAAAGGCACTTGGATGGTGGGAATTACAGTCATAACCGTGGCTGTTATTGGTTTTGGGATCAGCTTTTTTGTTAAGCCCATCGCTCCTGTTGATCCGGATCTGACAATGAAGTGGAATCCTATCACAACTACCTTTGAAATAATCAAAATTGCCCGGGAAGTGCGCAGTGTATTCCTTTCGATCATCGGCATATCCTGGTTTTGGCTGATTGGCCTGGCTCTGTTATCGGTGTTCCCAACCTACTGTAAAGACTTTTTGCATGCCAATGCTTCGGTAGTTACCTTGTTTCTCGCCTTGTTTTCGATCGGTATCGGGGTAGGCTCGATACTCTGTGAGAAACTCAGCTTCAAGAGAACTGAACTAGGCCTGGTGCCGATCGGTTCCCTGGGTATATCTTTGTTTGCCCTTGACCTATTTCTGGTCGGAGATCCGGGTTTCTCTTCCGCTCACTTGATCAATGTAAGCCAGTTCTTAGGCACTCTACCCGGCAAGCGAATCGCGGTCGATCTCTTTATGATGGCTGTCTTCAGCGGCTTTTTTACAGTTCCTTTGTATACATTTATCCAGTATCGATCTGATCCTGAGATCAGGTCGCGAGTTATCGCCGCTAACAATATAATGAATTCCATTTTCATGGTCGGCTCATCAGGGCTACTTATGCTGCTTTATCATTTCCACTTTACATATCCCCAGATATTTTTAGTGATATCCATACTGAATATCCTGGCTGCCGCTTATATTTACACGGTGATTCCGGAGTTTATGCTCCGACTGTTGATCTGGGGTGTAACCAATATCATATATCGACTGAAGGTCATTGGTCGTGATAATCTGCCCATGGATGGGGCTTTTGTTATTGCCTGTAATCATGTTACCTTTGTTGATGGACTTATTGTGGCGGCCGGGTGTCCGCGACCCCCGCGCTTTGTCATGTTCTACAAGTATTTCGATATACCTATAGTCAAGCAATTATTCAGGGATGGTAAGATCATTCCCATAGCTGGCCAGCATGAAGATGCTAAGGTGCTGGAAGCAGCCTTTGACCAGATCGCCTTTGAATTGAATGATGGCGAGGTAGTCTGCATATTCCCGGAAGGCTCTTTGACCAAAGATGGCATTATGCAGGAGTTCAGACCGGGTATTGAGCATATAATACAGCGCACTCCGGTGCCGGTGGTTCCTGCCTGCTTGAACGGGCTATGGGGCAGTTATTTTAGCCGGAAATACGAGAAGGACCGTAAACCATTTCGCCGTAAATGGTCGCGCATAAGCCTGGAATTCGGGCAACCTATTCCGCCGGAAGAAGTGACCGCCGAAAAGCTCTTTGAGGTGATAAGTGCTATGAAGAAGAATGAAGTGTAAAATCAACTATACTCCCAGTTCTTGAGGTGTTTCGACCGGCAGGCTGAAGAAGAAAGTGGCGCCATTGCCCGGTGCGCTCTCAGCCCAGATGTGTCCATTGTGCATGGTTATTATCTGCTGGCAGATGGGCAAGCCGAGACCAGTACCCTGGGGCTTGTCGGTCAGAGTGTCACCCACCTGCTTGAACTTTTCAAAAATAACTTCTAAATCCGCAGCAGCAATACCGATGCCAGTATCGCTAACACTTACAATTATTTGATCGTCCTCCAACTGTGCCCGGCAGGTTACAGTGCCGTTTGGTGTAAATTTGACTGCATTAGATATTAGATTGATCAGAACCTGAATCAAGCGATCATGGTCGCCCATAATGGGGGGGAGATCCGGTTCAATATCTGTGACAAGGGCTGTGTTTCGTTGGGTAAACAACCCGGCCGTCGCCGTTATAGCTCTGTTGACTATATCTGCTATGTAATGTATTTGCATATTCAATTCCAGGCTTCCGGATTCCATTTTTGAGATGTCCAGAACATCGTTTATCAAGCTGGTTAACCTGTGTGATTCAGAAATAATTATACCTAGATCATGCTGTATAACTGAGGCGTCCTTGCAACGTTTCTTGTCAGCAGGATCAATGCCTGGGATAATTGAGCCTTCTAGTTTGTTGCGAATGATACTGGTGAAACCTAAGATGGAAGTTAATGGAGTGCGGAGTTCGTGGGATACAGTAGACAAAAAATCAGTTTTCATCTGGTTTAATTCTTCAAGTTTTGCATAGGATTCTTGTAAAGATGCCTGTGCCTTTTCCTTTTCCATTATTTCCTCTTTAATGCGCATGATCGGACGCTGATTCTGTCCTACAATGACTATGCCGACCAGATCATTCAGCTTGTCCCATATCGCTGACCCGGTAAATCGAAAGGTTAGTCTTTCTCCGTTTTTAGCTACACAGATTAGGTCAGCGATGCCGTCCATGCCTGCCAACATATGATTATAACCGGCTTGGGCCATGTCCTGATCTTCAAACAAACTGAATGCTGAGATTCCGATCAGTTCCTCCTTGCTGTAACCAAGAACACCTTCAGTATATTTATTGGTCATGATGATTTTGGCTTGAGGATCGGTAAGTATCATTATTTCCTTAATACGTCCGATTATTTCGCTGGTGGCTATGGCCGGGGTTAGTGTCAACAGGCGGTATCTTGCAATGGCATACCAGACCCCGAAAACCCAGATCATCACAATCGAGGAGTCCATGTTAGGTATTGGAACATGTCTTGCGGGCATTATAACCGCAGGAATTATCCCGGTGGTTAAGGCAAGGATGGGGGCTATGGTTAGAATTCGGTACTGCAGCCTCTCGCGGTTAGTGGCGGCCTTTTGGCTGGCTTGCCATATCATATAGGAACCAATTAAAACATAGCTGGAAAAATAGAGGATGAAGAGAATAAACCCAATATCAAGCGGGGCACCGATCTCGTACCAGCCATATGGCCCGCGGGCGAAATCAATAACCGTGAAATAGTCCTGGTACACCTTGTATACACACAGTATTCCAGGTACATAAAGAACGGGGTATATCCACCATTGTTTTAGTAACCACGGTTTGACCATGGAAATCACAAAGTGCAGATAAATCCCGCCGACAAGAGCCCAACCGAATGCAGTTATTCTATGCCAGTGCCAGATTTCTGCTTTGTCGTGTGCAGAGTAAATAAATCCATTGCCGAGCGACCATATGGCCAAAGTTAAGCACATCAAGAAAAACACACGGTTTGTACGTGCTCGAACATCGAGTCTAAGCACATATATTCCTAGATAAAGGTCCGCAACAACCGATAACAGAGCTAAAATTGAAAATGGATTCATTGATCATCTCCCCCTTTGTTAATGGGGATGGCTTAGTATATCAGTATCCTATCTGCTTAACTTCATTAAGAATGTTTTCCAGTCTAATGATATGTTCCTGAGTGTGTTCCTTCAGAGAAGATAGGGTGCGGACTAACTCTGCCGAATCACCTGAAAAGATTTCAAAGAATTTCTGTTCAATCATGGCTCTTTCAGTCCATAATGATGTAGAGAGTGCATTAATTAACAGCGGCTTGTTGTTCTGCGCAGAATCGGTAAGCTCTGTAACATATTTGAGGGAACTTTGGATTGATTTTTCGTTGAAACGGCCGTCCTTAATGAACAGTTTTCCCTCATCGGCATCCCTTTGCAGTCTGCGAATCCAATCAGCGTGATCTTCTTCTTCAGCAGCCAGGGTACGCCAGAATTCACTATACTCAGGAAAGTGTTCCGAATAGACGGAGTAAAGGCGGGCAAAGGCTAACTCATGTTCGACCAGCAGGTCAATTATTTTCCCATGGTCCTGCATTATTTGCCACCTCCATCACTATAATCTAGATTCTACCTGTATGAATGATTTCCCTGCCAAATGGATGATATAGCAAAAGCCAGCAGTCTGTTAGATACTGAGAACGATATGCAGGACTGTAAAGGCAGAAGCTGGAATACATAACCAGTTGGTGTTAGTTTTGCATTAGAAACAACTATCTGTGGAGGAATTGAAGTGTTTGTAATAGAGGGAAGGCCTGATACAAACGGGCATAAGAAGCCGATCAAAGTTTGGCTGAATGATATTTCAGAGCTTGAGGAATCATGCATGGAGCAGGCCTTGAACCTGGCTGATCTGCCTTTCATACATAAGTGGGTGGCTTTAATGCCGGATACCCATATGGGTTATGGAATGCCGATCGGCGGCGTGATCGCAACCAAAGGAGTGATTATACCTAACGCGGTAGGCGTGGATATCGGATGTGGAATGGGATTCCTGCGCACCAATATACCGGTCAGTCTTATCCGTGAAACAGACACTCCGCATGGTAAGCTGGTGCAGGTAATTACAAAGACTATCCTGCGCGAGATCCCGGTGGGTTTTGCTCATCACAAGGTGGAGCAGGAATCCGTCTATCTAACGAATTTATTAGAGAAGGATTCCGAGTTCGCCAAGGAATTTGCCCGTCACAGGGACCTTGCGGAACACTGCTTCCCATCGGCGTTTTTCCAGTTGGGTACTCTAGGAGGAGGCAACCATTTTATCGAGCTGCAGGAAGATACTGAAGGCAACCTATGCGTAATGCTGCACAGCGGAAGCCGTAATGTAGGCAAGCAGGTATGTGATTACTTCAATAAGATCGCAAGCGAACTGAATGATCGCTGGCAGTCGGCAGTTCCTGCGGCACATCGCCTGGCCTTTTTGCCGTTAGATGAAGCGGCTGGCCAGTCGTATCTACAGTGGATGAATATGGCCCTGGCTTTTGCCCGCGAGAATCGCGAGGCCATGAAGGAAAAGGTGAAGTCGATCCTGTTCAACCTGGTGAAGAAGCATACTGATTTTACCGGTATTCAGGTAGACATGGAGATCAATGCCCATCACAACTATGCAGCGATCGAGAATCACTACGGTGAGAACGTGTGGGTGCATAGGAAGGGTGCGATCAGGGTCCGCGAAGATGAATTGGGCATCGTGCCGGGGGCCATGGGGCGTGCCAGCTACATCGTGAAAGGGCTGGGCAATCCGGAGTCTTTCCATTCCTGCTCACACGGGGCAGGGCGGAAGATGGGTCGCAAAAAGGCCCTGGCTTCCTATACGGAAAAAGAGGTGCTGCAGGAACTGGAGAAGCAGTCGGTGGTACTGGGAACCCACAGCACGAAAGAGATTGCTGATGAGTCGCCTTTCGTTTACAAGGATATCGATGATGTTATTGCTCAGGAAGCTGACCTGGCAGTTCCAGTACTTAAGCTGCAAACTGTGGCGGTTGTCAAGGGATGATGATAACCGTCATCCCTTGTTTAACTATCTAATCTAAATAGATGACATCACTTGATGAATATAATTAGATAATTGTTTGTTAAGGGAGGAACGTTCATTTGGGTAAAAGGTTATTGGTGTTGTTAGTGGCTATGATAATGGCAATTATAACTGGTTGCGGGCAATCGGTTACTTTGGGTTATAACGATGATTAACCCTTGGGGTTGGAGATAAAGATTGAGATGGAGATACCGCGCATGACCCTGCGCAGCTTCAGTACGATGTATAACCAGTAATCACCTATTCTGGTTAAGGAGATGTAGTTTTGTGGTAAGTGAAATCAAGGAAATCATTGATATAGTATATGGGGTATTCTCAAATGAAATAAACACATCTGACAAAGAGTGTTATCTTGAACTCTTGAATTTAACGGCTTCTATATGGGAAGAACATCATTCAGAGCTGATTCATGAGCTCAGCTTGATTGCCCCGGATTCAGGATTGGATTTTCAGTTGTTTTGGTATGATTGCTTAGGTTTTCATGATGCCGAAATGCCTAAAATGTTCTTTAAGAGTGGCAAACCAATGCATGTCCTTTATGGTTGTATTCCATCAGAAATATGGAGAGCGGCTGAGCTTTGTTCGGGCTTTCATGACGCGAATATAAACTATGTGAGCTATAATAAAGATTCATTGTCTTTGTATTTAGACCAACGATGCTGGGGGATACAGACCAACCAAGATTACCAAGTGAAACTTTCGTTCAGGGATGTTAAGGGAATACTCGGAAAGAAAAATGATGGAATGGAATCTATGTTTGAGCCTGACGATATTATAGGATGTCACGTTCTGTCTCTACAAGAGATACCATCAATAGATTATATTTATAAAAATATAAACATTCCAGTGCAATATTATTCCCACAAGAATAGGCTTTTCTATATTTGGCTAGGTGGACAAGACTTAGCAGAACTTGATCACATTATAGTTATTTGCAGGGGTTGGGATTACGAACATAAAGAGTGAATTTAATATATTGGGTTTCTTTAAGGAGATATGCCAATGCAATCACCAGACAAACAGCTGTTACTTATCGCGCCTAGCGTCAGTAACCTGCAAATACCCGCAGGGCACAAGAACTCGCTTTGAGGGCGAGGTTTCGGCGTAGTGCCATCCAGGCACTATCGACCTGCCGCCGGAAATAGGCCGCGGTTTCGCAGGGCGTTGGAGTGTCTCTTTGCAAAGTCGCTCACCCTGGTTCAACGTTTCTGAATTAGCCGAAAACTAGAGCTGATAACCTAATTCAACTGAATATCATTAAAATAAAGATTTTAAGGAGGCGATCATTTGGGGAAAAAGTCAGTAGTGATAATGCTGCTGATGTTACTTGCCACTACGATGGGCTGCAGCCAGCCCACCACAGCGGTGGATGCATCAGGACGAGTTACTCCTGCGGGTGCGCAAAAGCTAATCAACGGCAAGATAGAAGTTGAAGGCCAGGTGATTAAGGAAGCCACGACTAAAGAAGTGTGGGACAAAATGAAGATCCAGATCTTCAACACTGAGGATTACCGGGGCGGGCATTCCTATATCATCGATCATGGGAAAGTCACCAGGCTCTGTGGCGGTATGAGCTTTTCTCCTGTGGAGCCTAAGTTTATAACAGATCTCAACGGTGATAAGAAACCAGAATTCATCTTCGTATATATTTTTGGGTCGGGCGGTGTTTGCCATCGGGCGGTGGGGGCCTATTCTAATGGGGCTATGCTCCGCCCGCACTGGATCAGTAGCTGGCTCTTCGATTTGGATAAAATAAGCGATAGTGAAGTAGAGCTGTGTGAAATGCCTTCTTGCATTCCCAGTTACACCACCAAGGTTCTGTTGGGTAAGCTGGCCCTTGTAAAAAAGGACAATAAAACGCAGTTGACGATACAATTCGAACCTAAAATACCGCGAATGATCCGGCGCAGCTTCTGGACGATGTACAACTAAAGCCTTAAAAAAGCAATATGTTGATGTAATAAACGAAAGCCGAGGCCTCTTAATCTACTATTGATCGATATTACCGAGGCTAGCTTTGATGAAACAGCTTGGACAACCTAAGCAAAGGATGTTATAACATGCAACTACCGGAATACGTGGTAAAAGTAATAAACACGTTAAAACTGAATAATCACGAGGCCTATGTGGTAGGCGGCTGTGTGCGCGATCTGTTGATGGGCAAGGAGCCGAAAGATTATGATATTGCCACTTCGGCTAGTCCTCAGGAAGTAATATCATACTTCCACAAGACCGTGCCCATCGGCGAAAAGCATGGCACCATCGCCGTTCTTTTAGATGGTGAAACTGTAGAGGTCACGACCTTCAAGGAAGCTGATATAGCAGCTCAATCGGCACTGGAAAACGACCTGCTGATGCGTGATTTCACAATAAACGCTATGGCGGCAGATAATAACGGCACGATCATCGACCCGTACGGCGGGCAGGCCGATCTGCGGGACAGAATTATTCGTTCGCCACAGGAGCAAGCCCAACAACGGTTTTGCGAAGACCCTCTGCGTATGCTGCGGGCTATACGGTTTTGCAGTATTTATGGTTTTGACCTGCATCCAACCGTGATAGAAGCTATAATCAGGCAGTGCGAGCAGATACAGCGAGTTTCTGCTGAAAGAGTTCGCGAAGAGCTAAACCGTATACTATTGTCGGAGCGAGCAGCGCCGGGGATGAGGATGCTGGCTCAGTTAGGTTTGCTGGAATACATCATGCCGGAAGCTGCCGTAATGGTCGATTTCGACCAGCATAACAAACGCCATAACAAGGACATTTTTGAGCATACTATGGCGGTCCTGGAAGCGGTGCCCCCGCGTTTAAATGCCAGATTGGCTGCACTGCTGCACGATATCGGCAAACCGGCCACTTTCAATGTCGATGATAACGGAGTCGGCCATTTTTACGGCCATCATATGGAAGGGCGCCGTATAGCAGAAGAGATCCTACGGCGGCTGAAGTATGACAATAAGACCATTGAGGATGTCTCGATCCTGGTGGCCGAGCATATGAGCCGTTTTTCTAAGGTGAGAAATGCCACTCTAAAAAAGCTTGTAAACAGGGTAGGCGAACATAACCTGGAGGATCTTTTTGCTGTGCAGAGGGCTGACATATTGGGCTCAGCCCCGCCATTTGATTTTACCGAATTGGATGCTATGCAGGAGGGAGTGGAGCGCATCAAGTTCGAACAGCTGCCGATGCTGGTCAAAGACCTGGAGATAGACGGTTATGACCTGATGGAACTAGGCTTTGAGCGGGGTCCGAAAATGGGTGAGGTGCTAAACTATTTGCTTGATGCAGTGTTGGAAAAACCGGAATTGAACGAACGTGAGACTCTACTGGCGATGGCCATGGAGAGGTAATAACGAACAACTATAAAGCGGCTGGGTTTTGTGTTTTACGCTAGTGAACAATTATGGGCATGATAAAGTGCTTTGGTTGGTTTCTTCTGGGCGGCTTCAAGCGGCTGAAAACAGCCGCATTCCGGGCACTGGAACAGCATTGTAGCGGCTTGTGATGGCCAGACTCCTGAATTGAAGCAAGCCACTCCGAACATGTGATACATAGTTCGCATAACCAGTTCTTGGATCTCTGGAAATTGCTCGCGGAACATGGTAGAGCATGATGGATGCTCGATGTAAAAATACTGGAGATTGCTTATGCCGGGCATCATTGACCATTTCTTACACCATTTATAGTAGTCAGCAATTGAATAATGGCCAAAATAATCGCTTGTGATCCTGCTTAGACTTTTTCTGGCTAGAATATTGCGGCATTCTATCATATATAGGACCAGGTATGGCGAATTGCTGATATTGCCGTCATGGTTAAGATCGAACTGGCCTACAGAATTCAGGACGATTGCACAGCTTCCCGGCTCGTTATCGAACCGCAGACAATAATCAATGAGTGCGGAAACACATTCCCTGATATCTGTCTGATGGGCGGCAAAGAAGTTTAGATCATACATCTGGCATGGGTGCATCTTCGTCACTCTCCCTTGGAATAACAGTTTGTTGTGGGCAAAAAAAGAGGGGAAGTTATTTCCCCTTTTTTCTATATCTGATCGCACTATGGTTACGGAAGGTTCTTACCGAATCTAATGGCCATGCCGATATAATCGGAGGGATTCTTTTTCCGCTGCCGGATAAGCATCTTGACAAGCTTATCTTGCTCAGGCTTTTGTTGTAATTGGGTCTTTTGATTCTTGTTTTGTGCCTTCATGTTAATAAAGACGGAACGAATACATAAAAAGTTCCCGATTCTAATTGGCAATTTTATCCTAAAGAAATCTTTAATATCTTACGAAGTAAAGTTCAATATTGTTTTGTTTGAAAAAATATTCGTTAGAGTTATCAAATTAGGTGCGCAAGGATTATACTGTGCTGTAAAATATAAGTAAAGGGGGGAGTTTTGTTGGAGGATAAATGGCTCGATAATTTCACATACGCTTATGATGAGACCCAGATGGGAGTAACAATTACTGCCCGTGGCAAGGTAAACGGCAAAGAATACAAGGTGAGTGGAGAATTCCCGGGTAAGAAGGCTGCAGATATAGATCACATACGAGAAGAGATGAAGAAAAAGATTTGGCTGCTGGCAGAAAAGGATTCTTCGAATATCGATGTTCCATATGATGAGGTCGTTAAGGCTTTGCGTGCAATCCAGGCCCTCGGTGGGGTGGATGTCAGATACGACAAGCTTGGAGACGCTTGCGGTAGTTATGACAAAGCCCAGGTGTTGTTCAAGAGATTGGCGTCGATGGGCTACATAAAAGGGGCGTCGCTTCCTGGTGGACCCATAATGGCGGCTACACTGACCGCCGAAGGCAAGTCTATGGTGGCGGGAGACGCTGAGTAGAATACAGCTAAAGACGAATAATGTTTTTGAACCCGGAGTTTACGCTCCGGGTTTTTGCGTGTATTGATTACGTGCATCGTTTTAGACAAGGCGTCCAGTTTTGGACACCTTGTCTAAATTTGATTTCTTTAGAATTCATTCTTTGAAATGGCATAGGGTCTTTAACCTAGCCGATTGTCACATAATGTCACATTTTAGGTTTTGGTGGCATGGTTCTTGCTAATAAAGATAGTAATGTATATTTTACTTTGCTGAAGTAAGGGGGAAAATGTTTGAAAAAAGTTTTGATCGTGGACGACGCCAATTTTATGCGTAATTCTATTAAAATTACTCTGGAAAACAATGGTTATGAAGTGGTAGGGGAGGCCAATAATGGATTAGTAGCAGTTGAGCAATATATGACTCTGAAGCCGGATCTGGTGACTATGGATATGACCATGCCGGAGGTAGACGGAATCACGGCTTTAAAGATGATAAAAGAGATCAATCCCGAGGCCAAGGTAGTCATGGTAACAGCTATGGGACAAGAGTACATGGTGAAAGATGCTGTGTTGTCCGGAGCTACCGCGTTTATTGTTAAACCCTTCAAAGAGGCACACCTGATTGAAACCCTGAAAAGAATTGAATAACTCAATATAATTGAGATTCCTGCTAAAGGTTTAGGGGGGTGAATTAGTGGATTCTACCAAAGAACCTATGCTGGATTTGTTTATCTATGAGACTATGCAATTATTGGATGAGCTTGAGCAGTCAATAATTGATAGTGAGAAGAATGGGGGTATTAGCAGCTGTATCAATGAGATCTTTCGAATCATGCATACGGTTAAGGGTTCAGCGGCCATGATGATGCTAGATGGTATTGCTGCTTTGGCTCATGCACTGGAGGATTTGTATTTTTACCTACGTGAAGAAAACCCATTAGTTGAGAGCTATTCCGAGATAACAGATCTTAGTCTCCAGGTTGTAGATTTTATAAAAACAGAAATAAATAAATTAGAGACTGGGCAGATGGTAGACGGTGATGGATCAAAACTAATAGACAGCATTAAGGGCTATCTATCTAGCCTCAAATCAAGTAATGGTAATGATGACTTCTCTTCGAATAAGAATCGGCCTCAGGTAAAGCCTTCCTTCTATATCAGTTCCGATAGAAATGAAACAACAAATGATTTAAGCGGACATTGGTTTTCCGCAACCATCCATTTTGAGGATGGTTGTGGAATGGAAAATGTACGTGCTTTTCTGATCATACATAACCTCAAAGAGATTGCCAGTGAAGTAAGATGCATTCCTGAAGATATAGTGGATAATGATGAAAATGTTGAATTGATTAGAAATCAAGGTTTCGTAGTTCAATTTAAAACCAATATTCAACGTGATGAAGCTGAATCTTTACTTATGAAAACTGCTTTTGTTCGGGACGTTTTGATTGATGAGGCTTGCCCAGACCCTGCGGTCGAGTTGCTAGAAAAGCAGGAAAAACCCCGAATTATCTTGGATGAGAATGAAGAATCAGAAACTAGCGGTCAGGAGAAGTTTGCACTGCAGCATGCGGATGCTTTAAACAAAAAGCAGACAATGATCAGTGTTAATGTCAGTAAGCTGGACATGCTTATGGATCTTGTCGGCGAGCTGGTTATTGCTGAAGCTATGGTTACTCAACACCCTGAATTAGCTAATCTGGAGTTGGACAACTTTCGTAAAGCCGCCCGGCAATTAGGGAAAATCACCCATGATCTGCAGGATACTGTTATGTCGATTCGTATGGTCCCACTGGCCAATACTTTCCAAAAGATGAACCGACTAGTTCGTGATATGAGCAAAAAGATCGGTAAAGAGGTTAAATTGATCATTCGTGGTGAGGAGACAGAAGTTGATAAGAACATTATTGAGCATATATCTGATCCTCTGATGCACCTGATCCGCAACTGTATCGATCATGGCTTGGAAACACCCCAGGAACGCTTAATAAATGGTAAACCGGAATCAGGGACTATCATACTAGAAGCCAAAAATGCCGGAGGGGATGTCTGGATCAATGTGAAAGATGACGGAAAGGGTCTCGATACCACCAGGATACTCGAAAAGGCCAAAGAACGAGGCCTAACCTCCAAAACTGAAAATGATCTCACAGATAGAGAGATTTATAGTTTCATTATGATGCCAGGTTTTTCTACAAAGGATGGAGTTTCTGAGTTTTCCGGACGTGGCGTGGGAATGGATGTAGTAGCTCAAAACATTGAGGGAATCGGAGGCAATGTTTTGATTGATAGCGAGATCAACAGTGGAACTACAGTATCTCTAAAACTACCTTTGACTCTGGCGATCATCGATGGCATGACCATAAGTGTGGGGAAATCAAAATTCACCGTGCCTATAACCTCAATTCGGGAATCCTTCAGAACTCAAGAAAATGAACTAATAATCGACCCGGATGGCAATGAGGCGATTATGGTAAGAGGCGAATGCTATCCGGTTATTAGACTTAGCCGCCTATACAGTATCAATACTGATGTTGTTCACATATGCAGCGGCATCATAATGATGTGCGAGTATGAAAACAAAAAAATCTGTCTTTTCGCTGACACACTTATCGGCGAGCAGCAGGTTGTTATAAAACCTTTGCCTGAGTTTATCAAGCGTGCGAGAGGCAAAACAAGAGGGTTGGCGGGATGTACTTTGCTAGGGGATGGCAGCATCAGCCTGATACTTGATGTAGCCGGTTTAGCGGGTAGTCAAATACATTAAAACGGAAAGGAGAGGGAAAGATGCCGGAGGCTTTAGAAAACATTGATCTGGAAGAGGATACTCAAAAGGGTATGTTCCTAATCTTCACTCTCGGTAAAGAGGACTATGGTATTGAGATCCGTTATGTTACAGAAATTATAGGAATTCAGACGATTACCGAGGTTCCCGAACTACCTGAATACGTGAAAGGGGTTATCAACTTAAGAGGCAAGATAATCCCGGTGGTAGATGTTCGTCTCCGCTTTAAAAAGGAACCTCAGGTATATGATGATCGCACCTGCATTGTAGTCGTTGATATTCAAGGGATACCGATTGGCTTAGTGGTTGATCGTGTATCTGAAGTTCTACATATAAATGATGAGGAAATAGCACCGCCTCCCGAGCTAAATAAGGCATTCCAAAAATATATCAAAGGCATTGGGAAGGTAGACAATCAAGTCAAACTACTTTTGGATGCCGAAAGGCTCATGGACGAGGATGAAATAGAAAAGTTAGTCGACATCTCCCCATGATCGACCAGACACACCTGATCCCATTAAAGAGTTAGCAAAGAGTGAGAGAGAGGCTGGACAAAGCGAGCGAGAGAGAGGCTAATTGCGCGGGAACAGTTAGATAGATTCATATAAAAGAAGCGGGAAAAGAATGGATTTAGTAAATATCAAGGAGGGTTTCTGAATGAAATGGTTTATCGATAGGAAAATCGCGACCAAACTACTTATCGGTTTTGTCCTGGTAGCGGGCATTGCCGGTTTTGTCGGGTATGAGGGTATAACGAGTCTTACAAGTATTGATGACAGTTATTCTCAAATGGTAGTTACCAATACTAAGCCGCTTACTCAAATGTCTGCTATATCGACGGCTTTCCAGCGTTCTCGAGTTAACCTGCGTGACATTATAATGGATAAAGGCAGTCCTGATCGCAAGACATATGTTGATACAATAAGTCAATTAGATGCTGAAATAGCAGAAAACATGAAGGCGTTTGGCCAAACAATGAAGGCACCAGAAGTCATAGAAAAATATAACCATCTACAGAGCAAACTAAATGAATTTGAACCTCTTAAGAAGCAGATCATTCAAGCAGGAATGGCCGATCAGGACCAGCAGGCAATGGTTCTCCTAAGGGGAGATGCGGCCAAGATAGCAAAAGAGATCATCGCTGATATCGATGAGTTAGTCAAAATAAAGACTGAGCAGGCTGATACAACCTCGAAGGATAATTCGGATCAGGCTGCCGCAGCCGTTGCCTTAATGGGATGGATAATTGCTGGAGGAATTCTTCTGGCAATAGCACTGGGTGTTATCTTATCTCGCATTATTTCAAAACCGATCAAGAATCTTTCCGAGATCGCCGAAAAGCTGGCAGTAGGTGATGTTGACGTTAAAGTCGAAGCCACCACCAAGGATGAGATCGGAGATCTAATGGGGGCTTTCGCTGAGATGATCGCCGGTATTAAGGACAAGGCAGATGCTGCACAAAAGATAGCCAAGGGTGATATGAGTATTGAAGTCCGGGCCCGGTCCGAGAAAGACGTACTTGCTAACAGCATGAAGGAAGTAACAGACGCACTGCGCGGGCTTTTAGCTGAGACTGATATGTTGTCCAAAGCTATAGTTGCTGGCAAATTAGATACTCGCGGCAAGTCTGAGAAGTATGCGGGTGGTTGGGGCGAGTTAGTCGGAGGGGTCAACAGTTTAATCGATGCTTTCGTAGGTCCAATCAATGTGACAGCCGAATATGTCGACCGTATATCGAAAGGCGACATACCGCCTAAGATCACCGATACATATAATGGCGACTTTAATGAGATCAAGAACAACATCAACAACTGCATAGATGTCATGAGTGGACTGCTGCAAGAGACGGACATGCTCATCAAGGCCACCCAGGATGGCAAGCTTGATACCCGGGGTAAAGCTGACAAGTTTGTGGGCGGAT
>JBLNAX010000013.1:0-88342 GCA_050259595.1 Acidobacteriota bacterium | reverse complement strand
AATTGAATCAATAACCTCAACTAACCATTTCCAAGACCACAACATGGCTGATATTCCAAAATAAAAATGCAGGGTAGGTTTCTAGCTAAGTAATAAACCTTGTTTTACAATCAGAAGCGTTCCACTGTTTGCCTTTAACTGAATAATTTATTCATGCTTCTAGTCTATTTCGAGCAAGTTAAGAACCGTCCCCGATTTGCTCTTATTCCCCATCTGGCTCGCAACAAACGTCTATGGGTTGTATAAACAGCGTGACAGGAGAACCGTCTCCTTGTCATTTATGGAAGCAAATGCACGTCCCTTTGCTCCCTCTCACTATCTAGTTGAAACCGGTTTATTGCAGGTTTACTTTCCTGCAAAATTCAGCAGCTTGTTGGTTTCCGATTTTTTCATATAGCAAGCCAGCAGTACCTGAGTTTTGTCGCGTAATATCTTGGGTACTAGGCATTACAATCGATGAACCAAGGCATTCTTGAAGTGCAAATTGATAATCCACCTTTTGGGAGTTAGAATCAAGTGCAATTACTTGTGCAATACGAATTTTTGTAGCATTGTCGAACCCGGAACGGTTTTTCATAAAATATTCTTTGGCTTTTGTTTTCTGCCCATCTAAGTATAAGCTCTGTATATAAGTCGATTTAAGAGAGACCAGCTCCTGTTGAGATATCGATTTCATGTATTTTGAATCATCTAAAAGCTTAGCGTAACAGAAAATTCTTTTATTCTTATCATTAGTTGTTATCGCAAGTCGTTCCAGAGAATATGTATTACCATCTAATCTATATCTGTTTTCATAGCAAGCACTAGCTGAGCCAAACATACCGAACTTGAATAATAAATCCCCAACTATATTAGAATCAAAATAGAGTCCTACTATTGCAACTAACAAGACGAACATAACCAATACCTTCTTTTGAATCATGACATTACCTCCTCATTATTATTTATATAAAGCTTCAATTGCACCAGTAACCATCTTAGAACCGTATTTAATCGATATTTCCAGGGAGATACCGGAAGTATCCATACTGTTAAAATTCTCTGCTAATAATCGCTTTGTTTTTATGTCAAGTTTATCGTATGGGACCCCAACGGCTTTAAGGCACTTATTGTAGTAAGCCATGTCGCTGTAGCCAATTAGGCAATTAGTTACATATGCATCGAATTGAGATTGATTATCAGTATATCCTGGAATTGGTTTAATTTTTACTTTCGCCAAAATCTCTTTTGATGACATTGCAATACCTTTTGTTCTAGCGGTATCTACAATTGCCCCAATGTTAATAAGGTTTTCTATATGATTCTGATAGTAATTTTTGCAACTACTATAATTTTCATTAACAGACTTGGTTGCTTTCTCCGCTTTGAAGAGATCCGTAAACCATCCCCACCCTGCAACAATATAATCAAGAACACTTTTACCTTCATAGCCATTGGGGTCAATACCATTTATCGGATCATCGTTGCAATAAGCGAATAGATTTAATGTTCCTGGGTTCTTAACCTGTCCAATCAGCATATCCCGTGACAGGAACCGGCCCAATTCCGGGTGATAGTACCTAGCCCGCAAATAGTAAAGACCATTACCATCGCTCATCACTCCATCCCGACCGTTAAACAGGAATGGTGTTGCAGTATTACCTTGATGATAGACCAATTCGCCGAATGGCGCATACTGATAGCGGTCAGTGACAACACCAGCTTGATCAGTGATGGCTACCGTGCTACCCCTCAGGTCAAAGTGATATGTTTGATAGCTGCCATCCGGATTTTCCTGCCCTAGAAGGCCCAAGCCATAAACATAATAGGTCTTGTTGCCGTCACTGGCAGTATTGATGAGAACCTGGCTGAGTAATGAGGGGTTTATGACATAACTGTTCTGGTATACTCCACTTGTGACTGAGATTCTGTTGTCCTGGGCGTCATAGGTATAACTTGTATCACCGGTACTGGTCAGGCGGTTGCGGCAATCGAAGGTCAAGTTGGCTTTCTGCCCATTAAGCGAAACAGACGTCATATTGCCATCAGCATCGTATTGAACAGCCTGCCCGTTACTGGTGGCCATACGGTTGTCCACGGTATAGGTCATGGTTTGATCGGCAGCGGTAAACGACTGATGGGGGGTATCTTTCTGCTCAGCGGTTATATTGCCGGCAGCATCATATGTGTAATTAAACTGAATGATTACTTTATTGTCTCTACCTGAATCTTTTAATTGGGTTAGCTGTCCGACGGCATTGTATGTCCGGTTCTCAACTGAGCCGTCGGGCCTGGTGGTACTGGTCAAACGACCGTTGGGATCATATCCATATGTGGTTACCCGGGATGCCCAGTCGGTTACCTTGTTAAGCTGGCTGCAGGCATCGTATTCATAATGAACCTGCTTGCCATCTGGGTAGGTCAGAGTGGTCAAATTCCCCAATTGATCATATTGATACTGAATGATATTTCCATTGTTGTCGGTGTATCTGGTTACCCGGTTTAATGCATCGTATTCGCGGGTTATGGTACCACTGGCATCGGTTATGGTCAGGACGTTGCCATTCGCATCGAAGGTATAGGATATTGATCCCAAATCGTCGGTCTGCTGGACCATGCGACCGATATCATCATAGTGGTAGGTTGTTTCCTGACCACGGCCGTTGATGCTCTTACTTAACAAACCTAGCTGGTTATACTCGAAAGTATGCACAGTACCGGCGGCATTATTGGTGGATATTACTCGCCCGGCTGCGTCATAATTATAAACGGTCAAGTTGGTATTGGCATCATTGAATGATTTTAGATTGCCTTCTTCATCAAAGACCTGAGAACTGAGCCCGGACATGGAATCGGTGGTAGAAATCAGACGATTCAGATCATCATAGCCGAAGCTGGTGGCACTCCCCAGCGAGTCGGTAACCTTAACCAGGCGGTAACGATCGTCATATTGATTGGCCACAGTGTTCCCCAGGGCGTCTTTTATGGTCAAAGGATTGCCCAGCTTATCGTAAGTAGAAGAGATAACTTTTATGCCCAACGCATCAGTCTGTCCGGTCACATTGTCCACATCATCATACTGCATTCCCACTATGTATCCCAGCGCATTGGTGGTGGTTATCAGCCTTCCTTTGGGATCGTAAGTTAAGATAGTCGTATTTCCTTTTGCGTCAATTACCCTGTTAAGACGATCCTCTCCGTCATATTCGTAGTTGGTCTCATTGCCTAACGGGTCAATAGTTTTAACCAACATAGATTGGGAATTGTACTGATACTGGGTGGTATTCCCTTCTGCGTCTGTTGATGTCAATTTATTACCCGAGCCATCATAGGTAAGAGAGACTGTGTGTCCTAATGGATCCGTGGTACTAATTAAGTAGTCGTCTGCATCATAAGTCATTGAGGCGGTTTTACCTAAATTATTGGTAATACTTGTTACCCGGCCAGCAGCATCATAGTAAAAGGTACTTTTAATGCCAGTAGGATCGGTAAACGTTTTTAGTACTCCGTTTTCATAAGTATTTGTGGTAGTGCCTCCGCACGGATTAGTATTGGTTAATAGCTGACCCTGCTCATTATAAGTAAAATGGGTGGTTCTTCCCAATGGGTCTGTTATTGTCAGGGGATTATTCCTGCTGTTATAAGTGGTTGAAATTGATTTTCCAGCAGTATTGGTGACTGTAAGTAGATTATTCCTCTCATCATAGGTCATTGTTGTTTGGCATCCGTAAGCATCGGTAGTCTTCACAACATTGCCCCGGCTGTCAAACTCAAGCGTGGTCGTACTCCCTGCGACGTTGGTTACGCCATTGCGGTTGCCAGCCGCATCATAGGTATAAGTGGTGGTCTTGCCTAATTCGTCGATTTCGGAGATTAGCTGGTACTTATCGTTATGGGTCAAGATTCGAAAGCGCCCATTGCGGTCGGTCACAGTGGTTATTAGGTATCCTGGTTGGCTGGTCTCATCATAGCTCATACGAGCAATCTGGTTATTTGGATTACCATCGTCCTGAGCTATAACCCGTCCCTGTTCATCGTAAGTATTGCTGAACATCAACCTGCCTTCGGGGTCGGTTTCAGTCAATACTTGTCCATTTGCATCATATGTAAAAGTAGTTGTCTTACCACCCGGGCTGGTAATGGCTGTAAGGTTGTGAGCCGTATCATAAGTGAAGCTCACACTGCGTCCTGCGTTATCAGTTACTTTATCGAGAAGGTTATTGGCATTATAGGTGAATGCGAATGACTTCCCAGAAGTGGGTTCGGTGAGGTTTGCCAAACGGCCCGAACTATCGTATGTATAGTCAAGGGGCTGACTGTTACGACTAATCTGCCGGGTCAGCTGACCGGCTGCATTGAACTGATAAACAGAGAGGTCTTGCAGAGTCAGTGTGTAAGTTCCATCAGGATTCTTAGCCAGCTTATCATAGACCTTACGGGGGTCCTGTGAGGAATAGGTACCGTTAGCGTATACATAATAACTAACGCTATTAGCTGACCAATGGATCTTCACATCATTGTTAGCCAGGGACTCAAGCCTGGTTTCATAGTTGTGGCCCCAGCCCTTGCCCATGGGCCCTTCCTTCAGCAGCAGAGAATTGTATTGAGTACTTAACGATAAAGGCTGAGCACCGTTGACGGTCAAAAGGCTCTTCTGTATGTAGTGAGCACCACTAGCGGCGTCGACCGGCTCTAGCACAAAAGAGTACTCGTGTGTTTCTGGGTCGAAGTATACGCAGTAGGTGTCTTTCCCGTTCTTACCAGAAATGCTGCCTACATAATAGGAAGGACTAACCTTCAATGAAATGCTGCTTATCAAATAATTGACCCCTATATTGTATTCACAGATATGAATGTAATATAGGCCCGGTGTTACATCGTACACTAAGGTAAGAACCGTCCCAGTCATGTTACCTGATTTTAGTGTTTTTTGATTGGAATCACAAAGACTATAGCTTAAGGAACCGCTATTGTTATAAACCGTAGTCACCAGTGTACATGGATTAAGTACGTTTATTTTAAACCAGTCGTGATCATTAGCGGCTTCGATTGTGATACCCGAATAGTTCTTGCTTGGACTTATTTGATAAGCGGTTGTTGATACATCGTTGGTCTCATATAAATCTTGTTCACATAGGTTGTACTTTAGTGTTAAATTCGATGAAAAATAGTTGTTTGTTCCATACTCTACTATCTTCAGATAATATTGGCCTGGGGGCACTTTCCAGCCCAATTTGCGGCCTCCGCCGTTCAACAGCATATTGGTAAGTGGTGTCTGTGCCGAATTCAACAAATAAACTCGAACACCTCCACTGGAAAAAGCATCAGTAATAATGCTACATGTATGGTCCACGTTAATTTGAAACCAGTCGGAGTCGTTAGCCGCTTCGATTGCAATACCAGACAATTGCTGTCCTTCCTCAAGCAACGTAGCAGTTTGGGCAGTATCGTTGTTTTCATATTGATCTTGGGCACGCAGATCATATTTTACTGTTATGTACGAAATATTATAGTTAATTGGCAAGTTCTCGCATATTTGTATATAGTATTGGCCAGGTTGAACCTTCCATCCCATCTGCCCCGTTGCTCCGTTTGACACCGTGGCATATGACAATCGTGTTAGATTGGAATCGCAAAGATAATATCTGATATATCCGCTGTTATTATAAACCTTTGAAATGATGCTGCAAGGAGTATTGATAGTTATTTTGAACCAGGGAGTCTCCCCTGCAGCTTTTATACCTGTCTCTGTAATCTCACCAGGCTGTATTTCTATTGCTGTCCCGTATGTATTGTTGGTTATGGTAGTTGATTGTGTACTTGTTAGATTATTGGTAGTCACCTGAGGCTGGTTAATTGAAATACTGGAATTATAGACAGATTCGGCAACCAGTGGATTGTCGGTACTCGTCGTCTCTCCAACTGCTGGAGCTTGTGGTTCTGTTGCGACCGTATCCTCCGCCACCGCTATTGGGACACCGGATATCAACATATTTCCGCACAAGAACATGAACAACGTAAAAATCGCTGTTGCTTTTAAAACAGCCGTCCGTACTTTTGACATTACACTTCCCCCTGCTCCACACACTAGACACTTCAGATATCATTCGATATACATCTTGTGATATCTGTTACAAATGAACCTTCGACAGGATACTGCATTTCCCTTTGTTGTATAATGATGTTTTTATTGTTTCAATGCTGGAATTTGTCGTCTTTTGCCACACCCACAATGGATAGATATACGGAGGATCTCATAGGTCATAATTAATTTTATAAGGTTTTAATGGGCAAGATCGATGATCAATCTTGAATGACAAGAACAAGAACCTGAATAACCCAAATAACGACCTATTTGACCAACAGGAGGGGTAAATTGGGTTATATTGTCATATCCTTCCATTATCTGTTTGTCGATATTAATCGTTGTTTTGATGTTGTCATGACAACCTAAATAAAACTTTAGAAATAATGAAGATTGGTTCCCTTCTTTGGTTTTCCGCAAGCATTCGCGCTTACCAACCCTGTTCTGACCGTCCTCATATCATCCCATTGAAAAAGCCGCTGGCATAGTGCCAACGGCCTTTTCGGCTGCTTGTGCTGATTCAGTTCGCCTACATAAGCCCGGAACTTGCCCTAGTTCCGGAGCCCTCCTATGCGGGCGGATTTAAAATGATCTCTTCGGAAGAACGCGAGTTGAAACGGGCCTTGAAATCTTCATTTGGCTGCACTTCGGCGATCCAGTTGCCGTTCACAGTTCTGAGCTTCATATAGAACCTGTCCATATTCAGCTCGGATAATTGGAACGCATACTGAGCTATTGCCTTGCGCGGGTTTTGAGCGTAGGCTGCTTCAAACGCTGCAATCTCCTTAACCCCTTCGACCAGGTACGCGAAGTTCCTGATCTTGATAAACAAATCCCGGAGACCATAGTCATCGGCGAAAAGCCTTTCGATGACCTTCTTCTCCGGGTGATAAGAGGTGACTACAACCTGCCCGTATACACCAGCCAAGTCAATACTTCTGGATGCATTCAGGTTCAGCCTTTTGAAACGCTCATTGATGAATGCCTTGAAAATCAAGATGTCTTCATTCAATTCCCTTTCAATATCTGCCACTCTGACAGTGCCTTTTGCGTATCTGAATTTCTTATCACCCGGCGTCTCTACAATGCGGTCCAAAACCGCTTTCCAGAAATCGCCGGCTACGCCGCTTGCAGCAACTGACAAAAATACCGACCTCCCTTCCTGAAAATTTTAGCCCAATTCCTCAACTCATTCCATTTATCGTCATTTCCTGTATATTCTTTAGGAAAATATCCAAAAAAGTACAGCCATGTCGTGGATGAATACTAAAGAATACACAACATCTTGTGTATTTAGTCAGTGAATGCTATTCCACGATTGACCTCGTTGCATCCACAACCTATAATTCAGCTATACAAAGGAAAGTTAGGGAGGTACTGAATTGGCAGACCATTATCCTATGCCTGCATTCCCCACCTTGTGGGTCAAAGACGTGATGATTTCCAGCAAGTGGTACCAGCGAATAGGTGGCTTCGAGGTGGTTTTTGAGCTTCCCGGGCCAGACCGACGGCTGCGGCTGGCTCACATGCGGCGGGGCAAATATCAGGATGTCATGCTGGTCGCCGATCCTCCTGGGTTCAATGTCAGCCCGGAATATCGGGGACGCGGTGTGACTCTGACCTTTGCTATAGATGAGGACCTTGAGTCGTTTGCCAACCGAGCCCGAGAGCGCGGAGGCCATATCTTAGCCGGGCCAGGGGATCAGACCTGGAATGCACGTGAAATAATCATGAGCGACCCAGACGGGTACCGACTCATTTTCAGCAAGCGCTCTGCAGTTGAAAAAGACGAGGAAGGTTTTATCGATGTGGAATAGAGACTATATTAAGGTATCAACTTCTTAACATAAACACTTTCAAACTCTGAAGCCAGGATATCCATATAGATCTGATCATAGGCTTTACCGCCCATCACCCAGGACTCGCGGCGCCGCCCACTCTCTTTGAACCCACATTTTTTATAACAGCTAATAGCTCTTTCATTATAGACAACCGCTTTGAGCTCTATGCTATGCAGGTTCAAAATATTGAACCCGTAATCAAGCAGCAGCTTGACGGCCTCCCGCCCATAACCCATACCCCAATAGCTTTTTTCACCGATAAATACTCCGAGGTCAGCTCTTCTATGCACATGATCGATATTGATCAACCCGCAGTTGCCGATCAGTTGTTCATTAGCCTGATCAACTATACCAAAAACATGCTCTCCATCTTGGCACATGGCGGTGAGGATTTCACTTTCTCGTTCCAAAGAGAGTTGTTGGGAAGCAACTGTTAGGTACATAGATACTTCTAGGTCACTCAGCCAGGCTGAATACTGGGGGGCATCTTCAATATCGACCAGTGCCAGTGAGCACTTTTCACCTATCATTTTCTTTACATAGTTCATAGCAAACCGCCTATCATTTTTAGATATTATTTCATTTCACAGGATTTAACTCCTGCTTTTTCCAACTCATTTTCTAACTGGCAGCACAAAGCTGAAAATACTGCCCTGGCCAGGCTCACTCTCCACCCAAATACGACCTGCATGGTGCTCTATGATCTCCTTGCAGATGGGCAGCCCCAGACCCGTACCCGCAGGCCGGTCGGACAAGGTGTCCCCGGATGCCTGTTTAAATTTCTCAAAAATCATATCCTGGTCCTTGATACTGATCCCTAGGCCGGTATCGATCACACTGACCTCCATTCCCTCATTTGTGAGCCGAGCCCTGCAGGTCACGGTTCCCCGGGGAGTGAACTTCACCGCGTTCGATATCAGATTGATGACCACCTGAACCAGCCGGTTATGGTCACCGATGATCGACGGCAAGTCATCTGCGATATCTCTTATCAAGCTAAGCTCCTTATACTCAAAAAGAGATGCCGTCGATGCCGCTGCTCGGTCTATGATTTCCTCGATATAAACTGGTCCCATGCGCCATTCCATAAGACCAGCTTCGATTTTGGACAGATCCAGCATATCATTTACTAGATCCGCCAGGCGCTGGCCCTCGGAAGTGATGATGTTCATATATTGATGAGATTTCCGCAAATCGGCGGCTAATCTGGGATCATCGATATCTGCTCTTGGAATGATGCTATCACCCAATAGTTTACCCGCTAACACAGCAAAACCTAGGATCGATGTCATGGGAGTCCTTATCTCGTGTGCCACATTGGCCACAAACTCGGTTTTTAGCCGGTCGATCTCGCGCAGCTTTTCGTTGGAACTCAGCAGTTCCAGAGTCCGTTCTTCTACCTTGCCCTCTAACAAATGGCCATATTCCTGCAGCTGATTGTTAAAGGCCTCAGCCCGATTAAGCGCCCTTTCCTTTTCCTCACGCAGCACATTGATCCGGTCGGCCAGGGCTAACGAAAGGAAAATTACCTCCAGCCCTGAACCTACCTGCATACCACCCATGGTCCATTCAGAAAAAGGTAGATAGCCGCCAAAGGTCAGAGCGTAAACCAAGCCTCCCAGTAATACAAAAGCAAAGGCCAAAACAAAGTACCGAGCCGGCAGATAGCCACGCCGCCAACGGATAAAGCCAATTGCCAAATAGGCTGTGGGTATTATGAAGCCCAGGACAGTAGCACACTGATTCAAAGCCAGTAAATCGCCAAATGGGGCAGCCAGAGCTAATACCAAGCCCGCTGTTATACAGGCGATAACAACTCCATTCTTGATAGGCGTTTCACGAGTGATGGTTAGAAATGAACGAGCAAACATTCCGGCAAAGGATATAAAAAAGCCTAGAAAGAACAGACATTGCCGGGTCAAAAAATCACCCGAACTACCAGGCCAGACATACCAGCTAAGCTTGTTCACCCCGAAGAAATAAAGTCCGATGCAAAGCACATAGAATACGTAGTAGATCTGGCTGCGGTCACGCAGCGCAAAAAACAGGAATAGATTATAACAAAGCATAGCTATAATGATCCCGTAGTAGATGCCCAGGTGCAGCAGACGGTTTTCAATAATATGTGCAGTGCTTTCTTCGTTATTGATAGTAAGGGACATTATCAAAGGCCCATCGGACTTCATGTGGACGTAATAAGTCACGCTCTTTCCTGCATCCCCATCCAGCGGCATCTTCTTCCATAGCGGTGATTCTTCCGGCATTCGCTGCCTTTCACGACTCAGGTCGATGACTCGCCAGGGAACTGGCGGTTCAGCACTTGAAGGGATATATATCTGAGCACTCTGGATCCACATATCGCGATACAGTAAGTTCCAGTTAGTAGCCTGGCTTGGGGATCTATCCAGCTTGAACCGCAGCCAGTATGTAGAATGACTAAGTCCAAAATTGGGGGTATCACTCTGGTTACGAATAAAGCGGTTGACATAAGCAGATGATGTTACATCATCGATGGAAAGCTTGCCGGTAGGGTCTTCTAGGTATTCCGTGTAGCGACCCAGCTTATAGCCGGTGCTGCTAGGGTCAAGGTGCAGGACAGGTTCTGCCCAGGCACTGCTGACAGGCCAATAACCAATTGCGCCAACCAGCAGGCACATGATCGCCAGTAGACGTGCAAAGGTCTTTTTATATACAAAACAAGCTGAATGATGCTGCTTCTGCTTCGGGTCCGTTATCATACTCTGGCCTCACTAGTGCAACATATTTCTACATTATTCGTGATTTGTCTGTTGATTCCTCCCTATATTGATGCATTGGGGATTGTTGGAGGGACACGAAATGCCTTTTCAATGGCCAATAACTGGGGATTTGTAAGCTGTTTAATAATTCTCGATATAGGTTTTAGCCAGCGCAGGGACTTCCCGTACAAATCCGAAAGCCTCATCAAACTTGTATCGTGCCACGAAAACACCAGAATAGCTGGCTTTGATTTCGAGTCGGTCTGCTAGGTAGGCCGCCCTTCGAAGGTGAAACTTGTTGGAAACGATCACCGCACTCCGGAGCTTGTACTTCTCCATTATAGCTGTCGAGTTCCTTAGATTCTGGGTACTCGACCGTGATCCGTCTTCCATTAATATCGCACGGGGGCTGACCCCATGTGCCACCAGGTAATCACGCATACACCGCGCTTCAGATATGTTTTCACCAGGACCCTTACCTCCTGATACGATGATATATCGTCCATAACCTAGCCGGTATAACCGTAAGCCCTCATCCATCCTGGCCCGCAGAAAGGGACTAGGCACCGTTCCATATAACCGACAGCCCATAATAATGATGCTGTCTGACTTTATCGGTTCAGCATGTATGCCAAACGCAATCACATCATACTCGACGGCCACACAGACTGCCATCATTATTATAATGATGAAACGTGTCTTCCACCCCATCCTATTGTGACCACGGCGAGCCAGACCGGACATGTAGTTTCCGGATTGATTAAGAGCATTCATAATGAACTGTTTCACCCGCATTTACTAACCTCTCAGCATTGCATTTACTGCCACTAATACGCTCTGTTAGCCTAATAACTTGCCCTATTTATTTTAATGCAAAAAAAAGAGCAGTCGATCCGACTGCTAGGATAAAGTTGGAAGTATGGTTATCCGCCGGTTACTATCCGAAGAATATTGGGGGGTTACCGGGGGGTTTAACGATTGTTATTTTCATTTATATTGTAACTGCTACGACTCGTATTGTCCAGTCTTGTAAATATATTTAACGTAAATTTAATCATAGATTAACACTAACACAAAAAAGCCGCTGATATTGCAGCGGCGTTCAGATTGTAGACAAAGTCTCAGGCGTATGACGGGAGTGAAGATCAAGGCGTTAGAAAAGCTCGTAATTGAGGCGTACTTAACGTACGTCGATTGAACGGGGTTTCCTAAACAACGCAGAAATTCGCTTTTGTCATTAGCCTAGAAGCCGCTGCTCGCAGCAGTGGCTTTCAATTGTTTATGCAATAGATTTTATACCAGGGTCTCTGCTATCCCGCTCGAATCAGCGGATGACTCAATGGTATCAGTTGGCTCCACCGCCGGAGGAGTTATAGTATCCCCTTCCGCCGGGATCGGTTTGACCTGCACGGTCCACTTGGAATCTTGGTATAGAAGCTGGATCATGTTCTTCTCCAGACTGTCTTTGGAAAAAAGATGTCCGAATTGGGCCAAAGCCGCCCGAGGATTCTTATCATAACCCTGGTTGTTGGCTTCCTGACCTCCCTTAGACATTCCGTTCAGGAAGACAGTTTCAAAAAACGAATTTATTAAACTCGGTTCTCCGGCCAAGGCTTCTTCAATGGCAGACTGGTCAGGGTTGTCATCGCCAACGCTAAGCTTTCCATCCTGATAAGTCAGGTTGATCGGATTATCGGTATCGATGTCCAAACCACCAAGTACTTTGTTTATCTCATCTTGAAAAGACGCCGCTTGTGTGTCCAACGCCTTCTGTATATTCTCTACTCGTATGTATCCGTGACCACCGTGTTTTAGAGGGGATGAAGCTTCCTGCTTAGGCGCTGCTGCTTGTAGTTGGCGGGCCTCTTTTACATCCTTTTTGATTTCATGCATGACCTCATGCATAGTCTGGTGAAATGATTGTTCCTTGTTTTTCTCCACCTGATCAGTCTCACCATTATGCTGGGGATGTTTGATAGGCCAAGTTTTTCCCGAATGGGCGGCTCCCACCGTTGACATAGCCATGATATTGCCCTCCTTGCTCAACAATATGAAGTAGATAGAATCATATAATTCATTTATCGAGATTTTGAGGCAAAATCTTTAGCTGGCGCCATATTCGCACACGATTACTGCTTTTTTACATCAGAGCACCGGGAAGACGTTCAGAGAAAACAACCGGCAATAGAAAACAAGGCCGCGGATCATTAAAAACCGCAATGCATTTAGTAGATAGCAGCGCTTCTCCATAGCTTATCTCCCGAATAGGACATCGATTTGACCTGTGTGCCGGCTCTCTTTACTCCCCTTCTTCAACAGCAGGTTCAAACGCCCATTGTCGTACGAAGCGGTTGCTCCGTGCGGAGCCACAGCTCCGGGCAGCCGCACATTACGAATGTACTGGCCAGGCCCGTCTGCTCCGGGAATGATAGCACTTTTACCGACCACGTGAAGTTCATCCCCGTCGATCTTTACCGAAAGATCTTGTTTATCAAGAATCCCCGGCATAAATGTGGAAATCCCTATTTCATTATCAGTCTCGGTAATATCAAAGAGCGGCTCATGGCTAGCAGATAAAGCCGCCGGCTGGTCCGTTCGCTGCTTCTGGATAAGATTCCAGACCCCAGTTACTATGTTGGCGATATCGAGCCTCATATCACCACGCCGCTGGCCCCACATTTTGACCAGATGCATGAGTATTTCCAGGGTTATATTGGGACGACTATTTGCTAACTCTGTAACCCTGGTCTGCATTTCGACCATTTCTTCTATCCAACGTTCCCCCGCCATCGTGACACCTTCCCATATCCGTTTTATTTGTAAATGGGGAATAGAAGCATACGCCCCGTACATTACCACACTATGAAAAAGCCCTGAAATGGGTGCATTTCTTACCCTACTTAGTACAACTGTTTCACCATGGGACATGTCCGCACAGCCACAGCCGGATAACGCCTGTTTTGGGGCTTTTACAACCACCCCCATTTCCACCGATGTATTAAAGGTCACCATTCAGACTTCACAGAACTAAAGGAGGACAAGAAATGAAAAACAGAAGATTCATCTCATTAATCACAGCAGCATTCTTGATTCTGGCCATTCTCATGGGCCCCACTTCGCCCGCCGCAGCCGCAGTTACTACAGATGCTGCAGCCAATCCAGTGAATCAAACAGTCACAACACCTGCCAAACAGGTGCTGGGATTCACTACATATTACTATAATGGCGACAAGGGATCATACGACTCAATGGTCAATAACACCCGCTCGCTGACTGAAATAGCTACTGCCACTCATGTGGTGGACAGCTGGGGCAACATCTCAGGATTGATTCCTACTCAGCAGATTTCTTATGCCAATAATAATGGCATCAAACCGCTGCTCATGATCGGCAACGAATTTGACGGGGACGTTGCCACCACCCTGCTCAGAAGCTGGAGCAACCGGAACAACTGCATTCAAAACCTTAAGTACATATTAAAGAGCAATTACTATCGCGGTGTAAATATCGACCTCGAAGGCGTTTATTATTGGGACCGGAGTTATTACACAACCTTTATTAAGGAAGTATATTCAGCTCTAAAACCTCTGGGCTATACGGTTACAGCCTCAGTCCCAGCCAAGACCTGGGATTATCGCACCGAGGGCTGGAGCGGAGCCTTCGATTATGCAGCCATTGCGCCTAATGTCGATCAACTGATGCTAATGACTTATGATGAACACTACCCAGGCGGCTCTCCTGGAGCCATTGCCTCCATTGGCTGGGTAACTAACGTAGTAAAGTACGCATCAACTGTAGTACCGAAACAAAAAATCCTACTGGGTGTGGCCGCCTACGGCTATGACTGGTCCAGCAAAGGCACCCGGGCTTACTCAATACAAAAATGCATGGATATTGCCAAAGAACGCGGGGCCACCATTATATGGGATGATGCGTCTCAGACTCCATATTTCCTCTACTGGGATGATAATGGGGTAAAACACACAGTTTGGTTCGAAAACTCATACAGCCTGGCCTTCAAACTCAACCTGGTAAATGCCCAGGGTCTCGGCGGGATCGGGATTTGGAGACTGGGGCTGGAAGATGCCAACTACTGGACGACCATCAGAACCAAGTTCAACCGTTAGAAAACAAGCTGTTATACTCACCTCGACCCAAACCGGCTCATATTCTAATTGCCAGGATAATACTGACTATAAAAAGGGGTGAGTATAATGGCCCAAACAGCCAACGGAACGATTAGTAGGCGGATAAATGCTGGCCAGGGGACTCGATCTGATTTCTCGGCGAATGCCCGGATAGGGACTACACTGCAGTTTGCTGGGATCTGGAAAGGACCTAATGGGGTCGATCGAATCAATGTATGTCAGGTAGCCTTCAGGCCATGAAAACTCAAAATGCGGCATCCCAGGGGAATTCGGCCACCGCATTTAGTTAGTAAAACCAGCGGTAGATGCAAATACTTAATAGAGCCGACATTCTTCTGGAGGGGGTCTACCCATGAGAGCTAAGCCAGCAGCCATGGTGTTTCTTAAGATATTGATCCTAACCGCTATGATGTTTGCCAGCATGGCCATAGCTGCCTGGCTGGCCGGCGTACAGCCGACCAGTAGTGCTAATACTTCGAATGCGTGGTTTACTATACTGGCCTGTTTCCTGAATTCTTCGGTGATCTACTTGGCGTTGATCAATACTGGGTGGCATGGAGTCAAAGTAATATTTACACTTTTCATCTTGATTTTTGGTATCCAAACCGTCATGGCACAGCTTGAAGCAATATTTTTCAATGCGGCGCTTAGTATACCGCAATCGTATATTTTTGGCTATTTCACCGCTGGCGCCATCAGCGCAGCCATATTCTCCCCATTCGCAGCATTCCTGACCGACAAGCTCCGACGCCGCACATTTCCCAGCGAGTTCTCGTTTCATATAGAGAACCCGCGCTATAACTTCCTGTTCGAAATGCTGGGATTGTCATTGATATATACAGTCTTCTACTTTGTGTTCGGCTATTTAATAGCCTGGCAGTACCCGGCCGTTAGGCATTTTTATTCTTCAAGCAGCGACCTACAAGCTTTTATGCCGCATATGATCAACACCATAAGCCATAACCCCTGGTTGTTCCCGTTCCAGATACTGCGCGGATTCTTTTGGAGCAGCCTGGCACTTCTGGCCAGTTTTATGATCAGAGGTGAGCGATGGGTCACTATCATCGGTGTCGCCCTACTTTTGAGCGTACTGTATGCAGCCAACCTGCTCATTCCTAACCCCTATATGCCGGGTGCGGTTCGAACCGCCCTTTTTATCGAAATAATGCTTTCCAACTTCCTTTTTGGCAGTATTGCAGGGCTGGTTTACTCACGAGCCGACTAACTCTTTGCATATTTTTGCCGTTTACTAGTGGCAAGCTTCATCGACAACGTTTAGAATATAGTTCACATGATGATAAGCAATGCCAGGAAAGCGAGTTGAACAGCAACGTCACTACAGGAACATCGCAGCGAAGTAACCGTATTATTTATCACACTATTCCTGGTAATGGTGGGTTTTGGCATAATGATCCCGGTTATGCCCTTTTTGGTTATTAAGCTGAAAGGCACCCCTACATCGCTGGGATTTTTAATGGCCACATATTCCATTATGCAGTTCATCTTCGCCCCCATCTGGGGTCGTGTTTCTGACCGCATTGGCCGCCGACCGGTACTTCTGATAGGATTGGCTGGCTATGGACTGACCTTTATTCTGTTTGGAGTAGCCACCCAGCTGTGGATGTTATTTGTGATCAGAATTGTATCAGGCGCCGTCTCTTCCGCCACCCTGCCCACTGCAATGGCATATATCGCCGATATCACCGGTCATGAGAACCGGGCTGCTGGTATGGGTATGATGGGTGCAGCTATGGGCTTAGGCATGGTTTTCGGTCCAGCACTGGGCGGTTGGCTGGGTCACTATGGCTTCCACCTGCCCTTTTTTGCAGCCGGAGGACTGGCACTGCTTACACTCCCTTTTGCTTTCTTTCTTCTAAAGGAGTCCCTACCTGCCCACAGTGAGCTGGAGCCAGGTTCGTCTCTGCGATTCGACTTGTCTATCATCAATGATCCGCTTTTTCCGTTGATCGCTCTAGCCTTCGCAGTTAGTTTCAGCATGGCTCTGTTTGAAAGCACTTTTGCCCTTTTTGCTGCTGACAGAGTGGGATTTGGCCCGAAGGACATGGGCCTTCTTTTTGCGTTCCTGGGAGTTATCGGTTCAGTGGTCCAGGCAGGCTTGATAAGCCGATTGGTCAAAGCCATCGGCGATTCGGGGATCATAATTTCCGGCATGGTCATCTCCATAATCGGATTACTACTACTTCTTATAGCTCCTAACCGGAGTCTAATAATAGCTTTCACCGGGGTTTTTACCGTAGGCAATTCTTTGCTGCGGCCTAGCATTTCCGCCTTCGTCACCAAAGTCGCCAGTGGTGGCCAGGGAGCCACTCTCGGGCTTACTCAGTCATCAGACAGTTTAGGCCGTGTATTCGGGCCTGTGGCAGGCGGCTGGTTATTCGAATTTGATATTGTCTATCCATACTTGGCAGGGGCTTGCGTTTTGACCATTGTTCTAGCCGCTACCAAATCAGCTTTGCGCGGCTATGTCCCACTAGAACAGGATACAGATGCGGCTTCTTGATTATTCAAGAAGCCCAAGAAAAGCAAAGAAGCAGTTGATTTAACAACTGCCCCAAGTATATTTATGCCCAACACCAAATAATTATTACTTGTTTGCAAACAGTGTGTAGCTCTGTAAACCCTGTTTCATAAGATCGGTGTATGTAGCTTGAATTCCTGCTTGAATGTTTGTCATGTTCTTAATTGCTTCACTAGTCATGTTGGTGAATGTCTTCTGAGCATCTTTCGATTGATCGAATGAATTCATAAACGCACTAGTCATTGACTTGGAGAATTCAAGGCTCTTTTCCATACCAGTCAAATAGGATTCCCATACTTTCTTGCTGGCATCTTCGAACATTTTACTGCCCATTTCATAATTACCAAATAAGTTTTGCACAATAACACTCCTCTAAGTTCTATAAAATTTTTAGTGGCGCTGGCGACGTCATCCATCGCACAAGTCTCATTGTAAGGCCTGAATAAATATAAGTCCATAACTTTATGGAAAAATTAACCCAATGTTAACAGGGACCTATATGTCCCGTTTCTTAAACGCCTACAATTCGAGATTGTCCCGAAAAACACCCTTTTTAGCCACTTAACTTCCGATAAATAATTTCTTAACACAATTTAACGGTTTGTTAACATAAATTACATAGAATCTTCACAATAGAGGCTGAAGATCACGAAAACGAGCTTTCTAAGCTCGCTTTGGTTCATATAATTCCGATTTAATCTGATAGAAAAAAATCAAACCGATATACCCGCACCAAACTAAACGAAATCTCTATCATGCAAGTTAAATCAGGGTTCACTGCCTACGGGCAGTGCAGCATTCAGTACCAGCTTTCCGCCCTCTATGCTTAGGGACTTGATTTGATAGCCGCGCTGACCTAGAGTGTACGTTCCCATAGTGTTTATTTCCATTTGATACTGATCTATCAATCCCTTTAGGGGGAAGCGCCCTATTTCTAGACTGTCAACATACAATCCGACTTGATTATCGATGACAGATAGTCTGCTTTTGGTGTAAAACGGCATGTCCCGATCCATATTGAACTTTTGCATGGCCTGGCTCAAAGCTTCGGGCGGCAAACCCTGGCTGGCCGCAAAAGAGCTGACCTGGTCAGCCTGGATCATACCTGAAGCCTCGGCAGTGCCATCCTGGTTGAACCTGACCTGGACCTCCTTGACCGGCAATGTACTCCAATACCCGCTATTAACCAAACAGGTCACTTCATTTCCTGTGAGATCGACCATTCCCAGCTTTCTATTCCCTGACTGGACCGATAGGAAATTCATCTTATCTACTGCCTGGGCCAGATCACTAGTCACTGGGCGAACTTCTAAGTCAACCGGTTTGTCTGTCCCTAAAGCCTTAGAAAACCAAGGGATGAAGCCCCAGTACCCCATCAGCCCCACAATTATTACTAAAGTTATACTAATTGCGACAAGCGCCTTTTTCAACAGGCATCTCCTTTCACTGGCTCTCTTTATAATCTAAATACGACTTTTCATAACTATATCCTTTTAAATAACTAGATCCAAGAAATAAAAGAAGCAGTTGAAAGAACTTCGAACTGCTTCTACTCGATATTTGACTGGTTATCTTTGGTTTCTAGTGTTCGTGATGATCATGTTGGTCTTCATTTTGGCTGCCAAACATGCGCATGCCTTGTTTCAGAAGATCATTATATGACCCCTGAAGGTTCATTTGATACTTGGCAAAGTTTTTTACGGCTTCACTGCTCATGTCTGTCATCTGCTTCTGAGTTTCTTTAGCCCGATCGATGGAAGTGATAAACACATCGCTCATAGATCTGGTCAACTCCAGGCTCTTTTCCACGCCATTCAAGTAAGATTCCCACATCTTGCGACCGGTGTTCTCAAACATCCTACTGCCAGAGTCAAAATCACCCATTAAATTTTGCACAACAACACTCCTCCTAGCTTAATTCTGCTGCTATTGAACAATCAATCCGCATATGAATTAAATATTCTCTATTATTATTACCCAAAATATCTTTTCCAAAAGCCAGTCCCATATTTTTAGAAAAAATTAATAAAAAAAGAGGATGTCCGTGCGACATCCCCTCTCAGTGTTCAATCGTTCTTTTAAGGTTTTGGATAAGTGACCGTTGCCATTTGCAGGCCAGGATCCCATTGCACGTCACAGCCCAGGTTTTCAGCTATAAATCGCAGCGGCAGCAGGGTACGCCCAGGAGGCACTATTACCGGTAGAACCTCGGGGTTCTGCTCATCGATTATTTTGTATGCCCCATTAACACGGGCAGCATTTTTACCTACCCATACTTCTACAGTATTACCATTTAGGCTTATCGTAGCCTTCTTATCGGATGGATCCCACTGGACAGTAGCCCCTAGGGCATCCCCTACATATTTGATCGGCAGCAGAGTCCGTCCCCATTTCGCAATTGGCGCAGCATCCATATTCAGGCCATTGCCATTTACGTAATACAACATCTTCCCTAAGTACAATTGTATTACCGTCTTAGCAGGCGGATTGTTCTGAGGCGGCTGCTGCGGTGGCTGACCTAGTTCTGGCGGGGTGGTCACTGTCACTTCAGAACAGTAAGCTGACTCACCAAATGAATTGTATGCTTCTACCCGATATGTATAGGTATTATTAGCTGTTAGACCAGTATCGGAGTAAGATGTGGCACCTCCACCTGTTACTGCAATCTGAGCAAACATCCCACTGCCCTTACGTTCTATCTTAAATCCAGTTTCGTTGTTGGAGGCGTCTGTCCAGGCTAGTTTAACATTCGTACTGGTCAAAGCATTGGCTGACAAACCTGTGGGTGCAGCCGGGGGTATCCCAATTGCTACTTGTTTGCTCAACCCCGGAAACAAAGTAAGCTTGGTCAGCTTGAACTCACCATCACTGGTATCTGTGCTCCATGTCGTTGTCGGGGCTAAAAAGCTGTTGATCCAGATCAATTTGATGAGGGCATGATCTGAGGCAGTGGAGGGCATCGCTACCGGCCAACTGCCTTTATTATCGACTGCCACCGCGTTCAATGCGGTCCAGTTAGTCCCACCATTGGTGGAACAAAGAATATTGACATAACCTCCACTCCCACTGGTGGACCAGGTAATCGTCTTTTTACTGCCCACCGGCCATGATTCACCACCGTTGGGTGACTTTATGTTGATAGAGGCTACTTCGCCAGCCGACTGCCAGCACCTAAATGCAGCAAACTCATATTGAATATTAGCATTGACGTTTGAACCGTTAACAAAATAAAGATGGAACCCTTTGTAAGTCTCTTTATACTGGTTTATCTGCAAGGTACCAGCAGCATTGCCGGTAGGAGGAACCACATAACAGCAGATCCCTTCGTCGGTATATCCGCCATTTTTTATAGCAGCATCCCGGGCTGCCTTGTCGATCGTATAGAAATGGTCACCATAGTATTTGGCAGTATACAGCCTGTACAACGGCACCGTATTGGGCACCTGTACCGGTGAGACAAACATATCCGGGTCCTTGCACTTCCAGCCTTGAGCTACCAAATTATCCCGCTCTTGTAGGGAAGTTGTGTAGACTGGCCCCGTTCCGCTCCAATTGTAAACATAATACAAAGGCACGGCCTTTAAGCCATCCGCCAGCACTGGCACTGCTCCGATAACCAGGATCATTGCCGTCAAAATGAGTACATACAGCAGTCTCTTCACTTAAGACCCTCTCCTTTTCTAACAATCTCTTCACCGATCAATCAAACGCTGATGACCGTGCGGGCCAACAACAATACTTAACTAATATTTCCTTACTAAACCTTGAATCCCTTTCTTCGAGATAAGATTAGGATCTTCAATTAACTCTGTGAAAACAAATTTGGGCATATAAAGGGGTTCAGGCTGGTAATATTAAATATCTGCAAGAGGAGGGAAATAGCTTGAAAAACAACCTTTTCTGGTGGGAGATCACCGGCATTTTCGTGATTTTCATATTGGGCTCTCTGTGGCACTTCGTATTTGAGTGGTCAGGGGGCAGCTTCTTTCTCTCATTAATTGCCCCGGTCAACGAAAGCGTCTGGGAACACTTCAAGCTGGGATTATTTCCATCGTTAGTTTATTCTCTAGTCGCCTACTATTATGTTGGTAGGAATCAGCCCAATTTTGTGGCAGCACGCACTGTCGCTCTGTACTTGATCCCAATAGCCACCGCTGCGCTCTATTATTTATACCAGGCAGTTTTTCTCAAAGAATCGTTGGCCGTGGATATTTTTATCTTCTTTCTCTCCGTGGTCATTGCGCAAATCGCCAGCTATTTGGTCATGACCAGGATCCAGCCTCTGCCACCCTCATTCAACTATGTAGCTGTACTGGCTGGACTGGCACTATTTGCCCTTTTTGCAGCCACCACTTATTACCCCCCGCACATGGAGGTCTTTCGCGACTCTAATACCGGCGAATTTGGGGCTCATTTATACAGTGAATAGACTAGTCGGCGCCCATATAAAAATACATCCGAAAAAGAAAAACCTCCGCTTTTAACGGAGGTCGATATCAATCAGCCCTTTGAATTGATCTGCCCGAAACACAGAATACTACCTGCCTCATCCCTTAATCGGTAATCAGTATCTGTGAAACTGAGCTGCACTGTTGAATCGAGATAGACCGGACGACAGAATATGATTGAGAAATACTTTAGATCTATTCCCTTCAGACACAACTCCTTGATTATTAGATTAGCTGTGCAAAGCCCTTGGATAAATGGACGTTCGTATCCGAAAAATCTAGCGGCCCAGGCCGAGGTATGTATTATGTTCTTATCCCCCGAGGTGGCACCGTAACGTTTGCTCAGTTGAGTCGGAATATGGAGTTCTTTAGCACAACTGTTACTTAAGTGATCGACCGGTGGATTTTTTAACTCTTTGAACTGGTTGGATTCATCAGGCTGCAGGCGTTCCAAATCAGATTCCGGGACTTCTTTGACCACAAAATGGTCACGGACCTCTACATACAGATCCTCTCCCTGGCGGATAGCGCTGAAACCAATTACTGCACCTTTATCTTTTCTGATCCTTCGCACATCTTCGAAAACATAATCAATAGTATAGCTTTGTTCAGAAACTAAAGGGCGGTGAAACCACAGCTCACATTTTAGATGCAGAAGGTGTTTGAAATTTACCCCCATATCATCGACTATTTCCATAAGGGCGGCGGTGCGGGCAAAGTCGTGGCAGGTAAACGGTACTTGGACATCTTCCGGAACATCGAAAAGCTCATACCAGCGATTGATAGTAGGTTGATCGAAACGGAAGTTGCTGTCGCGTCCGTAACGTGGTCCGTTAAAAATCAAACGGTGTTTGCGCAAGATCCCTTTGATCGTTCGGTGGTAATAAAACAAGTTATAGCTGAGTGTACCTGGCACACCCGGATTGCGTATAGTTTCAATTTTCGCGTGCATTGTGGTCTCCTTCAAAATCTCTACGAATCAGCTAACACTTTTGCTCCGAACAAACATCGATCATTACTACAATCCTGCTCCAGCGGTTCAGCCATTAAACCAGGGTGAAACAGTAATATTGCCTCCTATACACTATCAAATTGAAAGCATTATTAAAATTCCAGCATTGAACAGAATAATGTCATTTTTCCTTATTACCTATAAAATTCTGTCGATATTAACATTTAACAAAGAATTGTTGAATTGACAAATAAATTGCATTAGCGTAAATAACCCAATAAAAAAGACCGCCCCTGAAAGCGGCCTTTGAACACGATTCGAAACCAAATCAGCTAACAAATATCCAGCACAAACTTCTCTGGAAATTTGGGAGTCACATTTTTATAAAACTCTTTTACCTGCTCCATATCCTTTAAATAGTCACCAGTGGGCAGGAAAGACAGGCCTACATTGGCCAGTCTCTTCTTATAATCCAGCGATGCCAGCACAATAGGGACCTTGGCCTGCAAAGCGGCATAATAAAAACCGGTCTTCCACTTGCCTTTCAGTTTGCGGCTTCCTTCTGGTGCCAGTAAAATAACCAGGTCTTCTGACTTATTTAACAGCTCGACCATGTAATTGACAATATTCTCGGACTTTTCACGGTCTACTCCAACCGCTCCGGTGGCTTTCATGAGCCAGCCTAGGGGCGGCTTCAGTAGCTCGGTTTTCACCAGAAATTTAACGCGCCGCTTCATTATGTACAAGGCTGCACGCGAATAGCCAAAATCAAAGTTAGTAGTATGCGGAGCTCCGACCATGATACATTTCTTGATATCAGGAGCCAGCTTGCCTTCAAGCTTCCACCCCGTCACCCAAAAATAGAACTGCGAAATAAGCTTCATCATAAGACCCAACTGTCCCCTTTGCACCAAAATCGCAAAAAGGATTTTGACCATTCCCCCAACAGACAAAATACTTTTTGGTACGACATACTTTCGATGCCAAATAGAAATATCCTTTATTTAAATCTGAAAACCACAAATGGCTGGAAAAAGGTGGGTTTGATCAACTTATAAAGCCTCTTTATGACAAGATTTGTGTTGGTACTAAGCAGGATAGCGGTCCGACCACATAGAAAATATTGCTATATTACCAGTTAAATAAATATGAATGAGGAGTATAATCAGAATGGCTGATAAACAACTGCGTGAACCAGAAATGACAAGGCCGACCAGGCTATGTGATGACAATGGCAGACTAGCTGGAGACTGCCGGGGTTGGGCCAGGCAACCCCTGGTGGAATGCAATCTACCCACCCGCTGGCCGCGCAAGAAACGCTGGAACTACTGGTTTATCTGCCACCCGGAGTGCATTTTTGCAGCGGCCATCGATGATGTTGATTACTTTGGCCAGGCTTTCATGTACTTTCTTGATCTCAACTCCAAACTATACATTGAAAAAACTGTTGAGCTGCCGTTTTCTAGGGGTTTAAAAATGCCGAACAGCATACTTGATAGTATGGAATACAAAAACAGCAGCCTGCAAATCGCATTTACTAGCCAGGAAAACAATACCCATTTGCATGTCATGGGTGCCGGTATTGAAGCGAATGTCATGATCCATCGACCTCCGGGACATGAAACCCTGAATGCCGTGATACCCTGGAGCGATCGTTTGTTTCATTTCACATCCAAGCAGAACTGCCTACCTGCGGAAGGGTGTATTCGAGTGGGTACCCAACAGTATAAGCTCGACCCCAAGATGTGTTTTGCATCTTTGGACTATGCCCGGGGGATCTGGCCTTACCGTATCGGCTGGAACTGGGCCACCGCCTCAGGAATTGCATCCGGCGGGCAGGTTACAGGCTTGAATCTAGGCAGTAAATGGACAGACGGGACCGGGATGACAGAGAACGCCATAGTAGTTGACGGTCGGTTACACAAGATATCAGATGATGTGCTCTTTGAATATGATCTAATAAATATCATGAAACCCTGGAAGATAAGAAGTGTGACCTCGGAGCGGGTGCGTCTGGATTTTGAGCCAGTCTACAGCAGGATCGGCAAGACCAGCGTCATTGTTTTAAGCACCGAGCTGTACCAGGTAGTCGGCCATTTTTCTGGGCAACTTTTGACTGACGATGGGCAGGCCATCATCCTGGACCGTGTAGTAGGCAGTGCCGAAGAACACAAATGCAAATGGTAGCTTAACATACAATATTACAGAAATCCGGCAGAATAGATATTTTCATAGGCGAAAAATCGAAGAAGTCCCCATCGATCTGCACAGGCTTTCGACCGATGACCTCAACTTCTCTGGCAGTCAATATATTTTTGGTCTTAAAACCCGCTACGGCTCCTAAAAATATCCCCAGGGTAGCCCAGCGGCCACCAGTAAGGGAGTAAACCACCTTGAACTCCGGTTCAAAAATACTGGCGCCGGGAGCCAGAACAAAACTTCCACCGTATTTTGAGGCATTGCAGACCACCGCAGTATGACAGCGCAGGGGTAGTCCGTCGACTAATAGGTCGACTAGATCATGATCCCATTTTATAAAGGTTCGGAGGGCAGTGAGAACATAGGCACCATTGCCTATAGCTTTCTTCTCCTGTAAATCAACATCTTTGGTAACATGTCCATCAGCCCCGATTCCGGCCATCAGCATAAACCGTTGATCAGCCTGACCTTCTCTCTGCAGTAAGCCTATCGACATCTTACGAGAGCCGCCTCTTACTATAGCTTCCACGGCCTTATCAATAGTACGCACTCCCACTTCTTTGGCCAACACATTGGCACTGCCCATAGGGATTATGCCCATGGTTGCACCCTGAATCAGTCCATTTAAGGCTTCATTGATAGTCCCGTCCCCTCCACAGGCGATAATGGTCGTTCTCGGACTATTAAGGCAGGTATTATGGGCGATCTCAGTTCCCATCCCCCGGTATTGGGTCTCACAGAATTCAACGTTTACCCCTCCAGACCTGAGTCGAGCCAGGATTTCTTCGATTTTTTTCTTATTGTAGCTTCCCGAAGCCGGGTTGGTGATCAGAACCGCATCCACCAAATCCCTCCTAATCTACAGGCCGAATATCCTTGATGAACCCGCGGCCGTCTTTATATTGAAATACTGCCACATATTTGCGGTCAGTCCGCAGTTCTCGCTCGATTCTCTTGGCATCCTTCTCCATGACAAAAAATTCTCTAGGTATTTTCTCGGTTTTAAAGTAGACCCCGCCATTCATTTCCTCATCCGTTGATTCTGACACAACATAGTACTTGCCTATGTTGGTAAATGTAATGTATTTACGATCCATATAATTGATGTTGTCACCATCACCGGTCACGTATGTCAGGTTAACATAGTTGCCCCTTAGCAGATCATGTGGATCATAACCTTCGATCAGCAGGGATACCTCCTGTCCATAAATCAATAAATATATATATGGAACAGTGACCGCCAGCATTAACACAAAGGGCAGAACCAGGGCTGCCGTCAGCATTTTCTTAGAATTGTTCAACATGAGTCCCTCCCTTCCGGAGCTTTAGTAACCAGTATCCGAGGCCGATTATTATTAATCCGGCAACAACAAAGAACAGTCCTTTAGGCATATAATCCCACAAAGTGCTAAAGTAAAGGCGCATGACCATCAAGCCAAAGAATACCAGACTGGATTTGCTCTCCTTGATCTTGACCAGGGCCAGGAAGAAAATGCAGGCTGGTATGGTAACGATAAGTGCGCTCAAGTGGGACTCTTCAACGATGGTAAATGACAGGATAAAGCTCAATATGCCCAGTGATATGAGGTTAGTAATTTCTATAGCCTTGGTATGACCAGGTAATACCAGTGCTGCAAAATATAATACAGCAGCTATCATACAGGCAATAAACAGTGACAGGCTGATATCGTCAGGTTCAATGATGATCACATATGAAAAATATATGGAAAAAACGGTCAGTGTGGCTAACACCGAGTTGAATCTGCTCTCTTTGAAATACTTCTGCGCAAAGATAAAGAGTGGAAATATAACACTAAGATAACTGAATTCTAATACCGTATCGAATCTCTCTATGTGTTGATTGGAGTAGACATATATATTGAAAATGATCATTACCATCGCCAAAAGTATGTTGTCACGCATGATATACAACAATGGCAACAGTCCAATGAACCACATCGCAATAAGTGTGGAAAAATCTCCGGAGTTGGTATTGAACGTCTGCCCTACCAGTACAAGTCCGCTGCCAAAAACAAATGCCGCCAGATACAGCAAAACCTTGCCCATTATGCTACCTTCTTCATATTTGCGGGCCCCAACATAAGCTAATCCGCCGTAAGTTCCGGCTATCATAATGAAACGGGCAACGCGTGGTATTTGGTCCCAATTTGAAGCTATGAGCAGTAAGATCCCCAATCCTACTACAATCGCCCCGACCCCTAGCAGGATCACCGGAAAATCGATAGCTTTCTTAGGCTCAAACATGGCCAGCAAGGCCTCGGTCTGCTCATCGGTAACGATCTCCCGGTCTCTTCCCTGACGCAAAACACCAGACAAAAACTGATAGTCTTTCTGTTTGATCTTTTCGGGCTCCACCAAATCCCCCCTACACAACAAGTTTCTATCCATGATATGACTTATTTATAAAATATACTCCAAATGCAGATTTAACCCTTTATTATATAATCAACTGAGGACTAACATAAAACAATAAATCAGCAGTATTACTACGGCTGATCTAAAAAGCTAAAATTTGTCTGTCCTTTTGGGATGTCGATTTAAGTTTCTGATTCAGGACAATACCGATTCAGAAGCTGAGTTCTATCGCCATTATATACATTAATATCAACATAGGACGGAATCCCCTCAACCCGGCCCCGGTTGCAATACTGCCAGAAAGTCCACTTACGTTGGTTGTCCAATTTTGGATAGTCGTAAAGATCGGCGATCCAAATGTCACACTCCGAAAAATCACCTTTAACAAAAGCATTGTAGTTGGCATAGTTGACATATAAAATCGGAGGCCTTCCATAGTAGCGTTCCAAGCGGCTAACCATTATCTTTAATTGCTTGACCAAACCTGCTCTATTCACGCGGGTATCCACCTCCAGGTCGATGACCGGCGGCAGGCCTTGGGGATCACGGGGCACAGTATTGATCAAATTACGGGCCTGCTCAGCTCCTGAGCAGTTGGCCCGGTAGAAGTGGTAAGCTCCTCTGATAAACCCTGCTTTTTTAGAAGCCCGCCAATTGTATTGAAAATAATGGTCCTGCAGCGCTGCTCCCTCTGTTGCTTTGATAAATACAAAATGATATTCCTGATCCTCGAGTTCAGGCCAATCGATCTTTCCCTGATGATGCGACACATCAAGACCTTTGACCAAATTCCCTGGTACAAATATTTCATTATGCCATATGTATCCATAGTACTGTAAGATCAATAATACCGCCGCTGCTATTACGATCCATCGCAAAATAAATTTCCGCATATCACCTTGCTCCAAAATATTACCATCGTTTAATATCGGGTTTCCTGTGGATACGCTTAACATATAATAATACTTGCACCTATCCCTGGCCGACCAGAAGTGTATTAATCTGATACCACCCGTTTCGAGCAGCTGAACTATTGCCTGAATTTGTCATAATTAATATTCATTTTTTTAAAAGGTTACATCACCTGGCCGTCGAATTCCTTAACAGAAATATCCAAGAGCAGAGGAGGTTTTTCCGTGAAACGATTTATTGGGGGGTCCATACTCATCCTATTGACTGTAGTTCTAGTACTCATCTCCACCCCCGTTCTAGCAGCAAACCCAGGTAAATTGGTTGTAAACGGCAAACAAGTCGCATGTCCCGTTGCTCCACTAAGTGTTAATGGGTGTGTCATGGTCCCAGCCAGCGCCTTAGCTCAAGCTTTAGGCGCCAGCTACAAATATGACTCCAATACTGGAACCATAACTATCACAGGCAAACCAGTTACAATCGTGGCTCCTGCAAAACAAGCACCGGCGCCGGTCAAGCCTGCTCCGGCATCAACTACTCCACCCACTCCAACAACTACTCAAGGCCAAAAGGTTTTCAACAAGGCCGGAACCTACGGACCGGCTTCCGGCACTCAGACTGTGACCAGCAATTCTTCGGTTACTGTTCCTGGAGTCACCCTGCAGAACACGGTATTCAGCGGTAATCTAAACATTAGCTCTGCCAGTGATACAGGTACTGTTACTTTCAATAATGTGACTGTCAAAGGTAAGCTTACCATATCCGGTGTCGGCCCCAGCGGGGTCACCTTCAACAATTGCACTTTAACCGCCCTGGACATTAACGACAGCACTAATACAATAACGGTTAAAGCCTCCGGCAACACTACTGTAGCCAATACATCGCTATATTCAGGCGCAACCTTGCAGGAGTCACTGCTTACAGGCAGTGGTTTTACCAATATGACCGTTTCGCCATCAAGTATCGCTGGAACTATACTAACCGGATCTTTTGATGTAGTCACAGTTAAAGGCATTCAACCCATGCTTCTTGTTTCGCCTGTATCAGTAGTAACCAGAATGGATGTTAACGCTCCGGCAACGATATCTGGCACCGGCACGATCCAGAATGCTTATGTCAACGCTGCTGGCACGACTTTCGAAACCAGACCGACAAATCTGGTTCTAGCCCCCGGCATTGAGGCCACCATCGGTGGCACCAAACAAACCAGTACTGGAAGCTCTTCATCCTCCAGCAGTTCAACCAGTTCTACGTCCTCTGAAAGAAGTATTGCATGGAGTGCTAGTACTTTCGAACCATCCAATAATGGCACATGCTCAACATCGATTACTGCTACATTGAGCAATGATACATTTGCTGCAGGTCCATTTTCCTCAGGCAGTCAGTTTAATTGTTTTAACGTCCCCTCAGGATTTACAGTAAACATCGCCCGCACCAGCGATACCGTAGCCACAGTCACTTTAAGCGGAACAGCCAGCGCACGATCCACAGTAAATGACCTCAGAATCATCTTTGATAACACGGCATTTACACACGGACAAGCAAGTTTGGTACAGAATTACTCCAAATCGGATTTTACCATTAGATTCCCACAGCGCAGTCTATCTTGGAGCAAATCCAGTCTTTACATGGATGGTTCATCCATTAGTTTCAATGTTGATATTAGTGGCGATACTTTTGTAACAGGTTCTTTTGTGAAGGATACACACTTCACTAGCACTTTTCCAGCAGATCTCACTTTAAACGTGACTCGGGATAGTGATACAAGATTAATATTTACCTTTACCAGAAACGCCGGAAGTGGATCAGCAGCCAATGTAGGAATCACCTTTAAAGACGCTGCATTCACAGGAGGGAGCGCTTCTTCAGTCAGCGATTACACCAAAACCAACTTTGCGATTATGTATTAGTCCTCAAACAAGTGAGGCCGTCATTATTATTATTATAATGGCGGCCTTTTGCTTTATCGTACCGAACTCATAAGTAACCAGTCTAAAACTCACAATTATTGACTGTTCGAGGGAAGGGGATCACGTCTCGTATATTGTTGACTCCTGTAACATACATGATCAGCCTTTCAAAGCCCAGGCCAAATCCGGCATGCTTTACACCACCATATTTACGCAAATCCAGATACCACCACAGGTCATCCTTGTGCATGTGCATTTCTTCCATGCGGTGTTCCAATTCATCCAATCTTTCTTCTCTTTGACTGCCCCCGATCAACTCGCCGACTCCGGGAACTAATAGATCCATAGCAGCCACCGTTTTCCCATCATCATTCTGCCGCATATAAAAGGCTTTTATCTCCTTTGGATAGTCGGTAACAAATACAGGCTTATTATATACTCTTTCAGTTAGGTAGCGTTCATGTTCGGTATGCAGGTCCGAACCCCATTTTACCGGGTAATCGAACTCTTCCCCCGACTCTTTGAGTATCTCTACTGCCCTGGTGTAGGTTATATGGGCAAACTGTGATTCTACGATGTTTTTGAGACGGTCAGCCAGACCCTTATCGACAAATTCATTGAAAAAGTCCATCTCCTCCGGGGCATTATCAAGAATATATCCTATAACATACTTCACCATATCCTCGGCCAGCCGCATATCATCCTGCAGATCGGCAAAGGCGATCTCTGGTTCGATCATCCAGAATTCGGCTGCATGGCGGGCGGTGTTAGAGTTCTCAGCCCGGAATGTAGGGCCAAAGGTATAGACATCATGAAAAGCAAGAGCAAATGTTTCGGCTTCCAACTGTCCACTGACGGTGAGGTTGGTTTTGCGGGCAAAAAAGTCTCTTGAAAAATCAACTTCCCCTGATTCCGTAAAGGGCGGTTTGGCCGGGTCTAGGACGGTCGTTCTAAACACCTCACCCGCTCCTTCAGCATCACTGGAAGTTATTATCGGCGTATGAACATAGACAAAACCCCGGTCCTGGAAGAACTTATGGATGGCATAGGCGGCCATTGACCGCACCCGGAATACAGCCGCGAAAAGATTCGTACGCGGGCGCAGGTGGGCTACCTCACGTAAGAATTCACGGGTATGGCGCTTGGGCTGTATCGGATAATCTTCCGGTGCATCCCCTTCCAATATTACTTCCCCGGCTTTTATTTCAAACGGCTGCTTCGCACCTGGTGTTTCCACCAGCAAACCCCTAACAGTTACTGCTGCACCAACTCTGAAACGAGCTACATCCTCAAAGTTGCTAAGACCATCTTTCTCATACACCACCTGGATCGTGTTAAAATGTGTTCCGTCATTTAATGAAATAAATCCAAAAGATTTTTGATCGCGATTGGCTCTTAGCCAGCCGCAGACTTCTACTTCCTGGCCAGCGTAGCGCGCGGTATCCCGCATCAACTGTCTAACTACTGTTTTTTCCATCTGGCTCCTCCTGCATCCTTATGGGTATATTCTTGGTTTTTAAAAGGGTTTTCAGTATTTAAACTTCGTTAATTTTACCGATTATCCTGTATATAGTTGGTTAATTACAAAGGTTGACAGTCATTACTGCATAAATTATTATGTTATTATTAACCTATTGCATCATTAACATAGGAGTTGATCGCATTGACTATCAAATATGCCATACTAGGCCTTTTAAGCTGGAAGTCTTTTTCCGGCTATGACCTAAAAAAGATGTTTACCAATATCACTGCCTTTTATTGGTCAGGTAACAATAATCAGATTTATCGGACCCTGGTCCAGCTTCTGGGGGAAGGACTGGTGACCCATGAGGTCCAGTATCAGGAAAACTCGCCTAATAAAAAGATATATACTATCACCGAAGAAGGTAAAGCCGAGTTGAAAAAATGGGTGCTGTCTAACCCCGAACCACCCGAGCTGCGTAAAACATTCCTGATCCAGTTGGCTTGGGCTGACCAATTGAGCAGCGAAGAGATCGACAGCCTGCTTACAGCATATGCACGTGAAGTCGAAATGCAGATGCTCATGGAACAGGAAAAAGTTAGACGCAAAGTATTGATTCCAGAAAGGACCCCACGCGAGTCCTACCTCTGGCAGATGATGACTGAGAACATCATTAGTTCTTATGAAAGCGAACTGAATTGGGTAAAACGGCTGCGGGAAGGACTAAAGAAGTTCTAAGCAGGAGGCCAGTAAAAAGACCTTTACTTTAAATGAAGCAAAGGCCCTTAAGTAATTAATAAAATTTAACAACCAGTGACTATAATTTGAACCTGTCCACCAGCCTGGATAATTTTAATGTAAGATCAGAAACGTTTTGTGAATCATCATTGATCTCGCATGCAATCTGGGCGGCTTCTTCAGCTTCCTGAGCGATGGCCTGCGAGCCGCTGGTGGCCTCGGCTACTGTCGATGCTAGAGTCTCAATGGATCTGTTGATCTCGTCAACAGCATGGCTGAGTTTGCCTACATCACTGGTCATTTGTTCCGAAAAATCAACGATAATGTTAGCATCATCCTTATATTGCCGTCCGATTTCCTCCATATATGCGTAATCGCTCAGAACTTTATTATTGATGAACTCCAGGATGTCTTTTGCGCTGTCAACCAGTATCTGGATCGAACTCTTTACCTGCACCGTTTGTTCCTGAATACTGCGCACCGTGCTAGCAGTATCTTCGGCTAACTTGCGTACTTCATCGGCTACCACTGCAAAGCCTCGCCCCTGCTCGCCAGCACGCGCCGCCTCTATAGCCGCATTAAGCGCCAGCAGGTTCGTCTGATCAGCGATCGTTCCGATCTGCAATGCCATATCGGCTATACTTTCCACTACTCTGGTTCCCTCGATCGACTCTTTAAGCCTTATTTGGATCGATCCATAAAGATCTCTGGTTTGTTTGGCAGCTTGAGTTGCTTCATTCTGCACTTTTAAAGCCCGGTTTTCTACTTCGGACGCTTTAAGCCGGTTGCTGTCAGCTTCCGCATAAGTTGCTTCTAGAGTTGCTGCGATTTCCTCAGTTGCTGCGGTGATTTCTTCCGTAGTGGCCGAAACCTCCTGCATCCCCGCGGCTATCTCCTGGGTAGAAGCTGAGGTTTGCTGAGTGATATCAGCGACCTGCCGACCTGCTTCCCTTAGCTGATTATTGGCTTTCTCGATCTGTTGATTGGATTCGGCTATATTGACGATCATGTCGTGTAGATTACCTAAGAAACTGTTAAACGAATTTGATAAATGCTGCAGCTCATCACCGGTTGAAACCTGAATACGATTTGTAAGATCAGCTCCCGCCTGTTCCAAAGCTGTAAAACCTTGATCCAATGTTAAAATGGGACGCACCAGCATGTTGGAAATGATAAACGCCACCAGCAAACCAAGCAAAAGCGAAACAAAGACCAAACCAGCAATGATCCATCCAGTAGTCGTTTTGGCATCACTAATGTTTTTCGCATCGATATCGACGCCAACAATACCTACTACCTTACCGGTCGAATCCTTAATAGGTGCGTAACCACTTAATTGACTGCCATATTGGTCCGTATATTCTTGTTTATCGGCACTAGGAATTCCGTTAAAAGCGGGTTTCATATCTTCTCGCAGGTCATACTCCATGTTCAATGGCGAATGGTCCTCACCCTCTGTCGCGTCCAAAACGAATCTTGTTTTACCTTTACCTGAGTCAGCAAGGGTATATATGAATTTTATTTTCGTGACCGACCTCTTTTGGAATGACCTTAATCGGGATACCTGTTGAATGTAGACGGGATCTGATTCAGACTTGATGGATAGTAGTGAATCTCCATCAACATACACAGAAGCGGCATTAGCAAGATCTATAGCGTTCTTTCCAATATCCTTAGTAATTAGAGATTTGGCATAGTAATAGTAGGCTGTTCCACCAACCATGCTTACCAAACAGCAGGTCAGGATCAGAGCGACCATTATCTTTGAACGAATAGACTTAAACGCTAACATATTGCTCGCCTCCATAATATGAAATTGCACTTGCCAAAAACAAGAGAAAACACCACTGTCAAGACACCTTTCGACACAATTCACTTCAAATCCTTTATATTAATAGCCTGCAACGCCCCTTCTTCAACACGTCTTATCGCTTCGATAAAAAGACTATAATGTTTTCCTTTGAACAGAAATCACCCCGTGGGAGGATTTCTTTATTGATCTCCAACGATTAGACTTAAGATAAGTATCAAATATCGCGCAAAGGAGATGTCATCCATGAACCGTAGGATTATCTCTATTGTATTAATGATGTTACTTTTCGGTCTATTGGCAGGATGCGATTCGACTGTGGGAACCTCGACTGGAGGGGCTACTCTAGAATTTGGCACAGCGATCGATAAAACCAACCTGAAGTTAAGCGATACCGGCACCACTTTCAAAGCAAACGAGGAATTCTACTGGGTGTTCAATAACAATGCACCATTCGGTACCGATACGATTTCGATCATCCTTAATAACGCAGCGACAAATGAAAAGATGGGGGAACAACCTTACAAGGTCAAAGCCAAAAGCACCATGTATGCAAGCACCTTGGGCTTTACTGCACCTGGTAAGTATCGGGTAGAAATGGCCGTTGCCGGCAAAGTCGTTGTCAAACAGGAGGTCAACATTCAGTAAAGCTGTCATTTTCTAAACAACGATTCGTTAAAAAGGCCGTTGTCTTAAATCGATAACGGCTTAATTTATATTCAACGATTCTGTAGAATATCAATGATCAATTAATGCTGGCTAAACCATTTGCATATGCAATGCATTCAGGATCCGTAGTGATCATCATCACCGGTTTCTGCTCATCATGTGAACAGCAGCTGCAGCCGCCGGAACGCAATGTGATTAGGGTAGTACCCTTGGACGTTGATTTTACACTTTTGATCAGATAATGCTGGCTTTCAATTAGTTCTTTTAATTTGTTGAGGTCTGACACAACGTTCGCCTCCACTATTGTTATTGAGATCTTTCATCCTCCAACTCTTTTAAGCGCTTTAGCAGCAGCGGGACCCCTTCGAAAATCATAAACTTCCATATCTCTGCAAATTCGTCTGCCTGCACAGCCTGCGATTTCAGCATCAGCTGCATGATCTGCCCCTCGATTGCCCCTAGAAAGGTTGCCGCCAACGCCCGGGTAAGCCTTGTCTCCGGCAGCCCATACATGTCATTGATAAGCCCACGCAGCGTATCAACACGTCCATTGTACATTTCCGAAAGACGATTCTGTAGCTCTTCATTGCCCAGGATAGCCTCATGAGTCAGATAAAACAAAATCTTATTGTGGGTCTCATTCTGTAAATGTTCAGCGATTCCCTTGTCCAGTTGCTCTTTGAAATGTTCTTTATCGCCAGTACGCAGGGCCAGAACCGGCTCGGAATACTCCTTAATAGCCCGGTCCACTACATCACAGAGCAGCATATCTTTGCTCTTATAATGATGGTACAAAGCCCCTTTGCTTATCCCGGCTTCCTCAACTATGGCATTTACACTGGCGTTGGTCACACCCTGCCGGGCGATCATCCTCTGCGCAGCATCTAATATTAATTCCTTTGTGTCACTCATCTATATAACCTCCAGATAATTCGCAAGCGGGAAATCGCCATATAGTAAATCTTACCTATTTTATTTTAACTAAAAATTGTGCTGTCCGCTTGTATTTTTCAACAAATTTTGATAATTTATAATTACATACCGACCGGTCGGTATGTAATTATTGTACCATACTTGGGGATGAAAAAAGCGGGGAGGATTAACTGTGGCTAATAGTTTTCAGGAGATGTACAAGGACAAACTGGTTACCGCGGAAAAGGCTGCTCAAGTAATCGAATCTGGCGACTGGCTGGATTATGCAAAATTCAACGGTAAACCCATCGAATTCGACAAGGCTCTAGCAGCCCGCAAGGACGAGTTAAGCGATGTGGTGATCACCGGTGCAGTAACTGTACCACCCATTCCAGAGGTCATTTCAAAGGACCCGAAGGGGGAGACATTCACTTATAATGACCTTCATTTCAGCGTAGTAACTCGCATGATGATGCCGCACTGTTCCAACATCTTTTACAATCCTTTGAATTTTGGCGAAGCAGAAAAGTACTTTATGGATGGTCGCCTTGATCCCGATAATGTTGGAGCACCAAATCGTAAGGCTTATGTTTGCCAGGTAACTCCCATGGACAAAAATGGTTTCTTTAACTGGGGAGCCTGGAATGCATGCGGGTTTGAGCAAGCCACTCGAGCAGAAAAAGTCATTGTCGAAGTGAACACCAAAGTCCCAACTGCGCTCGGCGGCAACCATGAGCGCATTCATATATCAGATGTCGATTTCGTTATTGAAGGCGAGAACCCCGATCTGGCAGCTTTGCCCGAAATCGTACCATCGGAAACCGATCGTCAGATCGCTCAGCATGTCCTGGAACACCTGCGTGATCGCTGCTGCATCCAGTTGGGTATTGGAGCAATGCCTAATGCACTGGGGAAACTAATTGCGGAAACCGATCTCAAGGACCTCGGAGTACACACCGAAATGCTGGTTGACTCATTTATGCATTTATACGAAGCAGGTAAAGTTACTGGCAAATACAAAACCTTTGACCGCAATAAAATTGCTTACACCTTTTCCTTAGGAAGCCAAGCTTTGTATGATTGGATTCACAACAATCCGGCTCTGGCCTCTTATAACGCCAATTACATACTGCACCCGCCGCGCATGGCTACAATGGAAAACCTTATCTCGATCAATCAGGTTCTGCAGCTTGACCTCTATGGCCAGGTCAACGCGGAAAGCGAAAGTGGCCGGCAGATTTCCGGCAATGGCGGGTTATCCGATTTCGTTAATGGCGCCTACTGGGGCAAAGGCGGCCGCAGTATCCTATGCCTGCCCTCTACCCATACCTTTAAAGACGGCACACGCGTATCCCGGATCGTACCGACCTTCTCCCCAGGCACTATCACTACCGTGTCACGGCAGATGGTCAACATCGTATGCACCGAATTCGGCTGGGTTTCAATGAAAGGTGCACCCACCTGGTCAAAAGCAGAAAAACTAATTTCGATCGCCCACCCGGATTTCCGCGACGATCTGATTAAAGCAGCTGAAGCGGCTAGAATCTGGCGGCGTTCCAATAAGATTTCTTAAGCAGCTTAGACAATCCCATCCCTCGGGGTTCGGTGAATTCATCGAACCCCATTTTTTTTATAATCGACTCTCAAAAAGGCAGTTAGCAATGGTACCGTGCCAATCTTTCGGTAAGCGTTCCGGTATGCAATTCGAAGAGATGATTGTCATAATCGTAGAAATATAAAGACTGTCCTTCCCCTTCTACCCTGGGTCGGCTAGGTCTGATCTCTAATCCCAAAGCCTTGATTCGGGCTTCATACATCCCCAATTCCTCATCAGGTATCTTGAACGCAATGTGGTTATATGTACGCTCAGAAAGAGATTCCCCTTCCATAATACATATCCACAATCCGCCCATCGATAGGTACTTTTCTTTAGACAGTGAAAAAGTATTTTCCCCACTATCGTAGATCTCCTCGGCATTGAAAATGGCTTTGAAGAACTGAGCTGAACGCTCAAGGTCTTTTACTATGAAAGTCAAATGGCTAATCCCCTCGATCAGATCCATCACCCCCCAACTAATAACTGACAACTCACTCCTGGTCAAACCTCATTATAAAAGCCGTTTTTTCACCCTTCTTAAACCCAACCTTCTCATAGAAAATCATGGTTCCTTCGTCTTTGCGCCCGGTCATGAGCATGATCTTGTAGCAGCCCCTTTCTTTAGCTGTATATATTGCCTGATGTAATACGGCTCTGGCATATCCTTTCTTTCTATGATCTGGATGGCAAATAACATTTTCTATTAGGGCATACGGACGGGCTGACCGAGTTATATTCTTGATAACAGTTAGGGTGCATGACGAAATAAGTACTCCCTCTTCTTCGATCACAAAGTAATAGAGATTAGGGTCCGCTAATATTTCATTCCAATGATCTATCAGCACATGGTCAATGGCCAGCAGAGGGTCGTCCTGGTTCAAGTGCTGGTAGAGAGCCAGCAGCTGCTCAAGTTCAGCAGGTCTTATTAAACGCACCTTTTCATTCATCATTGATTACTCCTTAATAGTTTAATCCCATTTTCGACCAGCACCCTAATTGTTCCTTTAAACATTTTAGGGTGGATTTTTTCTTACATTGTTGACTTACGAGAATATCACAAGCTATAATCATTTTAGTAGTTTACTAATTTACTAAATTACTGCCCATTATGTTGAAAAACCGGAGGTAATGATTATGAAAATACCAACTACTTTAAAACACAAGCCGGTCATAGTATCAGAAAACTACGAGAATGTTGACGGCAGATATGCCTATAATTCTGATGCGAAAGGCCTTTCATTAGGATTAGCCCAGTGGAATGACCGGGGCAAGGTGGACATTTCCGCCAAGGTGTGGAGATATACCGGAGAAAAGTGGTCCAGACAATCCGAAGAGATGCCGCTACACCGTGTTCTTGATCTAGCCATTTTGGTTTGCCGCACTCAACTCCATTTTCGAGAGGCATACCGTTATGAAAAGTTGTACGATCCCGCAAAACCGGTTATCGACAGAGTGGGTTTACAGGGTGATGCTATGACCGTGGCTATTTGCACAGACAATGAAAAAATCGATGATGATATAAAGTTGTTCAGCCAGGCACTTAACAATGATGATGAGCTGCTCAGCGAACGCCTGCATACATTATCCAGGATTCTTAAAGCTATGGGGTACTAATTAATGAGTAAAAAGAAAAGCATAAATATTTCGGTCTTCCTAAATGATGAAGGAAAGATAGTGCAGATCCCTTCGCCCAACCGGACCAAGCTCCCGGTCCTGGCCTACCTGGCAAGCAAGTTTGAGGAAGGCCGCATCTATAATGAAAAAGAGGTCAATGGAATCATAAACGAATGGCATACTTTCGGTGATTATTTCATTTTGAGAAGGCTGTTGGTCGATCACCAGTTTCTCGGTCGCACCCCTAATGGAGCTGAGTACCGGGTGGTAAAGAAGGAAAATGATGAAGGTGATTCTGATGGATAAAAAAAGAGAACTAAAGCAGCAGTATAAGCAGATGAAACACCCTATGGGAATATTTATTGTGCGCTGTAAGCTCAACAACAAATGTTACCTACAGACAACGCAGGATCTGCGCGGAGTTATGAATGGCGCGCTGGCCCGCCTCCACTCCGGGTTCCACCCTTTTGTAGAATTGCAGAAAGAATGGACGGAATTTGGCGCAGACAACTTCACAATGGAAATCTTGGAGCAGTTGGAGTACGACGATTCAAAAATCGATTATACGGATGATTTGGAACTACTGCAGATGATGTGGGAAGAAAAACTAGCCAAGGAAAACATGGAGTTTTATAAGAAAAGAATCTAATTCGAGCCCTTACACATGAGCGTTGCTTGAACCGGCTTTTCGAAACTATGCAAATGTTTGCTTGTGTTAATTGTCTAAAGGCCGCCCGTAAGAGCGGCCTTTTTGATGATTCCGGAGGGTTAGATCAATTGAACGTTCGAAGCCTGCTGCCCCTTAGGTCCCGTTGTTACGTCAAATTTAACTCTCTGCCCTTCGGCCAGAGCCCGTGCCGCTCCACCCGAGATCGACGACTGGTGGACAAAGACATCGGTTCCCTGATCGGTCTCAATAAACCCAAAACCCTTGCTCTCGTTAAACCATTTTACTGTTCCATTCATTATTAATCCCTCCTTTTAGGAATCTGGTAACTAGTATCTCCTCATTGGCGCAGAATTCTCACGAATGTTTTTGTAGAGGAGTCAATAGCTGGTTTTCTTGATTTGAAACTGCATAACTAGAATTGAGGTGTGATGTAATCAGGATGGTTGAATAAACTAAAGGAGAAGCTTACCGCTTCCCCTGCATATTGACATAAGACCCTTTCCAAGTTATAATATAGTCTCTGCTTCATCTAATATTTAAATATAGCACACATATTGTATTTTGTCAAGTGCAATTAAGGGGGGAATTATATGTCCAACATTATGAAATTCTTCAACCCCACGAACAGCGTGATGAAACGCTCTATCGTCACTCAGATAACTCAAACCAATATTGTATCCAAAGACTACAAACTAATGTTATCTGAAACAGATGCTCTGGCGATCATTGAAGCCAGAAACGATGCCCTGAAGAATCTAGGCCGTTTTGAGCTTGGTTTTGACGTTATTAGTGAGATAATTAAGGCTTTTTGCACTTCGCCATATATCAACCAGATCGATTATACAGAAACCATATGTGATCTAGTGGAGCTCTTTTACTACATGAAAAACGAAACAGCCGACGAAATCGGCGATACAGATCTTATACAGATAATGAAGGAACGCTTTGACAGCCGCTGTTGCGGAGCGGTAGATCTTCTGATCAGCCGGGAACTGGAAAGCCTTATCCAGGAGGTCAAACAAGGGCGTTATTACGGCAAAATATCGGATGAGGACGAGGTGTAGACATGGAACACCGTTTGGCCAGGATTGCCCCCAAATGGGCGGAAGACTTAGACCCCAATGAATACCTGTTTTCTCTGCTGGATGCCGCTTGTCAAGCCAAGCTCATTGCTGATTCCGATGTCGAAGACATCCACACCCAAATCATGGATGTACTGAAAGACGTGGTTACTAAATATACCAGCGGCGAGAGCAGTTCGGTACAGGTAGAAACAGCGCAGAATCTACTGTTATCGATCTCATATTGTGTTGATGCTTACTGTATGAGTTTTCCCACACCAGAAGAGTGTCTTGCCGAATTGAAGACCACCAGCATACATGACATTTATAAAAAAGGGCTGAGTCTGGTGCGGTCGTGTTTCGATGAAACCAAGAAACTGTTTATTGCCACCAGATCCGAACAACTTGTAACTAAAATAGTAGCCTATAATTCAACAGTGGGCGAGGGGATACCTGGATTTTTCGCTAATTACAATATCCAGTTCAATGCCCATGAAACCACGGCGGATATCGATTATCCATTAGCCTCTGACCCCATGAATCAGCGGGGTATCTTTTATATCAGCCAATATATTCGAACACTAAGCACGGAAAATCAGTTTTGTAACCTGTTCGAAAGATCTGAAGTGGATATGCTTCTTGAAAACTACGGAAGAACATATCGAATCGATTATCCCGAATTCCTGCTGAACATATTTGAAATCGTGCTGACCAATGCGATCTTTTCATTGTTGCTGGGAAGAGATCCGAGAATACTAGCCATTTCCACAGGCGAATGTGCGATCCTAAATGAAAAATTAAACAAGATCAGTGCCAGGGACATCCCCGTAGTACTAAACAAAGCCATTGACAAGCTGGCCGAAGAGCTGGCCATCACTGCCCCTGATATTTGCAGCTATATACGCCAATATGAAAAAAGCCTGACCCCAAGACTGATCAACGCGCTGCAGCTGGACAGTCTCAACAAGCTGTTGATAACAGATCAACCAGCCAAAGCGCATCCCCGGGCTACGTTTGAACAGGGCGATATCATGAATGACGAAGCATTACGAGACTTGATCGAACTCATTTTGGAGTGTCCTAATGCAGTGAAAAAGGCCGATATTATATTGACCAACGTAAGATCACTGGATGACTTCATGGAGATCCTGGCAGCCGATTGTGTATTTGATGAAGAATATCAAACAGTTTATGAATCGCTTGGTGATGTTGAACTGTCCCTATTAGTATGGACCATCGTTGCCGATGAACTGAGGTCCAGTGATGGATCATTGCTTGAACTCCTGGCCCAAACACCCAATTCAGAAAGAGAATGGATCAATCAACTGATCAGCTTCATGAAACTGATCGAGCCCGACCGCTCAAAAAGGATCGAGGAGTTAGTTAAGGAGATCGGGGATACGAATTAACCACAGACTCGTAATAAATCAAACCGCAGCATCTAGATCCTATTAATGTCCGCATTCTCCAGCAAGGGTTTATCCGATCCCTGCCGGGCGACCTTTATCATGGCCAGCGCCAACTGCTCAGTCGTTGTCACATACTTTGGAAAGCGCCTTAATACAGGAAATAGAGGCCTTAATATCCCATAGACAACGCGATAGAGTTTGGTCCTCGATACAGAGCCATGCATCGGCTGTATAAAGCCAGGGCGGAACATATAAGCAGCTTTGAAAGGCAGCTTGAGCAGGGCATTTTCCGTTTCCCCTTTGACCCGCGCCCACATAGTGCGCCCACGTTCAGTGCTGTCGGTCCCCGCACCCGAGATGTAGATGAAGGTCATATCGGGGCTGCATTTGACCAGCGCTTTTGCTGCCGCTAAGGTGTAGTCGTATGTAATGCGCCGGTAATCCTGTTCGGTCATGCCCGAGGAGGAAACACCGAGACAGAAAAAGCAGGCATCATGGCCAGCCAGCTCACTTTCAATTGCCGAGAAATCCAAGAAGTCCACATGCAGTATTTCTCTAAGCTTTTTATGCCGCTGACCAGTCTCACTGCGCCCGATTACCAGCACGGATTCCACGCTGTCATCCAGCAGGCACTCACGCAGGACTCCCTGGCCTATCATTCCGGTAGCTCCGAAAATAATGGCTTTCATGTGATACCTCCTTATGAACCTTGCACAACCGCCCTAACGACCTCTACCGGCATCGACGTTCTTGCTGCTACGTCATCGACTGTCATACCTTGATCCAGATAACGTTTGATCACGATAGTCATGAGCTCGCCGATTTCAACAATATGGCGGTCTGGGTCATATACACGAATTACCCTTTGCCCCCACGGCTGTTCGACTAATGGATGAACTAGTTCAATATTGGCCTTCTTAAATTTATCAAATACCTCATCCAATGTGTCAGTCTCAAAATACAACTCGAAATCGTGGTTCCTTTCGTGGGGCGTTGTTTTTGTTTGCCCAAAGATCAGGTTATTAGCATAATCTCTATCCCAGATCGCGAAACCACCTAAGAAAACCACACACTCACCATGATCCAGTTCTACGACTTGTTCAAGTAATGTTTCATAAAACTGCCGAGATTTGTCCACATCTTCGACCAACAGCACGGAAGAGCTAAGCTTGATGCTCATATATTTCACATATCTCCTTCTGCGTGTTTACATAAAAGACCATTGTTTAACATTAGTATATACTATGTCTATAAACTATTTTATCGGTTTATCAATCTAGCAAAAGGTGACTCATATGTCTCTCAAGATTGTCAGGTTGCAGTCTTCCACCACCAAGGAACGACATACCGCCATTAATCAAATCCGCGAAGCATTGACTCAAAGCGGGGCTATCATTCTGGATTTCAAGATGTTTTCCAACCGCACTATTAACTTTGTCTTTGAAATAAATACAGAGAATATTGCGAAGTTGTATGAATGCCTGCAGGAAATTGGATTGAAATTGTGGCAAGATGACAAGCCGGTTGACCACTCACACGAAATCGCCGTTAACACTGAGCTGCACGGAACTTTACAGATCACCTTCATCCACAATGACCCCGACCTGCGCATCGAAGTCCCTCCATTTGATTTGTAGCAGCAATCATTTCATTGTGCCACAATTATCCTCATCCCTTTACACTATTACTGGAGTACAATTCACATTAGAGCCCTTGACGTTATCCTTTCAGGAAATAATTCCATAAATGTGGATAATAACGTATTATTATCATAACTATTCATATTAGACACTACCGAAAGGGGAGAGATACTTTGGAAGTTTATATGACCTATGCCCTTTATGTAATGGGATTCCTGGCCGCGCTGGTTATTCTCAGCTACTCAAATTTCATAGTGATCATCGGCGGCAGCCAGATGGGTCTGGTAGAGCGCAAATACATCGGCAAGAACCTGCCCGATGACCGCATTATAGCGCAAAACGGCGAGGTAGGCTTCCAAGCACGCACCATCGGGCCCGGACTGCACTTTTTCTTTCCGTTTCTTTTCTGGGTAACTAAAGAAAACTTTATAAACATCGATCAGAACTGTGTAGGTATCGTCGAAGCTATTGATGGAGCACCACTTCCGCCGGGACGCATATTTGCGCGTTCGGTCAATGGCCACAACTTCTATCAAGACGGCGAAGCGTTCTTAAGAAGCGGTGGGCAAAAAGGCCCACAGGTCGACGTGATCCCACCTGGAACTTATCGAATCAATATCAAGCTGTTTAAGATCAGCCTGGTGGAGAACATCACTATTCGTCAGGAAGACATCGGCCTGGTTGAGGCAGTAGACGGCGTTCCACTAGATTCCAATTCTATCTTCGCCAAATCTGTGGCAGGACATAATATGTTCCAGGACGGCGAAATGTTTCTTATGAACGGTGGCCAGAAAGGTCCGCAAACAGATTATCTGCCGCCAGGAACTTATCGTATCAATACAGCTTTGTTCCGCGTAACTCTGCAGGGCTGTACGAATATTCCCGAAGGCAGTATCGGTCTGGTAACAGCCACTGACGGTCAGCCCATCGAAAACGGGCGCCTGCTGGCCAAGTCAGTTACGGGACATGTCAGCTACCAGAATGGCGACGGCTTTATTAAGGGCGGCGGGCAAAAAGGCCCGCAGATGGATATTCTCCTGCCCGGTAAATACCGTATCAATAACAAGATGTTCACAGTGGCTCAGCAGCAAGCCACGATTATTCCTTCCGGAAAAGTCGGCCTGATCACCGCCAAAGACGGGGAACCACTGCCGCCCAATGAATTGATTGCGGAATCCGCCACTGGCCACAATAACTATCAGGACGCTTCCGGCTTCCTGGCTAATAAAGGTCAGCGCGGTCCCCAGCTGGATATTCTGCCCCCGGGAACCTATTATATTAATCCACTGATGTTCGTGGTGGATATCGATGACGCAGCTGTGGTCAATCAAGGTGAGGTAGCAGTAATCATCTCCAACGTAGGCAGACCGCCAGAGCGCAGCGCAGCCGTTGGGGAGCCCAATTATGCAGGCGATAAACCCGAGTTATATGTAGTGCAGAGAGGATACCGCGGAATACAGTTGGATGTAGTCGGCCCCGGAACCTACTATGTTAACAAACGCGCCTCCATTCCGATCATAGTGAAAACTACCAATACTACTATTGATTGGGACGATGAGCAGTCATCCGGCTTCAACCCACTGCTGGTAACTTCCAAAGACGGCTTTGAAATCAAAGTAGGAGTTAAGGTCGTTATACGCGTGCAGCCTGAACAAGCCCCCTTCATGGTGGCTCGTATCGGCAGTATAGAAAACCTGGTTAAGAACGTAATCCATCCACTGATCGACAGTTCATTCCGTAACCAGGCTTCTTCCACGGAAGCTATGGCATTCCTGCAGGACCGCCATGAACAGCAGGAGAAAGCCCTGGAGCGCGCCAAAGGGGAACTGGAAAAATATCATGTAGAAGTGCTCTCGGTTCTGATATGTCAGATCGTTCTGCCACCGTCGCTGATGGAGACGCAGACTAACAAAGTCATCGCCGCTCAGCAGCAGGATATGTACTCCCAGCAAAGGGAAGCCCAGCTCAAGCGTATTGATATGGAAAAAACCAAGGCTCAGGCCGACAAGCAGGGTGATATCGTATCTGCTGAGATCAGTGTAAAAGTTGCTGAACAGGAAAAGATCCGGACCATTACCATCGCCGAGGGTAACTCGAACCGGGTCAAGCTCGAAGGTATCGGGGAAGCCGAGAAGATCCTCGAAATAGGAAAGGCAACTGCCGAGGCTTATACGCGGACCAGAACAGCCATCGGACCTGAAAGCGTTGCTATGATCGAGCTGATGAAGCTGGTCTCCGAAGGCAATATCAAGATCACGCCTGACATCGTCGCCGGAGGCGATTCGTCGAGCATTATGAATGTGATCATGTCCAGGATTTTGACTCAGAATAGCGCCTTATTCCCGGCGGCTGCAGCCACCAAAGAGGAATAATAAATCCGATAGTTGATGTAAGTACTAAAAGGCTCTCCCGAATTCTCACAAGGAACGAGGGAGAGCTTATCTTTTTCTAAAACAATGCTTTTGATAAAAATTATTGAATCTTTTTAATTGATTGACTATATAACTAATAAGATTGATAATAAGGCCAACATTGTTAATTAAAAGCATTCAAAGGAGGATCGGATATGCACGCTGCCACCAAACACCTACCCGTCTGGCGCGATTGTGACCAAGACTGGGACACAGGTCTTAAAGAATACCTGGGGAAAAACAGAACACTGGCCTTTATGATGCTTGAAAACTCAAAAATTCATCAAGATGAACCTATACTGATCCAAAAGAATATTGACGGTGAGTGGGAAACACTAACCTGGGCCGAATTTTCGGATAGAATCAATACAGTAGCCAAGTCCCTGATAAACCTGGGGATCGAAAAAGGCGATACATGCAGTGTATTTTCCAATAACTGTTCTGAATGGGCCATCTCAGACCTTGGCATTTTAGCCACCCGTGCCATCTCGGTGCCGATATATGCCACCAATTCCAAAGAGGAAACCGAATATATCATTAACAATGCAGAAGTTAAAGTTATCTTTGTGGGAGACCAGGATCAATACGATAAAGCCGCCCAAATTATTAAAGACAACATATACCTCAAATACATTATTGCCATGCAGGATAACATCAAGATAACAGGAGACCAAAGCTTTCACTTGCGCCAGCTTTTTGAAAATGGCAGACAACTGGCTAATAATGAAGAATTAGCCGACCGGGTCAATAACGGCGATCTCGATGATATCGTTACCATTATCTATACCTCAGGCACGACCGGCAATCCCAAGGGAGCCGTACATACTAACAGAACCTTTTTAACCGGGATATTCTCAGCCTTCCGTTACCCCGAATCAAGTCCTGATCATGTTTCTCTGTCCATACTGCCGCTGTCCCATATTTACGAAAGGCTTTGGTCATACGGGTGTATGAGCCGCAGTGTCAGAATTGCGTACTGCCCTAATCCTACTGATTTCCTGGAATACGTTGTCCACCTTAAACCCCACTATATGACCAGTGTGCCAAGAATATGGGATAAAGTTTATGGAACCATTCATGAAACCATGAGAAATGCCGGAGGTCTTAAATACCGAATATTCGAATGGGCCAAAGGGGTTGGTATCAAGGCCTATAAAAACAACAGCTACGGCACTTCCTACAAAATTGCTGACAAACTGGTTTTTAGCAAGATACGCTCTATGCTTGGTGCGGAAAACTGTAATGTTTATCAGGTGGGGGGTTCTGCTTTCTCCCCGGAGGTTAATGAATTCTTCCAAGCTATCGGGATTAATATTTCTATGGGATACGGATTGACCGAGTTTTTCCCAGTATGTGCCGGGTTCCGGGACAATGCCATACCTGGATACTGTGGATGCCTGCTTGCCACCACCCAAGCCCGAATTTCGGATGAGGGAGAAGTTCAAGTTAAAGGTGGCATGGCCATGACCGAGTACTACAAAAACCCAGAAGCCACCCGGGAGATTTTCACCGATGACGGCTGGTTTAGAACCCAAGACATAGGCGAACTTTATTCGATCGAGAAAAACGGAGACCGTCTCACATACATAAAAATAACGGACCGGATAAAAGAGATCATAATCACAGCCGGCGGCAAAAACATTTCACCGCAACAAATCGAGTCCCTACTGGGCAACGAAGTCTATATAGCACAGTTTGTCTGTATAGGTGAGGGCAGGAAGTTTATATCGGCGCTGGTCGTGCCGAACTTTGTACTATTGGAAGGATACTGCAAAAAGAACGGCATAAAATACTCTTCCCCGGAGCAGATCATCCAAAATCCTAAGATTTATAAGTTTTATGAAAGCCTGATTAGACATAAAACCAAATCCCTCGGTCAAGTCGAGCAAATCAAGAAGTTTATATTATTGCCACAGGAGCTTACGCAGGAAGCTGGCGAGTTGACTCCGACTCTTAAACTTAAGCGCAAATTCATCGACGAGAAATATAAGCCGCTGATTGACAAACTCTACGAAGAATAGGGTAGGCATTGGCAAGCTATTCCTTTGTGATGAATTCATTAAAAGAGGCGGCTCGCTCCAGCAAGCCGCCTTTTGTTTTGACATGAAGGATCAGATCGTTAGTTGGGCAAGGAATAGATCAGAGCTGCCTGACTCCGGTACCAATTAGTGACCGATGAGTTTAGGAACGGCATCCCCACCAGATCGAAATGATCATAATGGTCCCACAGCCCCATGTAATTGAAGGCCCCGATTTGCGGTATTCCATTATACTGTACGATTGTATCCGGCACAGAACCCGCCGGATAGATAGTCGGCCCGTCTGCGGAATTAGTGTTGATAACACCGTCATTCTGCCACCAACTCTTATCTACCACGACCTTGCCATTGGAGCCATCCTGAGTATATTTGCCCATTTCAAAAGTGAATACCAGGAAGCCCGGATTCATAGTGAGTTCCGGAATCTGGGTCCCGGTAAATATATTCTTATAAGTTGCCTCGCCGGCCAGAGTGAAGTAGTACACATTAGGAGAAGCCTTGACCTTCCCGTTGAACTCACGCGCCCCTTCTGGACTCAGGTCCCAAGAGCTGATGTCTTTGGTCGATTTCCATATTGAACTGCTCCAAACTCGATTGCTGTAGCTCGCCATAGATTCTCCCGGATTGCGTTTAAGACCCCATTGATCAAGTTTGAAATCATATAAATTCTGACCCGTTTGGCCTAATGCAGCTGCGACTAAAGCAAAGATCTGCTGTGCAGCCGGGATCAGCTGTTCTACTCTCGTCGCCAGCGTGGTCCCATCACACGGTGCGGTAACCAATGTCTGACTGGCAACCCATTGCTTTCCGCCAGCAAAAAGCGGTGACATTTCATTCGCCGGAGTAGAAGCTATCTCCTCTGAGGCTCCATTCTCCAAAAGGTGGATCAGCATCCGACCCGTCTGCCCGCCATGGCTGTGGCAAATCAGATGAATTTTCTTTATCTTGCCGTTGGCACCTGTCTGACCCCAATCAGCAACCAGTGGCTGGGTATATATACGTCCAAACCGTTGATGACCGTATCGTTCAGAATGTGCCTTTCCGTAATCGGTAGTAGTCCCGATGATCTGGGCATACAACTCACAGGCACGATCCCAACTGCTTGATACCGGACCTACTGCTGCAGTACGGCAAATAAATCCCTGGCGGTTCAGATCTTCCTGAATATCGCCGAAGCCCCCCCAATATTTGTATCCCAGAACTTCATTTCTCCCCCATCCAATGAAGCCGTGCACCAGAACGATCGGATAGCTGTTCAGTCGCGGCCCATCAGCCGCTTGCGCAACCGGCGACACTAAACAAATCGACGATAATAGCATTATCGCCACCAAGAAGACACCAACACTCCTTCTAACCATACCCTAGCCCCCTATCCTCTTTTGTGGTCCAACCATTCGACAGATGGTCCTATTGTTATTATATTATAAAAATTCGCACAACGCTAAATATATTTACTATTTACGCAATTTGTCCATTTTGTGTCTTATCGTTGTCTATTTTGTGTCCTTCAAGCCGAGACCAGCCGGGATTTGTAATTACATAGAAAACAAAAGCCAGAGGACATTCAGCCCTCCAGCTAATCAAATCCAAAATATATGTGGACAGGCTACGCCGTCCTTTTATGGCTTATGCCCTTATTACGGTGCCGTTACTTTTGTAACCTTGTTGCCAATATTTGAATTGTTTTCGAACATGATCCCTTTCTCGGTCACAATCAGATCCTGGTTCGTGAACATCGGTGGTTGACCTACATGTACTGAAGATGGGCTCTGGAAGGCTCCGGCAGATGTCTCGCCATCTGCTATCCAGCGCCGGGTGCCGTTATCCTTCAAGAACACTATCGAACCACGCAAGTAGTCAGATACTGCGATCCCGCGAATCCCTTTGTAATCCCCGGTATCCAGATCATCAAAGAAAGAGATCCGGGAAAAGATGGTCTTGACTGGCCCAGGATCGCCGCTGGGCAGAATTTCAACTTTTTTTACATAGGTCGTGAGTGTTAGAAAATTGAAATCGGTAAAGTATATAAAATTGTCACGAATAGCCATGCCATTGAGTGAGCTTATGCCATTGCTCTGGGCGGCCCAGGTTTTTTCTTCGGTTACCTCAGGCGGATTGTTAGCCGATAGGGTCAGGCGCACGATCTTGCCCACCGGAGCGAAGGTCTCATCCGCAATATACAAATGTCCCTGACCGTCGGTTACCATACCATTAGCGATAAACATGTTCGGAAACGTATAGATCTCCTGGAAGTCAAGCTTGCCAGGCTTCAGTTCCGCCCGCAGCAATATTGACTGGGACAAGGTACACTTGAACTGCTGGATAACTGTATTAGCGCCACCTGGCTTAAGCATTTGATCCAAGGGCAGTGGTTGAAACAGCGCGCCCGCATTGACCTTATTACGAAGTGCATAGATGTAATTACCAGCTTGGGCCAAGCCGCAGTGATTGTTTTGCTGATAACACTGGGCGACGACCGCCGTCGGGGTGATCTCATAGATATTGGTGCCGCCGGTTACAAACAAGCGGCCATCATTAGTGAACAGGGCATTTTCGGCATCCCCGATTCCCGGAGCTACGATCGTCTTGCCCGTACAGCCGGTCAATAGGAGCGGAATAGCCAGAATCAATGCTAAGACTAAAAGGCGTGCCGAATGTCGGCGCAGGTGCAAACGGGTAAATAGGGTCACAGTCAGAATCCTCCCTTTAAATCAATTTTTAAACGAGATTCTTGCTGCAATGAAAGCGAAGTGCTGTAGTGTCTATCCAGATTATACCATATGGATTGCCCACCGGGACAATAATGTATTATCGAACACAGTTATAAAACATCATTGCTCATTACCCTGCTGTTTTCTTTCTCCTTTCTCTTCTTACGTATTAGTTGGATTGTATAAGCCACACAAATGATAATGGCAGAATGAGTCCCATATCCAGGAAACATTTTATCAACAAAAACCGCCGAAATGACAAGTATAACGCCTACATATAGTTGAGTAAGGACAAAACCTAATTTTGATTTCATAAACTGCTTGTAACCAACTGTTGGGCTTACGATCGCATAGGCAATCATAATTGTCACACCCACAATCGAATAGATGATTACACCAAGAACTGTATTCTGATCTACGTTCATAAAGCCTCCATCCGGTTGAAATGTGAACCTTTCACCGAATTATTAACCTTCTTCCTTCCAGTTCCCTGTGATACTTTTCACCGTAACAGTGTGCTTCGATAAGCTCGTAACAAAATTATTCCCGCTTCTTCTTGGCTGGTGGTAGTTTGAATAATTACTCCAGGCCATGACTCTTGAAATAAGAAATCATCGTGCTGTTAGTCATTTTCTTGACCATCAGCTCTCTGAATCTGACCGATTTCGTTTTCTCCTCGTTCCTGAGTTTTTCAAGCTCTATCGCCACTTCGGCCTGGTTGGCTATCAGTGCATCTAAAGCATTTTCGAACTTAGCCAGTTTGTCTATAGCTTCGCCGGTGCAGCCATTGTCGACACGAGTTATAGCTTCAACAGTCTGATTAGATAAGTATTTGAGGCCCTAATATTCCATAATGTAGAGGAGCCTTTAGACTGTTGTAATGTTAATTAATGTATATGATAATTATTTCAAACCTCAAATAGAAGCACCGCATAAACATGTTCAAAGAAAGGAAGACATTCATTTGGACAATAGATATTCATTGGGATTGTACCGCCATATCGAGAGTGAGAAAGAAAATGCATTCAAGTTTCTGAACAAGACAACTAGGGCAATGTACCAGGATTTGCTTTGTGATTTAATTAATTGTGCTTATGAAATTCAGAATACAGAAGAATTAAAACAATCACACCTCGACTTACTTTATCAAGGAATGAGACAGAGGCATGAAATGGTGTTCTCCTACTACTCGGGCAGATTTGTGTCAATTTTATCTCATGGTTTTCCCGAAGCTGAACTATTATTAAAGTGTCTTTCGGACGACAGAAGTGCTCAGATCAGATTTAACGCCGTTACTATCTTGTTAAGTAGACCCTGTGATTCAGTTATTCGCTATGTTGTTAACAAATGCGCTACAGATAAAAGCTCTAAAGTAAGACGGAAAGTGCCAGATGTATGTAATAGACTAAATCTAATTAATATGCTACCGATTTTAGAATCTCAATGGATTGTTGAAGAAGATAATGCTGTTAAAGAAAGTCTTAATTATAGTATTCGATTATTGAGAGATGGTTTTGTCCTACTGGACAATGGAACCGATAAGAAAACACTGCTAACTAAGTTGCCAGATGGCACCATAAAAGGAACCACCGTTTAGAGGAAATGAAATTGCCCTTCTCGACAGGTTGCCTTTTTCAGCCTACCAACCTCATCACTGAAAAACGAATTACTGATAGTTGACATTTTGTTTTCGAGCATCACACTTCACTTATGATACGGCTCTCCCTTTATGATCTTCATCCCTCTATACAGCTGCTCGAGCAGGATCATGGCCGTCATCTGGTGCAGGAAGGTCATTTTCGAAAGTGATAACTTAATATAGGCGTGTTTCAGAACTTCGGGTGACAGTCCGTGGGAACCGCCGATAGCAAAGACTACCCGGGAAGTGCCCTGGTTCATCCAATCTTGAATCTTATCGGCCAGTTCTTCTGAAGTTAGCTGCTTACCGTGGGAGTCTAGAGCGACCAGAAAATCCCCATCTTTCAATTGGGCCAGGATGCGCTTACCTTCTTTGTCCACTACCGCCGTTATCTGCGCATCTGATGGGTTGGGCGGGGTCTTTTCCTCCATCCCTTCGATGTAATCAACATTCATATACGGGCGCAGCCGAGTCATGAAGTCATTGACCCCTGATTTCAGGTAACCATCTTTCACTTTACCTACCGACAGGATTACAAAACGCATCTAGTTCCTCCGAGTACTCCCTCAGTGAAATCAGTACTTTTTAATCGCAAATACTGCTGTACATACCGAACCAATCAACCCTACGACCATTAAATAAACCATCCCCGCCAGATAACTCCCAGTCTGACCTATCAAGTAACCCATAATCAACGGCGCCATAGCCGCAAAACCATTAGCAATTCCATTCATCAAGCCAGCTGCGGCTCCCACCAAATGAGGTGCCACAATAGTCTGTAGGAGGGTCCAAGCCACCGGCATAACCCAGCCAAGAAAGAAAATCCCCAAAGCGATGAAGATCGCGCTGTAGAGATTGCTTGTTGTTGTAGCGCCCAGATAAATAAACACCACCGCGCCTAACAAGCCCATGGTGTAGAAAATCCCCCGGCGACCCCACCTATCCGAAATGTAAGCCACTCCAACCACTGAAATCATTCCCAGAATGTAGGGCAGAGAAGAAAAGATCCCCATTTGGGTCCAGGAAAAATGCCTTGCGACTTTGAGATACTGAGGAAGCCAGGTCATAATCCCCCACCAGATTGAAGCTGTTGCCATGTAGCCAATGGTTACCAGCCAGAAAGGCCCCGACCGCAGGAGCTCCCGATAGGAACCTGACTGTATCCCAGCCAGAGCTGCCTGTTCATCCGCTTGCTCGCGCTCTATATAGCTAGCCTCAGCCTCGCTTACCCAGCGATGCTCCCGCGGCTTGTCAGTTGTCAAGAACCAAATTAGCGGCAGCGGCAGCACCAAGGCCGTTAATCCCAGGATTACAAAAGAACTTTGCCAGCCCCATTGGGCTACGATACCAGAACACAATGGCATAGCTACCGCTGGGCCGACCATTAAACCAACCGTCCAGGCAGAGTTGGCCCGGGCTCGCTCGTGCAGGGGAAACCAGTTCTTGACATAGGTGCTTTGCATAGGCCAATGGAACCCCTCACCAAAACCCATAAAAATGCGAGCGCCAATCAGGGTAACGAGATTACGGGCAGTTCCCGCAACAAATAGTGCAGCCGACCAGACACAATTGATAATGACACTGCCTTACGCGGCCCTAAACGATCGCCAAAATACCCAAGTATAATGTTCCCCAGAGCATAGGCTATAAGAAAGAGGGTCATCAGCATCCCCTGCTTCGCATTCTGTTCCTTCAGATTCATATCGGCAATAAAGCCAGGGTCAGCAATCAGCACCGAAATATTAACCCGGTCGATGTAAGCAATCATAAGGGTGATAAACAAAATGCCCAGGATAACGAATCTTCCTTTCCCTGGATGGTTCTCTTGATTCAAATGCCGACCCCCTTGTGACAATATAAATAGCCAAAAAAGAAACCGGGTTTATCACCCGGTATAATACCTTTCACTTCTGATTATATGTCAATTATCTCTAAGTAGGAAGGGTTGCCCTTATTCGATTACGCCATCCCAGCCGGTTTTCCAGTCGCCGGTGAAACCACCGCGCCATTTGCCGGTGAAGGTACGGCCTCCTGTGTTCATTGTAAACTCGAAGTTGCCCGCGTGATCCGGGGCCGTAAAGCCAGGCGCCTCGGCCCAGCTGCCACTGAATACGTTGCCACTGACGGTACCAGAAACCGATCCAGTACCATTATTGTAGGTACCGGTGACTACTGAGCCATTCTGGACCAGTTTTAACTGCCCACGGCTAGTCGTCCAGGTGCCAGTCCAAGCTACGCCAGTGCTCGGCGTGGTTGTGGTAGATGTCGAGCTGGAGACAACCTGAGTACCGCGCCAGTTGGTCTGCCAGTCCCCGGATGTACCGTAGCGCCATTTACCGGTCAGACTCTTGCCGTCAGTCGATATCGTAATTATGACATCTCCTGCTTCATAGGGCGGCGCATAGGTCGGTGCCTCGGACCATTTGCCGGTAAAAGTGCGCCCATTCAACGTACCAGATATTTTTCCCGAAGCATGAGTATAGGTTCCTGTTATATTGCTTCCATCCTGAGTCAGCTTCATTTCTCCCCAGGTTGTGTTCCAGGTCCCTGGCCAGCAGAGTTCCACAGGCTTGGGTGGTTGCGGAGTGGTATTTCCTTTGGCCATCTTAAGATCAAAATGCCATATACCGCTGGAACCGTTTCTCCATGCTCCCCATAGAGTTTTTTTGTCCGATGATACAAATAGGATCAAGTCTCCACCATCGGTAGGCGGATTATATGAAGGCGTCTTGGACCAGGAGCCTACCATAGAACAACCGGTTGCTTTACCCTCTATCTTGCCGTCACTATAAACAAAGGTCCCTGTCACATTGCTGCCATTTTGGGTCAGCGTCATGGCTCCCCAGGTAGTGGACCAGGTACCATTAAAATATTGCTTTTGCTGGTTCTTTTTTTCTCTTTCCTTTTTCTCTTTCTCTAACTTTTTCTTATGTTTCTCTTCTTCTAAACGCTTCTTGTGTTCTTCTTTCTCGATCTGCTTAGCCTGCTTCCAGCTCACCTTGTTCCCTTTGTCATGACAAGCAAAAGCTTCGATAGGCGCGGCCAAACTCACGATAAACATCACACACAGTATCAAAGCTATTCTGGCTCTCGCTTTAACCTTCCCTATAACCAAGATATTGTCCCCCTATCTTTTTCTGAATCCCGACACCTACTTTTTAATCATGTACTAATGATAGCGGGGGACTATTATCAGATTTTTACTGATATGTTGCCAATTTGTTAACAGCAGTTCTAGTTGTTAACAAATTAAAACCGGGACACTGCTGCCCCGGAATAAGATGTCTTTAATGTTTATTTCTCGCCATCCAATTTGATCGTAAACTTCATAGCCTTGGGTGTATCTCCCTGGCGCCGAGCCAGTCTGATAGCTTTAACATTTACTTTATCGCCCACTTTGCACCTGAACATGCAATCCTGCAGCTCATAAGCTGATTTTACTTCATGTCCGTTGACCGACTGAATAATATCATAATCTCTAAGACCAGCTTTATAAGCCGATCCGTCTTTGTCAGCAACAATCGCTATGCCTGCATTTACTGGCAGGTTATAGAAGCGCGCCTCCTCGGTGGACACTTCATTGACGATTTTCAATCCGGCGACCGGCCGCACGACCCTACCGTGGTCGCGTATCTCAGCAATGACCGTCTTCACCTGATTGGAAGGTATAGCGAAACCCATTCCCTCGAAACCCTGAACCGCGATCTTGATCGTGTTTATACCGATCACCTCGCCATCGAGGTTGACCAGCGCCCCTCCGGAATTGCCCGGATTGATGGCTGCATCGGTTTGGATCAGTCGTAGAACAAAGCCCTCCTCGGTGGTCAACAGGCGGTTAAGACCACTTACAACACCGGCAGTAACCGAACGGGCAAATCTTAACCCCAGCGGGTTACCGATAGCTACCACGTTTTGTCCAGTAACCAGCTGATCAGAATTCCCCAGGGGTGCTGGTTTGAGCCTCATTCCAGTGACTTTGAGAAGAGCTAGATCTGTGCGTTTGTCCCCGCCCACCAGGTGGGCACGGACTTCCTTACCATTAGCTAAGACTACCGTCAGCCTGGTGGTGCCCGATACCACATGATTGTTAGTAACAATATAGCCATTCGGATCGATGATGACCCCTGAGCCTGTTTTTTGCACTTGGCGGCGGGTGAAAAAATCTCCTTCCTCTCCGTATCCAACTACTCCCACAATAGATGAGGAGAGCTGCTTGGCTACTTGAGCAACGGTTCCCGTAGTTTTGCTTTCAGCATGGCTTATGGTTCTTCCACCGGGCAGCGGGTGTAGTAGTTGGGCTGTGAAAAAGCCGATGGTGAAAAAGGCAACCGCTGCAACCCCAGCTAGAATGGATTTTCTCATACTTGGCCTCCGTTTTAGCTTAGTATGAGATTAGTTTTCGACTTATATGTACTTTTAGGAAATAGCTCTGAGTACTTGTCAGGACGCAGCATGATATCTACAGATTCGGTAAACCGGGCATTGCAAGAGGTTGGCCATAGCGCTCAATTTCGCCTTATTCCTGCTATTTTCCCCGAAAAGCGAAAGCAATCTTGGTACGTTAACGAATAATACCTGAAATTAATAAAAATCAGAAGAATTTCCCCATCGCTGTCAACCTTCCCACAAATCCCGTCGAATCGGCCATCACACGGCACAGCGCACTAATCCTATTTATTGGTTTTTTCGCGGGAAGTCTCCTTTCAAAAGACTGTTAATGCCTGAAAATTCCGATTTATACGGGCATTATGGCAACCACCCCCGCCAAAACCCTATTCTAGAACAAAATAAGTCATCTTTCGTTGGAGGAATAGCCCCTGTTTTGGTGGAATATAGTGCGAAGTGTATTAAATTGATATGCAATCCAACAGAAGGGGGAAAACTGTTGGTACAAGTGTCAAATAATCGGCCATATGGTTTAGAATATCCCACCCAAACAGGCGGATTTCGCTGGTTTTCGGCTGGTGCGTTGTTGATCGACGTCGACGGCCATATCACTGATGTTAATCAGGAAATGGTAGAATTACTGGCCATGCCGCTAGGCCAAATACTTGGTCGCAGCATCACATCACTACTGCGCAAGGTATTGGAAGCCGAAGAGTATGAGAAGGTCCGTTCCTGGAGAAAAAACCCCTGCAATATTCAGAATTACCGAGTTAGTATATATAATGGTTCCGGCATCCGTGTGCCGCTTGAGATAACGGTTAATGTCAGCAGCAGCAGGATCATCCTGGTAGCCGAGCCTGAAGTAAAGTCATTACCGACTCAAGGAAGCCTGGCTAATGCGGTCCTAGAACAGGTGCCCTGGCCAGCCATCGTGATCGATGGCAGCGGTAAGATCAATGTGGTCAATCAAGCCGCAGAACAAATCTTACGCGCTTCATCTGCCAGTTATGAGGGAAGGTCGGTAAACGTGCTCGATAAGCACCTCCCGGCTTTGTCCAGCCTACTGTTTACTACTATGTTTGAAGGGACCAATTACCGCGGCATTACTATCAATTCACCGGAACGGCATGGCAAAAAGAGCTCCTATCTAGTTGACACCAAGCAGCTGCTGGACAACACAGGAGCTCCCATCGGAGCGGTCGCCATCATGCAAAGCACTATGACCTTCATCGATTGGCAGAAAAAGCATAACAAGCGTGAGCGGATCAGCCTTATTTCCAGTGTAGTTGAGGAAACCGTACATAAGGTCCGCAACCCGCTGACAACTATCAAGGGATTTCTTCAACTATACAAGAATCGGCCGGACGATTTACCCTGGGAGCTGCTGGATGATGAGATCGTAAACATCGAGTTGGCTATCAAGGACATTCAGATGCTGTCGCAAAATTATCTGGGACAAACTTATCATGTCAACATCAATGAGATAATCACTGATCTCTATCCCTCTATAGAATTAATGGCCCAGCAGTTCAATATCTGGATCGAATTGTATTTGGACAAGCGCCTGGCCACCATCCGAGCTAACGAGGATAAATTGAAAGTGCTGCTGACGAATCTGGTTTCCAATGCACTAAATGCTATGCCTAACGGAGGAGTCCTTACCATCAAGACCCTTAGCGGCCGGGGTTCGACAACACTGCAGGTAGCCGACAGCGGAATGGGCATCAGCAATGATTTGATGGACAATATCTTCGAACCTTTCTTCTCGACTAACAAGGGCAGTTCAGGTCTAGGTCTAACTATTTGTGAACAGATCGTAGAGAGCCTGAACGGCAATATTCAAATCAAGAGCAAAGAAAAGGAGGGCACTGTCGTGAACATTGTCCTCCCCAATAATTAATCAGGCGTATGACAAAAGCGAATCTCTGCGTTGTTTCGAAAATCCCGTTCAATCAACGTACCCCAAGTACGCCTCAATCGCTGTCTTTCCTAACGCCTTGACCTTCACTTCCGTCATACGCCTGCGAATTTGTCAATAGTCTATGAAAGTACTTTGGTTCCTATATTGGTCAGCTTTTCTTTGATTTTCTCATAACCGCGATAAATATATTGGGCTGATTCGATTTCAGTTACCCCATCAGCTACCAGTGCGGCTAGCACCAGTGCTGCTCCGGCTCGGAGGTCGGTAGCCTTGACCTTAGCACCGTTGAGCCTATCGACCCCTTCTACTACCGCTGTATGGCCTTCGACCTTGATCTTGGCACCCATTCTTTTGATCTCATCTGCCATCTGGAGACGATTCTCAAAAATGTTTTCTACAATCACACTGGTTCCCTGAGCAACAGATAATAGTGCCATCATTTGCGACTGCATATCAGTGGGGAAACCAGGATAGGGCAGGGTCTTTATATCGACCGGCAGGATACGGCCTGTCCCTTTGACCCTTATGCCGCCTTGTTCTGATGTAATTATCGCCCCGGTCTCTTCCAACTTAGCTTTTATTGGATGCAGATGCGTAGGAATAACGTTTTCTATCAAAATGTCACCGCCGGTTATGGTGGCGGCCGCCATAAAAGTTCCAGCTTCAATACGATCAGGTATGACCGCATAGCGGGTCGCTTTGAGGTATTCGACCCCATCGATCTTGATCAGGTCCGTTCCGGCTCCTCGTATCCTGGCTCCCATAGCATTTAGGAAGTTGGCCAGGTCTACGATTTCCGGCTCCTTAGCCGCGTTTTCAATAGTGGTTTGTCCAGGTACTGTTGCAGCAGCCATCATAATGTTTTCGGTAGCTCCTACACTGGGAAAATCCAAGTATACCCGACTTCCCTGCAGTATGGTGGCATTCGCCTCAATAAAGCCATGATCCAGGCTGACCTTGGCTCCCATAGCCTGAAGTCCCTTGAGATGTAGATCCATCGGCCGCGACCCGATATCACAGCCACCTGGCAAGCAGATCCGAGCCTCACGCATACGGCCCATCAATGAACCGAGCAGTAGGTTGGATGCTCTTAGCTTTTTCGACAATTCATAGGGAGTTTCCGGGATCATATTGTCAGGGGCTTCGACTTCCAGAAGCCCTTCCCCATTCCAATGAACCTTCACTCCAATGTGCTTAAGTATGTCCACAAGGACTTCTACGTCCTTGATCTTAGGGACATTTTCCAAAACCGTCTTGCCATGGGCCATGATACTGGCGGCAATTATGACTAGACTTGCGTTTTTGGCCCCGCTTACCCGGACACTGCCGGACAGGCGGTGCCCACCTTCAATTACAAGGGTATTCTGCACCAATGTACCTCCTCGCCCGTTCATAGTTCGCCTTTAAATATTATTATTGAGGATTTTTATCCAAAAAGGTATAAAAATCTTGAGCAAAATCGACAAATGTTACACCTGTTGCTTTGACAAACGCCGTGGGCATTTCATACCCTAGACCGAGATTGGTCATTATTGAGAACAGTGTCTTTTCACCATATTTATCGGCAATATACTGTACCGCCCGCAGACTTTCCCAATACACGATCCTCTGGTCAAGAGTGTCAAAACCGTTTTCCATCGCTGTGAAATCGTAATATGTCACTGATTGAGAATTATAACTGAATGGCGGAGAGAATTCAAATCCTGTTATTATTCTTTCCACATATTGAGCAATTCCTTCAGTAAACCAGCGTGGATAATTTCCCTGTGTATAATAGTCGACCATAAGGTGCGTAAACTCATGGGCCATGGGCCCTTGCTTGGTAAATTCCATTTTGACATCACCAGCGTTGATCCACTGCTGGGGATCCAAAACACGAATGGTCCCACCCCAATATACGCCCATTGCCCGTTCATTCTTATCCCAGCCAAAACTTTTTGCCAAACTTTCTGAGTCAGGATAAACTACAATGAGTGTCTTTTCATTCGGTTCGCTGCCGAATATCCTGGTCACCGGGCCATAGATCTCCTCAACATTGGCGGCTATTATAGGTATACTGGTTTTATTCTCATCGTGATATTTGATTGTGAAATGCGGTGTCCTGACTTCGCTCAGGTCCTTTGTCCGGATACTGGTGTTTTCTCTGGACAAATACCGACTGATTCCAAAAATAGCCTGGCGCGGTGACCGCACCAAACTCACAGTTAATACTACCAAAAATGCAATGGTTAAACCAGATACCAGTTTAACCAGCATTTGCAGTGTTCTCGTCCCCAACACAACAATGCCTCTCCCTTCCCGCCCCCTATTATACTACCTGGGGACAGGCAAAGGACGCGGCAATTAATGGATAAGCCCTGGCAAACAAATAAGCGGCACCCTGTGGATGCCGCTGGTTATGGCTCTTTCTAATAGATGTTATCTAAGGTAACGTAAGGGGTTATTAAATGACCCTCCGCGAATGACCTCAAAGTGGAGGTGCGATCCAGTGCTGTGGCCAGTTGACCCCACCTTGCCTATAGTCTGACCCTTAGTGACTGATTGACCTGCTTTGACCAGTATTTTGGAGCAGTGAGCATAGCGGGTCTTTACACCGCCATGATCGATTATGATCATCAGACCATAACTGCCATCACGACCTGCATATTCAACGACCCCATTCTTGGCAGCATGGATAGGATCGCCAGTCTCGCCATCTATGTCGATGCCTGTATGCCCTCTATGTGATCCATATCCAGAGGTTATGCTGCCGAATATAGGCCAGGAAAATCCGCCGATAAAGCTACCACGGGAAGCCACCATAACCGGCTGTTTAACTTTTTTACCGCGGGCGATTATCTGGTCTATCGGTTTTTTGGTTACCTCCTGTGATAAGACCTTTCTCTGCGTGATTTGACCGTTGCGCTTTATCAGAGTATAGGCGACCTGTTTCTCGCCATCCTCACCCTTTTGTTTCACTTTGGTTAAATACTTGAGAGAACGATCCACCACTATCCGGGTCTCGTAGGGGATGGTCTCCGTCTCTCGCCCATTGATAACCGTCTCCACGTTTACAAAAGGCTTGGTCTCACTTAAAGCAAGTTTCTGCCCTAGCTGCAGGTTCTCCGACCTGAGCCCGTTGGCTTCCTTGATCTCGGAAACATGCATGTCGTGCAAACGAGCGATCACCCATAGGGAGTCGCCTTCTTTAACAGTATAGATGATCGGGGTTCTGGTCCCGGTCTTCAGCAGAGTGAGGGCCTCATCTGATGGATAAACATATTCTGTTTCGATTTTACAATTCTTAACTTTTACCTCTTCACAAAAGCTTGATTTATCGATTTTTTCCTGGGAATTGCATGATGAGTAGTCGTTTTTAAGAGTTTTAAGTATCTTTTCTGCAGTAGCAACATCTGCAACATATACCGCCGGCTTGCCATTGACCACGATCGCGGCGGCACTAGTTTTTAACAGAAGAGCTTGTTTGAGAATGGGGTAGATTTGTTTTGTGCTGGTGAGCTTGTCTTCATCGACTAACATAGTGTCATATGTAATGCTGCCGGTCAAGTTGACTTTGTGCCCTATCTTTTTTTGTTCCTCTGTACATATTTTGGCAATATGGTCCTTGACTAGTTCTGAATCTTTGGCTATCAAGATCTCTTTATCGTTGATTTTCACACTATATGCTGTTGTCTTTCCCTGAAGCACCAGGATAAGGAGGATTATCACCGCTAAGCCCGCAAATCCTATTGCAGTAAGCAGATATTCCTTCTTTCTTAGAATATTTGGCATAATAAGATCTCCAATTCTGACAGTTTAGGACGCCATTTTGGGACGCTTTTTAAGGTTTCGACGGTCAAAATCAATCTCCTCCCACTAATAAATGTTAATTAGCGCGATGCCGATCAAAGATGCCGTTATCATGGCGGCTCCCGCATTTATTCGCCGCCAGAAAAACAGAAGGAACGCCACTACTGATATGGCAGTCGTTGGTATATCAGTGACTGCGGCCTTCATCAGGTTCAAGCCGGCTCCCAGGATTATACCTACTACCACTGCTGCTAAGCCCTTTAATGTACTCTGCACCCTTGGATTATCTAGATGTGGAACCACATATTTATCAGCGATATAGGCAAAAAACAATGATGGAGTGATAATTCCCAGTACCGCCACGATCGCGATCGGAATACTGCCCATATGCAGACCGATCAAGGTCGCTGTGTTAGTAGCCAGAGTGCCGGGAACGGTCTGCGAAACAGCAATTATATCAAACATTTGGCGATGGGTCAGCCAATGATGACGAATAGTCATTTCGCTGAAAAATAGCGGGATCATCATATAGCCACCGCCAAAACCCAACAGTCCTATCTTCAGTAATGTTAAAAAAACACGAGTGTATAAGATTTTCTACACCTCCTGCCGGTGGGATAGTAGTATTAGTCCTAAAAAACCCCCACCTATCAGTAGCCATATAGGATTTACCCTACAAAAGTAAAATAGCAGCACCGCCGCTATTCCTATCATACATTCGATTACTCCCGACCAGCTCTTTCGCCCTAAATTAGCAACCATTCCAAAAACGACACCTACAAGAGCTGCTTTTAAAGCCTGCAGCGCATCCTGCAGATATTTGTACTTGGCCACCGACCCCAGAAAGTAGAAAAGGGCCGCCGCACACATAAAACTGGGTATGGCTATACCCAGAATAGCCAGTACTGCGCCCATCCACCCGCCTATACGGTAACCTAGAATTCCGGCTGCATTGATTCCTAGAGGCCCGGGAAAGGTCTGGGAAATGGCCACTATCTGCACAAACCCGTCACTATCTATCTGGGCTTGATCACGGGCGATCTCCTCCAGCAGGGGCAGCATAGCTACTCCGCCACCAAAGCCTAGGAACCCTACTTTAAGAAAAGCCAGGTAGTTCTTAATCAGAACCGCCTCCTGTCTTGGCTGCCAGGTAAAATGCACATTCCAACCGCTTCTTATGCATCTGGCAGGCTATCTCATTCGGCACGCTTATATCACGGTTAGCAAAGAACGCACTAGCATGGCAGCCGCCCCCGCAGAAGAAACGCGCCCAACATCTATGGCATTTTTTATCTAACAGAGTATTATGTGCAAACTTGTTCACCAGCTCCGGATTTTGTACACCATGCAATACGCTTCCTATGCGAAACTCCTGGTGTCCGATGAACTGGTGGCAGGGATAAAGATCACCGGCCGGAGTTACGGCCAGATACTCAACACCGGCCCCGCAGCCCGTCAAGCGCTTGGATAAGCAGGGCCCACGGTTCATATCCAGATTAAAATGAAAGAAATTTATATGCCGACCTTGGCCTCGCATTTCCAGCAAAGTATCTGCCATCTTCTCGTACTCTTTCATTATATGCGGCAAGTGCTGATCTTGAATCAAGATTCCAGTTTCTCCGCCCACAACCGGTTCCAGGGATATGTTGGTAAATCCGAGCTCAGCCAGATGTCGGAAGTCCTCCGCAAAGTCCAGATTGTGTGCGGTGAAGGTGCCACGGACATAGTAGCTTGCTGGACTCATATCTATTATCCGGCGAATATTGGCCAGCACCCGTTCGTAGGTACCACTGCCATCAGCCGCCGGACGCATGTAGTCGTTGACTGACTGCCGGCCGTCTAGGCTTACAATGATGGCGATCCCTTCATCGATCAGATACTGGCTGGCCGACTGATCCAGGTCCAGTGAGTTGGTGGTCAGGGTCAGTGCGACCTCCTTACCCGAACGGGCTGCCTCTTGACGCGCATAGTCCACAGTGGCTATTAGCACATCGAAGTTTAACAACGGTTCACCGCCAAAGAAATCTATCTCTAGGTGTCGGCGTTCTTTGCTTGCTGCAATTAAGAAGTCCACAGCCCGGAAAGCAGTCTCCCGACTCATCAGCATGGCTTCCTCCCCGAAGGTCCCCTGGCCAGCGAAACAGTATTTGCAGCGCATATTGCAGGCGTGGGCCACGTTAAGACACAAGGCTTTGGGAACGGCTCCTTCATAACTGAATGTGGACAAGTCATCTTCCACAGAGAACAAAGAACCGCTGTTCATGGATTCCCGCAGCTCCTGCTCGATTTCTTCTACTATTTGGGGAGCAAAGTGGAGCAGGCAAGATGTGCGGGCTGCATCCCAATCTCCGCCGTTCTCCTGTAAACCCTTAACAAAACTGACTGCAGCCTCATCGAGCACATGGATCGCTCCTGAATTGACATCTAACAACAGGTACTGGCCCTGAATCTCAACAAGGTGAATATTGGCCGAGAAATTATAATTCTTGAGATGGGTCAAGCTGTCCACAATAAAACCAACCTTTCAGAGAGCCTGTTTCCGTATCACACATATAATTCTAGCCGAAATACGGCTTATGGCAAACCTAATATCCCCAAGCCAAAATTAAAGCCCACACTAATGGTGGGCTTTTCTACGCTGATATAAGAATTCTTTTTCTAGCTGACCTTTAATTTGAGCAGACGGCTATAAAGCTTATTGGTTAAGTCGGCAAACTGTTCCAAGTTCTGGTTAACGCCGATTACCGACCGTTCCTGTTCCTCGGTCGATGCCAGTACCTCCTCAGCAGCAGCTGCTGTTTCCTGACTACCAGCCGCAATGCTTTGTATGCTTCCGGCTATTCTCCCGGTGGATGAGTTCATGACCTGACAATCATCTATGATCACAAGGGTTTCTTTTCTGATAGGACCCAGCCGGTTGGCTACCTGTTCCATGACATTCTGACTGGTGAAAACGGCCTGCACCAAAGTTTCTAATGATTTCCGGGCTGCTTCCATATCACCGACCACTTTTTCTGTCCCATTCTGGATCTGCCCAATCAGTTCGTAAATCTTTTCTGCCGCAGCCAGTGTCTCTTCAGCCAGTTTCTTAACCTCACTGGCTACGACCGCGAAGCCCCGACCTTCTTCGCCAGCCCGGGCAGCCTCTATAGCTGCATTAAGGGCAAGCAAATTGGTGTCAGTAGCAATCGCCGTGATAACCTCAACGATCTGCCCAATGGCAGTCGATTTATCCTCTAGATCACGAACGGCAGCAGCTACACGATTAACTGCCCCCATATTCTGTTCGGCTTTGGACCTCAAAACGGTTGTATTAGCGACTCCCTTTTCCACCACTTCTGCCGCTTCTGTGGAATGGACTGACAGTATAGCTGTGAACTCTTCAATGTTTTTCAGTGAACTGAACAATTCATTGACCTGCTCCGATGCTTCCATCATACCCTGGGCTTGGAAAGTAGCGCCTTGTGCGATTTCGTTGATACTGGTAGCCATTTGCCGGGCGGTGACAGCAGTCTCATTACCGAGTCCTTGAGCATCACCAGCCTCATTGTGCAGGCGCACACAGCAGTCTTTCATGCTTTGGGAGATTTGATCCAGATGTTGAATAAGATTGTTGAATTCATTACGGACGAACTCTATGCTACCCATTTTATGTTCTGGTCCAATCTGTTGGCTGAGATCCCCTTGTGCTATGGCGTCTGCATATTTGGCGATTACCCCCATGGGCATTATAAAGCCTTTGATATTCTTGGTTGCCGACAATATTGCAGCTAACGAGCCTGACATAAAAGCTATTATGGTCGCCTTAATCAAGGTAACTGTATCCAAGCCAGCTAATATAGGCTTACCACTTACTCCATATAATAAAGGGGCAAAGATGATCATGCCCGCCACACCTGATAAAATAACTGTTTTCTTGCGGTAAACTCTAGCGATGTTTTTAAGGTCTTCATCACTGACTAGTTTGGATTCCACTTCATTATTCCAGTCAAAACCAGCAGGTAGTTTGAATTTGGCTACCTGCTCCTTGAGCTCCTGAACCAGTCCCCCTAGTGAATTTGAACCCATTTTAAATTTGTCCATCAAACGGGCCTGTTCGTCAGCAGTAAGAGCAATCTCCCGTGATGACTGCGTGTTTTGTGAGGTTACCGCCGAAGTGTCCCGAACGGTGGTCTCGATACGATTGATTGCCGAGTCTATTTCTTCAACACCCTGGGACAGCAGGTTGATGTCAGCAATAATGACACCAATATCATCCATGACCTGACTGATCACCGTCTGGCTTTCGCCAATAGCTACCTCCTGATCCAGGACCGTTTCCTCAGCCACCTTCGTTTCAAATACTACCTGCTTGATACTGTTTTTGATACTCTCGGTCAAGCTTCCGGTTTCGACTGCCGCACGAGCTGATTCCTCGGCTAATTTTCGGACTTGCTGGGCTACCACCTGGAATCCACGCCCGCGTTCACCACTGCGTGCCGCCTCGATCGATGCGTTCAACGCCAAAAGATTTGTCTGTGCGGCTATTTCTGAAATGGCCTGCATGATTTCGCCTATTTCATGGGACTTAACAGAAAGATCTGATATGGCTTTATTTATCTCATTGATAATTCTGCGGTTAGTCAGCATGTGTTGTTTCTGCTGCTGCACCATCTCCACACCATTATTCACAATCACCTTAGATTCATCAAGATTTGTAACAAGTGCCAGGGCCTGACCAGTAATACGCTCAGCAATCGTACTTATTTGGTCAGTTTCCGTAATGATCAACTGCAGGGCTTGGTCCTGCTCGCCATTGGCATTGGCCACTTCACTGACAGCTCGAGCGATCTCGGACGCCGCTACACTGGTGTTCTCGGCTTCCGCACGCAGTGTGGTACCGCTAGTTTCGGCATTGCCATTGATGACACTGACCATTAAAACAAGCCGCCTGGTCTCAAACACCATGCGGTTCAGCGCATCTCTCATAAAATTCAAATGATCGAAATCGTACTTTTCCAGATCTTCTCGCAAATCACCATCGGCAACATTTATAACATGATCCAACATAATGCTGATTGGTTTAAAAAACCTTTTTAAATTAAGGGGGATGACCAGTAACGCTATTACTATACCGCCAGCCATAGCCATGATGACCGTGTATGTGCGATGCTCCCCAGTGATACCAGCCCACCAACATAAGAGCAATCCCCAGGGAATATTGAGAAGCATGCATACTACAGGCGTAACATATTTATACTGACGAATCAACCGAGCTACTTGCTGCCGGCTATCATTCATGTCTTTGCCTCCTCTTCGAAACACAAATGAAATCATTTATAAAATTACAATTTCCAAAAGGTAAATTACGCAGATATGCGTATATTTCTCTATTTATTTACAAATTACCTTCTATAGGAAAATAAATTGTCTAGCAATTAAAGAAAATCAACGACAATGTGTTCTGATTCCATAAAAAAGAACCCCAAATGGGGTTCTTTTAATAATCTTCAATTAACTTACTTAGGCCAGGTTCAACCGGGAGAGCCGGCGATAAAGCTTGTCTGTGAGAACTGCGAACTGCTCCATATTATGTTTCATGCTTTCCACTAATCTCTCCTGTTCTTCTGATGAAGCGGAAACCTCTTGCGATGAGGCAGCCGTCTCCTGGCTAGCCGCCGCGATACTCTCGATATCTCGGGCGATCTGCTGGGTGGCGCCATTCATTATGTTGCAGTTCTGGATCAATTCACGAGTCTTGATATTGATCGGTCCCATTTGTGTATTGACCTGTTCCAGAACCTGCTCACTGAAGTATACCGCCTTGACCTGGTCCTTTAAGGCCTGGCGCGCATTCTCCATGTCGGATACTACTTTTCTGGTCCCGGTTTGAATATCCTCTATCAAATCATATATCTTCTGGGCAGCACCCAGTGTTTCTTCAGCTAATTTCTTCACCTCACTGGCTACCACTGCAAATCCCCGACCCTCGACTCCAGCCTTAGCCGCTTCAATAGCCGCGTTCAGGGCCAATAGGTTGGTATCGCTAGCAATGGTGGTTATAACCTCGACTATCTGACCGATCGCTGCTGACTTTTCCTCGAGGTCGCGTACTGCATCAGCCACCTTATTGATGGCTCCCATATTTTGTTCAACTTTGTTCTTTTGAACAGCAGCATTTTGTGAGGCATTGTCAACTGTGCTCTCTGTCTCTGCCGAGAATTGCGTCAACTGTGAAATGGTTCCCATTATGGAGTCCAGATGGCTAAATATGTGACTAAGTTCAGCCGAAGCATCTGTTAAACCACTTGCCTGGTCAGTAGCACCTTGAGCGATCTCTCCCACCGTGATGCCTATCTCTTGAGCATTGACAGAGGTTTCATTAGCCATATCCACAGTCTTGGCTGCTTCGTCATGGAGCTCGATACAGTGGTCTCTTACATTACTGGCAATGGCCCGCATTTCCGAAAGCAGGTTATTAAACTCGACCTTGATCATTTCCAGCTTACCCATTCTTGTCTGCTGATCTATGTTGCGGTTCAGATTACCTTGGGCTACACCATCAGCAAACTCTACCAAAACCGCCGTTGGGAAAATGAAATCCTTTATATTATTGGAGGTAGAAATGATGGCCAGAATCGTTCCTGATGCCGCAGTACAAATAATAGCTTTGATCCATCCTTCAGTATTATTAACTTGCCCAACCAGGGCAATGATCCAGGAGAAGAGAACGGTTCCCATGATCCCGGCAAAAACAACTGTTTTGATTCGATAATGCTTGGCAACCGCTTTTAATTCATCCAGGTTCAAGGGCTTTATCTCCGCCCCTTTTTCTAATTGCAAGTCTTTCGGCAATGAGAACTTGCTGGTAGTCTGTTTTAATTCTTCAACCAGATCATGTAAAAGGACGATCGATTTCCCCTTGATCTGCTCCATAATCCCAGCCTGGCGGGTGGCGGTAGTGGATATCTTATTGGCCCCATCGGAAGTTTTTGCGGTCACATCGCGAACATGACTCACTGAGACCAGCATATCATTGATCGATTTAGAAATATCGGTAATCTGATCGGACAGTCTGAAAAGGCTGCCCAATATCTGTTGAATATTGGTGAAAACCGATTTAATGGCTTTCTGGTTATCTTCGATGGCTTCCTCCTGCCCTCTGACCGATTCTTCGGCCACATGCGCTTCGGTTTTGACCTGCAGTATACTCTTTTTAATGCCTTCGGTCAGCTTGCCGGTTTCCACCGCAGCCCGTGCTGATTCTTCAGCCAATTTCCGCACTTGTTGAGAGACGACCTGAAAGCCGCGACCGCGCTCGCCGCTGCGAGCCGCTTCAATAGATGCATTTAAGGCCAGCAGGTTAGTTTGCTCAGCTATTTCCGAAATGGTCTCCATGATATTGCCAATTTCTTGCGACTTATGAGCCAAATCAGTTATGGCCTGGTTGATCTGCTTGATCACCAGCCTGTTGCTTTCCAAGCGCTCATGCTGCTGGTCAATAGCTTTAGAGCCTTCATCGATACTGCCCTTGACCTGTTCAAAACCTACTGCAAGCTGCTTGGACTCTTCTTCGATTATATTGATGTTACTTATTATCCGTTCGGTCTCCTCGACGATTTGGCGAAGCGCCAGGTCTTGGTCGGCGGCGCCCTTGGCCACTTCAGCGATAGCCAGTGAAACCTCCCTAGCTACATTATTAGTCGAAGTCGTCTCATCGCCTAATTGTTTGGCCGACTGCTCGACTACACCCGTAATAGCTGTTACCATAAAAACCAATCTAACGATTTCCGTGTCCATCTTACTCAGTGCATCGCGCATGATATCCATCGTCTCAAAATGGTGTTGGGACAGGTTATCCCTCAAATCACCCTTAGCGACTGTACTTACATTATGCAGCATCAACCCCATAGGCACAAAGAACCTCTTGATGTTGAGCTTCACCGTGATCGCGGCTGTAACCACGCCGCCGCCCATGGCTGCCACAACAACAAGTATCCAGGTCTGCAAATCCGCAACATGATACCAGATGCAGAACAAAGAGCCAAAGAACACATTGCCCAAAGCGCAAAGAACCAGGGTCCTGATACTGTATTGACGCGTTAGGTGGCCAACGACCTGCTGGCTATCGCTCATCAATAAACCCCCCGGATATGATTTTGTTCCGTAAGCCTCTCAGGAAAACAAATAAAACAAGAAGAGCGGTCGAAATGATTACTTCAAAGAAAGCTAGCTCGTGTGATTATATTTTTGTTGTCTATTCGCTACAAACTGGCTATTTCCCTCTTTTTAACTAACTATCCATCATCGGATAACAGTTTAGCCCAGCGGAACACATCTGTCCCACAGCAAAAAAAGAAAAAACCCGCGTTACACGGGTTACGTTACTAACCAATCAGGCTGATGACAAGAGTGAAGGTCAAGGCATTAGGAAACCCCGTGATTAGCCGTAGCTCATCAGTTGTAAGCGCCTGATTCGATCCTACGGCATTTGGCGCGACACTGCGCCGTCAGGCGTTTTGATGAGTACGTTGATTGGCCGCTGCTCATCTGTCGGCAAGCCTCAGATTCGATTCCATCGGCATTAGGCGAAACAGCTCGCCGTCAAACGGGGGTTTCTAATAACGCAGAGATTCGCTTTTGTCATTAGTCGGACGGGTTTATTTCTTACATACTTGATTGCCAACTGTGCATGATGTTTTGCAGGCTGATTGGCATGATGCCTGGCATTCTCTGCAGTTGGTGTTTTCGCCTTTCTTAAGTACCGGCGCAACGATTGTGTTAACGTGTTTACCCATGATCTCACCCCTTGATTACCGGATGAAGAATAAGTATGGAGCGGGAAACGGGATTCGAACCCGCGGCCCTCGGCTTGGGAAGCCGATGCTCTACCACTGAGCTAATCCCGCTCATAATGGTGCCTCAAGGCGGACTCGAACCGCCGACACGCGGATTTTCAGTCCGCTGCTCTACCAACTGAGCTACCGAGGCAAAATGGCGGAGTTGACGGGACTCGAACCCGCGGTCTCTGGCTTGACAGGCCAGTATGTTAACCGACTACACCACAACTCCGGGCTCTTATAATTGTAAGAATCAGTCCGGCTATTGTCAAGGTAGGGGTTGTTTCCACAACACCGGCCAACGATTCTCTCATTGTGTCACTTGACAAAGCCTACCATTATACATAGCCTTAATAGTAAGACTTATTTTTGAGACTTAGTTTTGAGGAGATAATGATGAATGAAAACGGCACTCTTGACTTTAATGATTTCCTAGATGCCTATGGTAAATATGGTCGACTCAAGGGTAACAGCTCAGCTCAGGGCATTTTCGATTTCTTAGCCGATCTCACCAACATCCAAAAGATGATTCTGTCTTCTGATGCCGGGCATCCGGCCTTGGGCGCTGTTATCGTAGATCTTGAGGGCAATTTTGGCCAGCAAGCCGAATTCGACCTGGCCAATGACTTTAACAAACAAGCTGTCGGTACAATGGTCAAGGTGATCCTTCAGCCCTTTGGATACGAGCCTGTCAAACCACGATTGATCAGAGCAGGCTTATCAAAATACTTTCGTTCTGCTTCAGTTTATCGCAGGTTGAATACCAAGCCACCCCTGCGGCTGGTTCAAGTTCTAGTCGTGGAAAAGAATGAGTAAGTTCTTATATCAATATTGCTTCATTGCAAATGAAGCTTGGCTCAAATCTATCTTTTTCTTATAGACAACGACCGTATCAGCCATCATGTCGCCCAAACGCTGGCGGCTGTCAGTAAACCAGACACATAGTGCAGCCAACAGGTAAAAGCAAATACCGTCGATTATTCTTGCCACAGTTCTTAATGCCGCTTCTCGCGATCCTATTTTTGAACCGTCGGTTCTTAATATCCTCATTCCGCATATCAACTTGCCCAGCGTACCACCAGCCAATGCCTCGAAACCTATGTAATAAAACACCCCTATAATAAACCACACCAGTGTTGAAATAAGAACAGCTATTCCCGTTTCACTGTCAATTGGTTTTCTGCTGTAATTTATATCCAAATATATAACCAAAATGACCACTCCAGTAAACATCATGATAAACCAGGTGATCGACCCTATTATGCAATCGATAAACGTAGCTAAAAACCTCATTCCCACCCCGGCATAGGCGCCTCGGGTAAATGCCGCCTTATTTCCGTATCCACTTTTCGGTGGATGTACAGGCGAATTCATCTGAGATGACATGGTAGTGACTGGCCCAACGGGTTCTGTCATGCGCCCTACTCGGGTGCCGCACTTTGTACAATAGGGCTGCCCCGCCAGGATCTGCTGTCCGCAGTATGTACAGCGCACAGTTTGATTTTGGTCCATTGTCTGATAAACAGGTTCACTCCGGTCAGGTTGGCCAGGGTCGACCACAGCTGCAGATGCCATTGGAAATCCCACACGGGTGCCGCATTTAGTACAAGTATCCTGGTTGTCTGCCAACACCGTCCTGCAATATGCGCACTTTCTTTCGTTGACAAGCTCTTTACCACAAAACGGACAGAAGTGGCTGTTATCATTGATTTCCGAACTGCAATAGGGACAATTCATATGTATTCTCCTCGTAATCCATTCTCAGCTACCTCAGTATATGAATGTATGACGGCTCTTTCAATAATCATATTGTTAAACTGCATTAACAGGCAAGGTGAAGCTTCAATAATGTCTAACAAATACAAAAAGCCTTCCGAAATCTCGGAAGGCTTTGTCTTCAATGGTGGGCGATGAGGGACTCGAACCCACGGCCTCTTGCATGTGAGGCAAGCGCTCTAACCGGCTGAGCTAATCACCCCAAAACTTGTATCTATTATTATAATGGATTATGCCCGAATAATGTTTGTCAAATTCTAGTCAAACAGACTATTCGTTACTATGGTCTGGGCTCTGTCTGGACCGACCGCCACCATGCAGTGGTTGACCCCGGTCAGCTTGACTATCTGCTCGATATAGCTTTGGGCATTGCCCGGCAGATCATCATACTTTGTGATGCCTTCCAGACTTTCCCGCCAGCCGTCAACTTCGATGTAGACCGGTTCGCATTCATCCAAAACCTGTAGGCTGTCCGGAAAATCTTCGAGCAGTTTGCCGTTGTAGCGGTAAGCTACACAGATCTTTATCTTATCGAATTCGTCCAAAACATCCAGCTTGGTAATCGCAATATCGGTCAAGCCATTGACCCGCGCTGCATAGCGAAGAACCACGGTGTCGAGCCAACCACAGCGCCGGGGGCGCCCGGTGGTAGTACCGAATTCATCACCGCGTTTACGGATAGCCTCACCGACATCATCATGCAGTTCAGTGGGGAAAGGTCCATCGCCCACCCGGGTAGTGTATGCCTTAACGATCCCCAAGACCCTATTGATCTTAGTCGGGCCAACACCGGCGCCAACACAAGCCCCGCCAGCTACTGGATGAGAAGATGTTACATAAGGATATGTACCGTGATCAATGTCGAGCAATGTCCCCTGAGCTCCCTCAAACAACACCCGCTTACCAGAATCGATTGCGCGGTTGATCAGCAGCGATGTATCAACCACCATTGAACGCATGCGCTCTGCATAGAATTTAAACTCGTCAAGCATTTGCTTGAAATCAAAACCCTTTTGATCATAAATCTTTTCCAGTATGGTATTCTTCTCTTCAACGATCAGTTTGAGTTTTTCTGGAAAATAGCGGTCATCCAGCATATCAATAACCCGGAAACCAGTACGACTGATCTTGTCAGCGTATAAAGGTCCTATACCGCGTTTGGTGGTTCCCAGTTTACGGGATCCCACTTCCTGCAATTCATCAAAGGTCTTATGGTATGGCATAAGCACATGGGCACGGCTGCTGATCTTGAGCTTGGAGATGTCCACCCCCCGCTCCTTTAAGCCATCCAACTCTTCCAACAATATAACCGGATCTAATGCCACACCGTTGCCTATTACCGATACTGTTTCTGGATACAGAATACCGGATGGAATCAGGTGCAGCTGAAATTTATCACTGCCGACTACAACTGTGTGCCCGGCATTACTTCCGCCTTGATACCTTACTACATAATCTGCTTGTTCAGCCAGAAAATCTGTTATTTTGCCTTTGCCTTCGTCGCCCCACTGGGCGCCCATCAATACTAATGTGGACACAGGCTCACCTCCTGTGGCTCCGGTCTATGGAGTCAACAAAGTAATATTAGCAGGTAGGAACAAAGGTGTCAATAAAGGGAACACAAAGGCAGGACACCGTTTCTGCAACGGAGCCGAGAGTAACATATACACATCTCATGGATCAGAAAACCATTTTACTTTTGTTCTTCAACAAGCACTTTTATGTCAGCAACTATCGAGTGGTGGATCTTGATCTTGACCGGATATTCCCCTAGGTGTTTCATGGCTTCTTTTATCTCTATCTTCTTCTTATCGATATCGACTTTCAACTGACTCTTTAGCGCATCAGCAATTTCCTTGGAAGTGATAGCACCGAACAGTTTGCCACCATCTCCACATTTAGAGTTGATGGTTACTGTTTTATTATCAACAACATTCTTGAGCTTAAGTGCTTTGTCTTCTTCTTTCTCACGCTTCTGTTCACTTCGTTTGTCCTGGGCTTGCTGCTCTTTTATACGACCCTCAGTCGCTTCCGCCGCTAAGTTCTTCGGCAGAAGGAAATTGCGGGCATACCCGTCCGCCACTTCCACAACCTTACCTTTGGGGCCAAGTCCTTTAACATCAGCCAGTAATATAACTTTCATTCAGGATCCTCCTTCTGGTGTTCGAAATTTCTATAATCAATAAGCGGGTCAAATATACCAAGTACCGCAAAAAATATCAAGAACTGTGGTAGCAAAAATGGCGTAATGATCAATAATGGAATGAATAGTGATAAGCCGATAATCAGCCAGAAATTCATTTTCCAGTTGGATATGTGAAAAACAGCAACTGCTAATCCATAATACACCGTGATCGGCGCAAGAACGAAGATTATGTTAGTTCCAGCCAATCTGGCCCAAGCCAGGTTCCACTGACCGCCGGCCAATATCAACGCAAAAGCCGCAATTATTAGGTAGTCGATTTCCCATGCCATTTGCTGCTGGCTAAAAGGCCTGACGGTGAGCTGTTTCTGCGAGTCGCTCAATACTCTTACCACCAATAGGGCTATGAATACCTTGACCCATTCCTGCATAACGAAGAATCCATAGCGGACCCGGGACAAACTTTCCGATATTTCTTTCATTATCAGTTGAACCTGATCCATAGTAATACTCTGCCGGGCGTTCATTTCTTTAAATTCAGGCTTTACCAGGAGGATCTTACAGATCTCAGCATACAGTTGTTCAAACCAGTGCATCCCCACAGCCGCTCCATGAGAGTGAAGATACAGCCACCATATGCCAAGCCCCACTGCGGCACCAGCAAAGCCCAGCGCCATTACCTGGGAGAACTTGGGCCAATGCCTGATACCCAACCCCATGGCTACACCAGGGATAGCTGAAACTAGCAAAAAGGCAATTGAATGATACCCATAAGACGGAATCGCTACTAGACAGATGGCAACCAAGATGAGCAAAAGCCAAGCTTTCCCCCGGCGTCCGGCTACTACCAACAAAACTGTCACCATTATCGCCCAGACGCTTTCCAGGTTTGGAATGCGGATTATCCCCAGGCAGAGTATAAAAAGGGCAATTGCATACCCAAAAACGGCAAAAAATATTCTCACTTCTTGCGATTCTCCAGATACCCAAGCAAAGCAGAAAGGTCTCCATACCATTTTTCTACTTCATGGGCTTCATTGATACTAAACCTTAGCTTGCTCTCAACCTTAAGGTCTATATGCGGAAAACTTACACCGACTCTTTTGCCAAGAATATATGTGGTTATGATGATTGTGGCCAGGCAGTCACTGACCGCCTCGTCTCCGGTCCTCAGCAATGATTTGAAAAGTATCGCAACTGACTCGACCATCTCGGCCTTTAGCCACTCTATAATACGTATGTTTTTCGCAATATCGACCTGACTTTTCATACTTGCCAACACTTTTATCCCCCTGTTCGGGTTAAGATATATTTCTATTCGCTAACCTGGCGGGATTTTCCTTCCCGGAAGCGAACAAGGCCTGTTTAGCAGAGATAGCGAAGCATGCTATTTCCAAAAGGAAAAGCCGCGGGATTTCCCGCGGCTTTTAGTCTTATTCAGATATAAAAGGCAACATGGCAACCGTTCTGGCTCGTTTGATAGCGCCTGTTATCTGGCGCTGGTGGTGAGCGCAATTGCCTGTTATCCGGCGGGGCAAAATCTTGCCCTTTTCGGTGATGTACCGGCGCAGCCTGGGCACATCTTTGTAATCAATAAACTCTATTTTGTCGGCGCAAAAATTACATTGCCGCCTTTTACGCTTACGTTCCTTTTTCAATTCGAAACCTCCCTAAAAAGGTATTTCGTCGTCTTCCACCATGTCCACATCGCCAACTTCGACTTCCCGGCCCAGTGCTTCCCATCCATCGCCTTCATGCGATTTCTTGCGCTCACTGGGAGCGGGCGAACCCTGACCTTGACCTCTTTCCAGGAACTTGACTGAATCAGCTACAATTTCCACGGCTTTCCGCTTTTGGCCATCCTGGGTTTCATAATTTCTAACCTGGATACGGCCTTCGATGGCCACCAACCTGCCTTTGCCAAGATAATTGGCACAGGTCTCAGCTAGCTGTCTCCAGGTAACTATGTCAATAAAGTCGGCAGCTCGCTCGCCAGCTTGGTTCGAAAAAGAGCGGTTAACTGCGAGAGTGAAGGTGCAGACACCAACTCCGTTGGGTGTGTACCTGAGCTCCGGGTCTGCGGTTAGACGACCGATTAAAATAACCCTGTTCAGCATCCGGTCACTCTCCTCATTACTCGTCCTTGCGAATAATCATGTGGCGAAGTACGCTGTCTTGAATCTTTAAGACTCTGTCCAGCTCTTTCACGGTTTCCGTCGCACCTTTGAAGTAGGCCAGGATATAGATTCCCTCGCGGCAATCCTTGATCTCGTAGGCCAGTCTTCTTTTACCCCATACGTCGTACTCCGTGAACTCTCCTCCGTTTTGGGCGATAATATCTGTCACCTTGGTCTGCATAGCTTCAACTTCTTCGGCTGCCAGCTCAGGATTCAGAATCAGCACCATTTCGTAAGAGCGCACATTGTCACCTCCTCCCTATGGACTATGGCCCCTAGTCTAGCCAGGGGCAGGGATACGGAGAAAATTATAACAGTATTTTCCCATTAACACAAGGTTAAAGTTTCCCGCGTAATAAAAGGTTGGTAAGCTCAGCGACAGGTTTTTCGATAATGAACGTTTGATTAAATAGCCCTTTTAGGATCGCAGTTTTCTCGCCTTTATCATTTTCCTTGAACCCTATTATGCAAAACTGCAGATTCTCGCCTAAAGACGCAACACTTACCAGATCGCCTTCTTTGAATCTTGTATTGCTTACACTTCTAATAACCACAGCCATCCCCCTCTATCTGAGAGATAAAAGCCTTATCCTGTAACCAATATATGCTGTGGCTGGCAGAATCGGTTAATCTATATTTTTACTAGATACCACACCGACCATACCCTTCTCGAACTTGGAGCGCGGCATCATGACCTGATGATCGCAGGTCAAACAGCGTATCTTAATATCGGCACCCATACGAGTAATTTCCCATTCCCAACCCCCGCAGGGATGCTTCTTTTTCATTTTTACGGTGTCACCAAGGTTAAACTTCTTTAACTCCATAGTCTTTCCCCCTTCTACAGAGGTGTGGCCGGTTTGGCATATACTCCAATGCCTTCCCGGTCAAAACAACGTTTTATACGGATCCTGAGTTCTCTTTCAATATCCCCTTGTTTCTGAGGGATGGTCATAGCCGTGAGCCTAATGACCATGAAAGCATCCGAGAGATCTACCACGCCCTGAACTGACGGACCATCTTTTATGTAATCAAAATCTTGCGCCGTCTTTGCCGCCACTTCGGTTAACACGGATATGACACGATCCACATCTTCGGTGTTGGGGATCTTGATGTCAACAGTAGCTTTACGGTTAGAGCGGGTATGATTGGTTACGGTGTTGATTTGCCCATTGGGTATGGTATGTACTTCGCCACCCAGATCAGTAAGCCGGGTGGAACGCAGTCCAATATCTGAGACAAAACCTGACAGTGCTCCGATCTGAACGTAATCACCTACCGAATACTGGTTCTCGAAGATCACAAAGAATCCGGATACCAGGTCACGGATCAGGTTCTGAAAGCCCAAGCCAACTACCAGCCCCAAAATACCGGCGCTGGCGAGCAGCGACTGGGTCTTTACCCCCAGTACCTGCAGCAAAAGAATGCCCGCTACGAAATATACTATGTACATTATGATACTTTGGGTGAGTGAGGTCAGCGTTGCCAACCTCGGATTTAAGCTTTCAGCACCACCACGCCGAGCGGCCATAGCCTTTACAATAGCTTGGTCTATTATCTTATGAATAACATAAGCAGCCACCACTATGGCTACCAGCTTAACGACAATGAGCGGCCAATTCACCAGACCATTCACATTTATAAACGTTAACGCCTTATTGATCATAGAGTTATCACCTTATTGCCGGAGCAGATTTTATCCAGAATATTATACATGTTGCTGACTTGACCGACCATGAGCATCTGTTTAAGATTATAGAAATCCAGACAGGTCCCACAGCTTAATATCTCGACCCCCGATTGTTCCAGAGCATGCAGGTGTTCTATAACTTCCGAACCCTGGGTCGAAAGTGCCACTCCGCTGTTCATGAAAATGATGGCTGAGGCTGCACGCCCCATTTGTGTCAGGGTATAGAAAAAACTCTTCATCAAGGTTCGGCCCAGTTCGCTGTCGCCCTCCCCTAGAAACTGACTCTTGATAACGAATGTTACACCATCATAATGATCCAGATCAGCTCTTGTCATATCTACCCCTTTACCGATATGGATATGGTATTCTTCGCCCTTTTCCTCAACATCTACTTCATAAGCCATGCTTTTAGCCAGCTTGATCACATTTTCCAGGGCTGTACGGTCATTGACCACAGTCACCACATATCCGTCCTGCAGCTGCTCAAGGGCTTTTTTAGTTAAGATAACCGGCTGCGGGCAGGTAAGCCCCCGGGCATCCACCACGTTGTCCACGAAATCAACTCCTTACCACCTCAATTTGGCTAGGTCCGTCTTCCAGGAACTGTCCCATAAACACCCAATCTACGCTATGCCTTCTAAATGCACTCTCTAGTTCCCCGTATCTATCCGCTGCGACAGCTATCAACAACCCCCCAGAAGTCTCAGGGGAATACATTATATCTCTAATAACTGCATTTAATGAATCATCAATTCTTATTCGGTCCTGCAAATATTCCCGGTTGTTATAGGCTCCTTCAGGAACCAACCCCATCGCAGCCAGTCGCTCAGTCTCAGGCAAAATCTCAAGCTTATCCGCAAACACCCGCGCTCTCACACCACTGGCGTCACAAATTTCCATTAAATGACCCAGAAGTCCAAAACCAGTAAGGTCCGTGGCCATCTTGACCCCCGCCTCGACCATGGCATCACAGGCATTTTTATTTAGCAAAGCCATTGACTTGATCGCCGCCTCTACTGCCTCAGGCCCGGCCATTTCGCCTTTTATAGCGGTGGCAATGATGCCTGTGCCCAGCGGCTTAGTCAGATAAATGCGGTCACCTGGCTGTGCTGCTTGATTCGTTATCACCCGCTCAGGATGAACGATCCCGGTTACCGATAAGCCATACTTGGGTTCATTGTCATCGACCGTATGACCGCCGACCAGGATCGCCCCCGACTCCTTGATCTTGTCTGCCCCACCCCGCAGAATCTCACTAAGGACGCCTATATCGTCGCATTTGGGATAGCAGACAATGTTCATGGCCGTAAGAGGATAGCCGCCCATAGCATAAACATCGCTAAGGGCGTTGGCAGCCGCGATCTGGCCAAACAGATAGGGATCATCCACCATAGGTGTCAAAAAATCCACTGTCTGTATCAGAGCGGTATCACTATTTAGCTTAAAAACCCCGGCATCATCAGCAGTGCTGAACCCCACCAAAAGATCGGGATGGCTGCCGGCCTGGATCCCATCCAGGATCTGACGAAGGGTCCCCGGACCCCACTTGGCAGCTCAACCCGCGGCACGCACCATCTGGGTGAGCCGAATGTTTTCGGTCACTCCAATCTCCCCTTAACTTTTCCTATTTAAAATGTTTCATGAACACCAAATATGCCTTGTAAGCAGCGTAAATATCAGCCACGCTGGCCACCTCATAGGGGGAGTGCATGCCCAAAATAGCCACTCCACAGTCCAGGACATCCATCCCGTAACGGGCCAGGAACTGTGCCACAGTACCACCGCCGCCCTGATCGACCTTGCCCAGTTCACCTATCTGCCAGGGAACCTCGTTCTCATCGAATAGATTGCGAATAGCAGCTACAAACTCGGCATGGGCCTCGCTGGCATCATACTTCCCGCGCGAGCCGGTATATTTGGTCACGGAAACGCCTTCTCCTACTTTTGCTGAGTTCATCTTGTCAAAGACTTCCCCGTAGTTCGGGTCCAACGCACCATTTACATCCGCCGAAAGCGCATGGGATGCGCGCAGTGCTTTCCTGATATGGTGATAGTCCACGGGACCGGCCTTTTCCATCAGGTCGGAAAGCGCGTTCTCGATAAAATACGATCTAAGACCTGTATTGCCCACACTGCCGATTTCTTCTTTGTCGGCGAATACGCACATGACAGTGCGCTGGGGCTTTTCAACATCCAGCAAAGCCTTTAGTGAGGTAAACACGCTGATGCGGTCGTCCTGGCCATAAGCTCCGATCATACTACGGTCAAAACCTATCTCCCGTGCTTTCAATGCCGGCACCACCTGCAGATCAGCACTGGTGAAGTCCTCTTCATCTATACCGTATCGAGCCTGCAAATGCTGCTTGATCGCGGCTTTGATCCGGTCCTTTTCCTTTTCCTTCTTATCCCCTTTGGTATTTGGCAAGCTGCCGATTAGTACATTCAGGCCCTCACCGGTGATACCCTCACTCATCTTCTTCTCCATCTGGTCCTTTGCCAAATGCGGGAGCAAATCAGTTATAGTAAACACCGGATCGTCGTCATCTTCACCGATCCGCACATCCACTTTTTCTCCGCTTTTCTTGACAACCACACCATGTAAAGCCAGGGGCAGCGCGGTCCATTGATATTTTTTGATCCCGCCGTAATAATGGGTCTTAAAGAGGGCCAATCCCGAATCTTCATATAATGGAGACGGTTTAAGATCCAGACGGGGTACATCGGAGTGTGATGCTACGATATTAAGTCCGTCGATAAACGGCTTTTTGCCAATAATAGCAGCTGCCGCTATCTTGTCTCTTTCTTTGATAAAAATCTTCTGTCCGGCTTTAAGCTTTTGCACACTGGGCAATGCTATAAAACCGTTGGCTGTGAGGTGTTCCTCCAAAAAGGAAACGGTTTCCCGTTCGGTCTTAGCAGTATTCAAGAAATGGAGGTACTCGTCGGCCATACCCAGTGCCTCTTTGCGCTCCTGATCGGTCAGTTTTAGCCAGGCATTACGTTCATCTTCCTTGATCGCCAAAAGTACTGCCTCCTTCACTATCTTTTTTATCGATCCCACTTATTCTGCCCATAATTTCATATAAGCTTTCCAAGTAAGGAACTAGAGCAGAGTCTTTAATATATCCCTGTGCAATGACCGCTTCTGAGACTTCGGTGCGGGATAGAGCATTGACTACAGGCGTGGCGATCCCAATAGTAAGGGTCATGATCAGCACTGCCTTGGTCACCTCAAACAACAATCCCGTGATCTTATTAGCCGCCCCCAAGATACCCCATTCAAAGATCATCTCCAGCAGCCGCCAGAGAAACCTGATCAAAAACCCGACCAGGAAAGCCAGCAGAATAAAAACCCCTGCCGATACGATCAACCGTGCCACATGATAAGCCAGACCTTGATAAGCATAACTGACCGAATCGAAAAGAGTAGGGACCAAGCCCTCAATGTTATCAAAAGTCGGCAATGTCAGATTAGGCGTTATTTTTTGCGACACCAGGGTGATCAGCTGGTAATTGTCCTGCAGATACATGGTGACGGGGTCCCAAAAGCTAAGAGCACATACAGTCCCAGCGACCACTGCCACCACGCCGCCCAGGCATTTAACGAATCCCTTTCTGAACCCCGAAACCGCCGCAATAAGCACTACCAGCAGCAAGATCCAGTCTAGGGTATTTAATTCCACCAGACCACTCCTTAGCAATTCTTACCCCAGATTATAACACTTTCCAATGGTAATGATAAAGTTGAGGGCCTGATAAATCGGCCTGCGAATATCTCATGTATTTTCATTTTTAATGGCAAAAGGTGTACAATTTAAGCATGATCCATTAGACATGCCTACCTTAAGTCAAAACAAACAGGATACTCCTTAGACCTCTTCAGGTGCATGATTGGGAAAGGAAGTGTAGACTTGCGTCGAATTTCTTATTGGATGGCACTATTGATGACCATTCTTGCAATAACCGCCTTACTGCCCGGATGCGGCCAGCAGGCGGTTTCTCCAACCCGAACTGATAACCTTTATCCGGTATGGTCTTATGGGAAGGGTGGCTTCATCAACCAGGATGGGAAAATGATCATCCCACCCCGCTTCGAATCCGTCTCGCAGTTCAGCGATGGCCTGGCTCTAGTCAGTAAGAACGGACGCTACGGCTTTATCGATCCCACTGGCAAACTGGTTATTGACTATAAAAGGCGAAACACTGGCGATTTTCATGAGGGACTGGCCCTGATATCTGACCAGACTCAGCAGTACTTTATTAATCGTCAGGGAAAAGTAGCCCTAAAACTAGCCGGTGACTACTTTGGCGATTTTAATGAAAGTCTGGCCTTCTTTAGCCAGAATGGCAAGTACGGATACATCGACAAGACGGGCAAGGTGGTCATCAAAGCTCAGTATGAATCAGCTAATAAGTTCTGTGAAAGCCTGGCATTGGTAAAGCTCAACAATAAGTATGGATATATAGACCATTCCGGCAAATCGGTCATACCAACGAAGTACGATGAAGCTGCCGATTTTTCAGAAGGCTTAGCGGCAATCAAGGTCGCGGGAAAATGGGGATTTATCGGCAAAGATGGCAAGATGGTCATCACGCCGCAATTTTCTACAATATCATATAACGGCTTCAGCTCCGGACTCCTGGATATGAAAGCCAAAACCGGCTGGGGCTACATCGATAAGACCGGTAAATTTGCCATTGCCCCCAAATACCAATCAGCTCAACCCTTTAAAGGAGGTTATGGTGTTGTTGAGACCGTCAAGAAGCGATTGGTCATTGACTCACAAGGCAAGACTATAGCTGCTTTTCCCCGCGAATCAGAGGTTTCCTACGAAAACGGCCTGCTCCGGGTAACACAGGATATGCGTGAGTCCCTGAAGACTTTGCAAGGCAAAACTGTTTGGAGCCAAGAGTCTCCTCTGAAATTAGACAATGGCCTTTCGCTGGTGGAAAAGAAATATAAGTTTCGCCGCCTACAGGCATACTATCCGCAGATCGTTGGCATCAAAGATATCAAACTGAGCGAGAAGATCAATACCTGGATAAAAGGCCAGTTTCCTATGGAGCTGCCCGATGCGACTACCCAAGTAGACATAGATTATACCGTAGACTATCACAAAGGCAACCTGTTGGGAGTAACAATAGATAATTATATGTATAGTGATGGTGCCGCTCATGGCTTGACTATGCGCCAATCATTTATTATAAACCTAACAAGTGGCCGCATCTATCAATTAAAAGACCTTTTTAAAAAGGATGCTGATTATACAGCTTCAATAAATAAGATCATCAAACATGAATATGCTACTCAAGATTATGGTCAAATAGAAAACTTCACATCGATAACGCCTGATGATCAGTTCTATTTGGATGATGATGGATTTGTCATGTACTTCCAGCTGTACCAGTACACCTGCTATGCGGCTGGATTCCCGGAGTTCAAGATCAAGTTTGATGATGTAAAGGATTTTATCGATAAGAACAGCGAACTGTGGCAGGAACTGAATTGACGTTATGAGATCCCTTTGAGACAGAAAAGCCGTTTTGTGTATTCCACAAAACGGCTTTTGTTTTCTTGGCGGAGACGTGTGGGAATCGAACCCACCCACGACGGGATCACCGCCGCGCATACTGGATTTGAAGTCCAGGCGACCCACCAGGACCGATCCGCCTCCAATATTAAGGTACAGATTATATTTTATAGAAGACTCTTGATCTTAGCAAATCCATTTACTTCTTTTGTCATTAAATCCTGCTTTGAATAGATTATTTCCCGAACCTAACTCGATTGTCGCCCATCCGCTTCGTATATCGAATGCGGTCAAAGTACTCAAGAATAGGCAGTGTGTACTTGCGCGAGCTATTCCAAATATCACGGGCTTGACCTAATGAAAGCTCTGGCTGGGACGTAAAATGCTGGTCCAGCTTACCCCGTGCATCATCAAGCGCGGTGCGAGAAAAATACATGCCTTCTGCTACTTTTACGATCTGCTCCTGGTCCTCTAGATATGCTATCAGTTCCACCGGGTCTTCCTTTTTTGAAGATATCAGCTCCTGCAGCTCCTTTATTCCTGGGGGCGACAACGGTTCCTGGTTCAATATGTCCATAACTGACCTTATTGCCGACTGTGCATTTTCCCCGATTTGGATCGGTTCCCCGGAAAGCTGTACATGAGTACTGGTCAAGTAAACAAATCCCCTTTCGGCCAGTGCTCCTAAAAGCGCGTTAAAGAGTTTGGTCGGGTACTCCTTAAAATACCTGGTCCGCAGCTCCTCTCGGGCAATCCCTTTGCGCAGTGGGTATTTGTTGCGATATTCCTCCAATACGCCAGTTATCTTACTAATTACCTGATCCATCCCAATTGCACAAATAGAATAGCTCTTAGTATCTACCATGATCTTATAGATCTCTTCTTCTTCAACCAGCTCAGCCAGCGCCGCCCCCACTTCTTCCAGGCTGGCTCCAGCTGCCTTGGCTATTTCATTGGGCTCCTTGGCCATCAAAGGATGTCGTTCCAGCTCTTGCAGGACTACTTCCTTTAGCGACCCCTCCTCCTGAATTACCATTTGCTTTAATACATCTTCATTAAAACGCTTCTGTTTAGGCGGACTGGGATCGATGACTACGCCGCCGCCGATAGTCGTTACCGGTGAGTAAAAGCGCACCACGAAGCGGTCATTTTTAGCACTTACCACCGGCTTCTCCAACACCAGCTGAACATAACCCGATTCACCCGGCTGCAGCTCATCCCGGTCCAGCAGAACCACGCGCCCCATAGCCTCGTCCGTTCCCAGGTGGAATCGTATCCGCGCCCAGTTTCTCAGTGGTCGCGGACTGGACTTTAACAGTCGCAAATTAGCATTGATGCGGTATGAAGTCTGGAGGTATCCAGGAGTAACGAGGACATTGCCCCGCCGTATTTCATGGACCTCAATTCCTTGCAGATTGACTGCCACACGTTGACCGGCCAGAGCTTTGTCGACCTTGGAATTGTGCACCTGTAGTGTGCGCACACGGGCCGTTTTCTCCCAGGGCAGCACCTGAAGGGAATCGTTTAAGCTGATCTGCCCCGACCATAGGGTGCCGGTGACCACCGTTCCAAATCCGGTCATGGTAAATACCCGGTCGATCGGCATACGCACTTTGCCCAGGGATGGCCGTTCCTGCACTTCAGCCGAGATCTCCACTATCATTTGGAGCAGTTCAGTTATATTCTCCCCGGTCACGGACGAAACAGGGACTATCGGCCACTGAGCCGCATCCGTTTCCTTCAGATATTCTTTGACATCCTCCTCGACCATCATCAGCCATTCTTCGTCTATTAGGTCTTTTTTGGTCAGGACCACAATGCCCTGTTCAATGCCCAATAGTTGAATGATGTCCAGATGCTCCCGCGTCTGTGGCATGACTCCCTCGTCTGCGGCAATAATGAGCAGGACCAAATCCACCCCAAAAGCACCGGCTAGCATCTGTCTAATAAACCGCTCATGGCCAGGCACATCGACGATTCCAGCCTGCTCGCCATTTGGCAGCTTTAACGGCGCAAAGCCGAGCTCAATGGAAATGCCCCGTTTCTTTTCTTCTTTTAAACGGTCTGTGTCAATACCAGTCATGGCCCGTACCAGGGATGTTTTGCCATGATCTATATGCCCAGCGGTACCGATTACGATTCTTTTCAAGAACTGGCCTCCTCTAATGCTAAGCTGATCAAATCGGGAATGGCTTCTTCGTCTCCCGACAGCAGGGTCCGAACATGTAGCATCACGGTATTGTTCTGAACTCGTGTCAGGACAGCAGGATTGCCAGTGCGCAGCTTGACAGCTAAAGCTTCAGCGCTGCCTGGAACCTTGATAGAGACTGCATAACCCGGCAATTCTTCTGTCGGATAGGCGCCTCCACCCACCATGTCCATAGCTTTGGTAACTTCAACTTCTATTTGATCATTGGCTTTCTGAATTCTTTTCTTGATCGCTCCGGCCATCTTGTCAGCCGCTGTGCGCATATCTTTATGGTCTATGGTGAGCATACCGAGAATGGGCAGATGCTTTTCCGGATAGGGTGCTAAGTATTTAGCCAGCGTTGCTTCCAGCGCGGCAATGGTCATCTTGTCCACTCGCAGCGCACGCAGCAGGTGGTTTTTCTTCATTGCATCTATATATTCCTGTTTTCCTGCAATAATACCGGCCTGGGGCCCGCCTAGAAGCTTATCCCCGCTAAAAGTAACGATATCTACTCCTGCAGCCAGGCTGTCCTGAACGGTCGGTTCATGGGAGAGCCCCCACCGCTGCATATTCAGCATGATACCGCTGCCTAGATCATGGAGCACCGGGATGTTCCTCGCCCGCCCCAACTTTGCCATTTCCTCCAGGCTTACTTCGTTGGTAAACCCTACTATTTTATAATTTGAAGTGTGCACATTTAGCAGCAGGGCGGTTTTATCGGTAATGGCGTTTTCGAAATCACTGACATATGTCTTATTGGTCGTTCCTACTTCGACCAGAGTAGCACCGCTCATCTTCATAATCTCTGGTATACGGAAAGAACCCCCAATTTCCACTAACTGGCCACGAGAAACGATAACCTCCTGCCCCTGAGCCAATGTATTAAGAGCCAGCAAAACGGCGGCGGCGTTATTATTAACGACTAATGCCGTTTCACAGCCCAGCATTCTATTTAAAAGGGGCTCGACATGACTGTAGCGAGAACCGCGTGTACCATCGTCCAAATCTATCTCCAGATTGGTGTAGCTCTGTGAAACCAGCTTGACGTGCTCAGCCACATCCGCCGAGAGAACTGCTCTTCCCAGGTTGGTATGCAGAACTACCCCGGTGGCATTGATTACCCTCTTCAAGCTTCCTTCTGCCAGACTGGTTATGCGCTCGATAACACTGCTGACTGTCAATTCCCGAATCTCACCACGAGTCAAACCAGATCCGGCGGTCTTTATAACCTGACGCAGATGGTTAAGTTCCTCTCGAACAACAGCTACCACCATAGGTCTGGCATAAGCCTCGATAAGGTCGGCGATCTCTGTCTCATTGAGCACCTCATCAACAGATGGCAGTTCCGAAAGTTTCACAGAAATACCCCCTCGCTTTAAAACAAATATAGTCTATCTAGCGAACCCTTCCTTT
>JBLNAX010000012.1:0-25689 GCA_050259595.1 Acidobacteriota bacterium | reverse complement strand
TTAAAGACCGTGATTTGAATAGACTCATAAATGCTCCTGGTGTCAATTCCCTTCGTTATTACAGCACTGATCCAGAGCTTTCTAATGATTTTACTTCGGGGGTTCTCGGCCTTTGCTATCCACGCACAACCACTGTTCTGGATGTAATGGATCTGCTTCCTAAAGTCAACAGTTGGTTAAATGCAACGCCACAGACTATGGGCAACTGGACATCGAAGGACAAGCTTGAACAACAACTAAAAACAATACCGATCAAACATGTTCCGGTATATCAGGAAGACATCATGATGGATGCTCTAAATGCTGAACTGCGCGAAAACAGGAAGTTAACGGTTATAGGATTTGATACGCTGCAGATACCCAGGTATAAACTAGTTTTTAAGCTTTAATGACTCAGAATAGAAATCTCCAACAGTAATAATGGAGGTTGAGCGATCAAGCATGCAGGCATCAGAAAGCCGTATGTTAAAGAAATTTAATCCTTATAGCTATTGAAAATTACCTGTTAGATAATGTAATTTATATGGTAAGAAATTCTACAACCATTAAGGGTAGGCTTGTAAATGCAAATGCAGTACACTACTCAAAAAAAATTAGGAGGGCGATATAGTGCGAAAACCTAGCAAATCCGTTTCATTGTTGGTTATCTTGACTTTCATGTTGACTTTCGGTCTGGCAAGCTGTGGCTCAGCACTGGCCGTTAAACCCACAGCAGTCAAGTGGACCGGCCTGTGGAACACTACCTATGGCCAATTGAAGATTACCCAATCAGGCAACAAAATTGTAGGTACATATACTTGGAAACAGGGAAAACTAACTGGTATAGCCAAAGGAAATCAAATAACCGGAACATGGATAGAGACCGGGCAATCGGGAAGTTTTGTCATGACAATGGCCGCCAATGGCCAAGCTTTTACCGCGAAATGGAATTATAAGGGCTCCAATGTCTGGTACACAGACTGGAAGGGCGTGCGCAAAGGCAAGATTCCTGTGACTCAGCGCAAACCGCAAACACCCCCAACTCCGCCTGTGAGTACAGGAACTCCGTCAACCAGTAATAATAGTACACCACCCGCAACTACGGGACAGAATTCTCAACCAGCAGCAGCCAGCCCCTGGACGGGAGCCTGGAACTGCACCTGGGGTGAGGCTAAATTCGTTATGACCCTGATCTCTTCTGGAGACCAGATAACCGGTACATATGCTTGGCGGAACGGCCGGATCACTAATGTAACAGTTGACGGCAGTATATTGAGAGGCACCTGGACCGAAACAAATGCTTCTCAACAAGAAGAAACCGGTACTTTTGAGTTTGCCCTGAGCGCCGACGGAAAGAGCTTCGCCGGCAAGTACAGGTACGGCACTACCGGTGATTGGGAAACAACGGCTTGGACTGGTACCCGGTAATCGATCTGAAACTTATATAAACCATTAGGTGTCAAAACAAAACCCGCACTTGGGGCTTTAAAACCTCAAATGCGGGTTATCTATTTTATATCAAAAGCTGTGTTTTTAGTATTTTGTTCTGGAGCTATTTTTTTGTACCATTCCATTCATAAGTCTCGTCATCACCCTGGGTAGTATAATCACCCGTAAAAGACATCAGATCTGGAGCCATCGTGAAGACGAAAGTCCCATTCCCATCTTCATCAGTCCAGGTTCCCTGCGCTGTGTCTCCAGAAGCGGTTCCAGTGAGCTTGGTCCCGTCATCAGAGGTGCCGGTCAGCTTGCTCCCCTGCTGGGTCAAAGTAACAGTGCCAAGATTCGTATCCCAGGTTCCGCTCCATATGCCGGTCGCGGATTGACTGCCTTTGTCCTCGTTCTTTTGCGATGGAAGGTGAACCGGTCCATCAAAGGTAATAGTGACACTTCTGGTGCTGGGATTCCAATTAGTTTGGCATCCCAGGTTATCCGTGACGAACCGCAGCGGCAACATGGTTCTGCCAGAACCGGATACGAACGGTGCCGCACCCAAAGATTTATCCTGGCCATTAACCCGAGCCACATTTCTCCCTATCCACAACTCGATTGTGGTGCTGCTGGTAATAACAGTCAGTCTCTTCTCCCCCGCATCCCACTGAACAGTTCCGCCCATCACTTCAGCAATTGAACGTATTGGGAGGAAGACCCGTCCATTAACAACAGTAGGGCTGGTTCCTTTACCTGGGTCAATCGCGCAGCCAGTACCATTGATATTCATGTTAGGACTGCCGACACCAAGTGATATAATGTTGCTGGATTTTGTGCCTGTTGTTGATCCCCCTGTTGTCGCAGGTGGTTGGGAAGGAGGAGGAGTGCTTTGTTCCGTAACATTGCAGACTGGACTGGCTGCCAGTAAGTTATTGTCTTTGTCAAACATCAGAAAACGGTAAAGCCCGACTTTAGGCAGGCTCACATTGACTTCACCTGAAGTCTGGGCATTAAGGTGAGCCGCTCCTTCAGCATGATGATAATCATAATCCCCGTCAGGCATTGCAACAATATAAGCGTTAACCTGTGCCGGAGCACTGGCATATTTCACGGCTGCCATACCGTAAGCCCGACCAGTCGGTGGGGTGCTGGTAAACCGTGCTTGTGTATTAGAATAGTCACTGACAGTAACACTAGAATAGTCGATAATTTTCTTATCGGTCTCCTTGCCACTAGCCGGTTGTTTCGGTCCTACAAATGTAAACCGATAAGATGCGTTAACAGGAGTTGAGGTGTGATTAATTGGATTACTAGCTGCGCTCATCGCCGCCTGCTGTGCTTGTTGCTGCGGCGTATAGTAAGGCATTGTTGGGTATGGTGCAATAACCGTCGCCTGTCCTTTGAAATGTCCATTGACCAAGTCAGCGCTGGTAAAATGCCTAATAGCACCAGAGATATCAATAGGTTTTTCAAAGCCCAGGGCATCTTGTAGGTTACCCATAGTATTTTGATTATTCTGCCACAGCTGCGTAGTAGTTATTGGGGATAGTCCAAAACACAAATAATAGTCTCCACTTAGATCGGGTGTAATATCATATGTAATCGTTATTGGCAGGTAGGGATTGGTCTGACTGGCGCTAACGGTTGCGGTTACTTTGGCTTCCTGCTTGGAACTTGGGAGGACAGTGGTCCGGGTTGCCGTAAAGCTCTGCCTGGTGTCGCTTGCTCCATAACTCCATACACCAGTAGCAGTTTTACCGTCGACGGACATAACCAGCATAACCAAACCACTGTCATTGGGGGGGTTGTAGCTAGGGGCTTTTGACCAGGTGGCCGTTAATTGTGAGCCTGAAACTGACCCTAATATCTTTCCATTATTCTGGGTATACGTCCCTGCTACTGTGGTGCCGTTTTGAGTTAGATTGATCGTTCCAAATGCTGAGCCCGCATCCCAGGTTCCGGTCCAGGTGATCGCCGTCTGTACCGTATCTGCTGCCAAAGCAGGGAATATTCCCAACCCACAAACCAGCACCAGCGTCAGAAAACCCGACAGCCATACACGAACATTTTTCTTTACCAATGCTTTCCCTCCTCAAATGCAAATTACTAAGGTTATACTCCAATAAATTTGTCATTGACCAATGCTGATCCTGCTTCTTGCAGCTAACATCATTTGACCTAATTTTTGACATCATATACACAATTATTATCCTAATTGGGATGTTAAATCAAGTAATACCTAGACCTATTCATCTGTCACATATACTACTCTTCTATCGCCGAACTACTGGAAGCGAAGGCATGCGATGTTCTATTAACTTCCCCTAGTGCACCATACTTAACTGCGTTGTATATTAGCGAGTAATATCTAAAATATCATTGACCATACCCCACCTATAATCATCATATAACCACACTTCATCGAACCCCGAAGACCGGATTGACCGGGATATTGCTAACGGGGCCAGTGCGCGACAGAGAGAACCGTCACCTGTCGCAATTACTATGCATTGACAGAATATTATATTGCATATACTATATATGTATTATATATAGTATCCGTTATTTTAAATAGATTGAGGTAGTCATTAGATGAGCTATTCGTTGGCATTTACCCAGGCAGTAGCAATCACAATGAGAGTAGGCGCCAGAAATTTCTTAGAGCGTGCGGAATTTGTGTCTTCCAAAGAACTTTCCGAGACTCTTTGTATCCCCAGGCCTACAATTGTCAGTATCATAACTAAACTTACAAATGCCAAGATATTAATAACAAAAGAAGGCATCAACGGTGGTGTCAGGCTTAGCAGAAAGCCAACAGAAATCACTCTATATGACGTTTTTGAGGCTATTGAGAGCAGCAAACCATTGTTTAGAAGGGATATGAAAGTAGATATCGATGAAGAAAGACTTGAGCGTGTTATAACAAAGCTTGGGAGTGTATTGGATCAGGCCGAGGAAGCTATGAAAAACGAACTCAAGAAAACATTGATAGCAGAATTGTTCTGTTAAAATTTTTTGGCCATAAATGTATATAATTCATATATATTTTAATGAGTATTAAACTACAACGAAAGGGGGCAGTAAACATGTCTTCAATAACCACTCAGGTGGAAACATAAGCAACAGGTGTTCCGATATCTATGATTTAACTCTACCCTTTTCTTTTACCAAAACAATAATAAGCAGGGAGGTATTTAAATATGGAAGGTAAGATCATTGTTGTACTTCTGTTTGTCGTATTTATTATTGCTGCCGTAGTTCCAAGAATGATTCAAAGACAAAAAAAGATCGAAACAGTAGGGTGTATAGGGATTGATAAGAGGCTGTTCTTTATCGGTAAAATCTCACTTTTTACATCGTTCATTCTGATTCTGGTTCAACTGTTTTGGGTCAATCTATCTATATTCGAAAGCAATAGTGTCTCTTTCTGGGCTTGTGTGGTGTTACTGGGAAGTGGAGTTACCTTTTTCACACTCGCGATAATGAAACTTGGCACCTTCTCCCTTCGGGTAGGACTTGCAGAAGACCAAACAGCTCTTCGTACCACAGGCATATATCGTATCAGCCGCAATCCCATGCTGCTTGGGTTGTATCTGATGGCGCTGGGGTCAGCCATTTATGTACAGAATCCCATCAACTGGTTGTTGGTTCTGATCGCATTAGCTGTACACCATAAGATCATTCTTGTTGAGGAGATTGCTTTACAGGATCGATTCGGAGAACAATGGGCTGCATATCAAAACACTGTTCGAAGATACATGTTTATTATTTGATGCATCATACCCGCCTGGTAATATGGTTGGAACCATATGAGCAAAGTCTTATGAAGGAGAAAATATCATGAGCAGCTTGAGAAAAGCATTGGTATTCACTTCAGTGGTGGGTGCAATTATTGGTGTCTTTGTCGCCGTATACCTACTAGTAATTGCTCCATCTTTTGTCGGGAAAGTAAGCCCTGAAGGTGAAATGCTCAGAAGCTATGTTGAACCATCAGAACTTAAAAAGCTTATCGATGAAGGTCGTCAAGACATCTGGATAATCGATGTAAGGCCAGCTAATGATTATAAAAAAGGGCATATTCCTGGCGCCAAATCTTTTCCATACAGCACTATCGAAACCAGGTTGCACGAACTGCCAAAGGATAGGTATTTGATTCTATACTGCACAACAGGTGGGAGAGTCGAATTAACCATTAATAAACTCAAAAAGCATGGCTACTCCAAATATATGAACTGGGGCGGATATACAAGATGGGCCTATGATTTGGAAGTTGATAATTAAACATACCATACTATGGGGGCAGTTCTGTCGTCACGTTTTTCCAAGAAATACATAAGCCGGTTCCTAAAAACCGGCTTTATATGTCAGCTCGGTGCTTTTATTTTTATCACATTCCCGAGATCATGCATAATTTCTAAAGACTAGCCCATTTCATTTATCTTTATGTCATCTATATTAGACCGACAGGGTGTGCGAGTGCCCTTTTCAATATCCTTAATAATCTGTACAACCTGAGCGTTGACCGGGGTCGCAAACGAATGACGAGCTGCCCATTTCACGATAGCCCCGTTTATACTGTCGATCTCGCAGTTCTTTCCTTTTTCCAGGTCCTGCAGCATGCTTGCTCTCAGGGAACGGTGGGGCGCCATTATCGCTTGATAGACCGCTATCAGGTTTTTGTACTCATCCGGGCAGTTGAAATTTAGAAAGCGAATATCCGCTCCCTGGATGGTTGCTGGAGTAATATCCGTAGCAGCCATCAAATCAATCACTTCCTTGGTAATACTAGCTGCACAGTATAAGGCTTTATTATCATCAAGAACATCTCCATAAGTGCCTCCAATTACGGTCGACATGGCGCTGAAGCTGGCGTTCGCGGTCAGTTTCGCCCAACGGTTCCCAATAATGTTGTCCGATTTGTGTGCTATCCCGGCATGGTTTAGAATCTCCACCAGCCGGTTCAACCGCAGAGAGTCACTGCCATCTAACTCGCCGATATCATATGTCATCTTATCTGATTCAGAGGTCAACTCCGATACTCCTGGCTCTAATAGAGTAGCTCCCCAACCGATCGGGCAGCCAATTACCCGCTCTTTCCCCAGAAACTCAGCAACTTTTTCTTCCGGCAGGCCATTCTGCATAACTACTACAAAACCGTTTTCTTTCAGGTGTTGTTTAACCTTGGGCAGGGCCACGTCGTCTGCCGTGGACTTTACCAGGTAATAGATGATATCATATTCGCCCTGCATTCCTTCGGGAGTTATAGCATGAACCGGAACGGTCAACTGCATCTTCCCGGTAATAGTGGCCCCTTTTTCATTTAAAGCACGCACATGCTCCAACCATGTATCGATTAAATCTACCTCAAAACCGTTCTTTGTAAGCAAAGCTCCGAGAACCGTTCCCAGCGATCCTGCACCCATTATTGCTTGCCTCACGAAAGATCCCCCCCTTCCTAATACTCATCCCTTAAGACCGCACATGACTAAACAAGACCCTATGCCACGGACTCCCCGATTTCATCTGGAATTATAAGATCAGCCTCGGTGCTGGCCATGATGTCTTCGAGACTGCTGCCCGGTTGGATCTCGTCCAAAACCAGACCTTCTGTCGTCACTCTCATGACAGCCTTTTCCGTTATAATCATGCTGACTTTCCCTTTCGCCGTAAGCGGCAGGGTGCATTTCTTCAGGATTTTGGGCTTCCCGTCCTTCGAGCAGTGTTCCATGGCGATGATCACTTTCTTAGCCCCGCATACCAGGTCCATAGCCCCGCCCATGCCCGCAATCCTACCGGGCATCTTCCAGTTCGCCAGATTACCTTCCTGATCCACTTCAAAGGCGCCCAGAACGCATACATCCACATGACCGCCTCTAATCAAGCCAAATGAAGTCGCACTATCTATGAATGATCCCCCCAAGTTCACTGAGGCCGGCTTACCGCCTGCATTGATGACATTCGGATTTACTTCGTTTTCCGCAGGCGGCACTCCCATGTCAATGATGCCGTTTTCGGATTGGAGGATGACTTTTACTGATTCGGGGATGAACTTCATGACTTCAGTGGGCATACCGATTCCCAAATTCACCACATCACCTGCATTTAATTCAACAGCTATTCGAGAGACAATCAGGTCTCGAGCGTCCATTATGTATCCCTCCTGACAATGTAGTCCACCAGAATCCCGGGTGTATGTATGTGGTTGGGATCAAAGAAACTGTCGATAACCGAGTTCACCTCGGCCACCACCACTTTTGCCGCTGTTGCCATGACCGGATTAAAATTGCGCGTAGTCCCTACGTACTGAAGATTGCCCGCCAAATCGGCACACTCCGCATGGATCAGCGCAAAATCTGCCTTCATGGGCTTCTCCAGCAGGTATTCCTGACCATCTACTGTCAGAACCGTTTTCCCTTCCGCAACGGCGGTGCCTACGCCGGTTGGCGTTAGGATTCCACCCAGACCTGCACCGCCAGACCTTATCCTTTCTGCCAGAGTACCCTGGGGAACCAGTTCAAGTTCCATGCGGCCATTTTCAACACTCCGGGTCGTTTCGGGATTGGTACCAACATGGGAAGTGATCATTTTCTTCAGCAGTCCCGCGCTTACCAGCTTGCCGATCCCGACACCAGGAAATGCGGTGTCGTTACCAATACCGATCAAGTTTCCGGTTCCTTTGGCAACGATCGCATCGACTACGTTCTCCGGCGTACCTACCGCTAGAAAGCCGCCGATCATCAATGTCGAACCAGTCTCTATCATTTCTGCGATTTCCGCAGCTGTTTTCTGAATAGGCATTTCACTCACCTCTCATTTGCTCAACAAAGTGATCCCGCATTTCGGCTATCGCCTACTTCAGTGCAAGAATCTCCCTGGTGTCTTCGGGAGTCGCTGGTTCCAGGTCGTATTCAGTCATGATGCGCACCATCTTCGATACAAGTTCCGCATTGTTGGTCGCCAGCCGCCCTTTGGATAGGTACAGGTTATCCTCCATCCCTACCCTAACGTGGCTTCCTAACAGAAGTCCCATTGTGCACATGGGGAACTCGTTCTTGCCTGCCGCCATGACCGACCAGTGATAGTTCCTGGCACCGAACACCCGGTCTGCTGTCTGATGAAGCATCATCAGGTCATATGGTGTAGCCATTATGCCACCCAGAATCCCGGTCACAAACTGAAGGTAAACCGGCATTTTCACATATCCTTTCATGGCCAGATAAGCGCAATTGTAGAGGTGGCCGATGTCATAGACTTCAAATTCCGGACGGGTTCCTGCTTCCTCCATCAAAGCCGTCATTTTAAAGAGATCAGCAAAAGTGTTCTGAAATACAAATCCCTTGACGACCTCCGCTGACCATTTCTCCCAATCATGCTTCAGTTGATCTTGATATTTTTCAATCAGGGGAAACACGCCCCAATTAATTGAACCGAGATTACAGGAAGCCAATTGAGGCTTAAACCGAGGCACCACCGCAGCTCTCTCTTCGACAGTCATACCCAGCCCACCGCCAGTAGATAAACAAAGGATAAGATCCTTATTCTTGTCGCGAATACGGTCGATGATATCTTCGAAAATGGTGAGCTCAGAGCTAGGACATCCGTTTTCTGGATTGCGCGCGTGAAGATGCACCACCGAAGCTCCCGCCTTAGCCGCATCCAGAGCATTCTGTGCAATTTGGTCTGGTGTGACAGGCAAGTAATCAGACATGCTTGGTGTGTGGATTGAACCAGTTATCGCACAGGTTACGATTCGTTTGTTACCTATTTTCATGAATCCATTTCCCCTTCAATTCAATTCATTCAAGATTAATTAGTGTCTATTTCACTCCCCCCTACTAATCAACACTTATCAATCTTTATTGCAAGCATTATGCCAGGCCTTATGGACTACTACTAAATGAGAATTAAACGGGGGTGTTCTTAAGAGACCACAGCAGCTAAGTATAAAACATCGACACAATACGGTGTCATTTTGTTTAATATTTATACACATAACAGGAAACCCAACAGTTAAAGGCGAATTAGAAGCCCATAACCACATGGGAAGCGGGGGAGGCCATGCAAACGCGTACTCTTATTCAGCTGTTAGAGGAAACCTTAGCCTCGTTTAAGGGCTATGTTATCGTTGACCGCGAGGGAAAAATCATTTCCATAACTCGTAATTACGTCGAGTTTCTAGGCTACTCAGACCCTAGCGAATGTATTGGAAGAATGGTTTCAGAGATAATTCCCAATACAAAATTACCAGAAATCATTGAAACTGGTGTCGCCGACATTGCCGATATCTGGTCACTGCATGGAGGGACTCTGATCGTCAATCGGCTTCCCCTCCGCTTAAACGGGCAAATTATCGGAGCTATCGCCTACGACGTCTTCCGTGATATGAAAGAAGTCAGCGATTTTGCTAGCCGTTACATGTTGAAGGAATATGACGGCGGCCTCAGCCAAAATGCCAGGGAAAGCTGGAAAGCTAAATACAATATTAAAAGCCTGATAGGAATAAGTTCACCTCTCCAGAACATAAAACGCCAGATCAAGCTGGTTGCCGATGCTGATTGCCCGGTTCTTATCACCGGCGAGAGCGGAACCGGAAAAGAATTGATCGCACATGCACTACACAATGAAAGCGGGCGAAAAAAGGAGACCTTTGTGCGAATCAACTGTGCCAGCATCCCGGAAACTCTTTGGGAAAGCGAGTTATTCGGATACGAGGACGGAGCCTTTACTGGAGCCAAACGCGGCGGTAAGCTCGGGAAATTTGAGATTGCCGACCGCGGCACTATATTTCTTGATGAAATCGCAGAAATGCCGCTTAGTACTCAGGCCAAACTGCTTCGAGTCCTGCAGGAGATGGAGATCGAGCGAGTAGGAAGCGAGAAGCTGAGAAAAATCGACGTCCGGCTAGTAGCAGCTACCAATCAGAATCTTGAGGAGATGGTGCGGCAGAAGAAGTTCAGGGAAGATCTGTACTATAGATTAGCGGTATTCGAAATCAACATACCACCGCTTAAAGAACGCAGAGAAGACATCCCTCTCCTCGTCAAACATATGACCCACATGATAACATACCTTCAAAAAACGAAGATTACAGGCCTGGAACCCCAGTCAATCAGCTTGTTGAAACACTATGACTGGCCGGGTAATGTGCGAGAGCTCCACAATACCCTGGAACGTGCATGTCTTGTTAAAGCAAGCGGCCTTATCGATGTAGGTACCCTACTCTCAGTTAAACCTAAATTGATACCTCTTGCAGCTGCATTGTCATTGGCATCCGAGGAAACTGTGCAGCCTAAAGGAACATTGAAACAAGCCGAAAAAGCGGCGATTATCGATGCTTTGTTGTTCGTTGGCGGCAGTCGTAAGATGGCAGCGGAAATTCTGGGGATTCATAGAACCTCGCTCTATAATAAGATCAAAGAACTTGGAATCAACATCAAAGAAGTTGACGAAAACATCAACCAATTCAGCACAGAAGAGTCAGACAGGATATAGGCAGAATCGGCGCTGGAATAACACAGCCCAGCACCAAGGGTGAGCTGCATGACTTATTTGTAGTTTCTTGGAGGAAATTGGCGGATAACGTGGAATTTACAGTATCAGTATATACAGCGGGCAATACCCGTCTAATATCCGGCAGCGTCCGGGAGGGTGCTTAACAAGTAAACAGGCCATAGATATCAAAGGCCAATACTTTAGGTAAGACATCCACCACTGAACTGGCTCACCGAGTGTTAGCAACCCCTGTAATAGTAGTTTTAAGGAGGTACATATATGGCCTACTGCCCAAAATGCAACACAGATACCCCGGATGCCAACGCACTATTCTGTCAGGACTGTGGGACGAAGCTAATGGTGCCGGGAACGCCGGATTCCCCGGACTCTAGCCAGGTGGGCTCGATTGATTCTTCTGTACAGACCCAGTTTGAAGCAGTGCCGCCAGCCCCCACGCCAAAGACTTCCAAACGCATCCCGATCATCGTCGGAATTATGGTCGTGATTCTCCTTGCTATGTTCAGCGGGGCGGCTTATGGCTATTACTACGGCTTCGGCGAGCCGAAGGCCGTTGAGTTTGCGCCAAAGGATTCCGCAATGTTTGTATCTATTAACCCTACCTTTGCTCAGATCAGGAATATCAAGGGTCTGAGTGAAATCTACATGACCATTCCGAAGTTCAGAGACTTCTTAGACAAAATGCAGAGCAAAATGGGGGATAACGGTTTCTCCTTTGAAAACGACGTTAAGCCCTGGGTAGGAACCGAGGCAGCGGTGATAGTCAGTTCCTTCGGGAACGGTACGGAAGATCCCGCATTCTTATTAGCCGTAAAGACCAAGGACCCGAAGGGATCCGAGGACTTCGTCTACAAGTTAGCAAAACAAGGCCCTACCTCACTGACCAGAGGAGACTTTATAGAGATCGACCAATCCGGAGTTAAGATTTACAGCCATGCCGCCGGTTCCAATTCGATGGCATTTGCCATTTGTGATGGTTTCTTGCTGCTGTCAAACGACCTTGACACTGTGAAAGACGCGATTGACCTAAGCGCCGGACATATTACTGGCAACCTTTCCGATAACCTAGACTACCAGAAAGCAATGGCCGCGCTGCCAGCCGGCTCGACCGCCACATTCTATATGGATTATGCCCGATTTATGGAGAATGCTGACCTTGATAACCCAATGGCTCCCACTCAATTAAAATCCTTGTTAGACAGTTATAAAGCGGCAGCGGGAGCTCTAGTGTTCGAATCCAATGGGGTCCGGTTTAATTCTGTGGCGATAACCACCAGCAAGCCTGAAAATGGGGGCAAGCAACTAGGGCTCGTCAAAACAGCCCAATTGCTGCCCGGGGATTCCTTCGCATTTGCAGCAGGAACCGTCCCCTCAACATATCTGGACATGATGGGTGACGCGGCAGAGAAAGGTCAGCAGCAGATCCCTGCCGAAGTCGGTATTGACTTCAGGGATTTGATCAAGGACGGATTGAGCGGCGATTTCGGCTTCGCTATGCTGCCAGTGCATGGGCAAAGCCAGCCCCAAGTCATTATGAGTAATAGCATGATAATCACCATCGGCTTGAACAATTCAAATATAGTGGAAAGAGCCCTGAGCCGAGCGGAAGGATTCCTTGCCCCGTCACTAGCACGCATCGAAGATGAAAAGGTGAACGGCGTAGATGTGACCTACATCTCTCCAGAAGGCGCGCCGGTTCCCATCCAGGTCTGTCACGCCACCAAAGATAAACAACTAATAATCACCCTGTCCAAATCCGTCATGGACAAGGTTCTAACCGGATCTGGCGGCAGTGTAATGGATAACAAGGCAGTCAAGGCCGCGGTCGGCAAACTAGATGACAAGATGTCGGTCATGTACGTTGATGTAAGACAGGTAACTGATTTGCTCCAATCCAACCTGACTGGTTATGAGCTCCAACAATTCGAGGATGAGGCACTGCCCTTCCTTAAACCCGTCGTAAGCTTGTATTCTTACAATACCCCAATGGAAAGCGATGGGACTCTGTCGGGCACAATGTTTATACAAATCGAAAAGCCTTAACATGAGGTTTTGAAGACCCAGCAATAACTGAAGCCGCCGTACAGAAGTATGGCGGCTTTTTCTTTGTCTAACCTAGTGGGAGTGTGTTCCAGCCCCTTAATTACCTGCTCATTAGAGGTCTGTATTAAACAAATTGGTACTCAAATATTTTTCTCCCCGGTCGGCGAACACTACCACAACAAAGCCTTCCTCTATGTCTTTGATGCATTCCAGTGCAGCCAGCATAGCAGCACCGCTGCTCATGCCTACGAAGATACCTTCCTGCGACACAATAGTTCTAGCCATCGCAAATGCAGCATCCGATTCGACCATAACCCTCTGGTCGATCTTTGTAGGATCGTATATTTCAGGAACTATGGCTTCTTTCATATTCTTTAGACCTTGAATGTAATGGCCCAAAACGGGATGTGCCTCAACTATCTGGATGTCAGGATTTTTATTTTTCAGCCCCATTCCCACTCCCATGATTGTTCCCGAAGTTCCGATGGCGGACACAAAATGAGTGACCTTCCCTTCGGTCTCTTCCCAGATTTCATTAGCCGTTGTTTCATAATGGGCCAGCTTATTATATTCATTGGAAAACTGATTGGGCATAAAGTATTTATCGGGCTTCATACGACACAGTTCGTGGGCTTTCCGAATAGCTCCATCCGTACCTAATGAGGCATCTGTCAGAACTATCCTGGCGCCAAAAGCCTCGATCATCTTGCGGCGTTCGATGGAAACCGCCTCACTCATGACTATTTCCACCGCATATCCTTTTACGGCGCCTATCATGGCCAATCCGATCCCGGTATTGCCGGAGGTGGGTTCGATTATTGTTTTGTCCTTAGTTAAAACACCGCTTTCCTCTGCCTGCTCGATCATTTTTAATGCAATACGATCCTTGATACTGCCGGTGGGGTTAAAGCCCTCCAGCTTAGCATACAGCGGGATGTGCGGCTTGGGATTCAGCTTATTTATCCTGACCAGCGGAGTATGTCCTATGGCAGCAATTATGTCGTCGTACATGTGCATTCCATCTTCATCCTTCCGGTTTACTATCTAAACTATATCTTATTTTAACATTCAAAATCACAATAAGGTTAAGCTCATCCGGCATAAGAAATAAAAAAAGCCGGTTCCGAAAAACCGGCTTACGCGACTTCTAGTACAGCTGGGGGCACAGCACCATTATTTATCTGATTCCCGCTTTAGGGTATAGGTACATACGTTCCAGCCGGCTCCTCCCGCCAGCCATTGCTGGGCATAGTATCGCCGCTGCCGTCCTCTCCTTCGATAAACCGGTAGCGTTTGATGGAACCGCTGCCGAACAGAGAGGACCAGGGGATTGCCGCATAATAAATTCCATTCTGGACCATTGACTTGCCAAATTCCTTTAGGGTCTCCTTGCCATCGCTGGCAACCCAAAAGATCTGGTAATCGGTCGAGGTAAACTTAACCCTGACATCGGTTTTCCCGTCCCCATTATTGTCAAGGTCCAACCTAAACATTGACGAGTTGAAAAGATTGCAAATACGAATGTAAAAACATCCATCATACCTTTCGCCTTGGAATAAAACAAAGTTCTGCCCTGAAGGGTAAGTATCACCGGTATCCCATGCATTGTGCGGTAGTGTGGGCGGGGTTGTTTCGCTGGCTGGACAAACCCTCCACAAATCTGGAGAAGGTCTGGTTATCACCGAATTGACCGCGCAACGGGCCTCTTCAACGTTTCTCCAACTGTTCATGTAGTCAAAGAAGGTCATGGTACCTTTATCTGAGTTTTTAAATGACACACTGCTGGTCCATCCCAACCAGGCACTAGCACCGTTGTTGATCGTCCAGGCTGGCAGGCTGTATACACCAGATGACTTAGCACTGCTGCAGGCACTAAGCAGGAATATGGTTCCGGAGAACTTATTAGTCCAGTAGGTCTGGGCAAACTCCTGGCCTACCCCGTATACGTATTTAGTCTGATTATAGCCATTGTCAACATAGAATACCTTGGTCCCTACATACCCGCTATCAGCCGGCGGCGGAGAGTCATAGTAGGGACGCACTATAAAGTAGAACTGGCCATCCACCACTGTTCCATGGCTGCTGATGTAAACCATTCCCAGATTCAGTTCATCAATCTTGGAAGCCACCTGCAGGTTAGCTGAATTGTTGATATATTGATAGGGAGAATAGCCCATAGAATACATAGTGAGTTTTATGGAGTTATCCAGACCCGCCATCTGACTTGGATTGTCCGCGGTGGTATCGAAGATCAAGCCAGCATATTTTTTGGGAGAACTCGTTTGATACAGCTGGCTGGCATCCAGTTTTTCTATTTCCGCCCCGCTGCTGATGATTTGACTTGCGTCCGGCGGGCGGTTAAGCTGGGCGACCGGTTCCGGGGGCAGCTTGAAATTAAGGCCGGGCAGAACGCTGCCGGGCTGAACAGATGACTTAATAATAACACTTCCGTTGGGAGTGACTGCCGCCGGTGTTGAGCTACTCGAAAGCGCCGAACTGCCCCTCATGCCTCCCTCTCCCTGCAGCATCACCACCTCGTAACCATCCTTGAACCTAACTTTAAGGTCGATGGTGCCTTCCAACTGTTGCACCAGGTCTACATCCGGCTGTTTCTTAAGTGATGCTATCTGATCAGTGAGAGCCTTTGCCGGAGTAAGCTTACGAACCTTGGTCAGCTGCCGAAAATGAGTGCGGGTAGTTACTAAGACATTGTTTATTCTGGCGGGGGATAGCTTAACCGCAGCCACAGGTATTTGGGGTTTTAGATCCACAGGCGGCGTCTGGGGGTTCACAGTTGCTGGCGGCACCTGAGGTTTCACGGTTGTGCCACTAGTGTAGAGGGCTTTTATTGCATTAAGATCCAGAACAGAATTGTATATTCTTAAGTCGGCCATGCGGCCTTTAAAGAACAGATTCTTATTATTAAGATCATTTCCAGTGCCTATTCTCAAATCGCCTTCAGAAGATATCATAGACTCGCCATTGGCGAATTTTTTGGTAGCGATCGAAGCTCCGTTGTGATACAGGTAAAGATTCTGCCCATCACCAGCTAACACCAGGTGAGACCAACCACCGCTTAGTTTCAAATCGGTAAACGGTCCATTTGAAATATTAACACCAGGACCGCCAATGGTTTTAACGTCAGCTCTGACACCAAACGTTCCTCTAGTATATAGGTTGTAGTTATTATAATTGCCTTTATCATCTAATTTGGAGATGATCGGGCCGTTTTTATTGTTCGGGACTGCCATACTAGGATCAACTTTGACCCATACCGAGACTGTAAACTGGTTGCCCAGGTTAAGCCCGGGTGCACTTTTTACCGTAATTGAGCCCCCATTAAATTCGGCACATTTTCCCGCCACGCTGTCATCAACGAAGGAAACACCGCCGACCACAGTCCCATCATTGCCGCTGCCGCTTGCATCCCGGCAATCGCCATCGAGCTTGTACTGGGCGATTAATCCGCTGTCGGATCCGGCAGTTGCAGCCGCAGCCGGAAACATCGATAATACAAGACAAATAATGAGTGACAGAGAAAGGGTAAAGCTTCTTTTGTTAGACCTCATGTACATCTCTCCTTAATTTACAGTATTCAAAACAAGGTCTGGACTTCTCCAAAGGTTACGCATTACCGATCATAAATGTACTGCTTTTTTGATTATAAAAGATTTGCATGGAGGAAAACAATGGAACATACGAATCACCCTTTGGGGTGATTTCTTTTCTAGCCGACCCTATCATACTTAAGTTAAATCGATCAGTCTTACGGTAATCCAAATTCATTTAAAGGAGCAGCAAATTTGGATAAACAATCAATGGTCAATTCCATAGTGGCTCAACTCAATGAAATTGGCATACCTTGCACCGTCGGCCAGGGTACGGACATCACTGTGGATACCGAATTGCTGGATGCCCAATGGAGTACAGGACAAAAAAGGATTGAGTACCATGCTGCAGCCTTTTTAAATGAGGCCGAAAGCATAATGTATTTCTGGGAATTCACTAAGGAGACCAGCTCTGGTTTTTCGTTCGGAGGCGACAGCGAGAGTTCTTTTCAATCGGGCATGACCCTTTTCAGGAAAGTCAAAAGCATCCAGTACGGACCTGATGGAAAGGCTTATGAGTACAGCCTCGATCTCGGTGCAATTACCAAAGCCTTCAAAGGAACGGCAAAGCAGGCGGGCTGGAAGTTTAATGTTGTACTCAACAAAAACAAAGCCCTGTATCCTACAGGATACCAGCAGTCTGTCAACCAAAACATTTATTATCCTCCAAACCCGACACAGAACACTTTTGAGAATGCAACATACTCTGCCCCACCATCAAAAACAGGCACCCTGGGTCTGATAGGTTTGATTTCATTAGCGGTTATCACTATGGGATTATTGGCGCTAATGGAAGCCAGTGTCGCAGGTTGGATATTAAGTGCTCTAGTTCTCAGCGGCTTGTACTTACTTAATAAGAGATTATCGTCTAAGGGTTGTCTTACTGCCCTTGGTCTCTGGGTAGTCACCGCCATTATCCTATTTATGATTTTGGTGTTCACAACGCCTGACTCTGATTCACCTTCCGGGAACAATTCTCCGGCCAAACCGCGTTACATGATAACACTAACTAAGGAATTAGAGAAAGAAATTACAGCCTCCAGCAATGATACAATAATCAGTTATCGAAACTATAAGATCTATATCCCCGGGGGAACGGTAAAGAAAACCGAGGACCTGGTTATTTCAAAAGCTGCCGGAACGCCGAAGGTCATTGAAGGTCTGACGGAGCTCTGCGCCCCTTTTGATGTGAAATTAGGCAGCCTGACTAACTTCAAACAGCCCATCATAATTGAAATACCCTATGACAAAACAAAACTGGCTGGCCTGAATCCCCAGGATGCCTTTATCGCCGTATATTATGATGAAAAAACCGGCCAATGGAGGGATGTTCCCTATCAAGCAGACCCCAATCTGAATGTTGTACGTCTCCAGATGTATCATCTTACAACAGTGAGCTGTTATTATTCCATGTGGGAAGGTGCCAGGGTATATGACAACGGCAGTGCTCTAGTCATCTTTAATCTCAGCGATGATTCAAGAAAATATTTTGCTCAGTATGAGGAGGCTGCGGGGAAAACCACCGCTGATCCAACCAAACCTCAAATGGTAGTCGATGCGGCAGAGCTGGCCAGGAAGATCATCAAGGCTTACCAAGATGCAGGTTTGAACATGACCGGTAAACCCAAAATCTATCTTACTACCAAGAACAACTATGACTCTTCTTCAGGCAATCTGACTCTAAAAATGGATTTTTCGGCGAATGACCGCAACCAGGATAAACTCTTAGCCCGCAATCTCGGGCACGAATTATTCCATAAAGCCCAGCACAACACTCTCGGCTGGTTTGCCTATTCAAAAACGAGCTACGCGAACGCTTCGTGGTGGATGGAAGCTACTGCCGACTATATGGGCAATAATGGGGTATGGTTATTGTTAGGAGAGCCTCCAATCAAGAAATATGAGGAAATCCCGATGCTCTTTTTTGACAGAGAACTATACTTTGTAGGCGATGGCCATGAATATGAGGCAGCCAACTTTGTCGACTTTGTTATGAGCAAGCATAAGGCGACCCCGTTGGAGCTTATCCAACTGGCCGAGGAATCTTCTATACTATCCAGTTTGAATTTTGAGACCCGTTTCAATCGGATCTTTAGAGATAAGCAGTATACCAATTTGTTGAGCTATTACGATGGGTTTGTGGAATACACGTTTTTTGATAAGTCATCAAAGTATGCATTAAAAAACAACAAGCAAATGGAACCGGTCTTTAAAAAGTTCACAGAATTGGAGTTTGAACCTGATGCTAATAACAAGGCGAAAAATCCAGTATTAGAAGGGGACGGTGAGATAGAGGTTCCAGATTCATATACTGCCGGTTTTTATAGATTTACATCTGACATGGATACCACCCTGGAGATAACAAGCGATTCTCCGCTTATTATGCATTCTGTAAACCGCACCAGAGGAGACAGGGGATTCACCCGGCGAGTGAATGTATCAAGCGGTACACCGGCTACGATCAACTTTAGTAAAGATGACTATATAGTGATGATCGCAACCGGTACTACACGGAAAACCTGCGACTTTAAGTATAAAGCCGCGCCTATGGCCATTTCCGCCAAACAGGTATCAGGCATTGTGCCAATAAAGATCAGGTTTCCCAATGGTGTCATTCCTGCATTTGATGCGGAGAATAAAGGCCTGCAGGTATCTATAACTAAATGGGCACAAGACGAAAAGTATAACCTGTCATTTTATAACCAGGGTTGTTTCTATGCCGATTCTAAAATGGATTATGAAATATCTAATTTCAACATCGTAAATCCCACCCAGTTCCTGCTGCAGGGTGATAGTAACGGTGGTCTATACGTAGAGGGAGAGGCTGAGATCGAATTCACGTACTGGCCTAATGTCGGCAGCCGCAAAACGGAGGTCCAGACCGTCCCGGTTAAAGCAACACTTACACCAAATAGTGAGGGATATGATATCAGACTAGATATTAACGGAATGATCTCCGAAGGCAAGCTGAAATAGGTCGTTCAGAAAAGATAATGCGGTGGGGTCTGATTAAAGAATGTGAACGCCGGTTCCGAAGAACCGGCGTTTTGCGGTTATATGAAACAGGCTATTTCCCTTTGAAAACCGGCTTACGCTTGTTAAACAGCGCGTCGCTGCCCTCCTGATAATCTTCAGTGGCACCGCAGGCCGAGATGCGCCAGCGCTCCCGCTCCATCTGGGCCTCAATGCCGATCAGCATGGATTCGTTGATCGAAGCCTTGGCACTGGCGTAAGCAAGAGTAGGCCCGTCGGCCAGCTTTTTGGCCAGAGCCATAGTTTCGTCCTGCAGGCTGTCAACCGGGCAGACAAGCGATACCAAGCCCAGACGCAAGGCTTCTTCCGCATTGATCGGCTTATCAAGCAACACCATTTCCATCGCTTTAGCCATTCCGACTATTTGCGGTACGGTGATGGTCCATGCGCCATCCGGGCTCAAACCTACAGATGTATAGGCCTGGGCCAGGGTCGCTCTTTCAGACATGATTCTGAGGTCGCAAGCCATTGCCACGCTCATCCCCACTCCAAAGGCTGGCCCATTAATACTAGCAATAACAGGCTTGGGCAGGCGTCGGATGCAGCTGGTCACCACCGCGAGATGCTTGGGCGTCTCCCGCAGCCAGTTCGAAGCCCCTTCCTTGTTTGCTTCAGCCAAATCCCCACCGGCACAGAAAGCCCGGCCCGCTCCAGTCAGCACCACCACCCGGATGTTCTCATCAAAACAATCTTCAAAGGCTTCCTCTAAACCCAGAACAATTCCCCAGCTCATAGCATTAAGGCTGGACGGTGTGTTCATCGTGATCACACAGACTCCGTCCTTTTTCTCCCACAATACAGCTTTTTCGCTCATCAAGTTATCTCCCCCGTTCCGTGTTTTCTACAGCGTATTTCATCCATATTCCACAACCGGAACACTATTTCCTCGCTTACAACGCGGATTAAACAAGACCGGCTTGTTTATTATTTCTGTAAATGAATTTAAAAGATAAACGGTATTAATCTTTTTACCTTTTTCTCATACTCTGGGTATTGATCGGGGAATTGCTGGCGCATTAACTCTTCTTCGGCACGCAGCTTAAACCAAAAAGCGATTAGATAGATTGGCAAAACAACGATTACTATTAACCGGTTAATGACAATCGCTGTTCCTAGGATAGCCAACAACACACCAGAATAAATCGGGTGCCGCACTATGCTATAAGGCCCTTGCTGTATCAGTTCATGCCCTTCTTTTGCCGCAACAGAACCGCTCCAATTCTGTCCTAAAATCCGGCGGGCACTGATGGCAAACCAAAAGCCCGCTGCGCACATCAAAGTACCTAACACCCTCGTATATATGTTCATGGGAAAAATACTTGCCAATAGATTAACAGAAAGATGCCTTAAAAACACAATTGCAATGATCGTTAAAATAAAGGCTAACAACACCGGTTTAAACCAGGAAAATTGCCGGTACGCGGTTTTCTTACTGTGCCTGGCTGCAATAAACCAGTACCCCCAAAAGGCAATCCACATGTATGGATTAAATTGACGAAATAGCTGTTGTCCAAAGAATTTTATCTCCTTATGATGAAGTGGAATAATTAAGCCTTAATCGTTTATAGAATATGCAAAAAAGCTGCATGTTAGAGTCAAAATAGCTCACCATGCAGCTTAACAAACTATTATGTACCTGCCGTATCCAGACCGCAAGTTTCTTACAATTTTGTGATTGGTCTAGCCGAGATTATCCAGGGAGACGGAAACGGCTCTACCATGTTCTTGCTGTTGACCCGCGTTACCTCCAAGTGGATCGCTTCTGTACGCACCAAGCCATTTTCCTTGAACAAAGCCGGAAGAGACGTTAGGATTTCGAAATCCAGAGTGTATATCACAAAATTCATGGCCGGATTGATGGCCAGGAGACGCTTTATTTCACTGCCTATCTTAGGCGAACCCACGATAAACGCCAGGTCAGGCATCGGCAGAGTATCAAGGACAGCATCTTCCAGAGATTCAACGATCGTAACGTTGTTCAAGCCAAATTTATCAACATTCTCTTTCATAGTATCCCGGTCCCGAGGGTCATATTCCACGGCAATGACACTGCCTTTGGCAGCAGCTATGGCAGCCTCCACCGCGATGCTCTCACCGGAGATTATACATATGTTGTCCTGGTCCCCCAGATTGAGCTTGTTCATGATCACAGCCCGACCTTCCCGGCACACATAATGGACCGAGCCGCAGGCAAAACGGTTGTTCTCCATACCTATCTGATAATTCGTGGCAGCGTTAGGATTTATGATCAACATAGCCGCAGAGGCATTGATCCCGCGGTTGATCATGTCCGCGACTTTATCGTGTTTGATATCTCCGGAAGGATCTGAGCCCTCATTGTACCATATCTCGCAGTCCCCCAGTTCCGCAGTCCACATGTCGTAAAAGATATCCGGATGTCCGGCGTCCGTAAAGCACAGAACTATCCGGTTGCACATGACGGCCGGAATCAGGTTTTTATTCTTCCCGGTAATGTCCAGCATCTTTACTTCTGCCAGGTTGACCTCAACGTTCTGGGAGAAATACTGGAGCCAGGCTATAATGACTTCATTAGTAAACATTGTCTGTTCCATGGCCAAACCCCCCTCTGTTAACAATTATGATACCATGTTTTTTGGATATATTTCCATTGCCAGCTTAAGATTTAGCCTCGGTGCGCTCCAGCAGGCGTTCCCATTTTTGATCTACAAATCTTTGCGCTTCTTCGATCATCCACTCGTTGCCTTTCTGGAACATATGGCGGAATCTGCCCTGAGTGCGTAAGAAATCTTCCACAGGCAGCTTCTTCTTGGGTGTATGGGTCAGACGCCACACTCCCTGCTCTACTTCGAACAAGGGCCAGACGCAGGTATCCACTGCCAGCTGAGAAATCTCCGCCAGCTTGGCCATAGGATAGTCCCATCCGCGGGGACATGGGGCTAATATGTTCATGAAGCACGGGCCCTCTGTATAAATGGCTTTATGTGACTTGGTGTGCAGATCCCTGAAGTTGCCTATGGGCGCAGTCTGAGCTACATAAGGGATATTATGAGCCACCAGGATCTCAGTCAGATCCTTTTTATTCTGTTTTTTACCCGGCTGCACAGAACCAACAGGCGAGGTCGTCGTGCGGGCAAATTGCGGTGTTGAGGATGAACGCTGGATTCCGGTATTCATGTAAGCCTCGTTGTCGTAGCAGACGTAGACCATGTCATGGCCGCGTTCCATGGCACCGGACAGAGATTGAAATCCTATATCATAGGTGCCGCCGTCACCGCCAAAAGTAATGAACTTGACGGTTCCGTCCACCTTGCCGCGGCGTTTCAATGCGTTATAGGCTGCTTCCACTCCAGAACAAGTGGCTGCCGCATTTTCAAAAGCAGAATGAATGTAGCTGTCCATATAGGCGGTGTAAGGATACATAAAGGTGGAGACCTCCAGACAGCTGGTAGCATTAGTTACCACTGCCCTGTCCTCTGGATTCAGGGCCCGCAGTACCCCTGCCACAACGACCCCAGCACCGCAGCCGGCACAGAGCCGATGACCTCCGGTGAGACGCGGTTCCTTCTCTACTTCCCGTTTCAGGTTATATACCGTGCTCATGCTGTCTCCTCCTTTGACCTCTGTCCCATGTGGACATATATCGGTCCAGTATCACCGGTCGCGGCGATATTAGCCAGCCGGCCGAATACTCTTTCAACATCCTCGACCTTTACGTCGCGGCCGCCTAGACCGTAAACGATATTGACCATATAAGGACGTTCCTTCAGATCATATAAAGCACTGCGGGTCTCGGCGAAAAGAGGACCACCGTTGGCCGAAAAGCCCTCGCACTTGTCCATGATAGCTATGGCCTTGGTGTTGGCCAGCACCCGGGCTAGTTCCTCACCCGGGAAAGGACGGAAAACTCTTACTTTAACAAGCCCGGCCTTCACCCCATTCTCCCGCAGCTGGTCGATAGCTGCTTTCGCGGTTCCGGCAGTGGACCCAATGAGAACCAGAGCTAGTTCCGCATCCTCCATCCGGTATTCTTCAAATAGGCCATATTTCCGGCCTGAAACCTTTTCGAAATCTGCTGCTACCTCCAGTATGCGAGCTTTGACCAACTTCATAGCCTCAGCCTGCAGGACTTTGTGGTCCATGTAGTAGGGACTAACATCGTACGGCCCTACCGCCAGCGGATTTTCCTTTTTCAGCAGATAGTGTTCGGGGTTGTATTCCCCGACAAACCTTCGCACAGCCTCTGTGTCCAGAAGCTCTATATTCTCTACAGCATGGCTGGTAATAAAGCCGTCCATACAGGTCATCACCGGCAGGCGAATGCTCGGAGTCTCGCCGATAGGCATGGCCTGAATAAAGTTATCGTAGGCTTCCTGATTATTTTCAGCATAGATCTGGATCCAGCCCGAATCACGAGCTCCCATAGAATCGGAATGGTCGGCGTTTATGTTGATTGGCCCTGAAAGAGCCCGGTTCACACAGGCCAGGGTTATAGGCAGACGAGATGAAGCCGCTACGTACAGCAGCTCATACATCAACGCCAGTCCACAGGACGAAGTAGCACTTACAGCTCGGGCTCCTGCAGCCTGCGCCGCAATGCACACCGACATTGAACTGTGTTCAGACTCCACAGTCACGAATTCGGTATTGACCTCACCATTGGCCACATAACCGGCGAATTGTTCGGGAATGTCCGTGGAGGGCGTGATAGGAAACGCTCCAAAGACATCAGGATTTATCTGCTTCATGGCATATGCCACAGCCTCGTTGCCGGAAAGACGCTTGCTCACTTGGGCACACCTCCTCCAGCTACCATGGTGATGGCCGGGAAGGGACATACGTTCTCACATATGCCGCAGCCCTTGCAGTGCATATAATCAAATTCCAAACGTTTCCCGTCCTTCACCGGAATAGCGCTGTCCGGGCAGAACGGTACACAAAGCATGCAGTGTTTACATGCTTCCACATGAAAAACGGGCGTGTTGGTGCGCCAGGTACCAGTATTGAAGAGCCGTGCGGTTCCTGGTTCGTAGATTTCCCCGCCGGGGGTCAGATCCTGCCAGGGGGTACGTTCATTTATATCCTTCGCGTGAATCATCCTACCTGCACCTCCTCTAAGGATTGTTTCAGTGCTTGCATATTCCCCTCGATAACCTGGGGCTTGGATGCAAATTTATGTTGAAAGGATTCTTCTATATCTGTTAGAAAACGCTCAGTTTCCAAAACCCCGCTCACCTTGACCACAGCTGCCAGCATAGGGGTGTTGGGCAGGTTTTTGCCCAGGATCTCTTCCGAAATGCGCCGGGCATCAATGGTGCAGACTTTTCCGGTATATCCGTTCAACCGGGGACGCATCTCCTGGGGCGAGCTGGGCGTGTTGATGATTACCGCACCGCCCTCTTTCAGGCCTCCGGTGACATCAATGCTGTCCAGCAGAGTTTCATCCACCACTACCACATAGTCCGGATAGTAGATGTTGGAATGGATACTGCACCGTTTTTCACTGATGCGGTTATAAGCTGTAATTGGGGCTCCCATCCGTTCCGGGCCATACTCCGGGAAGCCCTGCACGAATTTCCCCTGCATCCCCGCTGCATCGGCCAGCAGCAGGCAGGCCGACTTGGCTCCCTGTCCGCCCCGTCCATGCCAGCGAATTTCCACCAGATCATGGGTTGCCATTGCTTCTCCTCCACTCATTATGTATTGAAAAAATTAAAGCTTTCGTCCCGCAAAGGGACGAAAGCCTGAAAGACAATCGCTATACCACCCAATTAAGCAAGCATACCATCATATGCGCTCCCTGTTACGGGGGAAACCGTCGGAGCCTACTGGACTATTCGTTCGGTCCGCAGCTCAGGAGTGATTTTCGGGTTCAGACTACTGATACCGGGCTTGCACCGTCCCCGGCTCGCTGAAATGTTCGGCTGAAACGTACTGTCTCCGTCAATGCCTTTGAGATTTTAAGTTATAAATAAATATAACATTTGACCGTGTTTTGTCAATCACCGTGTCCGATTTTCAAGTTAATTACACAATCAGATAGTATCCACTCGATTTGTCCACACCGAGGGGCATTTTGTATAAAAGAAGGATACAATTTCTATTG
>JBLNAX010000011.1:0-9613 GCA_050259595.1 Acidobacteriota bacterium | reverse complement strand
CGCTGCCAGACTCAAACATAAACCCTGATGAAAGACAAGTGCGACCTGGTTACTTTGCCGATACAGGGATCGATGTGCTTTTGAAAACAATGTGTGTTGATTTCAACTGCAATAAAGCTTTCTTACAGGTGCGGTTATATGGTGGTGCCGATTCGATATCACCTTTTGATGTTTTTAATGTCGGTAAGCGAAATCTAGAAGCTATCACCAGTAGATTAACGAACTATAATCTCAGGTTCGATGCCGGTGAGACCGGAGGGACCCAAAGCAGAACCATTGAGGTTCCAGTCGTAAGTGGTGTAGCACGCACATTTTATGGACGTATCAGTATATAACAATTATTGCATAGGAGGATAAATGATGATAACAGCCGATGAAGTAGACATTCTCCTGGTCGAGGACAATGAATATGATGCTGAACTTATACTTCGTGCGCTTAGAAAACAGAACCTGCACAAGCGTGTTATGCACATCGAAGATGGAGCCGAGGCTTATGAGTTTATTTCGGCAACAGGCAAATACAACGAGAGAAGTTCCATTTGCCAGCCCAAAGTTATATTGCTTGATTTGAAACTTCCCAAAATGGATGGAATGGAAATATTGGAAAAGATCAAAGCCAATGACCGTACCCGGACCATCCCTACGGTTATATTAACCTCGTCTACTCAAGATGAGGATGTTACTGCTTGTTACAGACTTGGGGCCAACAGCTTTATATCTAAGCCCGTGGATTTTAATAACTTTTTACAGACAGTCATTCAACTAGGCAATTACTGGTTGTTGGTCAATAGAGAGCCTGCTAGCACATTCTAGTAAGTATGGGAGACGGGAGGTTTGACTGATGCTTTTACCTCTCAAGGTATTGATAGTAGAGGATTCCGCGGAAGATGCGGAAATAATCCTGCACGAGTTTCATAAACACGAAATTCAAGCCCAGGCACTTCGAGTTGAAAGCCGAGAACAAATGTTAACGGCTCTTTCCGATGGTGTCTGGGATATTATTATCACCGACCACTACTTGCCCGGATTCAGTTCTCTGGAAGCACTGAAGGCCATGAAAGACCTGGGATTAGATCTTCCTTTTATTGTGGTTTCCGGTGAAGCAAACCAGGACTTTGCATCTCTTGCTATGCGTGCGGGGTGTCATGATTTCATTACAAAGAGTAATTTAGCGCGGTTGGCGCCGGCTGTACAGCGGGAACTTAAAGAGGCTGAAATACGGAGAGACCGCCGCCACATGGAAGAAGAGCTGCGGCGGGAGCGTGAACTGTTTGCGGTCACTCTGCGCAGTATTGGAGATGGAGTAATAACAACTGATACCAGCGGGAAAGTTCAGTTCATCAACCGGGTGGCTGAAGAACTGACCGGGTGGGAATTTGCAGAAGCCCGAAATCACCATTTATCGGATGTGTTCCAATTGGTGGACATCGAGAGCGGTCAGAAGGCAGATAGTCCGGTTGATAGGGCTATTGCTGAAGGTATAGCGGTAGGCCTTAAAAAAGGAACGGTATTAATGTCCGGTGATGGAACCCAAAGATTCATTTCAGCCAGTACTGCACCCATAAAGGACGCTGATGATCGTATCATAGGAGCAGTTCTGGTATTTCGTGATATAACACGCATCAAAAAAACGGAAGAACAGGTGGAAAATGAACGCCGCAATCTGAAGGCGGTATTTGACAGTGCACCAGTGGGCATGTTCATTGTAGATCCCGACCTGCGCATCGAAAGGATCAACGATGCTGCAGCGATCATGATAGGATTTGATGTTTCAGAGACTCCAGGAATTAGATTTGGTAATGCTTCGGGATGTGTGAACACAATGGATGGGTTACAATGTGGTGAAACCGACGATTGTCTAAGCTGTCCGATCAGATTAAGCATAGCTGATGCGTTTAACCTTAATGAGTCAGTGCGCGGGCTGGAAATACAGCATGAGTTTGTGCGGGAAGAATCCATATTAACAAATCCCTGGCTTCGAATAAGCACAGTCCCCTTGGAGATAGCTGGCGAACAGTTTGCGGTTATTGTAATGGATGATATCACTGAGCGTAAGCAGGCTGAATTGGCTATAGCGCGATCCAGAGATTTCTACCTGACACTGTTCGAAGAATTCCCGGCTTTGATTTGGAGGGCTGGGTTAGATAAAATGTGCAATTACTTCAACCAGTCCTGGCTGAGATTCACTGGCCGGACGATGGAACAAGAAATGGGTAATGGCTGGGCTGAGGGTGTACATCATGATGATCTGGAAAGCTGTATTAAGATGTATACGGAATCCTTTGACAAACGGGAAGCTTTTCAAATGGAATATAGGCTTAAAAACTGGCGGGGCGAGTACCGCTGGATTCTAGATAATGGCCAGCCGTTCTACGATTTGGAAGGCCAATTCGCTGGTTATATCGGTTCCTGCTATGACATCAACGATTTAAAAAATGTTCAGCGGGAGATGCAAAGAGCTAAGGAAGCGGCTGAAGCCGCAAATAAGGCCAAGAGCCAGTTCCTGGCCAATATGAGCCATGAGATCCGTACACCTTTGAATGGCATCATGGGGATGACGAATCTCACTCTGAGTTCGCATTTGGATGACGAACAGAAGGACAACCTGACTATGGTCAAAGCCTGTGCCGAGTCGCTGCTGGGAATCATCGGTGATGTACTTGATTTTTCGAAAATCGAAGCCGGCAAGATGACTTTGGAACAGCGACCATTCAATATCAAGCATCTAGTTCAAAGAATTGTGAAATCCTTCGAAGTTAGCGCCCGCATGAAGGCGCTCAATCTAAAGCTTCAAATGGCTGATGATGTTCCGATGTTTGTCATGGGAGATCCCAACCGGCTGCAGCAGATCATTACCAACTTGACCGGCAATGCCCTAAAGTTTACTGAAGAGGGTCAGGTGGAGGTGATCGTCGAGAAAATTGCAGATACACCAAAAACGGCCTCCATCAAATTCTCAGTTATAGATACTGGCATAGGTATCGCCAACGATGAACTGCAGTTTTTATTTAGAAGCTTCAGCCAGGTAGATGGTTCCGTGACCAGGAAGTATGGTGGAACCGGTTTAGGCTTGGCTATATCCAAAGAACTGGTAGAGCTGATGAATGGAACGATAGGTGTCGAGAGTAACAAAGGGCAGGGCAGTCATTTCTACTTTATTGTCGAATTTGAAATAGCAGAAGCTGTTCAAACTGAAAGCATCATAAGTGACGCCATGGCAGCAAGTAAAACGAGACCGCTTGTGGTTCTGCTGGTTGAGGATGACCAGGTCAGCCGCATGATCGCCAAGCGGATACTGCAGAACAATGGCCATGAGGTGGAGACCGCTGTCAATGGCCAGGATGCTGTGGGCAAGTTCGACAGCCGCGAATTTGATCTGATACTTATGGATGTTCAAATGCCGGTGATGGGAGGAGTTGAAGCCACCGGGCTCATCCGGCAAAAAGAGATGGTGGCAGGCAAGCATACCCCGATAATTGCTTTGACGGCTCATGCGCTGGAGGGGGACAAGGATAGATTCCTGAGCGCCGGGATGGACGGGTATGTGACTAAGCCCATCAACAATGAAGATCTATTTAAAGTTATAAGTGATCTGACTAGTCAAGAAAAGACCCAGCCAACAGCTCAGCCGGTATTAAACATACTAGATAAAAAGGCACTGCTGGAGCGGGTCGAAGGTGATAAACAGTTTATGGATGATATTTTACAGACGTTTTTGCAGGATGCTCCGCAAAAAATGACTGAAATCAAAGCGGCTTTTGCTAATAAAGATTTCACGATCATCGAAAGGCATGCTCATTCACTTAAGAGTTCATCGGCCTATGTTTGTGCCGATTCCTTGAAAAACTTAGCCTTTAAGCTTGAGCTGGCGGCGCGCAAGGAGAATTATAACGATTCCATGCTGGCCTTTGAAAAACTGGTCAATGAGTTTGCCCTTTTTGAAGAGAAAGCCCAATAATTATTAGGGGAGGTATATGCATGAGGATTCTAATAGCTGAGGATGACCTGGTCAGCCGCAAGTTTTTGTTCAAATTCCTTTCGAAGTTTGGTGACTGTGACATTACAGTTGACGGAATGGAGGCCGTGGAGGCATTCTTATTGGCCGGGGATGAGGGCAGGCCTTATGAACTGATATGTCTCGATGTAATGATGCCGAAATTAGATGGTCTCAAAGTTTTAAAAGCAATACGCGATATTGAAGCGGAACACGGTGTGCCCGAAAATAAGGTAGCCAAGATCATTATGACTACTGTCATGAACGATACTGAGAGGGTCATGGATGCTTTTCAAAGCGGCTGCCAGGCTTATGCTGCCAAACCTATCGATATCAAAAAACTTCAAGATGTACTAGGCAAACTAGGGTTAACAAATCAAATACAACAGGAATCGCTTCAATAGATTAGGGCAAATAGAAAGATGGGTTTTTGCAATGCCGAAGAATGATTTCAGCTCGTTTTATTTTAATGATATTGAGAGAGGGATAGAAAACGCTCGGTTTGGTGACCATATTGCCATGTTTTACAGCACTGTCGAGGAATGGACCGAACTGACAGCGGCTTATCTGCGGGTGGGGCTGAAAAAGGGCTATAAAAGCTTATGTATATACCATTCTTACCATCCGGACAATATAAGAACCAAATTGAACGAGCTCGGTGTAGATGCAGCCAAATCCGAATTGAACGGGGATTTGGTTTTCTTATCTGGTAATCAAACCTACGAACCATTTGATCAAGAGAGGATATTTGATTCATACAAGCAATTGCTGAAAGATAGTCTGGCCCAGGGATATCCAGGGATTTGGGCTACCGCCGACATGGGCTGGATCAAGTCTGGATATCCGTTACTGGAAGATCTGGACAAATACGAATACCAACTTAACCATGTTTTTTACCCCAGTAATCCGGTGGCTGGAATCTGTCAGTATTGCAGTACTACAATAGATCCCGAAATGCTCAAACATGTTTCTATGACCCATCCCTGGCTTTTCCATGCCGGACACCTCTATCGAAATCATTATTATGTAGAACAGGGACCCACCAATACGGCCTCAGCACCTGAACAGGAAGTGGAAAAATGGCTGCAGGCAGTAGAACGTGATCGAGTATTGAATGATCATATCAGCTTCTTAGGGCATGCGCTGGAACTTTCCTCTCAGCCATTTGTAGCTGTAGATATCGAAGGCCGGGTGATCAACTGCAACCCGGCTTTTAGTACCTTGTCAGGATATACTCGAGACGAGCTGCTGAACAAGACCTTGAATGACGTTATCACACAGTACGACCAGCGGCTGTTCAATAATGCACTGCAGAAGGTGGCTGATGCATCTCAGCCGGTTTCATTTCAAATTGACGGAATAAGAAAAGACGGCGCTGTCATCCCGGTCGAGATATTTGGGCACAGGGTAAATGACTTCTCTGGCAAAACCAGGTATTACTATGGTTTCATTACGGATATCACCGAACGTCGTAAAGAAGAAATGAGACAGAAAAACCAAAAGGATGAATTGGAGAAGAAAGTAGCCGAGCGGACTCTGGAACTAGCGGCTACTATAGATAGACTTAAGAAAGAAATCGCTCAGCGTAAAAAGGCAGAAAAGGACCTGCAGGAATCAGAAGCGATATATCGGGCAATCTTTGAGAATGCCAGTGCATCAACGTTTATCCTTGATGAAGATGGTACGATAATGTTGGTAAATTCAAGGGTGTCAGGTATCCTGGGTTATACCAAAGAACAAATGGAAGGCAAAATGAAGATCAGTGAACTGGTCGGTGATCAATCTGAGAAGGTCATGTCCTACCACAATAGACGACGTGAAGGAGATGATTCAGTACCGGATCAGTATGAATTGATTTTTAATGATGGATATGGAAAGGCGCATAGCTTTCTAATAAGTGTAGGAATGATACCTGGCAACCAGCGTAGTGTTGTATCTATTCTAGAGATCACTGAGCAGGTAGAACTGACCCGCCAAGTCAAGGTCAACGAAGCACTGTTCCGCGGGATGTTTGACAATATGCGCAGTGGAGCAGTTATATATGAGGCGGTGGAGCAGGGTAACGACTTTATTATCACGGGATTCAACCAGGCTTCGGAGATGATCGAGAAAACCAGTAGCGAGGAAGTCTTAGGGAGAAAGATCACGGAAGCTTTTCCGGGCGTCAAATCATTTGGGTTATTTGATGTTCTGCATCGGGTATGGGAAACCGGCCAGCCTGAATTTTACCCAGCCAATTTGTATGCGGACGGGAAGACAGCTAGTTGGCGAGAGAACTATGTTTTTAAACTGGAGACCGGTGAGGTCGTGGCAATATACGATGATGTCACTGAACGTATGCGGGAGCAGAAGGCCTTAGAAGCAAGTGAGGAAAGATATCGCAGAATTCTGGAGACTGCTAACGAAGGAACCTGGATCATTGACGCTGAGGGTAAGACCGTTTACGTAAATCAAAAGATAGAAGAGATTTTGGGCTATTCGCTGAATGAATTGATGGGTCAGCCTATTTCAGATTATATGGCAGACGTCCATTTAGGAAAACTAAAAAAGAGAAGCAAGGATAAATTGACGGCTGATAGCCACGACACAAAGATCACCGGGAAAGACGGCCGCGAAATCTGGGCTATAGTCTCTACTAGCCCGATCAGAGATGTCAACGGCAAATACGACGGGATGCTGCTGATGATCACTGATATAACAGCGAGAAAGCAGGCTGAAAAACTGCTTTCGGAGTCAGAATCAAGATATCGCACCCTCTATACAACCATGTCACAGGGTGTTGTTTATCATAGAGAAACCGGTGAGGCGATATCAGCAAACCCGGTTGCACTGCAGATACTAGGAATAACAGAAGAAGAAATCCAGGGTAGGACGTGTAATGATAAACGCTGGGGAGCCATATATCCTGACGGTTCACATTTCCCTGGATCAAAGCACCCGGTTATGGTTGCACTGAAAACCAGGCAGGTTGTTAGAAATGTAGAAATGGGTGTTTATAATCCTATAGAAAACAGATGTCGCTGGATCAATATAAGTGCTACACCAGAATTCAGACCAGGGGAAGAAAGACCTTACCGTGTTTATTCGATGTTTGAGGACATCACTGATCGTAAAATCAAGGAAGAGCTACTGGCCAGGAGTGAGGCTAAGTATCGAGAACTGTTCGAGACATCGGTCGATGGTATAGCGATCACAGATATGGAAGGTAATTTCATCGACGGTAATGAGTCGTTCCTCGAGCAACTGGGGTTTGAGACAGTTGAGTATCTGTTTGATGTATCATGGAAAGATGTCACCCCTACCGAATACCATGAGAGTGAACTTGATTTGATAAGAAACCAACTCTTGGTTGAGGGGTATCTTGAAGGATATGAAAAAGAACTGATCCAGAAAAATGGCAGTCGTATTTTTGTTAGTATGATCATGTGGCTGCGCTACGATGATTTCGGCAACGCCATAGGAGTCTGGGCCATCGTTCGCGATATTACGGAGCAGAAGCTGGCTGAAAAGGCCTTCAAGGATAGCGAGAAACGTTTCCGTGAACTTTTTGAGACATCCATAGACGGAATCGCGGTCACTGATATGAATGGATTTTTTATTGACTGCAATCAGGCTTATCTAAGCTTGCTTGGTTATGATCACCTGGAGGAAATCAGGAGAAAATCTTATCAGGAACTTACACCGGTCGAGTACCATGATTTTGAAATGAAAATGATAAATGAACAGACACTGGTCAAGGGCTATTGTGATGAGTATGAGAAAGAATACTTCCGTAATGATGGAAGCAGGGTTCCAGTAAGCCTACGGGCTTGGTTGCGGTATGACGACCAGGAACAACCCATGGGAATGTGGGTTTTTGTGCGGGACGTTTCCGAACGCAAAAAAGCAGAAAAGGCAATCCTGGCCAGTCAGTCTCGCTATCGCGAACTATTTGAAACTTCGATTGATGGTATAGTGATCACCGATATGGAAGGCAATTATTTGGACTGCAATCATGCGTATCTTCAAATACTGGGGCTGGAATCGATGACAGAGCTTAATTCAAAAACCTATATGGATTTTACCCCACGGGAATACTTTGACCTTGAATTTAGATTAATGAATGAACAAGTATTGGTAAGAGGTTATTGTGATGAGTATGAGAAGGAATACATTCGCCAAGACGGGCAAAGGATACCGGTTAGCCTTAAAACCTGGGCAAGGTACGATGAAAACGATGAGGTGATCGGATTATGGACTTTCGTTCGCGATATCTCAGAGCGCAAGATAGCTCAGGAAGACTTACGAAGATCTGAAGAACAGTATCGGTTATTATTCGATACCATGGTTCAAGGGGTTATTTACTATGATAATCAAGCACAAATTAAGTCTTTTAATAAAGCTGCGATGGATATTATTGGCATAGGCTCAGAACAGTTTATCGGGCAATCCCTTGGAGGATTCGATTTCGCTTTTATTCATGAAGATGGCACACCTTATTGCGAAGACGAGCTTCCTATAAGAATCGTACTCAAGACCGGTAAGGCACTTGAGAATCACTTGTTGGGTGCTTATAATCCGTTAAAGGGTGAGTACATATGGGCAAACGTGCGTGCGGTGCCTCAGTTTCTGCCCGGGACCAAGGAACTATACCAGGTTTATGTTATTTTCGAAGACATTACTGATCGGCGCAAAGCAGAAATAGAACTCATGGAAAGCGAGGCCAAGTATAAGGACTTGTTCTTCAACATGATGGGGGCATCGACTTATAACCAGGCTGTTTTTGATGAGAATGGACGGCTTTGTGACTACATAATCCTGGATGCTAATGAGGCAGCGGAAGAATTATGGGGAATCAATAGGAACGAGGCGGTTGGCCGGTCTGTAACCGAATTGATTCCGGAGTTGTTGGCTGACGAATTTGACTGGTTAGGGTCTCTGGAACAAGTAGTGACTGGCCAAAAGAATATAAAAATAGAACAATACTCAAGGAAACTTAACCGATGGCTGCTGGTTTCTGCTTACAGTTCAGTAAGTGGATATTTTGTAACCATCGTCGATGACATAACCGAGCGTAAGACAGCTGAGATCAGAATCATGGAAAGCGAAGCAAAATATCGCAACCTTTTCTATAATATGATGAACGCCTTTACCTATAATCAGATCGTTGTAGATGAGTCTGGTCATCCCTGCGATTACATAATCCTGGAAGCCAATGAAGCCGCTGAAAGAATGATAGGTCTTACACCAGGCCAGGCCGTGGGCTGCAGGGTCACCGAACTAATACCCGGCATCGAGACGTTAGAGGCTGATTGGATTGGAGTATATGGTAAGGTGGCACTCGAAGGGAAAGAGATTCATTTTCAGCAATATGCCAAGACTCTAGGGAAATGGTTAGCTATCACTGCATACAGTCCCAAGCCGGGCTATTTTGTCATCATTCATGAAGACATCACTGATCGAGTTGTTGCTGATAATATCGTGCGGGAAAGTGAAGCTAAATACCGTTCGCTGTTTGAGAATATGATGAGCGGGTATATGTACAACAGTTTGATATTTGTTGATGAGGGGCAGCCTATAGATTTTGTAGTGCTTGAGGTCAATGATACAGTTGAACGAATGACCGGCTTGCGTAAAAAA
>JBLNAX010000010.1:0-18068 GCA_050259595.1 Acidobacteriota bacterium | reverse complement strand
CTAATTCATCCTCCCGTGCGTTAGACTTGCTGAACAAGCCCTCTGATATTCATATACGTTAATCAAAGCACTTCTATTTCATTATCGAAAGAAAATACTTCTGGAAATAGGTAACCATTTGTTTCCTGGAAATAATTCGTGCCAATAAGGACAGGATAAGGAAATAGTGGCATCAAAATACCGGCCCAGGGAGTGATGAGCCTTCTTCTCGTGGTTGTTTAAAAGCCGAAAAAAAGCTGACAGGAAAATGATCGATACCAAGAGAGCGACCAGTGGTCCTAAGATGGTGCCCCTGCCGCATGAATATAAGGAACTGAGCACCGATCTGGCGGAAAATGAGAAGTGGTTCCGTGAACAGTTTGCTAACACTACGGATATAGTCTTCCGTGAGTTTTACATGGGCGAGATACGCTGTCTGGGTATCTGGGTGGATGGCTTGATCAATGGGCGTATCAGCCTGGATGTCTTTCATTCTATGATGCTGGATGCCAGTTTGGAAGGGGTCCATAAAGCCCAGCCACAGGAACGGGCTAACTATGTGGAACATCACATACTCCCATTTTACGCTGTTCTGCAGGTACAGGATCTGATTGAACTGCGGCGCTGGGTCATGATGGCCAAGATGGCCCTGCTGATCGAGGGCTCTTCAATAGCTCTGGTCTTAGATGCTGAGAGTACACCAGCCCGCAGTATTTCGGAACCAGTCCTGGAATCAGTCGTTATGGGGCCGCGCGATGCCTTTGTCGAGGTTCTGCGAATCAACACAGCCTTGGTTAGAACACGATTGGGCGATCCCCAGCTCAAGACCGAAAACTATATCATCGGTCGCAGGTCCAATACCCTGGTAACGCTTATGTTCATAGAGGACTTGGCGGACCCTGCGGTTATCCAAGAAGTCAGACGCCGGCTCACGAGGATCGACAGAGATATGATTCTCGATACCGCTCCTGTTACTGAATCCATACAGGACAGGCCTTTTTCGCTTTTTCCCATATTAAAACATACTGAACGGCCGGATAAAGTGGTGGCAGACCTCACGGAGGGTAGATTTGCCTTATTTGTGGATGGCACCCCCCTGGTTATTACCGGTCCCAGTGTTTTTGTAGAATTCATGCAAACGGCTGAGGATTATTACATCAATCCCATAATTGCCACCAGTATCAGGTTTTTACGGTATCTATCGTTGTTCTTTGCTACGGCGCTGCCAGCTATTTATGTGGCTATCACCAGTTTTCACGTGGAGATGCTGCCCATACCATTGGTGTTTAGTGTGGCCGGAGCTCGTGAGTTGGTGCCCTTTCCAGCCTTTGTGGAATCGTTGATTCTGCTGCTGGTTTTCGAAATACTGGTGGAAGCCGGTATTCGCCTGCCCCGAGTAGTTGGCGGAGCGGTCAATATCGTCGGTGCCCTGATTCTCGGCCAAGCGGCTGTTCAGGCTGGACTGATATCTCCGATACTCGTCATAATCATAGCTGGAACCGCGATATCGAATTTTGTTTTGGGGTCGGGTTATGAGCTATCTACTGCTGTTAGAGTGATCAGGATTTTCGCACTAACGGCCAGCGCGGTGTTTGGGTTGTATGGCCTTACGTTAGTAATAATAGCTGTGTTGATTCACATGGCGGGCTTAAGATCATTTGGCGTTCCGTATCTGGCGCCCTGGGCGCCGTTTGACCTGGCAGGCATGAAGGATGTCATCTATCGCACCCCCTGGTGGTCAATGGAGCAAAGACCTGATTTCATCTCCAACCGAAATGTGGAAAGGGATAAAACACCTGAACCTAACGATGCTGGAATGCCAGACGACAGGGCATCAATTCGAGATAGAAAGAAAGGATAGGACAGTTGGAAACAGGAAAGATATCACAGCGCCAACTGCTTTTTATAATAATTTTGACCGCTCTGTCCCCGGCAGTATTCTTTGTCCCGCAGGTCGCTGCGAGAGCAGTAGCTCAGGATGCTTGGATCCCGCCGTTGATCGCAGGGATATGGTCAGTTCTGAATGTAATGGTCATCTTCGCACTGGCCAAACGTTATCCGGGAGCGACGATCATTGAATACCTGCCGATGGTGCTGGGTAAGCCACTGGGCAAATTTTTCGCTCTTCTTTACACTCTTTGGTATTTCTCTGTCAGTTCCTTTGCTCTGCGAAGTTTTGGCATATTCTTAAACGTGTCTGTTATGCCGGAAACCCCGATTCTGGCATTCACGGTCACCATGCTCTTACTATCTTTCTATGCGATAAGAAACGGTCTCGAATCATGGGCTCGAGTCAATGAAATCATTGGGCCATTGGTTTTGCTAGCAATAGTCGGAATTGCTATCCTTCCCATGGGGTTCGCTGACTTTCGGCGGCTGCTTCCCGTGGGAGAACACTCTATGGGACAGTTGATCGTCCCATCCTTCATTCAAGCATCGATGCGTGGTCAGTTAATTGTAGCCTGCATGTTTATACCGGCTTTAGCTTCGCTTAAGAATGCTACCCGCAACTTTAGCTGGACGATACTGGCTGTCGGTCTCATTCCCGCATTGTTGAACTTCTCGGCGATAGTAGTTTTTGGTGGTGTGAATATGGGCATCCTTGAGTTTCCTATTTATTCTCTGGCCCGTATCATAGATGTAGCCAGGATCATTAATCGCTTGGAATTGATTCTGGTAATCGCCTGGGTGATGGGCAGCTTCACCCTGGTAACCACCTTTGCCTACTGTTCGGTCCGAGCGACCACTCAACTGTTGGGATTCAAGGACTATCAGCGTTTGCTCTTTCCAGTTGCTGTGGTTATTCTGGCGCTGAGTGATAACATCTGGCAGAACATGGCCCGCTTTATGGAGTTTGTAGCCGATGCCTGGGGGGGCTATGGGCTGCTTTCATTTGAACTGGTGATTCCATCGGTCATCCTTTTGATATCGGTATTGCGTAAGCATCGGGTCGAGGGTACAGCATGAAAAGGGCAGCATGGATAGTATTAATGTTACTGCTGACTACCGGATGTTGGAGCCGTGTGGAAATAAATGATCTAGCACTGGTGGTAGCGAGCGGTATAGATGTCGTTCATCAAGGAGGGGTAAGGAAGGTCCGTTATACCATGCAGATCGCCAATCCGACAGTGCTGCTTCCTGGAGGTGGCGGCGGTGGAGGTAAAGCTGGGGGACCTAAGGCTTTCTGGACAGTGGCGGGGATGGGTAAGACTTTAAGGGATGCTACAATGGATGCTTCGGAGAGAATACCCAAACGCATATTCTTTGGGCAAAATCGCTTATTCCTGATAGGGGAGGAAGCCGCTCGAGAGAAAGTACCCTTCGAGGATCGCATAGGTCGCAGCCGTGAAACACGACGTAATATTTGGATGGCAATATCTAAAGGCGAAGCCAAGAAAGTATTAGAGGTGGAAATGCCGACCTTTCAGGCTACCAGCCTGGCGATCAACAACATGTTTGAGGTGCAGGGAGGAACCCAGGCTATAGTACCAATAACGGCAGCCGAGTTTGAATATGTAATGTCAACCGGATGCTGCAGTCCGGTGGCACCAGTAATCGAAGTCGTTCCCCAGACCAGTTTCACCGTGGAAGATAAAAAGCCCGGGGGGGGCGGACCGGACACATTAAAGGTATCGGGGCTGGCGGTGTTCGACCATGATGGCAAGCTGCTTGACTTTATGGACGAACAGCACACTTATGGCTATATGTGGGTAAGAAACAAAGTGACCCGGCGGGAGATGACACTTCCTGATCCATCAGACCGCAACAGCAACGTTACGGTCGCCATTCTTAACAGCAGTTCTACGACCAAAGTGAACATAGGTCAGGATGGGACACCGGAGTATGAAATAAGAGTATCTGGGGTTTCCGATCTTCTGGAGCACTTTGCCTTCGATCCCGGACTCTCTACATCGGGCTCGTTTTCTATGTTTGAAGCTGCAATCAACCGGCAGCTGGAAAAGGAAATTCTGATGTCCGTTGAACAGGCTAAGTCCATGCATGGTGATATTTTTGAATTTGGCGAGGAATTGCGTCGCCAGCATTATCCTGAATGGAAACGGCTCAAAGATAACTGGAGCGAAGTTTTCCCCCAGGTTCGAGTCAGAGTAAAAAGCGAGATTACCCTGCGGCATCGGGGATTAGCGGTTGAAACACCGGGTGTGGAGGAGGAAAGATGATCTATCTGTGGGTTGCAGTAATATTATTCATAGGATTTTTCGATGGGCGGGGACTGGTTCGGGACCGGCAGTGGGGAGAAGCTGCGGCTTACATTTCACTGTTGATCTTTGGTACATCAATATTAGTGATGAACTCAGTTGCTTATCGTCATTTTCACTTTGTCGATCTCATTAGCTATGTTTTCTCCCCATATTTCAAGGCAGTTAGCAGTGTTTTTCTGCGTTTCTGATTTACTGGCGCTTCAAACTGGGTCGAGAGAGCCGTCCCACGGTCACGCTGCATTGCTCGCCAATCCTTCCTAATTTTCAAGCATAATTCTCCCAAGTACTGCAAAACCTGACTGTGATAGTCTGTTTTATGAAAAGAGGTAGGATCGTCCTTGCCTGGATTTATACAAACGATTTTTGGTTTGCTAAGTTACAAGCCGCCACTAAATGAGGAACGTGGATTTGAACTGCTGGAAGGTGCTTCAGAGGGGACCGATCAAGCAAATCTACCGTCCTCGGCTTATGATGGCGGCGCTGATACAACGCCTGTACCCAGCCGGAAAAAGAAATACAGTCGGGTCCCGCTGCAGGTGGGTGACTGGAATGAAAAGAAAAAGACCGAAGGTGACAGTCAACCTACTAATTCGGCAACAATATCCTCTGAACTAGCAGTGAACCTGGCTACCATCAAACAACGATTCAGGATTCCTAGAAATCAGGATATTATCATTCGCGAGTTCAAGATCGGCCGCCAACTGGACGCCTTCATGGTCTATATCGAGGGCATGATCGATCGTCAAACATTACACCTGGCTATATTGCCGCAGCTTATGGCCAAAGATTGTCTGGACGACCTGCAGGATGAGCCTGTAATTGATTACCTGAACAATAATATTCTCACAGTCTTCAAGCTGGAGAATATGAAAAGTTTTGCACTTATATCTCAACAAGTGCTTATGGGAGGCAGTGCCCTGTTTATTGAGGGCTGCCAGGAATGCATAGTCATCGATACCAGAGGATTCGAGAAAAGAAATATCGAGCAGCCGATTTCGGAAATTGTTGTCCATGGCCCGCAGGAAGCCTTCACCGAGAATATGCGAACCAATTTGACTATGGTGAGAAGAATAGTCAGAAATGAAAAACTGGTCACGGAGATGCTGCCGGTAGGCAAAACCAACAACTCCCAATGTGCCATCATGTATATAGAGGGCTTGGCCAATCCTAAGGTCATACAAGAAGTGAAAAAGCGAATCAAACGCATTGATACCGATTTGATGTTGGGTGACGGAATGCTGGAGCAGTTTATCGAAGACAATTCCTTCATGCTATTCCCTCAGGTGTTGTCCACTGAGAGGCCGGACCGGATCGCTTCATTCATCATGGAAGGGCAAGTGATCATCATTGCTGAAGGCACCCCTTATGCATTGGTAGTTCCGGTCACTTTCTTTCGGCTTTTCCACAGCTCCGAGGATACCTTTGTCCGCTGGCCGGCCGGTACTTTCTTAAGGATAATCAGACTTATCGGGCTATTCTGTGCCACTTTACTCCCCGGAATATATGTGGCGGTTACTCTTTTCCATCCGGAAATGCTGCCCACCGAGCTTTTGTCCTCCATCGCTAAGGCCAAGGAGATCGTTCCTTTTCCCACTGTTTTAGAAGTTCTAATGATGGAATTTGCTTTTGAACTGATACGGGAAGCCGGTACCCGGGTCCCCAGTGTGATCGGTCAAACACTGGGTATAGTAGGGGCGCTGATATTAGGACAGGCAGCCGTATCGGCTGGCTTGGTAAGCCCTGTATTGGTTATCGTGGTATCGGTAACGGGCTTAGGCAATTTTGCTATACCGAATTATACATTGGGACTGGCGATACGTATTGAGAGGTTCTTTTTTATTATAGCCGCCGCCGCTTTGGGGTTTTTCGGAGTATCATTGGTGGTTATCCTGCTGGCGCTTATGGCCTGCAGCATGAAATCCTTTGGCGTGCCTTATTTTTCACCCCTAGCACCAAGGACCTCTATTAATCCGGACGTTATCCTAAGATACCCGATATGGACTCAGAAAGACCGGCCTGACGCACATCAGACTCCCAACAGAAAAAGGCAGGGCAACAATGTTAAGGTTTGGATGAACGAAGAGGACCCTGCTCAGAAAGATAAAGGCGACAACACATGATCAAGGAAGGTAAAATAGGTGTATTCGAAGCAACCTGCATAGTGGTTATAGCCATCAGCAACCGAGTATTCTTCACCGCTCCTACAATCGTGGCCCAGGTGGTGGGAACGGCGGGCTGGTACATGTCGTTAATATCCGCCTTAACGACGATCGTGGCTTTCACCTTCATCTGTCTTCTGTTAAAACGCTTCCCCGGTAAGAATATATTTGAAATCTTTGACATCACGTTCGGAAGAATTATTGGATTTATATTATCTTTTACCTATGCGGGGGCATTTCTCTTCGCCGTAGGGATCCTTATGCGGGAATTCCTCGATATGTTGAAGATATTCATATTTACCAATACCCCTTTAAGCTTCATGATTCTAGCCGTTCTCATAATTGTCGTCACGGCGGCGGTTCTGGGCTTTGAGACTATTGCTCGAACGTGCAGCCTATTCGCTTTTACCTCGCTGCTGGGATATATACTGCTGCTGGTTTTAGCATCAAAGAATTATACATTAACCAATCTATTTCCGATCCTGGGCTATGGGCTCGGTAACACGATCATTACAGGCATATCAAGAAGTTCGGCCTATAGTGAGGTTATTATCCTGGGCGTCTTTGCCGGTTCGCTGCAGGGTGTAGAGCACATAAGGAAAGCGGGGTATACTGCGCTTATTGTGTCAGGCTTAGTTATAAGCTCTGGATTATTATGCATGACATTGGCATTTCCCTACACCACCTTTCAGGAATTGACCGCGCCCCTATACATTCTGGTGAGATTCGTCAAGTATGGAGCCTTTTTTCAAAGGCTGGACCCGCTTTTCCTGGTACTATGGATCGTCATTACCGTCATGGCTAATTCCGTGGTGTTCTACGCTGCTGTAAGCAGCTACTGCAAAACTTTCCGGCTGTCGGATACCCGGCCGGTGATCTTGCCGATGGCGGTTCTGCTTTTCGTTATTGCCATGCTTCCGCGGGACTTTCCCAGTGTTATGGATAAATATATCGAGACATTGCGTATATATCCGGTAATTCTATTTTATCTGGTGCCAATCACGGCCTTGATCGTCGCTATAGTACGTAAGAAGAATGGAGAAAAGGTTCATGCCTAGGATCCTATTGATCGTCACATTGTGCTTCTTAATAATGGCCTCGGGAACCGGCTGCTGGGATTCCCGCGAAATAGACGATTGGGCTTATGTTTATGCGATTGGCGTGGATAAGGGAGTAGCTGATAAAATTCGTTTTTCAATCCTAATACCCACCTATAAAGGACCGATAGGCGGCGCTAGTAGCTCAGGAGGATCAACAGGGCCCAGCAAAAGTGATTTTAAAGTAATATCCATCGACTGCCCGACCCTTTATGCAGGAGTTAATCTGATCAATTGTGCGCTTGCTCGAACACTGAACTACACCCATGCCAAATACATGGTAGTATCTGAGGATATAGCCAAGGAAGGTGTTGGGCCGTTTGTCAACGGTATGCGTCGAACCCGACAGATCCGAAGGATAATGCATTTTATCGTGGTGCGGGGCGAAGCCAGTAAGTTTCTTGATGAGTTGTCCCCCACCATAGGAACCGCAGTGTCAAAATCATTGGAGAGTATGATGAACCAGGAGGGCATGACGGGCTTATTTGACGATACCACCTTCGGTGACATAATCAATTCGATGAAATCCACTAAAGGACAAACCAGCTGTGTGTTGGGTGCGCTCAACGATCTTTCACATTACTTGCCGGAAGGCTCAAAACCTCCCAAGATTATACCATCTGGGGACTACTATGCAGGAGAATTGCCGATTAGAGGGGTTGATAAACCGGAATATTTAGGTTCGGTCTTATTCAGGGGTGATAAACTGGTCGGTGAGCTAAATGGAGATGAAACCCGGGTCATGTTGATGGCCAGAGGCGAATTCAATCGAGGTACCATGGCTCTTCCTGACCCGCAAAAGCCCGATATGATGGTTGCTCTAGATGTTAGTCAACAAAAGAAGCCGGATGTTAGAATAACCTTTAAAGATGGAGTGCCACTAATACACCTGAAAGTATTTCTTGAAGCGAATATGACCAATCTGCAAAGTGATGTCAACTATGAAAATGAAAAGCTAAAGCCGGTCTTAGAAGGTGTTTATAAGGAATATATCAAAAAGAAACTGGATGAGACCATCGCCAAATGCCAGCGTGTTGACAGTGATGTATTTAGATTTGGGGACCAAGCCTCCATGCAGTTTCTGACCATCCAGGAATGGGAAAAGTACGATTGGTTGAGCCAGTTTAAAGAAGCCCAGATCACTACCGCAGTTGGTTTCACCATCCGGCGGACCGGGACAGTGCTGAAAACAAATCCGACAATTAAAGGGCAGGAGATGGAATAGATGAAATATCTGATAATCTTTTTCTTACTTGTGATTTCTATTTACCCTCTGAACTTTGCTAAGTATAACTGGGATCAGAATAATAAGCTGGGTGCCGCCGGAGTCTTACTTCTGGCTGTTTTGTCAGTGGCGATTCCTTCCGTGATGTTGATAATGGATTAAGGCAGGTAATTCAATGGAGTGGATCATCTTATTCGTAGTCAGCTGGGTACTGTTCCTAGTGCTGGTGGACTGGAAGCAGCTAAAGACCAATGTATGGTGCGGGCTGCTGGCCATGGCCATGCAGCTCTGGATCGATCACCAGTATATAAACCATAAATTGTACGTTATACACCGCCCGGTGGTCGATATATTCGGATCTTCCGCCTTCTTTGTTACCGGCCCTGTGTTTGTTATCGGTGTACTGCTGGCCCAGTATTATCCGGCAAAGAGGTGGGCTAGAATCATGCACTTAGTTGTTATCACAACTTTGTTCTCGGTCCAAGAGTATTTCCTGGTGAAAAGAAACGCACTTCACTATATTAACTGGCATCAGATTGACAGCATAGCAGCGAATGTTGCAGCGATGGCCTTACTTAGTTGGTTTTCGATAGTAGTTCTGAAGCAAGAGAGGAAGAATGGATATTGAGCATTGAAGTCTATACTATTCTTACGTTGGCGGTCGGGATCGCTTTTTTTGTTTATTTCAAGTTAATAGATAGATTCGGCAGCTAAACCATCCTTCCCGGTATCTTTATTTCAAGGTACCTATAAAAGAAGAAAATCCACAAATAAGCCACGATGTAAACTACCCCGGACCAGGGTATCGGGCGCCAACCAGTAAATACGATGGTTCTGCTCATGATACTGGCATACTCGAAAATAGCCATCCCAATTATCCAGAAACCTGTATAAACGATAACAGGAGCATTTTTTTCGGGCAAAAACATGGTATAGATGATGTTAAGCGGTGCATAGACAGTCACGGCTGCTAACACCATATAAAAAGTCGACATTGCGGGACTGATATAATAAAATAGCCCCCATTGGTGGCCAAAGCTGATATCAAAAATGAGTGAATAAGCTATCGATACCAGACCCACCAGAATATTTGCTAGAGTGGGTTTTCGCAAATAAATACAGATTGAAAAAAGCAGTAAAACTGCGGCCATTGAAAGAAACAGAAAAGTATAATTGATCACACTGAGTTACCATCCCACTATGTTATCAATCTTATAATGCTCAAAGTTGCCTGAATGCAGTCAATCAGCTTTAGGCCGCTCCAGTATACTGGCCAGGGTCTCGCTGAATTCCTCCATACCGATACGGGTGTTGATACAGGGACCATAAGGTCGCTCATTGAGCAATCCGATGGCTGGTATGCCCTTGATCCCCGCTATACCCGCCGTCAGATCCCTCTCACAGGCTACGGCTATGACAAGTTCGGGTTTGACTCTTCTGACCACATTGAGCGCCGAGGTGCCGCCGGTTACCACTTCCAGTGCAGATATTTGATAATCATCGGCTTTTTCTTTGATACGGCCAATGCTGCAGTTAAAGCACTGGCGGCAGTTGGCGATGAAGTTCGTCACCTTGTATGGGCACTGGGAGTTCTGCAGGCAATGCGGGAGCAGGATCAAGATATCTTCGGGGCTGTATTTTCTGGGCAATGCCTTAATGATAGCGTTGTTTAGCTTTATGTAAAATATCATGATGTTTTCCCGGTAAGATTTAAACAATCCGGACAGAGCCATTAATACCGGCAGCAGGAGATTGACCCCGGTGCGGGCTAACCTTACTAAGTGGTGATTGGTGCTGCTTGTCGTGTATACATAGACAACCGCAGAAATTACCAGAACCAATAAAGCCGTCAGAAGAATTGATCCCGCTACAATGGTATATTCAATAGCATTCAGCAGGGCAGGCGCGACATTAAAATGAACCGCCAGAATAGCGGCCAAAACCAGCAGAAAAAAACCAGCCAGGCAGGTTGATAGAAATACAAAACTAAACAGGTATTTATCGTGCATTCTTCGCATATTAAAACTTCTTCTTGCTGGGAAATATTTTGGAAATGATGCCCGTAGGCGCTTCCAGGCGCTGGACTTTCTGCTGCAGCTTGACAATGCTGCGCATCTCATCGTCGCGCAGTTGGGTATAAACTTGCCTTAACTCGGGATTGCGGATATTAATCAGATTATCATTATAAAAGACCTGGTTGGAAATTCGGTTTTGCAGTAAGTCTTTAATAACATCTATTTCTTTCACATAATCACCTGCTGGTCTAGTTTTTGCAGTTTATCACGCAGGAGGTCAAGATGATCACGCGCAGTTTCCCTAAATTCCTTAAGAAGCTCGCGTAAGTCTTTATTTTCTATTTCATAGTATTCTTCATACTTTTTCAGCAGCAGTTCTTCCCGGTCCATAGAGTTTACCAGTGACTGTCGCATAATGGCAACTTCTGATCTGTTGGTCATGAGCCACCTCCTGATGGGACTCAAGAAGATTAGCGCGTTTTTCATATTTTCACGAAATCCAACAAATATTATTCTTAGCCAGGCCGGAGTAATGAAAGGACGAGTCAAATGAAACAAGTAGCAGCAAAACACGGCAATTGGGGAATGACGTGTCAAGAGAACCGGCCCCCTGTCACGAAATGAAAGTAGCAATAATCGGTGCCGGAGTTGCGGGACTTGCATGCGCCCATGAGCTGGAACGACAGGGGATATATCCGACCATTTATGAGAGAAAAAGCTTTATCGGGGACATCGAATCCCATGTGACGGCTACCCTGCAGATCATCAATCGTCCTATAAAAGATTGGGTTGCGTATGTCCGGGGAAAATACGATTTAAACATTACCCCACTCAACAACCTGAACCGCATAACCCACATTGGACCTCATAAGACTACCGTTATTAAAGGTAAAATGGGTTATTTTTTTAAACGAAACCGCGAAGAGGATTCTGTTATGAAGCAGATTCATTCGCAGCTGAATCATTCGAACATCATCTTCAATGTTTATGCCGATTATCAAAAGCTCTACGATCAATATGATTATATTGTCATAGCCAACGGGCAGTCGAATTACACAAACGAACTGGGCTGCTGGCATGGAACCACCTCCGGCTGGGTGCGAGGGGCGGTTATACTAGGAGACTTTGACCCCACGGAATTAATAATATGGGTAAACAAGGAGTACTCCAACAAGGGCTATGCCTATCTTTCACCTTTCAACGATAAACAGGCGAGTATATGTTTATTTGTGCCCTATACGAAGAAGGCTGATTTGCAGAATTACTGGGAGCTGTTTCTTTACACTGAGAAAATAAAATATACCATCATTGAAGAATTTGAGGTGCGGCATTCAGGAGGCTTCGTTCATCCCGCCAAGTATGATAAGTTCTACTTCGCTGGAATGGCGGGAGGAGCGGTGGACCCTTTTCTGGGTTTCGGCCAGGTGAAATCGATTTTACAGGGCATTTACGCAGCCGAATCCATTGTCACCGGGCAGGATTATGCCAAGTTATCGAAGTTGGTCATCGATAAAACCCATGCTATGTGGGAGATGCGGCTGGCTTTTGATAAAGCTGAAAACAGCGATTATGATCTGATATTTACCGCTATCGGAATTCCAGGGCTGCAGCACTTGATATATAAAACACCAATCAATATCCTCAATGTGGGAGGGAGCATCCTGCGGTTCAGCCGCAGGCTCAAAGACCGAGCCGGACATTAAAGAATGAGGGATGAAGAACGTGACAATCGGGGACGGTTCTCCATGACACTGTTAATAAAAGAGTACCGTTGAACTGTCAATCAAACCGTGTCGAGAGAACCGGCACCCTGTCACGTTTCGCAGGTGTGAAAATGAAGGTAGCTATAATTGGTGCCGGGGTGGCGGGTCTGGCCTGTGCGCATGAACTGGAAAGGCACGGAATAACGCCGACCATCTTTGAGATCAAGGATTACATCGGGGATGCGGCGTCACACGTGGGTGTGATTTTGGAAATCTACAATCGCCCGGTGCGGAACGCGGTGCAATACCTGCAAAAAGAATTTGCCATCTCATTAATTCCTTTGAATCAGGTAAGATCAATTACCCACCACTCGCCCAACCGGACTACTGTAATTAAAGGTGATTTGGGCGCTTTCTTTATTCGGGGGCGGGAGCAGGATTCGGTGATGGCTCAGCTCAGTTCACAATTACGGAATACTGAAGTGCGTTTTCATGAGGATGCCAATTATAAGGAGTTGTTAAAACAGAACGATTATGTAGTAATTGCTGATGGGAAACCCTTCGCTACGAAGGAACTCGGCTGCTGGAACGAACAAGTCAGCGGCTGGGTCAAGGGGGCAGTGGTACTGGGTGATTTTGACCCCCACGAGCTTATTATATGGCTGAACAACGATTACACTCAGAAAGGCTATGCTTATCTGGCGCCTTTTAATAACAAGAAAGCGTCACTGGTGTTATTTGTTCCCTATATAAATGCCAATGAAATTACCCACTATTGGGAGAAGTTCGTAGACCTCGAAAATATGAGCTATCCCATTGTGCAGGATTTTGAATACCAGCATTTCAGCGGTTTTGCTAACCCCCACAAAACAGGCAATATCTATTTTGCCGGTATCGCTGGCGGCGCGTTGGACTCATTTCTCGGCTTTGGTTTACTGACATCTATATTGCAGGGCGTTTTTGCCGCCCAATCGATCGCCCAGGGCAAGGATTATGAAAAACTGCTCCACAGTGTCGTGAAGAGAAACAAGTCATTGTATGAGTTGCGCCGAGCCTTCGATAATGCCACCAATGCGGACTTTGATAAGATATTATCGCTTATCGGGCTGCCCGGTATTCGTCAGCTTACTTACAAAAGCCCACTAAATGTAATACAGGCTGGCAGTGCCCTGCTGCGTTGGGCCAGGGGGCAGGTGGGGGAATAAATTTGCTGCGATTTAGGGAGATTAAATCATAACAATGCTAGGTGGGTTGGTGAAGATTAATGGATTTCATGAAAGCCGTTTTTAACCGGCAGCCGCAGGGCAGTGAACTTCATGCAGGCGATGTTCTGAGTCTGTGGGATGTGGCTCGTAACAAATTGATCGGGTTGTCTACTTTATCGATATACTACAGGCAGGCTAAGGATCCGGAACTGAAGGACCTGCTTAAAAACGGGCTGGACTTCATTGTGGACCGGCATATAGACAAAATCCAAAAGATACTAGAAAAGAAGGGTTATGATTTTCCGAAGGGCGAGAACTGGCGGCGCAAGCTTGACGAAGAGGCACCTTTCGTAATTCCCAATACGATAATTGATGACGGTATGATCGCCATGAGCCTGCGTGAGATCATAAGGCTTACTCTATCTTTAGTATCCGAAGGATTGCGAAACGCTACCGATACGGATATCAGGGACTTGTTGGCGGGGATTCTGGATGATGATAACCACGCTTATAGTGCCATTCTGGCCCTGCAGAGGAAGAAGAACTGGACCGATTTTCCGCCCACGGTATTTTCGCACTAGATATCGCATGTAAAGGAGAATCCTATGAACTTAATGAACATCATGCTGGACAGCAGCCAGGTTCCAGCTCATAGCATTGTGGCTGGTGGAGCACTCGGGCTATGGGATACAGCCCGGCACAAAATCATATTCTTGCCGATCTATGTGGTCTACAGCAAGCAGGCTCAGGATAAAGATCTGATTAAATTTTTCGAGAGCAGGATCAATACTGTTCAAAAGCATGTAAATAAAATACAGGAGTTCTTTGACAGCAAGGACTTTGACTTCCCCAAAGAACCTAACATAACCAGGAAGCTAAATAATGATGATGCTTTTGTGGTACCGCGGGCAATTCTGGATGACGAAGAGATTGCCATTGCCATGCGCGAACACCTGCGGGCGGCCATAAGTCTGGAAACCGAGGCCCTGCGCAATGCCGTTTCTCCTGAGGGCAGAGACCTCATTTACAGCATTCTTAAAGAAGATAATGATTTTTACAGCGATATTATCAAGCTGCAGAAGACCAAGAACTGGACCGATTTTCCGCCGGTTTTGATTCAGCAGTAAGACTCTGAAGATTCAAGGATGACAATCAATGAATTTGGGCTGGAATATTGAAACATATATATCTGTATCAGCGCTCATTGTATCGGTAGTTGTTACTATAATGATTGTGAGGCTGGATTGGAAGAAATATGGCCTGCTCTACCTGTTAAGTTCAGTAATTGGTGTGATTCTATGCTATATCTTCCTCGAACTCAGACTATATTCCTTTCCCTATCGATTATTTCCCCAGATCGCAAAAATCCCGTTCACTGCAATACTAACTACATTTCCGCTCTACGTACTAGTAGGTGTGAGATATAGTCCGCGTTTATGGCCCTGGAAAATCCCTTTTTATTGGGGATTGGTTCATTTAGGCGTTTTCGCTGAGGCCTGGCTCGAGACTCATACACAGCTTATCAAATACATGGCACTGTGGGATTTGTGGGATTCATACACCGCCTGGTGGCTATTTCTATTGATATTTGAGTGGGTGGGCGGCTTGATTGTGCCCGCAGAATTACGTAAACCAATTGACCAGGAAGTATTCAGTTACGGAAAACTCGGGTATTTGATCCTGCACTTCATTCTTATAAGCACTATATTCTTGGCCGGAGTTCATATGGGCAAAGTGATGATGAAATAACAGCAGTGCTCAACAAAAACCCGGCAAGATATCTATCCCTGATGGATGAGTCCTTTCACAACTGCAATCTTGTTGGAATAAAATGGCAATGCATCATTTCGAAGGGGGCATGCCATTTTGTCGGTAAAGTATCATGTTCACGAATTCGTAGGTAGCGTTCAGATTAAAGAAGGCCATAACCATCGTTTTGCCGGGGTTACCGGCGGGCCTATAGAAGTTGAGGGAGGGCATGTGCATCAGCTAAGTACGAGAACTGATCTCTACGAAGATCACAACCACCGGGTCATTGACACCACTGGACTACCGGATGCTGTGGGGGACCGTCATGTACACCCGGATTCCGGGTTTACTAATTTGGTTGACGGCCACCGTCACGAGTTTAGATTTGCAACATTGATCAACGATCCAATCGGAGATTAACTGATGTTCCGGGGCTTATAGCCCCGGTTTCTATTTGAGGGGATAACACTGTTGTTCAGGGAGAAAATACGAAGGTGGATTCTGATTGCAGCTCAATGGGGAGTTCACAGGCATAAACGATGAAGGATGAATAAAAGTGCATGAGCAATACTGGCCATGGAGAAACCAGCGCCGGCCTGCGGGTATAGTAACTCCGATAAATATAAACATATTACACCTGCGCAATCCATGGGTGGTAGCCTGGTGGTCGGCGGCATTTCCTGGTTTTGGGTACTTTATAGTCGGCAGTTTCTTTAATGCCATTATCCTGATTGCTATAGAACTAGTGATGAATAACCAGGCTCACATTAATGAAGCTATAGTTTATTCATTTATTGGGCGATTCGATTTAGCGAAACAGGTTATTGATCTTCGTTGGATGATCGTATATCTTACCGTGTGGATACTCAGTGTCTGGGGCTCCTACCGTCGTGCAGTGGAACTAAACAAGCTGGCATTGCTGGCTGACCGTGAGGGCTCGATGGTAATTCCAGTTAAGATGAATTCTTTAGAAGTCAACTATCTGGAAAAGCGACTGCCCTGGCTGGCTTCAGTTATATCGGTATTTGCACCAGGGGCAGGCCATTTTTACTGTCATCAAATCCCCACCAGTTTTACGATAATACTCATGGCTCTATTGTCTATCTACTACTCCAATATTCTGCCGGCCATCCACCTCACATTTTATGGGCAGTTTCAGCAAGCTATCGCAGTTCTGAACGTGCAGTGGTTTCTGTTCATACCTTCTCTGTTAGGGTTTGCGGTTTACGATTCCTATGTAAATGCTGTGGAGACTAACAAACTTTTTGAGAAGGAACAATCTCTATTTTTACGGACATGCTATCAAAACCACGGCTTTATTATGCCTTCTACTCTAATTAGGGATGGTGATTTGTAATTTACCTGGCCGCTCTATTTGAATACTCTCCTTCCTTGGAATTGGCTATCACCGACCTTGAACAGAGGGGGCTACCCAGGAATTCAATTTTAGCCATTCCACTTAAAACCAAGATAGAGCAGATGGCCATTCTGGATCGTATTAACAGGTGGGACGGGTCCAGCTCAATTGATGGTGCCATGGTGCTTAGTACAATTTTAGGTGTTCTCGGGTCGATTTATGGCTTTATTTGGGAGTGGGGCCCGGTGATCTGGGGAATCATCGGCTTTCTGGGTGGCGGTCTGCTGGGACTGTTGCTGGATTATGGATTGAAGATAATCAAAAGCCGCAAGATCAACCGTGCCATCAAGATGGGGAAACGTCATGGGGGAGTAATACTTCTGATCAATTGCCGGGATGGCGAGATAGACGCGGTGGAAAAAATATTGTGGGAGAATCTTGCCTTGGGTGTAGGACGCTTTGAAGGGTGATAAATAAGATAGCGGGGTATTAATCAATGCATCCTCTTGTTGATCCGGCTTTAGCTGAAAAAGTAAAGATGTTAAATGAGCAGTATGAACACTTTTATGATCAGCTGCTGGTACTGTGGAAGAAATCAATGGTGTTTTGCGATGCATGGTGGGTTTTGCTTCTTATCACTATAATTCCGTGGTTAATTTGGATATGGATCAGGAGAAAGGAAAGCTCAGGCCGACTGCTATGTGCCGCTATGTTCATTATCATAGTTTCATGCTACATGGACCTCCTGGGGGTTGCTTACGGCCATTGGTTGTATCCTGTGAAGCTAGTACCCACTTTTCCGCCTTTTGCTCCCTGGGACTTTACTCTATTCCCCGTGGCTGTAATGGTGTTTATTCAGTTTTATCCAAATTTAAGCCCATATATAAAGGGCGTAGTTTTCTCGTTTATAAGCGCTTTTATTGTCGAACCGTTTTTTATCTGGCTAAACTTATATGATCAGGGTAAATGGAAGCATATATACTCGTTCGCTATTTACTTTCCACTATATCTTGCAGCTAGCTACATTGTAACCCGATTGCAGTATGAAAAGATTGAATGAGATGCTTATAGATTAAGTTATTAGAGGGCCCTGCTGGATAATAGACTTAACTCACACTGTTAAGGATGATGATAATATATACATTCTGTTAGCTTTGATCTTGATTCTAATAGCCTATAAATGGTCCGACTGGCCTAACTGGCAAAAGTACTATCCAACCATCTTATATATGCTGGTTGGCAACTTGACATATTTTCTGATTGCTCATCACAAGTTCTTATGGATGTACAAGTTTGGTCTGGGTGTAGATCACATTCTGGCGGATCTATTCATTGGCGTGACCATATTTCCGTCTATGG
>JBLNAX010000009.1:0-16113 GCA_050259595.1 Acidobacteriota bacterium | reverse complement strand
CTGGACAACTCTTCCAATATCAACCTCGGTATCACTTCGGCCAATATTCTTCCCGCCATTTTCGGAGCGACTTTTCCCGGCAGACCTGGTGCAAGTATAGCTTTGATCCCATAACGATTGGCGTTTTCAAAATCAGTCCCCCCTGGCTGGGAGGCTAAATCAACGACTAGAGTATCAGGACTCATGCGGCTCAACACCTGATCATTGAGAACCATGGCTGGCACGGTATTGAATATAACATCTAATCCGGCCAGGTTATCACCCATATCCTGCAGCTGCACCCTGCGACAGCCTAACTCATAAGCTCGAGCCAGCTCAGCATTTTCTTGGGAAACCACTATCACATCTGCCCCCAGATTCTTTAATGCTCTGCCCAGTGTCGTCCCCACCCGACCAAACCCTACCACCATGGCCCGTGAACTATGAATAGTTGTATCCATCTCTTCCATCGCGATCTGTATCGCCCCTTCAGCAGTGGGGATGGAATTGAGAATGGCTACTTCATCGACATCGGCTATTTCTAATAACGATATCCCTATTTTATCTAGCCATTCATGAAGAAAAGGTCTAGCTGAGCCAATGATCAAGATGGCTCCTGGGGCCATAACCCGCAGGCTCTTTTCGGTGAGAACCAGCCTATCACCGCTGTAAACTGCCCGTATATTTCCGTTGATGTCTGTTCCAGGCATAGGCAGGATGGCGACTTCGGCTCCCTTCAGAGCCTCATCGACCGACTTGCCGATAAATGCACCATGTTTCAATTTTTCGCGTGGAAAACCTACTACCGTGACCGTTGCCCCCAGTGTAACCAGCTTTGCCACTAGAACTAGCTCTCGGTCATCGCCACCCAATACGGTGATCTTGATTCCTGATAGGGCCGAACTCACCGGAAGCCCTCCCTTTTACGTCTAATAAGTCCCGGACTACCAACAATATACGTAAACCTAACAGGTTTGGTGCTTGTTCAAGAACACTTGCAAAAGCAATCTTTGTTGAACTACTAATCGTTCCTTTACTTGGGATTGTGACAAAATTCGTGTTATAATTACGTCTGTAAACGTGATTAACATATTAAGGGGGAGTATCGGTAGCATGCGCAAAAACTTGAGGAACAGTCGACTTTCATTTGTCATGGTGTCACTGGTGCTGACAATGGCTTTATTGCTAGGAGTTGTAGGAGCAGCCAACAGTGCAGTAACTACCCCGACACCTGCGAGAACCGGCCCGCTGAGCGGTCTGTGGACGGTAACGCAGGGTGTGGAAAAAACCCACTACATGCAGATTGAACAAATCGGCAATACGCTCAATGCCACCTGGGATGACAGGACTTTTATTACCGGAACCATTACTAAGAACATCTATTTTGTAGGCACTTACTGCAACGAACCTTATACCGCCAAGAAGAACAAGATAGCCTTTAACTTTTCCCCTGATGGGCAGTCATTTAAAGGGTTCTATCATTGGAGCATAAAGGATCATCCACTGAGTGGTGTCAAAAATACCGCCGGCACCGCTAAATTAACTGTCACCCCGACTTCCATGGATAAAACCGACTTTAATGGCACCTGGAAAACTACGAAAGGTGATCTGAAGCTGGTTCAGGTCGGGGACAAGGTAACTGGAACCTTATCTGGCACTACTATAATCGGCAAAGTCAACGGCAACACCTTAACCGCTCGGTGCCGCAAGGCAACCTTCCCCTCTTTATTCTGGGATTTTAACTTGACAATGAGCCCTGATGGCAAGACAGCAGAGGGCTTCTGGACCTGGGCGAGAGGTACCAATTGCAAGGCTTGGGGTAGGAAATAGCAGCTATATCTAATACATACGGTATATGCAGAAGAGTCAGGGATCACTCCCTGACTCTTTTTTGTCTTATTCGGTTTTTATTACGAACGTCGCTCTGTTTGACTTACATAAAATGCTCCAGGCCGTAGATCAAGCCTTGCATCTTCACTATCTTTTTAACCGACATCAATACGCCGGGCATGTAGCATTCGCGGTTAATGGAGTCGTGGCGGATGGTCAGTGTCTGACCGGCACTACCGAAAATAACTTCCTGGTGGGCTACCAGTCCCGGCAGTCGGATGCTGTGAATATGTGTATCGTAGGCTTTACCGCCACGAACCCCGGATACTTTTTCGAATTCTCCGCGTACCGAGGAAGGTTCCTCCAGCCGCTTCTCATATATCATTTCCGCCGTTTTGATGGCTGTGCCAGAGGGCGCGTCCAATTTGGCATCGTGGTGGAGTTCGATTATCTCCACATCTTTAAAATACTTAGCGGCTTCTGCTGCAAACTTCATCATCAGGATAGCGCCAATTGTAAAATTCGGGATCACGGCAACTCCCACTTTGTTTTCCTTGGCCAGTTCATCGAGTGTTGCCAGTTCTTTTTCTCCTAGGCCTGTGGTGCCGATAATGCAGTTGACACCTTTCTTCAATGCGGTCCTTGAATTCGTGAAAACCGCCTGGGGATTGGTAAAGTCGATCATTACATCTGGCTTCAATGTGTCCAAAGCTTCATCTAAATCCGCAAATAACGCATCGCTATCCGCAGCATCATTGGTTAACGCTGATATTTTGATACCATCACCGGTCACGTCTACACAGCCCACCAAATCAAGCTCTGCATCCCCTTTAACAGCTTTAACAGTTTCAGTTCCCATTTTGCCGAGGGCACCAACTACTAATACTTTAATTCCATTCGCCATCTCTTTCCTCCTAGCAAATCTCTTACTGACTAGTTTATACATTTATTGCTAAGAGTCAACATATGCAAAAAACCCGGCTATCATTAACCGGGTCTTTTCCCTAAAAACTACTACTGCGCATGCGCAGGTGTGTCTGGTCCAAATCAACTACAATAACCTCACGGCCGATCTTACGTACTGCATCCCAGGGTACCACCATACGCTGGCGGTCGATCCACAGATTCACAAAGTTCCCGCGATTCGGCATAATTATCGATTCGATCTCCCCGTTCTCAGGATTGATGATAAGATCCGAATCTCCGACCACTCCAAGTTTGATACCGTCATTGATGTTGATGATTTCCTTGCCGATCAATTCGCTTAGAAGCAAACAATTCCTCCTAACCGGTGTGTCCAAAGCCTCCTGCACCGCGGGCGGTTTCCTGCAGAGACTCAACCTCTGTAAAAATGGCCCTTTCTACGCGGCAGAAGATCATCTGGGCGATCCGTTCTCCTCTTTGAACAATATACTCTTTGTCCCCCAGATTTATAACTATAACCTTCACTTCGCCGCGATAATCGGAGTCGATGGTTCCCGGTGTATTCAGAACTGTGATCCCATGCTTCAATGCCAGGCCGCTGCGAGGCCGCACCTGTGCTTCAAAGCCCTGGGGGATTTCGATTTTTAGGCCGGTAGGAATCAATGCCACTTTACCTGGTGCAATGTTCACCAGTTCTTCATTGGCGGCATAAAGATCCACTCCTGCTGCTCCCTCGGTCATATACTCCGGCAGAGCCAGCCCAGTACTATGCTCCATTCTCTCTATACGAACGGTTAATTCAGCGGCCATATTTTTCTGAACTCCTCTTCTACCTTCGGCAGAACCGATGCTTCGCCGATGCTGGCCAGTGTGAACTGCTTTCCGCCAAGTGTTTCAGCGGCAAAATCCCTTATCATCGAAGGAGTTACTGCATAGATCTTATCCATTATTTCTTCTGGTGGCACTATCTTGCCATATAACATTTCCGATTTGCCTAACCGGGTCATGCGGGCCATTATGCTTTCTAATCCCAGATACATACTGGCCTTCATCTGCTTTTTAGTGCGTTCGAGCTCTTCTTCAGTGGCTCCTTTATCGGCAAAGCTTTTCAATTCTTCGCCCAGCAGCCCGAAAAACTCTTCTATTTTGCCAGGACTAGTCCCAATATAGATCACATACGTTCCCATATCACGGTAAGTCGAGGAATAGGAATATACGGAGTAAGCCAGTCCTCTTTCCTCGCGCAGCTTTTGAAACAGCCGTGAACTCATGCCGCCGCCTAAAATGCTGTTCATGATGTTCTGGGTAAAGCGGCGCTCATCCAGATAAGAAATACTGGGTACGCCCAGGCATATCTGTACCTGTTCGGTTTCCTTAGGCACCAGATTGATTCCCTGAAGAGAAAAAGGTTGACCACCATCCGATATTGTACCGACTAGACCGGCATCAAAGCCTTTGTAATCTTCTAGACGGCTGACGATCTCTTCGTGCTTGATATTGCCGGCCACGGCGATAATCATGTTCTGTGGTTTGTAATAAGAACGATAGTACTTGTATATGGTCTCCTGTGAAAGTGCAGAAACCTTCTCGCTAGTGCCGAGAATCGGCCGTCCGAGAGGGTGCTGCGCCAGAATGGTCTGATTGAATACGTCATGTACCAGCTCATCCGGGCTGTCTTCATACATATTGATTTCTTCCAAAATAACCCCACGCTCGGTGTCCAGTTCCTTCTCGTTGAGCTGGGAATTGAACAGCATGTCAAAAAGAACATCCATGGCATCATTGATATTTTCATCCAGCACGCGGGCATAGTAGCAGGTATATTCTTTGGAAGTATAGGCATTCAACTGACCGCCCATTTCCTCAAACTGCTCAGCAATATCGCGAGCACTTCTAGCAGCAGTCCCTTTAAAAATCATATGCTCCAAAAAATGTGAAATACCGTTAGATTCTTCGGACTCGTGACGTGAGCCGATCTTCACAAAAACCCCGATCGCGGCCGATCTAACATGGGGTATCTCTTCCATGACAACCCTGGCTCCATTGGCCAGATTGCGAGTTACGATCATCGTCTAACCTCCAAATAATCGAAGCAGGATCGCAAAAATGAACGCGGCTCACTCCCGGTAAAACAGCCGAAACAACCTCCATATCCCTCTTGGCTCGGCTTTAGCGTCATTTCCTGCGATTATCTCCGTCGTCTCTACAAATTCTCCATTATAATATACATCTAGCCGTCCAAGTTTGTCTCCTTTTTTTATGGGTGCCGGGGGGCAATATTCCAGAATCACCTTTTTTTCTAGCTTGGGCAGACCTTCTTTGGGAGTCAGAATTCGCAAATCCCGGCCTGGATATACCTGCAATTTAGCAGGAATACCATTCAATGTACGCAATGTTTTAAAAGCCTCTTTGCTATCAACGATTTTTTCACTCATAAACTCATTAAATCCATAGTTCATTAGACTTGTTGATTCATAATAGCGATCTGGGGAGTTCAAGACCACAGTGATCAACTTGCGGTTCTTTCTAATAGCATAACCAACCAGACATTTGCCAGCCGCATCTGTAGTACCTGTTTTTATGCCCTGACATCCTGGATAAAGTGCCAACAGTCGGTTAGTGTTGCTTATTGCCAACCCCTGCGGATAACCCGGGTGTTGGATGTGATCCTCGGTTTTGGCCACCGTCTGGGCAAAAAAGTCGTTCTGTAGAGCATAAGTAGATAATCTGACCAAGTCGCGACAGGAACTCACATGCCCCTTGGCTGGCAGACCATTGGAGTTCTCGAAGTTGGTATCCAGAGCCCCAAGTGCTGCAGCTTTCTTGTTCATTAAGAATGCAAACAATTGTTCACTGCCCGCCACCCTTTCGGCTAAGACAACACAGGCATCATTAGCCGAACACATCAAAGCTGCAGTAAGCAGGTCACGAACCCGCATCTCCTCCCCATCTCGAAGTCCAATGGCTGATGGAGGCGTTTGGGCAGCTTTAGCGCTGACTTTTGCCCATTCCTCTAATTGTAAATACTCCATGGCAATGGTGGCAGTCATGATTTTTGTGGTACTAGCAGGTGGCAGTGATTTCTTCATGTTTTTTCCTGCTAAAAACTGTCCCGTATCAGCATCTACTACAGCATAAGCACGAGCCCCCAGGTATGGTTCCGAAGCTTCCACACTTTTGGGCGTTATGAAGTTACAGACCAGCATTACTGCCAGTCCGATAATAATACACAGACTCTTCATGGTCATCTCTCCATTAAAGTTCTTAAGCAATCTATTTCTTCTTTGGCTCTTTTGCTTCGGGACTTGTTAGCTTTGATACGGTCAAGAAACTGTACCCTTCTCCTTTTAACTGTTTGGTCATGCTTTTTAGGGCTTCAATTGTTGGTTTGGTCGGGTGCATTAGTATGATCGCATCGTTGTGTATCCTGGGCACGACCCTTCGCACTATTGTATCTACGTCGGGGTTCTGCCAGTCGATAGTATCGAGGCTCCACATGACTACCTTATAGTTTAGCCTATTGGCCACTTCGCCAATATTTTTATCATACTCCCCATAAGCAGGTGCATATAGTTCTGGCTTTCTACCGGTGATACCCTTTAATATCACTTCGCCCCCGTTGATCTCCTGCTCAACAGTACTTTGATTCATACCCTTGACGTGCCTGTGCAATTCCCCATGATTACCTATTTCATGGCCTTTAGAAGCTATATCTTTTATCATATCAGGGTGACCCTTGGCCCAGCGTCCAGTAATGAAAAATGTTGCCTTGATCTTATTTTCATCCAACACTTTTAGAAGATCAGGCAAATATTCCTCCCCCCAGTCCACATTAAAGGTATAAGCAATATTCTTCTGATCCGTACATCCTTGATAATAAGGGGTATTGGCCTTGGTAATCACAAATGTCTCCTGGTTGCGATACAAGCCGAAAGCCACCAATAAGGCTAGGAATATCAATAACCCTATTACAATCGGTCTCAATAGATCCCTGCTTAGATAAAATACTCGCACTCAAACTCGCTCCTTCATTTTCCCAATATAGTCACGCTTATTTTCCCTCTATAAACACCGGCTTGTATAATCACTGGGTGATCATACGGATTCAACAACTTAAGGTCCTGAGCCCCGTAAACGACCGTTGCATCTTTACCGGGTTCGATATAAGGAACACTGATACTGTGTGGATTCCTTTCTATGATCTTTAACTTGGCCTGCAGCGCCGCATTGTATAAGGTGGTGGTTACCTGGCAAACCCCTCCTCCAAAGCCGATGCCATCTCCCCCTATTACTGGTGCCATTCTATAACCTCTTTCCGGGGTTCGCGGGCCCACTGTATCATTAAATGAGAAGGTCTGCCCTGGCCAGATGATTATGTTATTGATGCTTCGCAAGCCCTGCAGGATGTTCTCATATCTCTCCCACGAACCATAAAACCAGGTATGATAATATCCAATAGTATTTGTTACAGGTTCCAAATCTAACGCAAAATGCTGGGGCGCAACCGCCTTCTTGACCAGTTTGACTCTAGTGTTCTCTTTCGCTTTGATAATGGTTTTTACAGTAGCCCCGGAATCGACCTCCCAACCATAAACTTCACGCAGAATAGTCCCGTTTTCCCTGTGCAAACTTGCATTTACCGGCAGCCTACGGTGTTTGACCACCAGTTCATCCACCACTTCCTCGACTTCCCGTTTGAGGCAGCCCTGCACCAGTTGGTTCTCTATGTACACTCCAGGTTTTACTCCATATATTTTTCTTTCCATCCTATCGATCCAGGTGCCATAAGCGGTTGAGAATAACAGCAAACTGATCAACAGCACAGAACGTTTCTTTAATGCAACAAACAATTTAACCCTCATAGGACTTGCCCAGAAATATTAATAAAGCTTATTCAACGTTCCTGATACCTATTCTGGGCAAAAATAAAAAAACCGAGAAACTCGGTTTTTTAAACAGTCTATTCAGTTATAAGCTTTATTCTATTCTGGATTGTTAGCTTTCTCGGTTTCCCGCATCGCTTCTTTGCGCGATAGGTTTACCCGGCCTTGGGCATCGATCTCGGTAACTTTGACCATGATCTCGTCGCCTACATCACAAACATCCTTGACCTTGGCTGTTCTATTCTCAGCTAGCTGAGAAATGTGAACCAGACCTTCCTTGCCGGAAGAACCCAGTACGCCAGGGATGAATTCTACAAATGCGCCGAAATCCATTACTCTTACCACTTTGCCAACATAGACCTTGCCAACTTGAACTTCCTTGGTCAGAGACTCAATGATGAATTTGGCTTTATCGGTGGCCTGCATGTCGACAGCGGTGATAAATACAGAGCCATCGTCTTCGATGTCGATCTTTACGCCGGTTTCTTCAACGATCTTCTTGATCATTTTGCCGCCAGGTCCGATAACATCGCGAATCTTATCAGGATTGATCATCATCTTGATCATGCGCGGTGCATATGGCGAAAGCTGTTCATTAGGCTTGCTGATGCATTCCATCATTTTGCCCATGATAAACATACGGCCTTCGCGAGCTTGAGCTAAAGCCTTCTGCAGGATATCGCGGTTAACACCAGCGATCTTGATGTCCATCTGCAGTGCCGTGATACCCTTTTCGGTACCAGCTACTTTGAAGTCCATGTCGCCCAGTGCGTCTTCAATACCCTGGATATCACTTAGAATAGCGTATTTATCGCCTTCTTTGATCAAGCCCATGGCTATTCCGGAAACCGGTGCCTTAATGGGTACACCAGCATGCATTAGTGACATAGTGCTTCCACATACACTGCCCATGGAAGTCGAACCATTAGACTCCAGAACCTCGGAAACAACTCTGATAGTATATCCAAAATCAGCGGTGGGGATCATCGCTGCCAGAGCACGCTCAGCAAGTGCGCCATGGCCAATTTCACGGCGTCCAGGGCCTCTCATCGGCTTGGTTTCGCCCACACTATAAGGCGGGAAATTGTAATGGTGGATATATTTCTTCGAATCTGCGGCTCCCAGACCGTCTAAGATCTGCTCATCACTGGCAGCTCCCAGAGTGGTAACTGACAGGACCTGGGTTTGCCCGCGAGTGAACAAAGCTGAACCATGAGGTCTCGGCAGAATGCCAACTTCACAGGTGATAGGCCGAATCTCGTTAGTAGCACGACCATCAACTCGCAAACCTTCATCAAGGATCAAAGTACGAACGACTTCTTTCTCGACTTTGTCCAGAATATTAGCAACATCCGAAAGGTTGTCCGGATAAATCTCGCTAAAATGCTCGAGAGCCTCTTTCTTCGCCTGCTCGGTTTGCTCTTCCCGCAGTAATTTGTCACGTGACTTGAGAGATTCCAGAATAGGCTTGTAAGCATATTCTTTAACACTCTTTACTAACTCTTCATTGACTGATGTCGCTTTGAATTCAACCTTGGTTTTGCCTATCTCAGCAACGATCTTTTCCTGGAATTCAACTATGCGCCGAATCTCATCATGCGCGGTGAATATGCAATCCAGCATCTGCTCTTCCGGAATCTCTTCAGAACCACACTCAACCATCATGATAGCGTCTTTGGTTCCTGCAACAACCAGGTGCATAATGCTTTTTTTAGCTTGCTCAACGGTTGGGTTGATAACGATTTGGCCATCAATCATGCCGACGATAACTGCGGCAACCGGATTTACGAAAGGAATATCGGACACCGACAGTGCGATGGAAGCTCCGATAATAGCGGTTACTTCGGGTGGATTGTCCTGATCTACCGACATTATGGTAGTTACAAGGTGTACGTCATTACGAAAGCCCTTGGGGAAAAGTGGACGCATAGGCCTGTCTATCAGTCGGGCAGAAAGAATCGCGTTTTCAGTAGGTCTGCCTTCTCTCTTGATAAAACCACCCGGTATTTTGCCCACTGCATACATGCGCTCTTCGTAGTCAACCGTCAGGGGGAAGAAATCTATACCCTGGCGTGGTTCCTTTGATGATGTGGCAGTAGCGACAACAACTGTGTCCCCATAGAAGCACATGGCCGCTCCGTTAGCCTGTTTGGCTACTTTGCCGATCTCAACTCTTAATGTGCGTCCGCCTATTTCAGTTTGGTAGATATGGGTCATCAATAGACCTCCTTCTCTCGGAATATAAAAAAACGATAAAGAGCGGACAAGCCGCTCTTCAATCAGCTATCTGCGTAGACCTAATTTGGTCACGATGGTACGATAGCGGTCAAAGTCTTTTTTCTTCAAGTAATCCAGCATTGCGCGCCGCTGACCGACCATCTTTAACAGCCCTCTCCTGGAATGGTGATCCTTTTTATGGATCTTAAGGTGTTCATTTAAGTAGTTGATCCGTTCCGTCAACAAAGCGATCTGCACTTCAGGGGATCCGGTATCACCTTCATGTACCTGAAAACCCTTGATTATGTCAGTCTTCTTGTCCTGATTGAGAGCCATTATTTCACCTCCTTTTCTTAATAATCGCCCTAAACCAAGGCAATCGTCGGAGTTTCGACTGTCCTAGTCAGGGTTATTCTTTGCCGATGATAGTAATGACAAGTCGCCCATCATCGATATCCTTAACGACAAGATCGAATATCTTGCCGCTTTTGGCCTCAAAGCCTCGAAAACGTGTCGCTATCGGCACACATCCCGGAATCTTCTGACTGGCATCAATGATGTCCTCCGTCAAGATTCCGTCCTGGCGCAGGTTTTTTAGACGCTTCCGACCATGATCGGTTACTAATACCTTCACCCTGTAATCACCTTATTATCTGTCTCTTTCACATAACAGGGTATATAAGGCATCCTTAAAAGCATTTCTTTCCGGCTCTGGATCGCCGGCGGTTTTATAGAGCACTTCCAGCTCCTGCTTAAGTTCGGAGAAGTCCTCTGTAAAATAGGCTGTGGATACCCTGTTAAGCAATTCTTCTAAACTAGTATGCTCTTCAATCATAAAAGGTACCACGTCTCCCATTTATCACGGCACTTCGCGTTATATTGTAGCACAGTGGCTTATGTATGTAAACTTAACCAACTGCGCCAATAATACTTTTTGACTGTATGTCTTATTTTTTCATGTTTTCTAAAATGTTTCGACCTTTTTCAATATCCTGTTGTATCTGTTTGATAAGCTCGTCTGGACCGTTGAATTTCATTTCCCCACGCAGTCTATCACAGAACTCCAAACGCATATTCTGTCCATATAGATCGCCTGAATAATCGATTAAAAATGCCTCTACCGATACCGGATATTCCGCATGGAATGTAGGTTTTTTACCGACGTTGACCACTGCCCCATAGGTGCTGCCTGCCACATAAGCCCGACAAACGTAAACACCTAATCCAGGTAGAATCACCTCAGGATCACTCTGCAGATTAGCGGTCGGGAAGCCTATGGTTTGGCCTCTCTGTTCACCTTTGACCACTACACCGTCCAAAAACAGCCAGCGCCCTGCAAATTCTGAGACTGCCCTTATATCACCCTGTTCCAAGCATACCCGAATAAGACTGCTTGATACGATTCTTTCCTGAACTCTTACTGGTGATACGACCCGAACCTCAAAGCCCCTGTTTTTACCTAATCTTTGCAGAAGTTCAGGATCACCGCCGCCTTTGTGACCGAATGTGTAATTGTATCCAACATATACGGCCGATACGTGGAGTGTGCCTACCAGCATATCATCGACAAATCTTTCCGGGCACCAACCAGCTATTTCATGGGTAAATGGTGTTATTACTAAGCAGTCCAGGCCCATCTTTTCAAGAATCTCGGCCTTTTGCATAGTTGTGGTTAGAAGTCGAGGAGCCCTTTCGGGAATCAGCACTCGCAAGGGATGCGGGTCAAACACCAATACTGATGAAGTTCCCCCGTTCATCCTGGACTCGTCGATTGCCGAATTGATCAACTGCTGATGTCCCAGGTGCACTCCGTCAAAGTTGCCGAGTGCCAGTACTAGGCCTTTTTGGGTTTGAAAGTTTTCAATTCCTTCAACTATCAGCATCGTCTATACACTCCTAGTGTGCTACAACTTATTCAATACCTTTTCCGGTTGGAACAACGGTTCGTACTTACCGGCTACGCCCCGACCTACGGCTATCAAATCTTCTTTATAAAACATAAGATATTTAGCATTTTCTACTACCCCTGGAATCGGAACAGCCATGCCATTATATATGGCAGCTGCGTTTTTATCATCGGCCGATAATCTTGGCATCTCAGGTACTGGAAATTCCGGCGACAGCAGCTTGTTCTTAATATCTTCCCGGCTCGCTGTTAGGTCTTCCAGTTGGGCAGTTTCCTTAAGTGTAAATGGTCCTGATCGGCTCCTAACCAACCCACTCATGAAAGCTCCGCATTCCAAGACTTGGCCTATGTCATGGCATAGAGTCCTAATATATGTCCCGCTGGAGCATACCACTCTCAAACGTACTCTTGGTCGATCATCCAAGATACAGAAATCTAATAATTCCAGCTCGATGATCTTTATCATTCTGGGCTCAACATCAACGCTGATGCCCTTTCTGGCTAGTTCATAAAGGCGCTGGCCCTGATGATGCACCGCAGAATACATAGGCGGGATCTGCATTATTTCACCAGTAAACTGGGTTAGAACTTCTCTGATCTCGTTAGGTGTGATTGTTCGATCGGAAATCCAAACAATATTCCCGGTTCGGTCCTGGGTATCGGATATCCCGCCCAGAATCATCTCAGCTATATATTCTTTGGTGTTGTCATTGATATATTCCAGAAGTCGGGTCGCATAACCCAGAGCTATCGGCAGTACACCCTCGGCCATGGGGTCCAAAGTCCCTAGATGCCCAATTTTGATTCCCTTTAAAACCGGTTTGATTCTGCGAATAACATCATATGAGGTTATGTTAGCTGGCTTATAAATATTTATGAAACCATTCACGGCAGGATTGCTTTGGCCTTTTCCACTACCTGGGTTATGGCATCATCTATGCTGCCTTCTATCATAGCTCCAGCCGCCCGGCGGTGGCCACCGCCTCCCCAATTAGCTGCCAGCTCATTGACATCTACATTGCCTTTGGATCGAAAACCTAGCTTTATTTTGCCGGGTTCGAGCTCCCGGAAAAATACTGCTACTTCTACATTGATCACATCTCTAGCCATATCGATAATGCCTTCGAAATGTCGGTTCACAGAGCCCAATCGTTCCATATCCGCATAAGAAAGCCTCATATAGGCGATGCGTCCGTCCTCTAAAAATTCAAGGCTGGAAAGAGCAGCCTTAGTTACTGCGATTTCCAGCCTCGATTTCGATTCAAACAATTTTGTTCTGATATTATTCAAATCAGCACCCAGCTCCAGTAGATCGGCAGCTGACCGTAAAGTGTTAGGTCCGGTCGAAGAATACTGAAATCTGCCAGAGTCCATTAGCATGCCGCTGTACAGAGCATTGGCTATATCTGCTGTGACCTGAGCTCCTAATTTCTTAATAACACCATACAATATCTCACAGGTTGACGATGAATGGTCCTCGACTAGGTTCACATCGCCAAAATAGGTATTGCTGATATGATGATCGATGCTGATCGTATATTTGCGGTCTTTTACTATGTTCAGGACTTTTTCACCTAAACGTTCCGGGTCACTACAATCGACAAATACCACATGATCATGAATCTGCGGAATACTATTAATAGAACCGATCTTCTCCGTCCCTTTTAGAAAACGGTAAAGTTCCGGCACTCCATCCTCGATCAATGCAGTAACCTTTTTACCGATGCTCTCTAAAGCGATCACCAGACCGGTTACAGAACCTATACAATCACCATCAGGAATATTATGGCTAACTACAGTCCAAGTATCGGATTGGGCAAAACCTTCTACGATGGCCTGTAGTTCGTTACTCTTCACTTCTGCTACCCTGGCCTTTCATTTCTTCTAACATGGTCGAAATCTTGATCCCATGTTCGATCGATAGGTCCAGAATAAAGGTCATATCCGGCGATTGACGCAGGCGAATACGATTAGAAACTTCGCTGCGAATGAATCCTTTGGCCTTATCTAAAGCTTGCATAGCTTCCTGTTTCTTCGTTTCGTCCCCCAAAACACTGATATACACCCGGGCATGACCCATATCATTGGAAACCTCGACCCGGGTCACCGACGCCAGGCTGAGCCGAGGATCTTTGATTTGTTCCAGCAGGATACCAGATATTTCTCTTCTGATTTCTTCCGCCATCTTTTCCAATCGGCGCTTATTCATTATACCACCCCGTTTTATAGCGTGCGGGCAATTTCCTCAATCGTATAGGTCTCAATGATATCGGCTTCTCTGACATCATTAAACCCTTCAAGGCCCATACCGCATTCATAGCTTTCCAGGACTTCTCTTACATCATCTTTGAAACGCTTGAGAGAAGATAGCTTGCCTTCCCATATGATTACCCCATCGCGCAGTAGTCTTGCACTGGCATTTCTGGTAAGTTTCCCTTCCAGAACATAGCACCCGGCAACTGTACCTGCTTTCGGAACTTTGAAGGTAGCCCTAACTTCAGCCCGCCCCTGGAACCGTTCGACTCTTTCAGGATCCAGCAGACCAGCCATAGCCTTCTTCACATCTTCTATAGTCTCGTAGATGACTCGATAAAGCCTTACATCAATGCCTTCGTCCTCGGCATATTTTCTTGACTTGGCATCAGGTCTGACGTTAAAACCGATTATAATTGCGTTAGAAGCCGAAGCCAGCATAACATCAGTCTCTCTAACTGCACCTACACCGGAGTGGATGACATTGACTTTTACTTCATCGGTAGACAGGCGATTCAATGAATGGGTCAAAGCCTCGACACTACCCTGAACATCGCCTTTTACGATCAAGTTGAGTTCCTTGACTTCGCCTTCTTTGATCTGTTTGAACAAGTCATCGAGAGACACCTTAGAACCGCGAGCGTGGTCCTCTCTACGCTTTTCATTGACACGCAGTTGAGCTACCTGGCGCGCCACTTTGTCATCTACTACTCGGAAACGATCTCCGGCCATCGCCACGTCAGCTAATCCCAATAATTCAACTGGTGCCGATGGTCCAGCATGAACCACCCTTTCACCAAGGTCGTCCATCATAGCTCTGACTTTACCGAATGTGGTGCCGCAAACGACCATGTCGCCGACCTTCAAGGTGCCCTTCTGTACCAGCACAGTGGCCACTGGACCGCGCCCTTTGTCTAGCTGGCCTTCCACGACCACACCTTCTGCTGGACGGTGCGGGTTAGCTTTAAGCTCCCGCATTTCGGAAACCAACAGGATCATCTCCAGAAGGTGCTCTATACCTTGACGGCTCTTAGCCGATACATTAGCGCAGATGGTGTCGCCGCCCCATTCTTCGGGTACCAGGTGATATTCAGTCAATTGCTGCATGACCCGATCAGGGTTAGCGTTTTCCTTATCGATCTTGTTTACAGCCACGATGATCGGTACTTCAGCCGCTTTGGCGTGATTGATAGCTTCTATTGTCTGCGGCATCACTCCATCATCAGCGGCCACGACCAATACCACGATGTCCGTTGCCTGGGCTCCGCGAGCACGCATGGCAGTGAATGTTTCGTGGCCTGGGGTATCAATAAAGGTGATTTTTTCCTTATTGATCTCGACCTGGTAAGCACCGATATGCTGGGTAATACCGCCTGCTTCCTTGGAAACCACATTGGTGTACCGAATAGCATCCAGCAAGGATGTCTTACCATGGTCAACATGACCCATGACCGTGACCACAGGTGGTCTCGACTTCAGGGTTCTTTCTTCGTCGACTATTTCTTCAAGGATGAGTTCTTCTTCGGTCTTCTCTTTCTCCACACGAACGTTATACTCGGCGGCAATCAGTTCTGCGATCTCAAAATCGATATCATTATTTAGTGATACTGTGTTCATTCCAAGCATCATCAGTTTTTTAATTATTTCGGCTGGGCTGCGATTGATTTTTTCGGCTAAATCACGGACTATAATTTTATCACCTACAGTAATCGACTCAGGAGTTTCCTCCCGGCGTGGTTGTTCATATCTATTGTTGTTCTTTTTCCTACCCCTGTTTTTGTTGGATCTTCCAGAATCCCGAGCTTCGAAAGTTCTTATCCGGTAATCTCCTCGATCCTTAACAGGTTCATGTGCTTTAGGTATCTTGGCTTCGACTACTGGGACTTCTTCAGCCTCAGTTTCCTTAACTACCGGTACTTCTGCCTTGACCTGAGGCTTTGGCGGCTGCTGAACCGGTGGTTGGGGCGGCTGGGGCCTGGGTTCCGGTCTAGCCGGTGGTTTCTCCACCGGTTTGGGTGGTTCTGCTTTGATCACCGGTGCTGGCGGTGTCCTAGGAATCTCAGGTTTGCGCTCTGGTTCTGCCGCTCTGGGACTCGTTTTCACTTCCTCTTCGGGTTTTGT
>JBLNAX010000008.1:0-19437 GCA_050259595.1 Acidobacteriota bacterium | reverse complement strand
AGCTGCCTGAAGAGGTTATTCTAAAGACGTCACTTCACCCATTTAACAAGACCGATCACCAACCGACATCCAAGCAATTGATCGATGCTGACGTGGTTATTTCGGATATAGGAAGCCTTGTCTGGGAGGCATGGGCTCTAGATATTCCAGTGGTTTTCCCCGACTGGTTGGTTAAGGAGAGGGTTCTTGAAAAATGGCCGGGTTCGCTTACCGCTAAGCTTTACAATGATGGTATTGGCTACCATGCAGATACTCTGGAACAGCTCCCGGAAAAGATCGATTTGGCCCTTCAAAGAGGTATTACTGATGCGGAGAAGGAGATTATCGATGGTGTATTTCCTCTCGAATTACGAGGGATTTCAGGTAAAGTCACTGCACTACACCTCCAACATATTGCAGCAAATAAGATAGGCGATGCTGCATGCGAGTCATAATACCGGCAGCCGGTCTCGGCTCCAGAATGATGCCCTATACTAGATATCTTCCCAAAGCAATGCTCCCGGTGGGCATTCAAACGCCAATCGCCAGGCTTCTCTCTCAGCTTAGATCGAACAACATAACTGATATTTTAATAATTACTGGCCATCAGACTTTGAGTTTGACAGATTATGTGCGCGATGAGTTTCCTGACTTGAATATAGAGTTTGTCTACAATGACAGATATTATGATATGAACAATATCTATTCGTTGTATCTTGCTGGGTTCTATTGCATCGGAGACGATGTTTTAATCATCAATTCTGATCTAATGCTTTGTGCGGAGTTGATAAAGAGAGTTGCTGAAGAGTTACCGGATTTTGTCCTTGTGGATAAAGATGTGGAACTAACCAGGGATGCTACAAAAGTTTCGGTAACCAAGAGTAATTACATATACCGAATCAGTAAAGATATAGATTTGTCGATTTCTCATGCTGAGTCAATTGGGGTTATTAAGCTGTCAAAGGAGTCAGCCGAACGATATTTCTTAAAGGTTGCCCAGTTCATTGAGCGCGGAGACCATAAGGTCTGGTATCCCTATGCATTGGATGGATTGTTGAATGAATTGAGAGTGCAGGCATTGTTTGCAGATGGACTCACCTGGTGTGAAATCGATACACCGAATGATTATAAGAGGGCAATAGATTTATTTGCCGATAAGGGGTTTAACGAGTAAATGATTTGCTTGGGGTGATACTCCGTAAAGGAGGGGGTCCTTAATGAAGAGAGTATTAATTGGTTGTCCAGTGCGCAATCGAGCCTGGATCTTGCCTTCTTACCTGGATAGTCTGCTTAATCTCAACTACCCAGAGGAACTCCGGGAGTATGCGTTTATCGTCAACGACTGTGTTGATGATACATGGCAGATACTTCAGGAATTTGCCTTGAACTGCTCCTCACCGGTGCACCTTATTGTTAAGAATATGGGTTCAAAGACCAGTACGATCCGGGGTGGTTACAATCTTAACGGGCTGGTTGTTCTGCGTAATGAGCTTCTGAATGTATTTCTCAGAACAAAATGTTCACATCTTTTCTCAGTGGACAGTGACATACTCGTCAAATCCGAATCATTGCGTAGACTGCTGGAACTGGGTATTCCAATCGTTTCGGGTCTTGTTCGCAATGATCATCATCTAGGCGACCTCGGGTTTTACAATATTCTGCAGGAAGAACATGGCCATCTTGTCCCTATCCGTGACTTTCCTCGAGATCAGGTGATCTCTGTAGACTGCACGGGAGCGGCGTATCTTATTAAAAGAGAAGTCATTGAGGCCGGGGTCAGGTACAAGATGCACCGTCAGGGTGAGGATGCGGGGTTTTGTGAGGAAGCCCGAAAGTTTGGTTTCACTATGTCGTGTCACACAGGAATAGAATGTGAACATGTTATGATGAACAATGTTGAGTAAGCGCTATTACACCATTTGCCTCCCACAACCATAGAATAAACCACCAGGCTGATGACAAAAGTGAATATCTGCGTTGTCGCGAAAATCCCGTTCAATCAACGTACCCAACAAACGCCTGACGGCGAACTGTATCGCCTAATGCTGATGGAATCGAAACGGGCGCGTGCGGCCGATGAGCAGCAGCCAATCACGAGCTTTTTGCACGCCTTGATCTTCACTCCCGTCATTCGCCTGTCGACAGCCGATTAACGGGAGGTGTTGTTTTGTCTATTTTTAAGCTGCCGGAAATAGCTATTGTGCCTATGGACCTATATAAATCACAGCAAGGCCGGTATTTTGTGGGCTACGCCGATAACCTGACTTTTGGTCACGGTACCAGCGCAGTGGCTGGGCTGTTTAACCCGCCGAATTCAGGAGTAAAGCTGTTTGTAAACGTCATAACAGTCACCGGTATAGGAAATGCGCCTATCCGGGCTCAGATCTGGTTCAATGCCACCCCGCCTATAGATTTAAAGCCCTCACCTGATGTTACCCCGACCAATACGGCTCTTACACCGCTGCCCAAACCTAAAGTAAAATTACTGGAAACATCAGACATGGAAGGTGACCCCATTGGCGGAGTCAAAGCCTTTGTCAGACGGGGTGAGGCCGAGAGCACCATTGTATTCGAAGAGAATGGCAAGCACATTTTCAAGCCGGGGGGCAGATTGGTAGTGACCGTGTCTAATCCGGAAAAGCCTAATGTATCTATGGGCGGCCGCATAGCCTTTGGATGGTGGGAAGATAAAATCGGACTGCTGGGCAGGAAGAAGGCCAAGTAATCATTTTCATAACTGATAGTTATTGAGCATCATGAAGATGCTCTTTTTATTTAGTTATTTAACAGTTCAAACTATAACTAAATTTCATAGTTAAAATGCAGGTATTTATTAGACGCTTGATGAATACATTACCCCTGTGAAAAGTTAATGCACCTATAACTGATGGTTATAGTTCGGTTATATCGGTGATCGAAGGGAGTTGTAGTTAAGTGAAACCGTCATTTTTGGAGAATTTTCAAGACATCCGCGAAAAGAACATTATGAACATCAAACAGATCAAGGAGAACGGCGGTAAAGTTATTGGTATGTATTGCACATACTGCCCAAGGGAAATGGTGCTGGCCGCCGGGGCTGTGCCGATCAGTCTGTGCGGTACTAAGGAGGAGCCAATCGCTGCTGCGGAAAAGGACCTGCCGCGCAACTTGTGCCCGTTGATCAAGTCTTCTTATGGGTTTGGGGCTACTGATACCTGCCCGTATTTTCATTTTTCCGATATCGTCATCGGGGAAACCACCTGTGATGGTAAGAAAAAGATGTTTGAGCTGATGCAAAAGTTTAAGCCGATGCATGTCATGAATCTGCCGCAAATACCTGATGCACCGGGAGCGGTGGATATAATGCGATTTGAATTGGAACGCCTTCAAGGCAGACTAGAAGGCGAGTTCGAGATTAGGATTTCCGAGGAAGCTTTGCGCGAGGGCATCCACACTGTGAATGAGGAAAATCGGGCTATGAAATCACTGTTCGACCTTAATCAAGCCAAACCGGCACTGATGACCGGTGTTGATATGCTTACAGTTGCCTGGCAGATAGGCTTTAATGCCGACCGCAAAGAAGGCATATCAATGATCGATAAGTTGGTAGCAGAGGTTAGGGAAATGGCGGCGCAGGGCCTTAAGGTAGGCGACGAAAACACCCCGCGCATCTTGGTTACCGGTACTCCGGTAGGTGTGGGTAGTGAAAAGGTTATAGCACTGGTTGAAGAATGCGGTGGCATAGTAGTGGCCATGGAAAACTGCGGTGGCTATAAGACAGTGAACCTGCACATTGACGAGGGAGATAATCGGGACTCGCTGACCCTCTTAGCTGAGAAATACCTGCAGATACCATGCTCGGTCATGATGCAGAATCACCGTCGCATGGAGCTGTTAGAGCAGATGATCAAGGATTTCCAAGTCGATGGAGTTATAGATCTGACCTGGCAGGCTTGCCATACTTATAATGTTGAGTCATATCATGTGGCAGAGTTGGTGAAGGACAAGATAGGGCTGCCGTTCCTGCAGCTGGAGACTGACTACTCTAATTCGGACTGTGAGACATTGAGGGTGAGGATCGAGGCGTTTCTGGAAATGATGTAGGTCTTCCAAACGCGAAACGCTTACTTGGGCGGATGGAACAACCGGGTAGTGGGTAATAGTTAAGCGAGTAAGGAAAACCATGGAGGAAATCATGTTATTCGCTGGAATAGATGTCGGATCAGTGGCTACAAAAGTTGTGCTCATGAATGAGACAAACATATACCATAAAACCGTGCCTACTGGCTGGAGCCCACGCGAGGCAGGGCTGGATGCTTATCACAGTTTGCTAAGTGAAGCAGGCTGTGGTGAGAGTCAGGTAGATTTCATCGTGGGGACGGGATATGGTCGTATAGCGTTGCCGTTTGTCGGCAAATCGGTGACCGAAATAACCTGTCATGCCCGCGGTGCTGTGCATCTGGTGCCAGATAGCCAAGTTGTAATAGATGTGGGCGGGCAGGACAGCAAGGTTATTAAAACCAATGACAAAGGCCAGGTCCTGGACTTTGCCATGAATGATAAATGCGCGGCGGGTACAGGGCGTTTTCTACAAGTTATGGCCAGCGCATTGGGTAATGATGTGAGTGAGCTCGCGGAGTTAGCTCGCGACAAAAGGCCTTTGGCTTTAAATAGTATGTGTGCAGTCTTTGCTGAGTCTGAGGTCGTTGGCCTGCTGGCCAATGGACATGATCGCGGCGAGATCGTAGCAGGGCTGCATCAGTCAATTGCCAAGCGCTTGGTCACCATGGTGCAGCGTATGGGCACGCCAGAGAAAGTAACTTTTACCGGTGGAGTAGCACGTAACGAGAACCTTCGCCAATGTCTGGCAGATATGCTGGGTGCTCAGGTGATTGTCACCGAACAATGCCAGCTTGCCGGAGCTATTGGTGCTGCACTGATAGCAAGGGATATGATAAACAAACGGGGTGAGCGAAAATGAGTAAAGTAGTAGATGCGCGGGGTTTAACCTGCCCGCAGCCGGTGATCTTAACGAAAAAAGCCATGGAAGAGTCCTGTGGCGATGAAGTGATCACCATCGTGGACAACACCACGGCTCTTGAAAACGTAATTAAGCTGGCTAAAAGCCAGGGCTATGAGGCTGATTTTGAGGAAATCGAAGGCGGTTACCACATTCGCATGGTCAAGTCCTGTGATGTGGGATGTAGTATGGAATCATACAGTTCGGTAGCTGTACTTGTAACAGGAAATACCCTCGGAAGAGGCAGTGATGAGCTGGGCCAGGTCTTGATGAAGAGTTTTATTTTTACCTTGTCAGAAATGGAGCCTCCGGTGAAACAGCTTATGTTTCTAAACAGCGGTGTAACCTTGACCGCTGAGGACTCGCAGGTAATTGAACAGCTGCGAGTTTTGGAGTCCAAAGGAGTAGAAATACTTGCCTGTGGCACCTGCCTCGATTTCTATGGACTGAAAGACAAACTGGCAGTTGGCAAGGCAACCAATATGTACACCATTATGGATAACCTGACAAACGCAACAAAATCATTGGTTTTCTAACCTGGATGATGTTCGATTTTTAGGTTCATACATAGAATATATGATTAGGGTCAAATGGTAGTAGGATATAATGTAATGGTAATGCCACAAGTGGCCAATGAAAGCGGGTAGATAACTTGTCGGTCATATATATGGATAACGCGGCAACTTCATATCCTAAACCAGAGAGTGTGTATAAAGCTGTAGACCGATTCATGCGCCATTTGGGGGGCAATCCGGGGCGGGGCAGCAGCCGTCACACCATAAAAGCCGGTTCTGTGATAGTCGAGGCTCGTGAGGCGTTAGCTAGATTGTTTAACATAGAGAACAGCGATAACATAGCTTTTTCTATGAATGTTACTGAGGCCTTAAACACGGCTCTTAAAGGTGTTTTAGAGCCTGGCGACCATGTCATCACTACCAGTATGGAGCATAACGCAGTGGCCAGACCGCTGGCGGCTCTTGAAAAACGGGGAATCATAGAATGGACCCCAGTGTCTTGCCTGAATGATGGCAGTTTCGATCCAAATGAAGTCGCAGGAAGTATTCGCGCTAACACCAAAATGATATGTATGCTGCATGCTTCAAATGTCACGGGAACCATCATGCCTATCACTGAGGTGGGCAAGATCGCTCGCGATCAGGGAGTGGTTTTCGTAGTCGACAGTGCCCAAACAGCCGGGGTCATGCCGATTGATATCGATGCAATGCAAATCGATATATTGACATTTACCGGTCATAAAGGCTTGTTTGGACCGCAGGGGACCGGAGGCTTGTATGTAAGACCGGGTTTAAGCCTGGTCCCTTTAAAAGAAGGGGGCACTGGCTCATTATCTGAAGATCTGGAACAGCCTGAGTACATGCCCGACCGCTTGGAGGCTGGGACCCAAAATGCTCCGGGAATTGCGGGTTTACTGGCCGGAATAGATTTTATCAAACTAGAAGGCCTTGATAAAATACGTGCTCATGAGGAAAAGATTACTGCCATGCTGATGGATGGTCTGCAGGATATCCCGGGGATAGAGATCTATGGACCAGCCAGTGCTAGAGATCGCACAGCCGTAGTCTCGTTCAATGTACAAGGCATGGACTGCGGGGAGACCAGCACTCGGCTGGATTACGAATACGATATTATAAGCCGTTCCGGACTGCACTGCGCACCTCTGGCTCACCGGACGATGGGCACCCTGCAAAGAGGGGCCTGCCGCCTGAGCCCTGGGTATTTTACTACCGATAAAGACATTTATAAAGTAATTAAAGCCGTTCACCGAATAGCTCGGGAAAACCGGTAAAAATAAATTTACTAGAATAATAGCCGCAGATTTGATCTGCGGCTTAATTGTTTTTACCAATCTAACGTTTGGCCAGTCTTTCGGTTATGCGTTGGTAGACATACCATGCTTCCTCGACACGTAATAGAACCACCAGCACAATATAAGCTATAAATCCAATACCCATAGAAATGGCCAGCGACAGAGCCTGCCAGGTAAGTGAGTGTGTAGGTAATGATCCAGAGATTACCGTACCAGATGCATAAACCGCGATACCCATCAGGGCTGATGCCAGCAGCATCTTACCTAGATTTACAAACAAGCGCTTCTCAGGTATAGCGGGCAGTTTCTTGCGCAGGTACCAGTAGGCTAAGACCATATTCACCGTTGCTGCTAGACTGCTGGCCAGTGCCAAACCGCCATGCTGCAGGTATCCCATGAGGACCCAGGCCAGGATGCCATTGATGAACACTATTGCTATGCTGATTACCACTGGGGTCCGAGTGTCCTGGATGGAATAGAATGCTCTGTAGAGCACGTTGAAAACGCCCATGGCAAATAATCCAATAACAAAGAACTGCAGGGCAAAAGCTGTCATGGCTGTGGAACGGGCGTCAAAGGCTCCGTGTTGGAACAAAAGCTGCACGATGGGTGTTGCTAATACGAAAAGGCCCACTGCAGCAGGTAATGTGAACAATGATATGAGGTTGATGCCAAATACCGTAGTCTCGCCCAGGCTGTCATAGTCCTTTTTTGCGGCCATTTCGGCCATGGAGGGCAGGACAGCGGTGTTGATGGTCATGACAAACAGATTGAACGGCAGATCGCGCAGTTTGCGGCCAAAATCCAAAGAAGACACGCTGCCTGATGGCAGGTGTGAAACCAGGACGCTTTCAATAAACACAATATAGATTTGAGCTATCGCCAATTGCAGCAGTACTGGATAGATCAATTCACCGATCCGCCTGAGGTCGGTATTATCCAAAGCGATTCTTGGTGTGTACTGCAGACCTTTTCCGAACATTGGCGGCAGCTGCACGACTATCTGGGTCAGGGCAGCTATCAAAGTGCCCACTGCCAGGCCATATATCCCCCAACCGGGGGCCAGCAGGTAAGCGGAGGCGATTAAGGTAGCAGTATATACGACCGAAGTCAGGGTGGGTGCGGCAAAATGCTGAAAGGAATTGAGGATGCCCTTCTGTATTGTCATAACGGTATTTATCAATATACATGGCATCAATATGCGGGTCAAATTCACCGTAAGTGCTTGTACTTCTGCCGACCATCCGGGGACCATATGCTTGATGATCCAGGGCGCCAGCACCACGCAGGCAACTGTGATAACAGATGTGATAATGATGGTGATATTAGCAGTATAACTAGCTACGCGGCTGGCTTCGGCCCGACCTTTGTTGATGTCAGCAGCAGTGAACACCGGAATAAAGGCAGCGAACAGTGCTCCGCCGATGATGGCATAAACTGCATCAGGGATCTTGCTGGCTGTGACCAGAGCATCTTTTAAAGTACTGGTGCCAAAGTAATGGCCAATCACAATATCTCTGGCTAGGCCTAATACTCTGGCCAGTATGCTGATAACTAGTATCACAACTGCAGCTCGAACAACTGTCTTCTTGGTCGACATGCCTGCTCCTTCCATCCGCACCAGGCGGCATTTAAGGGTTGCTTCACATAGACAAGTATAGCAGAAAATCTTTCAGAGCGGCTACCGGCTGAGCTCCTGTCACCTGTGACTCAACGGCACTTATTCATTGAAATTAATTTTTCGTTTTGTATGCTTTTTTACCCTCCCCTGTTTTCGCGAAGAACTTGAGGTCGTTGCTCTCCTTTCTCGAACAGAGAGAGTTTTCTTCATGGCATCCAGAATGACACGGGCGCGCGCTAGCCAGGTGTTGCTGCGGGCAAGCTCAACTCGGGCTTGCCGAAGTTCAGGTGATTCTAGTTCCAACGAGCGGCTAATATTGGAAAGAAACTCTTCATGATCTGAAGAATAATAGACTTCTGGGTATATGGCTGTTTCCGGTAATGCAGTAGAAACGACAGGCATTCCAAACGCCATGTATTCCCACATTTTGATCGGGTTGACTGCCGAGGTCATCGAAGAAACACGAAATGGAATCATGCCAACGTCAAAGCATTTCAAGTATTGGGGTAACTGAGAGTACGACTTTAGACCCAGCCAGTACAGGTTTGGACGTTGTGGTACTGAAGTAACTTTGTAGAGTGGACCAATCATTACCACACTGCAGTTTGGAAAGGCGTCTGCTACTTTAATGATCAATTCAAAATCACACCAACTAGCAACGGCTCCACAGTAGCCAATTACCGGATGAGGAATCCCTTTCATATCATCTGGTATCGGGGTGTCAGGACGTTGGGCTTTCTCAAAGAACTCATCGGCGCAGGCGTTCGGTACTAGGATCGTATTTGCATTCAGAGTTTTGCATGAGTTAAAAAGTTTTTGTGATGTCGCAAGCACCAGATGAGCTTTGGTTACTGCCTGCCGGAAATATGGAGCCCAATGAGCAAATTCTTCTGTCGCTTCATCCAAACAGTCATAAACGACTAGAGATGGCTGCGTAGTGTTAATCATACGAACATGATACGCACTGGAAAAGTAGAATATGGGGCGTTTTTCTATAATCTCTTTCAGAGCTTGCTTACCCCGAATTAAAAATAGGTTGGGCTGGATTTCGATTGGTTTGTTATAGGGCTTAATTCCGGGGTTAGTAAAGTAAACCTTAACACCGAGACTAGCGAATGCTTTCATCAATTGTTGAGGTCTTTGAACCATCCAATTAAAGTTTATGGTGGGTGGATATAAGATACAGTTCATAGGTAACCTCCTATTCCCCAGCCATTTCATCATTTATGCAATATATGGAGATTGGGACTAAGCCGTGAATGTTTGAATAATCGGCACCTCTTACGGTGTTAATTGCTGTCTGAAGCAATTGGTACAATGGCAGACTTTATTGCATAAGGTGGCGTAAAGCTGTTTAAGGCAAGCGGCAAAGGGAACAAGGTGGGAGGTTAATGGCTAAGCTTAGGCTTCTTTTTATCACCAAGGATTTTCGTAATTATACTGAACGCAACACTGCTTACCTATGTGAGGAATTAGACAAATTAAGCAATTTGATGGTTTGGTATAACGACGGGGACATCCGCCAGATTCTGCGGCACATCCCCAACAAACCCGAGTTCATTCTCATAAATGACATGAAGGAAACCAGGAGTCCTCGAATAAGCGGACTTAGCGCACTTAAAACTTCATTTGGCATCATTATGCATGATATTCATTACAAAATCTCAGAACGAGAGCAATATCTTAAGAAGAATAAAGTTCAATATATTTTCTCAATCTATCGTGATGCTTATAAGAAAAGGTTTCGACGCCACATCGATAAAATGATTTGGATGCCTCACTGGATTAACACTAATATATTCAAGGATTATGGCCTATCTAGGGACATTGATTGGCTTATGATGGGCAAGCTTGCCTCTTATTACCCGCTAAGAAAGAAGATGTTCCAAGCCCTCAATAATAAACCAGGTTTTGTGTATCACCCACATCCGGGGTATCGTCAAGTAAATGAGCTTGGGGAAAAAGAATTCTTTGTGGGAGAACGGTATGCGCGTGAAATAGCTAAGGCTAAGATGTTCCTTACCTGTGATTCAATTTTTCATTACCCCATTATCAAATACTATGAAGTGCTAGCTTGTAAGACTTTGTTGCTGGCCCCGGCGTCTCAGGAACTCAGCGATCTAGGGTTTATACCCGGTGTAAACTTTGTCGAGGTGGACCAAAACAATTTCATGGAAAAAGCTGATTATTATTTAGCGAATTCGAAGGAACGGGAGTCAATTGCGGAGACGGGTTTTCACATGGTGCGCAAAAATCACTCGGTTAATGTTCGAGCCACCCAATTGATAGAGTCTATAAAGGCTATCCTTGCCAGAAGTTATGCATAATGTCGCCTTTGCCGTAGGGAAATTGGCTAACTTTATAGGCCTAGTTATTAATCAAAAGATTACATTGTGTACACACCTGTATGTTTTTTGGTTACTCTTTAATCTGAGCGTTTAATACATTGGCTATCATGGTCTTTAACAGCGAATCAAAGGAGTGTTTCTTCTCCACATTTGGATAGTAAGGGCATATTATATTGATAGTATAATGACTTTCAAAGTTTCATGTGCTTCGTGCCTATTTCTTATTACTTCTAGTCGACAATCTACAATCTTTAGAGGAATATATTTCTCGTTTTGGATGCCATCACGTGTTAAAAGACACCTAAATAGTGCACTCCGACAGGTTTCAGGAGTGATCATATCAAAAACAAAGTTGCCTAGGCTATACACGATTAGCTTCCCCCTGTAACGTTCAACCGGTTGCAGTACATGTGGATGTTGCCAATAATAAGAGCGGCTCCTGCTTCAACGGCGGTGTGAGCCAGGAGTCGTTGAAGAGCAGTGGGCTTCTTAGCAAATTCTCTACCCCAGTGAAATGATACAACGACTATGTCGACCATATTTCTTGCGTTTTTGATGCCTAGTTGAATCACAGCCGCTTTTCGGCCCGAAGCAACCGAAGGCTGGTTTGGATCTACCGGTACACCATAGGTAGGATCATATCCGGTCTGTTCCACTATTCTATTTACTCCTCTGCCCAATGTTAAATCCCCAGTTGCAATAAATTTTACTGTGTATTGACCTTCTCTTTCCGTCATTGATGTCACATATAGTACCCCTTATATCATTTAGGCTAATTACCAACATATCCAATTAGGTATTCTAGAATGATAAATGGAAAGTTTGTGTAACAGGCAGCACTTTGACTCAATATTTTATACCAGAAGCGGTTAAAAGGAGTGGTTGAAAAACCATGTCTCGTAGCTCAAATGAAACTAATAGATGGGAAGGGAAAATTATTAATGAGTTTAAAGTTACCAGTCAGTGGCAACCACCTTCGACAACACCTAAGAATTATCGTAAATTGGTTGGTTTTAAGCCTGCAAGACATACAGGAATCGATTTAAAGGCACCCTTGGGGACACCAGTATATTCTGTCTCCAGTGGTCAGGTTAGTGTCAAATATATCATTGATAAGGGAAACCCCTGTTCCAAATATGGGAAACATGTGATCGTAAACAGTGGCAAATATCTGTACCTATACGCACATTTGAGTAAGATTACGGTAGAGGATGGAGCTCTAGTAAAAACCGGTACTAAGATAGGCGAAATAGGCAGTACCGGGCGTAGCCTGGGGCCCCACCTTCACTTTGAAGTTAGAGACAGAGTTACCGGTTTGGATGTTGATCCGAAACCACGAATGAGGGTTATATTACAAAATGCTCCGGGTCATCTTAAACAGCAATTTTAGACATGAGAGCATCCTTAAGGTAGATATAACACGAATAGGTCACAAAAGCGGCATGCCAAAGGGATCTCTCCACTCAATTGCCATCTAATGGCAATTCGACTGATTCAAATAGTATGTTTAATTGGGTAAAGATGTGCTTCTTCAGATTGGATAGTTCAATCGCTGGAATAACGGAATATGGTAATTGTATCCGTGATCTAGGAGGAGATGTCAGTGACCAGCTTCACCCTCGAAGAAATAAGAGCTGTTGTGAATGGCAGACTGCTTGTGGGGAACCCCAAAATCACAATTCGCATAGCAGCAGGGAAGTATCGAAGAAGCATGATACTTGGAGGCGTAGCTTTTCTAAATAAGCATATTAATGATGAAGATAAATTAATATTCAGTTTTAACCAAAGCAATGTTGCTTGTGCTTTAATTCCATACAGTACTCAGTTGAAACAGGTTAAATGGGCCGAAGCAGGAATTGCAGTTATTCAGGTGAAGAATCTGAGGTTGGCTTTTCTTGATTTAGCCGGAGCCTTCCGGAGGAAATTCAACATTCCGTTTGTTCAGGTGGTAGGAAGTGCGGGCAAAACAACAACCAAAGAAATGATAGGGGCAGTCTTAAGTGAAGGGTTAAATCCCCTTGTAGGCTATAAAAACTGGAATCTTCCAGAATTGATCGCCCATTCTTGTTTTCACTTGAATATAAAACATCAATCTGCAGTTTTCGAAACAGGTATGTTGCAGCCAGGAGACATTCGAACTTCATCTCGTTTAATCAGACCGGATATTGCTGTGGTTACTTGTCTGCAGCGAGCCCACATGGTCAGGTTAGGCTCGATGGCTAAAATCATTTCCGTGAAAGCAGAGATGCTTCAGTACTTGAAGGAGAACGGGACATTAATTATTAACGGCGAGGATTCAAATTGTTCCAAACTTCCATTATCAAAATACCGGGGAAAAGTGCTTACATACGGGTTTTCGGCAGAACATGATCTTTGGGCTTCAGATATTGAGAGAGATGGCTTTAAAACCAATTTTAGAGCAAATGGGAAAAATGTAAGTATGCAATGTGTAATTAATACAATAGGACATTATAACGTCGGAAATGCACTGGCTGCGATTATGGTAGGAAAAGAAGTCGGTTTGTCAGATAACGCCATTACCCAGGGACTGGCTAAATTTCAGCCGGTTGAAGGAAGGTTGAAAATCCACAAGGGAATCAATAATACCATAATCATTAATGATAATTTCAATGCGAACCCTGATTCTACAAGTCTTTTACTAAAAGAACTGTGCATGCTCGCTGCGGAATATCAGGTTGTTTTAGTGTTGGGAGATATGGAGCGCCCATCAGAAAGCATTCGGGATTATGCCAAAAGAGTTCACTATACCACTGGCCAACAGTTGGCGGGGATAGATTTTAAATATGTTATCGCCATTGGGAAATGGGCTAAAGAGTACGAAAATGGGGCGCTGTCAGCTGGCTTTCCAACAGGTAAGATTGAACATTTTCCTACTGTTAATCAGGCTGAGCCTAGTTTTAGGAAACTGCTCAGGCCTGGGGTTGTAGTTGTTTTGAAAGCCTCCAGATATAGTCCAATTAGTAAACTTATGAAGAATACCGTTTGCACCACTTAAGTTTGTAAAGCATCTGATGTAAGGTTTTGGGTTTGATGTTAGTATTAGATACAAGAGGAGGCGATAACGGGTGAATAAATTTCTGGAATACATTAATGGGCATAAGATAATGACAGTGGCATTACTGTTATCTTTGATGATCGTGTTTGTGGGTCTGGTAGCAGTGCCTGTCACACGGATGGGTAACTCTAATAGCATCGTTATGGATGAGTCGCTTGACAGCGGATCAAATGGTATGCTGAGTAGAACTTCAGTCAATATGGGATCTGATTTTAATTACTCTGATAAAAAGATGGAAACAGCGCCAGAGGCGACCCTGCCTGATGGTGCAAGATGGGGAGCCCAGACCGCATCGGCCGCAACAGACCCTAAGCTACCTCGCAAGATCGTGCAGAACATGGATATGTCGGTCGAAGTAAAAGATATTGGTAAGAGCATAGATAAGATCACAGATATGGTCAAAAGTGTGGGCGGTTACATTGTCAGCAGCAGCACCACCACTAATGAAGATAGTTTTACCGGTAATATCGTAGTCAAAGTGCCAGCGGATAGATTGATCTCTTCTGCGAAAAACATTGGCGACTTAGGTCAGATCAGACGCAAAGGCATTTCTTCCGAGGATGTTACCCAGGAATTCTACGATTCACAGGCTCGCCTCAAAGTCCTGCAGAAGAAAGAACAGCGTATGATATCCTTTATGGACCAGGCCAAGAAGGTTGAAGAATTGATCGCTCTGGAAAACGAGCTGACAAACGTACGCAGTGAGATCGAAGTATTGCAGGGGCGCATCAACTTCCTCAACAACTCCACTACGTATAGTCAGATCGTTGTTGAACTTATTCAGGGCAAAGCTGAAAAGATAGTAGCTCCGAAGGGCACTGGCAGCAAAGCCTGGGAAGGGCTGGTCGGCAGTATCAATAACCTGGGATCATTCTTTAACTGGCTGTTCATTGCGATCATTACATTGATCCCGTATCTGATAGTACTGGGAATAATCTACGGGATATATCGCCTGATTAAACGGCGGAAAGAAAAGAACCAGGCAGAGTAGGGTTAAAGTCGCTCACCCCAGAGCACCGTTAGTATTAATTAATATGAAATGTAATAAAGACCTGTCAGCATGAGTTGACAGGTCTTTATCTTGGACTGTCAGTTATATAGTTTGCAATCCCACCTTTCAACATGCTGTCGAAAGAACTATTCACTTTATAAAGGGCGGAAAGGCCCATGTACTGTAATTGTATTGGACATTGGGCACAATGAAGACGCCCCAAGTTGCGAAGATTCTTGACAGGGCTCTCGGTTAATTTGTCAGTAGGTCAATAGTTTAATCAGGTGAGGACGCGGCAATAATCAGGTCATGGAAAGGGGAGAGAGAGTTGTCCAAGTTCAATCCGTTAATTATTGGCCTTATTTTGATCAGTCTTATTATCGGTCTTCACGAATACCAGGTCACAGAGAACCCTTGCTATGGAATGTTGCGGCTGCATGTGATTGCTAATAGTGACAGCCCAGCCGATCAGGCTTTGAAGCTCAAGGTGCGGGACGCGGTCTTGACAACGATGCAGGCTCGCTTTAAAGGAATCAATAATGCAGATCAGGCTATCACCGTGGCTGGGCATAACCTTGCCGTTATCCAGCAGGCTGCCGAAAGGGTAATCAGTCGCGAGGGACAAGATTATACTGTAAAGGTTTGTATGGGGCGGTTCGGTTTTCCCACCCGTTACTACGACGAAAAAGTTTTTCCACCCGGTGAGTATGAGGCGGTCAGAGTGATCCTCGGTCGAGGGGAGGGACACAATTGGTGGTGCGTGCTTTTCCCCCCAATATGTCTTAAGAAACTGCCAGTCAACGATACATCCAGCGTGAAACCGCCCGAGGTACGGCTGAAGCTGGTCGACATAATCCGAGACAAATTCTGCTCAAGCACCAAAATAGCCTCCCCTGGAAGAATCTAAATATATAATGACAGACATTGTCAAAATGGGCTGGAGAGCTTTTTCTCTGGCGTTTTTTTTTCTATAAACTATAATGTAGATAAACCCTTGGAAGGACTGGTTTAACTGAACAGTGTTACCATAAAGGCCCCGGCTAAAGTCAATCTGACGCTGGATGTTAAAGGCTTGAGACCGGATGGCTATCACGATATCGAAACAGTTATGCATCAGATAGATCTATCCGATACGGTCACAGTAGCTCGAGTGGACCGTGGATTGACAGTGCATACTAATATGCCTGATTTGCCTTCAGGTGAGGCTAATTTGGCTTATCGTGCTGCACGTTTGATCATTGAAAAATTTGAGATCCAGGAAGGAGTAACGATTCGGATACAGAAACATATACCTGTTGGGGCTGGACTGGCTGGTGGTAGTACCAATGCAGCCGCTACCCTTAAGGGAATGATCCGACTGTTCAACCTTAACATGAGCTGGGAAGATACCCAAGTTTTAAGTGCAAGCTTGGGTAGTGATGTGCCTTTCTGCCTGATGGGGGGTACAGCTTTGGCTACTGGCCGCGGAGAGATTCTGAAGCTGATCCAGCATAAAGCGGCTCTGCATTTTGTCCTGATCAATCCTGGTTTTGAGGTTTCTACTGCCGAGGTGTACGCGCTTCTTGATCAGGAAACTATTATAGAACGGCCTGATAGTGGGGCCGTGATAACCGGACTAATGAACCGCAAAGTACAGACTGTAGCACAAAACCTGGGCAATGTCATGGAACGGGTCACACTACAAAACTACCCGATCCTACATAAGATAAAGCAGCATTTAATGGACGCGGGGGCGCTTAATGCATTGATGTCCGGCAGCGGCCCGACCATTTATGGCTTGTTTGCGGATGTGGGGCATGCGCGGCAAGCATATTTCAAGCTCCGGGATGTGTATCCTGGAACGTTCATTTGTTCATCATTTGAGCAGAGTGGGGTGGCGTAATGGAGGAAAAGAGACTTATCCCGGTCAAACTGGACAATTACAAACCATTACGGGAAGTAGTTTTTGAGACTCTTAGAGAAGCTATCATTGGTGGGGTCTTAAAGCCCGGTGAGCGCATGATGGAAGTGCAGATGGCCGAAGAACTGGGTGTATCCCGTACACCGGTTCGGGAAGCTATTCGCAAGCTCGAACTAGAGGGATTCGTGGTCATGATCCCCCGCAAAGGGGCTTATGTAGCTGGCATATCTTTAAAAGATGTAGCTGATGTTTTCGAGATCCGCGCAGCTCTGGAGGGTCTAGCGGCTAGTCTAGCCGCGGAGCGCATTACCGAGGAGGAGCTGGAGGAACTGGAGCGCATCCTGGTGAGAAAGGCTGAAATCATTGAAGCTAATGATCTGCTCCAGCTAGTTGAGATCGATACTCTTTTTCACGAGAACCTTTATAAGGCCAGCCGCAACGAAAAACTAGTTCAGATAATAAATAATCTTCGTGAGCAGATACAAAGATTCCGCAGCACTTCTCTGGCTTATCCTGGCCGGATGAAGGAGGCGTTAGACGAGCACCGCAAGATCGTAGAAGCTATATCAGAACGCAATATCAGCCTGGCCCAGCATCTGGCTCAGGAACATATAGAGAATGCTGAAAGCAGTATGTTGGAGGCTATACGCAGCAACGGGTTGCACTTTGACAACTAACTGGAGGGGCTAATATGCAACAATACGATGTAATTATCCTGGCCGGAGGTGTCAATTCGGGCAAACTCAGCAAATTCGCGCCCTATGACAGTGAAGCCTTGATAATCATCGGCAACTACCCCATGATTTATTATGTACTGGAAGCAGTTAAGGCCAGCCAGCGTATACGCAATATAATAATCAGCGGCCCACAGGACTCATTAAAAGAACTCTTGAAAAAAGAGGACGGTCTTTGTTTTGCCCAATCCGGCACAGACGCAGTCGAGAGTTTTGTTAATGCGCTGGCGTCTGTAGGAAAGGAAAACTTGACCGAAAAAGTGCTGATAATCCCTACCGACATACCTTTTATTACTGCGGAAGCGATCGACGATTTTGTTCAGCAGTGTGAAAATAATGAGGCGGATGTTCATTATTCGGTCGTTAACAAGGATGTCGTGCAGGCTGGCTATCCGGGAATCATTCGTACTTACTTCAAGACCCGGCACGGCGTTTTCACAGGGGGTAATGTCGTGCTGCTGCGCTTGTCTATTATCGACAAGTGTATTGAGATGGCGCATTTTTTGGTGGCTAACCGTAAAAACACCCTGGCGATAGCCAAGTTTTTTGGATTAGGCATGCTGTGGAAGCTTATTTCCGGGAGATTGACCTTTTCTGATGCCGAACAGCGCTTTAACGAAATGTCTGGTATAAAAGGCAAAGCCATCATATCAAATTATCCTGAGGTGGGCGTTGATGTCGACAAGCCCAGCGACCTAAAACTGGCGGAGCAGTTTTTAGGGAATACTAAGCCGACCGGATGTTAGAGTCTAGACAAGAAAGATAAAAGGAGCCTTGCGGCTCCTTTTTAGTTTTGATATCTACCAGTATTTGTCCTTGCCAATCAAGATGTACATCATACCCATACCCATGTAGCATGGAATTGCTGTGACCTCGTTGGAGGAAATCGTAGCTTTTCTAATGACTTCTGGCGGTTGTAGAGTCATATCAATGTCATGGTCATCCATATTAACTATGAAAAGGCCATTGTTTAGGTTTAGGAACTCTGTAACTGACGCTTCTGCCAATTCGGTTTCCGTCTCAATGTTCATGCCGCTATATGCTCTGGCGACAGCCATGAACACATCTTCATCCATGGCCAGTCCCGGGAACAGACCAACAGTTCCTTCGATGGGCTGATGAACAAAGAGGGGGAAAGATGTTCCGCTGACCTTGACCTTGGCCTCGATGCGCGGAGTGTCTCCCAGAAAACGGATGATATTCTTAAGCAGCAGCGAAACAAATTCCTGTACCACAACCCCGTAGACCTCTTCGCTGTGGCCCAAAAAGGCACGCACTACATTGTCGATGTCGCCCTGCTTGATAGCTTCATATTGTTCCTCGGTCAAGCCGGAATCTTCTCTGTAACCACGTAATGCTTCCTCTAGCTGTTCCAGTGAAAGGTAATTATGATCGATCAGGGTCTGGCTCAGAACCACATGCCCGCTTTTTTGAGCTTGCAGAAGTCCCTGGACTTGATCCTCGGACACATATCCCCGCTGGACGGCGATCTCACCGAACTTCTTGTCCATTGTTTTCTGGAGGTTCTGTACTTCCGATACCTGGCTGGCATTCATCAGGCAGGCATTCATGGCCAGCACACCGAGTTTAACGTGTGTCGACTCGGTATAATCAAGAGCAGCTTTCAACTGCTGGGGGGTCAGTATTCCTTTATTTAAAAGATAACTCCCAAAATATTGATTAAACATGTCGACACCTCCTAACCGAAAATCCGGTTAACTATCTGGGATATGAGTGTCTCATTCCAGGGCTTTTGAACAAAATCAGCCGCCCCTGCTTCTAATGCTTCCTTCAGGATCTGTTTGGTTCCTGAAGAAGAGATCATGACTACCGTAACATCCGGGTCGATTTCTTTGATGGCTTTTAGGCATTCAATGCCGCCGCCATTGGGCATAACTCTATCAAGAAACACAAGCTTTGGTCTGTTCTTTTCGAACAGTTCCACCGCCGTATTGCCATTA
>JBLNAX010000007.1:0-21042 GCA_050259595.1 Acidobacteriota bacterium | reverse complement strand
CATCAATCGGGCCTGCAGACCCACATGTACGTCTCCCATGTCTCCTTCCAGTTCAGCCCTAGGAACCAGTGCAGCCACCGAGTCGATAACTACCGCATCTACAGCACCACTTCGAACCAAGGCTTCGGCGATCTCCAGCGCTTGTTCTCCCGTATCCGGCTGAGCCACCAACAGATTATTTATATCTACACCCAATTTCTTCGCATAAAGCGGGTCCAGCGCATGCTCTACATCTATAAAGGCCGCTATCCCGCCGCCTTTTTGTGCTTCCGCCAACACATGCAGCGCAACTGTTGTTTTACCCGAAGACTCAGGTCCAAATATCTCTATAACACGGCCCCTGGGTAAGCCTCCGACTCCCAGAGCCACATCCAGTGACAAACATCCACTAGGAATGGATTCCACCGCCATATTAAGGGCTTCACCCAGCTTCATTATGGACCCTTTACCGAATTCCTTTTCAATCCGCTTTATCGCAGAGTCCAGGGCCTCCAACCTATCTTTATCAACTGACACTATATATCCTCCCCTCAAACGTATGTTCGTTTTTTTAATAATACCTTTAATTAGATAACCAGTCAACTACTAAATCCATATTTTTCTAAAACGGAATATATAGGTCCTTCTCGAGTAAGTTGACTCTGATATAGTGTTATTCCATCGATCACAAAGTCCGATTTGGCCGGATGCTTAACATTGCTTATATTGCTAAACATTTGTTTCGTACCGTCGTTAAACTTGACTCTTCCCAGTGTTAAATGGGCTTTGCGGTTCTTCTCCAGTTCAAATCCAAGCGACTCTAATCCCTTATCCAATTCGGTTCCTATTTTATTTAATTCTTCGATTTCGCCCTTCAGACCAACCCAAACTACCCTGGGGTTGCTTTTGTTCGGGAAATAACCGATCTCACCCAACGACAGATTGATCGTCTGACCGCCGCTTACTGTTTTTCCTATCTGCTCAATGATCCTCGGTAACAAAGAATCCTCTACCTCTCCCAAGAATTTGAGTGTAAGGTGCAGGTTCTGGTCCTCTACCCATTTGACTCCTTTTACACCACGAGACAGCTGGTTTCTTATCTCAATCAGCTGCCTTTTGATAGGTGCAGGTGGATCGGCTGCTATAAATAGCCTCATACTTATCCTCTGATGATCTTTCTTCGTAACCAGTCCAGGGCCGATTTGGCCGTCAATATCCTAGTAGAATCACGGCCGCCAAGGAAGCTCAACTCCTTGACCCGGGTTTCATTCTTATCCGCCAGAGCGATATACACCAACCCAACGGGCTTATGTTCGGTGCCTCCACCCGGGCCAGCGATTCCGGTGATTCCGATACCAAAATCACTGTCAGCCTCTTTCCTTATCCCTTCAGCCATCTCGCGGGCTGTTTGCTCACTGACTGCTCCATATCTTTCTAATGTTTCGGGTTTTACACCAAGAAACTTTACCTTGGCATCATTGCTATAGCTCACTACACCGCCCCATAGCACGTCAGAGCTGCCTGGAACATCAGTTATAAGCTTGCTGACCAGGCCACCGGTACAGGACTCGGCCAGGGCTACTGTAAGACTTTTCTCTGCTAGAGCTTTGACCACTACGGCTGGAAGCGTATCGGACTCCTCACCGAAAATGTTTTTGCCAAGCCCATCCTTTATGCGATTTATCACAGAATCCAATATTTTTTGGGCATCAACTGTGTCATTGTCATAACGTGTGACCCGTACCCATACTTCGCCCTCTTTGGCCAGCAGGGCCATTGAACACCCTTCAGGATCCTTCATTACATCCGCGATCATCGTCTCGACCATTGACTCTCCAGGCCCCATGGCTTTAACGGTATGAGATATGGTAACACCGCCATCTTGGCCCACCATTTTCTTAAGTCTTGGCTCGACTGATTCGTTAAACATAGGCTCCATTTCCCGCGGCGGTCCCGGCAGAAGGATCAGGGTCTTGTTCTTCTCAGTTATCATGAATCCATTGGCAGAACCTCGTGGGTTGTCCAAAACTGTGGCGTTTGGCGGAAAATATGCCTGCTTTTCGTTGATAACCGGCATATCACGGCGGCGCCGGGCAAAATAGTCCTTTAACCGCGCTAATTCATCCTCCCGCTTAATCAGAGGAACTCCCAGCACTTCGCAGGATATCTCCCGGGTCAGGTCATCGATGGTGGGGCCAAGCCCCCCGCTGCTGATCACAATATCAGCCACCTCAAAGCCCATAGCAAAGGCCTTGCGCAGCATTTCATCGTTATCTCCGACCGCGGAACGGCCGACTACTCGCACACCTAGAGTCGCTAATTTGCGCGACAAAAACAAGGCATTTGTATCTTCGGTATCCCCTATCAGGAGTTCAGTCCCTGTGGATACAATATAGGCAGTCTTCATAGCATCCTCCCAAGTTCTCAAATATTCTACTGAGCCGTTTGTCTGTCCATATGATTCAGCTTGAACGTTTGCCAGTAATCTAACGATTATTATAATACAATTCCTATCCCTAAAAAAAGAAAACGGGCTGCCTGTTAAAGGTGCCCGTTCTAATTGAGGGGGAATCTATTGGCTTTATGCTGTTTTCATCAATTCCACCAGCCGCTCCCGGTCCATAGTCTCTTCCTCCAGTAAACGGCTTGAGATCGCCTCCATATGCCGGCGATGATCCTCCAGCAGCTGAAGAGTCTCCTCTTCCAGCTCTTTGATGATGCGGCTGCACTCGTTGAACACCATTTCTTTAGAGATTTCCTCTGTAGATATGATGCCTACATCCGACAACCCACTGCGGATGATTTCTTTGGCCACATTCCAGGCCTGTTCGAAATCGTTACGCGCTCCGGTGCTTCTTTCCCCGAAGTACATCTCTTCGGAGATAGCCCCAGCCAGAGCCACCATTATCTGCTGTTTCAGTTCCCGCAGAGTATATAAATACTGATCCTGCTCAGGAGTATTCTTTCTCATGAACCCCAACGCCTGACCGCGCGGAACAATTGTTAGTGAAGAAACTGATCCTGGACTTACCAGTTCACTGACCAGAGCATGGCCAGTCTCATGGATTCCGACCCTTTGGATCTCCTTTTCGGCCGGCTTGCGGTCCAGTTTTTCACCTAAGATTACCTTATCGATGGCTTCTACGAAATATTTCTGAGAGATTTCTTTCACATTATCACGCAGAGCCAGAATTGCCGCCTCATTGGCCAGGCTCTCCAACTGTGCACCCGAGAACCCGAATGTTGCCTTGGCCAGCGAATCGATAGAAACGTCGGGCGCTAAAGGCTTATTCTTCATGTGGATCTCAATGATCCGTGCCCGTCCCTTTTTATCTGGCAGGCCAACCCCTACCTGACGGTCAAAACGCCCTGGTCTGGTCAAAGCCGGGTCCAGCATGTCCGCCCGGTTGGTAGCCCCTACCACCAGCAGCCTCATGTCCTCATTGTAAGAAACACCGTCCATCTCTACCAGCAACTGGTTCAGCGTCTGGTCATATTCCAGATGACTCTGGTGGCTGCCGCGTTTGGCACCCAGGATTTCCAGCTCATCAATGAAGACGATGGCGCTGTTCGTACCTTCTTTAGCCGCGCGACTACGGGCTTCACCAAATAACTGGCGAACTCTCTTCGCCCCGACCCCAGCGTACATCTCGATAAACTCCGAGCCACTGGCTGCCAAAAATGTCGATTTTGTGTAATCTGCTGCTGCTTTAGCCAGCATGGTTTTACCGGTTCCCGGCGGTCCTGCCAGTAAGATGCCTTTAAGCGGGCGAATCCCCATCTCGATTATAGCGGTCGGTTTCAGCAGAAACTCCAAAGCTTCCTTGAATTCCTTGATCGCTGTATCCTGACCGCCTATATCATCAAACGTTATGCCCGTTTGAGTGACTTTCGATTTCTTGATCCCCTTAAAACTGGTCTGCAGCTGACCCTGCATCATCACATACAGAGCGCCTAAAAGCAGGCCGACGAATACGACCGGAAAAACATCAAATCCCAGCACCAGCAGGCAAATGACAATGGCTGCCCCTGACCCTACAACTATTTCCTTAATCACCAGTTCACCCCCCTGCATCGGCTTTTCATCGCCTGTCTACAGCAAGCATTATAACATGATAAATGGGCTATTCCTGCAGGGAAACACTGGTTTTATCAAACAGTTACTTTCTAGAAAAGAAGAATGAGACTTGGGGAAGTTACTTGAACGAAGTGAGAGTCGCGTTAATCAGGGAACCCGAAATCCAGAGGATGAGGAGAGAGTCGCTTACGCCCGTGGTGCCTCCATGTCTCATTTTTGATTGGTGATAACCATATTCAATGCTTAACCTATTTTTCGGCCTGCTAAGCCTTAACTAATTCCGACAGCCTTAAAGCGGCCATTCTTCTTGTATGAACCCGCCAAACCTGATATCTGTTTCACCGGCACCATCTAAGTCGTTGCTTTTCTTTTAGGCAGGTAACCAATGAAACGCTCCATCCGGGAGCTCGCTAACGCTTTCATCGGCGAAACGCCATCCGGGCGTTCCCGACCCGCCCTAGACTCAGTAAAGCCACAACCAAGAGGTGCATCGGCTTACAGAAACAGGTTGTGGCGTTGTTTCATACTAGGTTTTATCAAGGACTATTTTCTAGGTAGTTTCAGCATAGGCGACATTAATCTTGGATGACGAAGATATACTTCATTTTTTGGTGCGATAGGTTTGGCTTCATAACAGATATCATTTATTTCATACAACTTTGAACATTTGGCTCTTAATTTGTTATCATAGTTGAAGATTGTTACATTCTTGCCGCTCCGATTAAGTGAACTGTTGAATTTTATACCTTCAAATCCTAATGTTTTGATAAACTCTGCTATGTATTGGGTTGGAATATAGCTTTTACTGTCACCATCTGATGGCTCCGAAAATTCTAGCATCATAGCTATTATGAGATGTCTATCAAAGCCCTCGTGTTCTCTAAGGCTATCACTGTCAAACGAAAAGTCCACGATGTTTAAGCTGTCGACAACTTCTAATTCTGCAATGCTCACTTTGCTCTCTAGATAGGGACGCACTTCAACAAGAGCTGTGTAAGGATCAGTAGCAGTATATAAATATTTAATGTAGGCGGGATTTGTGCGCCCATCTTTAACCATATCAGCGTTCGGTGGAACTAACGAATTATTATCATCATATCCCCAAAACCCTGATTCCTCTTTATCTTTAACAATTGCCTTCTGCATTGCACTAAAATACCGATCTTTCACTTCGTTATCTGCATCATTATGATTATCATCGATATATGGTATAAACACAGTACTATCAGTATATCTTCTCGCTCTAAACAAGAGAGTGTTTTCTTCTACTGTCCTTTTATTTTTATCTGCGAATTTTTCTAAATAATCAAGGACTTCATGTTTAATAAAATATCTATTTTTATATATTACCTGTTTCCTAAAATCAAACCATAAATCAAAGGCTTTATTGAACTGTTCTGAAATCACTAAACCCCTCCTATCTAAATATAACCTAGGTTTGGATTAATTCCCCCAAAACAATCAAGCCCTCCTCTGGCCGATATCCAAATCATACCATGAGAGGGCTTAAATCTTCAATAAACTAGAAATGGTCTCTATTCCCCAGTAAAGTTGGGCTCGCGGCGTTCCAGGAATGCCTGGAGTCCTTCTGCGGAGTCTTTGCTGCCCATGAGCGGCATGATCTCCTCGAACAGTGTCTCGAGAGCCGCCTTATTGCCTTGAATACGGGTTTTGCGAGCGGAAGCTAGAGCTGCCTGTACGCCCAGCGGGGCTGCCTTTGCCACTTTCTCAGCGACCGCGATGGCTCTTTCCAGTTCTTGGCCAGGCTCGACCAGTTCCTGAACCAAGCCCAGTCTATAAGCTTCTGAGGCTGGCATTTCGTCACCAGTCAGCAGGTATCTCATAGCATTGCCCCAGCCGATTTCTTGGAACATGCGGACGGTTGCGCCACCGACTGGGAATATGGCGCGTTTAACTTCCAGCTGGGCCAGACGCAGCGTATTGGCGGCGATACGAATATCAGTTGCCAGCAGCAGTTCGAACCCGATGGTATAGCATATGCCCTGGGCAGCCATAACGATGGGCTTCTTGCAGCGATTGTCCTCATCCAGGCCGAACGGGTCGATCATATTCGGCTCCAGCTCCAGCCATTTGCCAGAAGCAAAGACAGGTCCCCACTGCGGCAGGTCTAGTCCTGAGGTAAAGTGGTCGCCGACTGCGTAGAGAACGCCGCAGCGCAGGTTTTTGTTGCTGCTCAGTTCACCATAAGCACGGGCCAGATCCCAGTACATATCGAGGTCGAATGCGTTGCGCTTGGCGGCCCGGTTGAAGCCGATCAGCATTATGTTGCCCCTAGTTTCCACCAGTATCTTGTTCTCGCTCATTATGATACCTCCCATAAATTCGTTTATTGAACAGGGACACACCTTGATGCTTACACTTCGCTTCAGCTCCGCAATGATTAAGGAATGTCCCTATCCCAATTTAAGCAAGTTTTCGTCCGATCTTACTTGCCTTATCCCCGAATGAAAAATCCTCTCTTGGCCGATATGAAAATCATACCATGAGAGGATGAAAGTTCTCAATGTAGGTGTTGTCAAAACGTTGGCGATTGTATTGTTAAATTTGACAAATACGACATTCAACGCTTAACCTAATTATCGGCCGGCTAGGCCTTTATTAAATCCGATTGTTTTGACGGCCACTTTCTTTGTATGAACCCCCCAACTCTGAAATCTGTTTCGCCTGCACCATCTATGACTTGCTTCGCTTTTCGGCAGGCAGTCGGCAAAACGGTTCATCCGGAACCTCGCTGCGCTATTGCCGGTATCGCTCCATCCGGGAGCGCTTTCCTGCCGTAGACTCAGCGAAGCGTGCGCCAAGAGGGGCTACGGCTCACAGAAACAGAGTGTGGCTTTGGTAGTCACCCGAAGATACCAACAAACACTGCAATCCATGACAGTACTCCTACTATGCTAGCAAACCAACCAGCAATCTTAATTACTATGTAATATGTTCTTGACCGATAGTATTTCTTTAAATATGTACTCTCTAGTTTGCAGTCGTTTTTTGCATCTATATCATAATCACTTATTGTCCAATGCTGTATCTGTTCTGTATACCTTAAAAATACGTAACCAATCATTGACATCAGTATAGCAACTATCGAACTCTTTATTATGAACATACAGCCTCACTTTTCTTATTAATAATTACAAAAAAGCCCTCCCACGGCGGTTATCCAAATGATACCATGAGAGAGCCTGCGCCTTCAATAAAAGGCCTTATACCGTTTTCTGTTGTTCTAATTAGCCAGCAGCGGGTCCTGTTGGACCTTACCGCGCTTTATCACCTTGCAGTAGCTTTGGCCATTTTTGACCAGTTCCAGGTACAGGTTGTTCTCGTCCACCTGCAGCCTGAAGCTTATGGCAGGCTTGTCAGCAGCAATGGCAATGTGATTATTGAGCCACATAAATGAATTGTTGGCTATGCCTTCGTATACTGATAACTCCAGGCTGTCATAAAACGCCGCTAGTTCGGGCGATTTACCAACATCCGCGGTTTTGATAACATATGCCTTATCGGGAAATCGATTCTTTACCATTTCTTCGACACTGGTGTAGCTGTTTTTCAGGTCAATCGGATTCTTAAAAGTTACGGTCACTAGTACCGGCACCTTTTTGTCATCCACATTGACTGAAGTAACACCCTGCACTTTGTTCAGTGACTTGACCAGCGGCTGTGCTACCGCTACACTTTTATAGAACTGAAATCCCCCTAGAGACAATGCCAGGGTTATCACAAAGGCAGCTATCGCCATGCCTAGTTTAAAATCCTTACCACCTTCCATGGTCACCCCTCCTCGAACGTGATTATAGCACGAACTATGGCCGATTCCTGCAGGAAAACGATGGATTCTGCGGTTGCTTGGCTGACCATTCTTGCCTATCCGACACTAACTGCCTATTGCCAAAATTATGTCGTTAATGTTAAAGTAGTTGTAGCTGCAACTACTCTTTCGAGGATGGTGGCCTGCATGATAGTGAGTGCTCTTCGAGAACTCGGATTTACCCAGCATGAAGCGCTGGTTTACATCGATCTGGTCCAGCGCGGTGAGCAGACTGGATATGAAATCGCCAATTCCACTGGCATTGCCCGCGCCAACGTATATTCGGTGCTGGCTTCGCTGGTCGACAAGGGTTTTGCTCAGAAAACCAGTTCTGATCCTGCTCGCTTCGTAGCCGTTGCGCCTGATGAACTGGTCTCTAATATCTCCCGTTCCATGGACAGATCTGCTCGGACCATACTCGATAATCTTAAGCCCGAGCAACCGGAACAGAACGCCATTGTCAGCCTGGACGGTGAGGAGAACATCCTCAACAAGCTGCTTAATATGATCGGAGCCGCGACTTCCACGATTTATCTCAGCATGACTCATACTGACCTGGAAATGGTGCTGGATGCATTGATCGAGGCTCGTAATCGCCGGATTAAGGTCGTTATCATAACCTCCACCAGCTTGTCGATACCGGAAATCCTCACTTATGTCGGGGAACCTTCGGGCTCCTGGGCCGCCAGTGAAGGACGTCCGTTAAGGATCATTGTCGACTCAGATCTGATGCTATCCGGTGAGATGGGCCGTGGTAAGCTTTCCCGCGGTTTGTTCAGCCATAACGAGACTATGGTCATGATGGCCCGACAGTCTTTTATCCATGAGATCGTCCTAGCCGAGATCCGCCATCATTTCCACAAAGAGCTTGATTCCCTGTTTGGCCCTGATTTTGGGGTGATCCGGGACAAGATACAGACCCTGAACGTATCTCAGGGAACTCTACTGCTTTAATACAAAACTTAATGGGGAGAGATGAGAATGGACTTCACACCAAGAGTATTTAACAAGATCGACGCCCAGCAACTAGTCAAAGAATTCGGCAGCCCTCTCTATGTCTATGACGAAGAGATCCTGCGGCAGCGCTGCACCGAGATGCGCACCCTGCTCAAGTATCCGAAGTTTCGCGTTAATTACTCGGTAAAAGCCAATACCAACGTCGAGATACTGAAAATCGTCCGTGAAGAAGGCCTGGATGTGGACGCTATGTCCCCCGGCGAAATGTTCCTGGAGGAGAAAGCTGGCTTCAAGTCCGAAAATATCATGTTCATCGGCAACAACGTGTCTATGGAAGAAATGAAATATGCCGTGGACCGTGGAATACTGGTCAGCGTCGACTCATTAAACCAGCTGGAAATGCTGGGTGAAGTCAATCGCGGCGGTCAGGCTTGTGTCCGTATCAATCCCGGTATTGGCGCCGGACATCATGAGAAAGTCGTTACTGGCGGTAAGAAGGCTAAATTCGGCGTAGCGGTCGAAGACCTGCCTCTGGCTCTGGAGATAGCCGCCCGTTATGATATGACCATAACTGCTCTGAACCAGCATATCGGTTCCCTGTTCCTGGAGGCTGATCCATATATCGAAGCCGTGCAGAGAATGCTGGCCATTGCTGTTGATCTGCCTTCCGTGACTACTCTAGACTTTGGCGGCGGAATGGGCATCCCCTATCGTAAGGATAGCGAACCACGGCTCGACCTGGTTGATTTTGGCCAGAAAATGGACAAAGTTATCTCCGAGTGGGTAGCCGCTAACCGTGAGATCACAGTTAGGATCGAACCAGGCCGGTATGTGGTAGCCGAATCGTCGGCAATACTTGGCACAGTTCATTCCGTAAAATATAATTACAACACCTGTTTTGTCGGCACCGACGTAGGATTCAACGTACTGGCCAGACCGGTCATGTATGACAGCTATCATGAGATCACGGTAGCTCCTCATGATGATCGCGAACTGAAAATGTGTGAAATGCCAGTTTACATAGTGGGCAACATTTGTGAAAGCGGCGACATATTGGCCCATGATCGGCCTTTCCCGGTAATGGAACAGAAAGACGTAGTTGTTATCCATGATGCGGGTGCTTATGGCTTTGCCATGGCCAGCAACTACAATGCACGGCCGCTACCGGCGGAAGTACTGATAACACTGAATGGTGATGTGCGGGTGATAAGAAGACGCCAGACACTTGAGGATTTGTGGGCGGAATAGAGTCTACAGGAGTTTTCTGAAGTAGTCGTAGCCAGAAATGACAGTTACGACCACCGCTATCCACATAGCCCCGGTAGCCACAGTTATAGCCATTTCGCTGTTGAATATCGGGGCTAGAATAACCATGATTATAGCGACTATCTGAGTGAAGGTCTTGGTCTTACCCCATTTACTGGCGGGTATTACCTGGCCTTCTTCTGCTTTTATAGCTCTTAAGCCGGTTACCGCAAACTCACGGGCTAGAATGATGAACACTACCAGCGCAGAAACCCGATGCAGTTCGACCAGGCTGACGAGAACGGCGGTGATCATGAGCTTATCAGCCAGAGGGTCTAAGAACATGCCCAACTTGGTCACCTGCTTGTTTTTACGCGCATAGTAGCCATCCAGGCTGTCAGTCAACGCCGCCAAAGTAAATATCGCGGCTCCCACATAAATGCCATAATGCCACTTAGTCAACAGGAAAAACATGAAAATGGGGATCAAAACGATCCTGGTCAATGTTATTAGATTAGGAATTCCCAGCTTCAATATACGCAACTAAATCGTACCCTTCCACACTTTCCAGGCGAACATCATACATTTCTCCCACATTCAGCTTATCGTTGCTGTTTACTATGGTTACACCGTCAATTTCTGGAGCCTGAAAGACTGTTCGCCCGGTATATTGAAATCGTCCTGATTTTTGTTCTATCAAAACCCTGGCCGTATTATCGACCCGCTGTTGATTCTTTGTTTCCGTTATTTTCTTCTGCAGGGCCATTAATTCTTCTTCACGTTCCTTTTTCAATTCAAATGGAACATTATCTCCAAACTGGCACGCTTTAGTGCCATCTTCTTCACTATAAGAAAAAACTCCTGCCCAGTCAAACTGTAAGGTAGTAAAAAATTTGACGTTTTCCTTGTGATCCGACTCCGTCTCGCCAGGAAAGCCCGTCATCAGCGTTGTTCTCAGCGCGATGGAGGGAATTGCTTTCCTTAATAATTCTACAGCCGCATACAATTCTTTATTACTATATCTCCTGCCCATTCGACGTAAAATTTCATCACTTGCATGCTGAGCTGGCATATCCAAGTAAGGCACGACTTTGGGAATAGTCATCCATTCCGCTAATTCCTCATGGATACGGCTGGGATGGGCATACATCAAGCGCAGCCATTCGATACCTTCTACCTGAGACAGCCGCTGCATAAGTTCGCCCAGCAATGACTTTTCAGCATAATCTACACCATAAGCCGTGGTATCCTGTCCGATGAGGATCAATTCTTTTACACCCTGCTCAGCCAATACCTCTGCTTCTCTGATCAATTCTTCGACCGGCCGGGAACGGTGAGGACCACGAATATTAGGAATCGCACAGTAACTGCACCGGTTGCTGCAGCCTTCGGAAATCTTCAGGTAAGCCCAGCCATTAGGTGTAGATAGGATCCGTCTGCCCTGCTCTGTATAGGTAGGAGTCCACGTGGGAACCTCGATGACCCGCTCACCTTTCAGGCATTTTTCAAGCACGGTCGGCAGTTTGTGAATATCTCCTACCCCGATCACCGCGTCCAGTTCGGGGATCTCCTGCATCAGATCCTCTGGATAACGCTGAGCCAGGCAGCCAGCCGCGATCAATATCTGCAGCGAACCAGTTTCCTTAAATCCGGCCATCTCCAGGATAGTCTCAATAGCTTCGTTCTTAGCATCCAGAATAAAACCACATGTATTCACGATCACCACATCGGCTTGACTAGCCTTGTTGACCAGTTCAAAACCCCGGCGCTTGAGATCACCCATCATATACTCGGAATCTACCAGATTCTTGCTGCAGCCCAGGCTGACAAAGCCTACTTTCAAGTATCTTACCTCCAATAGAACAAATACAGGTAGATCATTGATATAACTATAGATACCAGCATCAGCGGAAAGCCTAGTTTGAGGTACTCCATAAAGCTGAACGAAACCCCTCTTTTTTCAGCCATTCCCGCCACAACTATATTTGCCGAGGCCCCGATCAATGTGCCATTACCGCCCAAGCACGCGCCTAGAGCCAAAGCCCACCACAGGGACTGCATCTGCATAGCATCGAAGCCGGCCATGGTTCCCAGGCTTTTTAAGAGAGGGATCATGGTGGCGACAAAGGGTATATTGTCTACAAAAGCCGAAGCAATAGCTGAGAGCCAGAGGACCAACATTCCGGTCCCTAGCAGGTTGCCATTGGTAATTGTCATAGATACCTTGGCTACGCTCTCAATGACTTTTGTGTGTTCCAGCGAACCGACGATCACGAACAATCCAATGAAGAAGAATATCGATGTCCACTCCACTGTCTGCAGCGTTTCTTCCGGATTATCCATAGTCAGCAGCATCAATACCGCAGCACCGGCCAGGGCGATCGAGGCCAGTTCTACATGCAGCTGCTGGTAGAACACGAAACTGACTATCGTTGATAGCAATACAAAAAGCGAAATATACAAAATATAGTAGTTCTGTATCTGATCCTTCGGATTAAGCTCCATAACTGCATTGATCTGCTCTTCACCTGTATTTAGGCGTTTGCGGAAGATAAAAGCTATGATCGCCAGGGTGACGGCCAGGATAACGATGTTCGGAAGAGTAACATTATTGACAAAATCCATGAAACTCAAGCCGACCTGGCTTCCGATCATCACATTAGGCGGGTCACCGATCAATGTAGCGGTTCCACCAATGTTAGAAGCAAAGACCTCCGAGAAGAGAAACGGCCAGACCGAGACATTTAACCTTTCTGTGATCGCAAATGTGACCGGTACTATTAGCAGTACTACCGTAACATTGTTTAAAAAGGCCGAAAGAACGGCTGTAATAACAGAAATAGTAACTAGGATCAGGATCGGCCGGCCGCGGGCGATCTTGGTCGAGATAACCGCTAGATATTCAAAAACACCGCTTCTGGCAGTAATGTTGACAATGATCATCATCCCCACCAGCAACCCGATGGTGTTGAAGTCGATGGCTTTAGTTATGGCATATTCCTGTGAAACGATCCCCAGCACCAGCAGGAGCATACCACCGCAGAGAGCAATGATGGTTCGATGTATTTTATCTATGATTATTAACGCGTATGTGGCTAAAAATACCCCGATTGCAATCCAAGCGCTGATTGTCAGCATATTTCTTGTATATCCTCCTAAATGGCATTACAAATACTGTTTTCTAAAATATTACCTTGCCTATTAGAATAGCCTAATAAGGCTCATAAAGCAATTAAGCGGCGGCTTTGGGATAATATTAACGCAAAAAAACGGTCCCTTTCACAGGACCGTTTCAGGCTGATCAATTATTATTTTGATTAAGGGGTTGTTCCCGGCTCGGTTATGCCTCCGCTTGGCTGTGCAGTTGCGGGTGCGGGTGCGGGTGGGAACTGGACATCCATTACCTGTCCTACCTTGCCCGGTGAACCTATGTCTTTGCCATTATATCGGATCTTGACCCCGCCTGCACTGCCCAGGCGTAGGTGGACACTTTTCTTACCTTGGAACGTTCTTACCTCACCGGCGGCTAGAAAGCCACGATAGACGTTCTGTCCATCGACTACTGCCGATACCCAGCACTCGCCCGTCCTAGTTACCACTACCTGCTGCTGTCCAGCTATCGGTGGTGGTGTCGTTGTTGCCGGTGGTGTAGTAGTATTAGTATTGGGCTTTGGCTTGGGCTTGGTGGTTTCTTCAGTGGTTTGTGGCGGCTCAGGTCTGTTTTTAGCCTGCTCCTTGATATTAGAACCGATATAATCATACATGTATTTACCTATGAAAACGAATAACAGCAGGAATACCAGCCCTGCTACCACGTTCTTAAACGCGATATTGGCATTTTCACGTCGGTTCTTCGTGGCCATTACCTCTTCTTCAGCCTCATCATCATAGGCCAACTTTTTGAACTCGTTGACCATTTCTTCTTCATTGAGCCCGAGAATGCGGGCATAGCGCCTGACAAAGCCAACAGCATATACCTTGGCCGGAAGTTGGCTAAGGTTAGTTTCTTCTAATGCATTGATATAGTATTTTCGTATCTTAGTCTCTTCTTCGATGGCATCAAGGGTAAAGCCTAATTCTTCGCGCCTGGCGCGAAATACTTCGCCGAAGCTATCCAACCCGAAATCCCTCCTTACAAACGTCTTTTAGCCACTCGGTCAGGACTTCTGCGGCCCGTTCGCTGTCATTTCCGTCAACGTTCAGGTCAAAACTCTCATCGGGTTCGCTTTTGTATCCGTAAAGTGGATCATAATAATCCACCAACAATATCTCTATGGCATCAGGAAACTTTTTCCCATTGATCAGCTCTTCAAGCTGACTGACTTTCTTCTTCCCTATGTATCTCTCCAATCCCTGTGCAGCCAGTAAAAGCTCGTTTTCTTGGATTCGCTGATTATCGACATACTCTTTCTGTAATCGTCTGATTCTTCCGTAAATTGTATCATATATTTGGACATGAAGTCCGTTTTTCATTCCATCGAACAATTTTTCTGGCAGAAAGAGTTTTCCAATTTTTCGGCTTTCACTCTCAACAATAACATAACCGAACTTTTCTGCCCAATCAAGTTCTAATAATAGTTTATTGTCGAATTCTTTCTGGCTGGGCTGGTCGCCCAGGCCAACACTGCCAAAAACTGAGCCCCGGTGATTGGCCAGATCTTCTAGATCGACCGCTGGATGACCCATTTGGCGGAGGTGCTGGATGATCTCAGTCTTTCCGGTGCCAGTCAACCCGTGGATCACAACTACCTTACCGGTCGGCAATTCTGCCAGACGCCGCACCACATGCCTCCGATATTCTCGGAAACCACCGATCAATCGATAGCCGCTAACATGCATGATATTCAAAAGTTGCGACACGGCCTTGCTTCTTTCACCGCCGCGCCAGCAGTATAAAACTACGTCACCGTCTGCCGCCTCTTGCTGGATCCTTGCCACCAGATCGGCCAACGCCGGTCCGATCAGTTCTAATCCACGATTTCTAGCGGCCTGTGGTCCTTCTTGTTTGTAAATGATCCCGATCTCCTGTCGCTCACTATTGCCCAACAGCGGAAGATTTATGGCTCCGGGAATAGCAGCATCCTGGTATTCATCAGGGGACCTGACATCAATATATCTTGCTTTTTTCAAGCACAATGCATCATTTAATTCTATATCCCTAATCATTCCCTGGCCTCGACCCTGTTAACCACTCCCATACCTATCCTGATCGCCTGTCTTACCGGGTACCCTCCGGTCAATCCATATATCACACCACAAGCAAAATCATTTAGACCGTGGGGCAGATCAAAACCCTGCCCTGGCGGCACTGGTATCTCGTGGCTACCTTCGCGGGTGCTGACAGCTATAAGATTGCGGCCATCGGTAACTACCACGTTCCCGGCTCCCCGCTCTATAAATCCCTGGTCCTGCACCCTTGAACTATTCATTTCCTCACTCTGGCAGCCCAGAACAATCAACTGCACTAAAGACAGATCATAAGGCAGCTGATCAAGATCGGATGTACCCAGGGAGGTGCATATAAACTTCCTATCCAACTCCTCACGGCCACTGATCCTGGACGTCACCAGTTCCATCAATCGCGGCTGTACTACCAGCCACTGACAGTTGATGGCCAGCCACTCTTTGGCATCTAATAGTTTTTGATAATCCCAAGTATTGAAGCTTTGTTCATAACTGATCGGGTTATCTTGGCTTCTTATATTCACTATCTTAGTAGAATTAGTGCCATTAGGACGGTAAACATGGGCTACATCGACAGCCGCCTTCTGGGTGGCTGACAGCAACCGGTCTCCATCTTCATCAGTTCCAAAAATACTAAGCAGCTTAACGTCGAGCCCAAACTTGCAAAGGCTGCGGCTCATTGTAAAACCAAATCCGCCCATACTCATGTCAATCGCGGCTTGTACTCCAGTCGAAGGTGTCACATTTATAGCCATGTGGCATTCACCCAGCACCACGCAGGAAACTCTTTCATTGAAAACATAACCTTTTCCAAGTATTATGCCCTTCTTCATTAAGTTTGATATGTGAACAGCCACAGAAGAGCGCGTGATTTTAAGCCGGGCTGCCAGTTCATCCTGAGAGATCAACGGCTCCTTGCGTACGATTTCGACAATCTCGCGCTCGCGTACAGTCAGTCGCATGATGCCACCTCACTATGTAAGATGCGCATTGTTTAGGAAGTATTGATACAAATACATTATAAAAAATTGAGTGTGATTTATAATGATAGACTAAAGCAGCTGCCTAAACACTTGCTTAGTCAAGCATATCACATATTATTGCGGGACAACAACTTTTCGAGCTGATCTTCATCTATTAATATTTCACGCTTTTTGTAGTTGTCAGGTTCTGAGACAATGCCTCTCTCCTCCATGATGTCGACCAGTCTTGCTGCCCGAGAATACCCTATCCTAAGCTTACGTTGAAGCAGTGAAACCGAGGCTTTTTGCGATTCGACAAATACTCGTGCTGCATCCCAGAACAGTTCATCATCAGTTTCATACGTCTCAGAATTGACTCCAGCTTCGAACTCTTTCATTTCTTCGAGCTCTTCTGTGGTGACCTGTGACTTAAGAAAATCCACCACTCGTTCCGTCTCTGCATCAGTTACGAAGGCACCCTGAACCCGTAGCGGCTTAGAGGACCCGACCGGATAGAAAAGCATGTCGCCCCGTCCCAGCAGCTTTTCGGCACCACTAGTATCGAGTATGGTACGCGAATCGGTCTGCGAAGACACCGCGAAAGCTATGCGGGAAGGTATGTTGGCCTTGATTATGCCGGTCACCACGTCGACTGATGGGCGCTGGGTAGCCACTACCAGGTGGATCCCGGCGGCTCTGGCCATCTGGGCCAGTCGGCAAATCGAATCCTCCACCTCGACTGGAGAAACCATCATTAGATCTGCCAGCTCATCGATTATGATCACAATGAACGGCAGCCTTTCTGCTGAGATCTCATTAAAACGATATATATCGCGTACACCTTCCTGGCTGAAACGTTTGTAGCGCTTTTCCATCTCGGTGTTCATCCAGCGTAGGATCAACGATGCTTTTTTGGGATCGGTCACGACCGGACTCATTAGATGCGGGATGCCGTTGAAAACAGTTAATTCGACCATTTTAGGGTCGATCAGTACTAGCTTCAAGTCCTCCGGTGATGATTTATATAAAAGGCTGAGAATCAGACTGTTCAGGCACACACTCTTGCCAGATCCAGTAGCCCCAGCGATCAGGAGGTGCGGCATATCAGCCAGGTTGGCTGCTATAGGACTCCCGGAGATATCCTCGCCCAAAGCCACTGTAAGTGGATGCGCGCTGTCGACAAATACTGGCGAACTGAGCAGGCTGCGCAAGCCGACCCGGGATACCTTTTCATTGGGAACCTCTATGCCAACTGCCGATTTACCAGGGATCGGCGCTTCTATTCTAATACCTTTGGCAGCAAGACTTAGCTGAAGGTCATCTGCCAGGTTCAGTATTTTGCTGACTTTGACCCCTGGAGCCGGCTGCAGCTCATATCTCGTAACTGCAGGGCCACAGCTGACCTGATTTACCTTGATGCTGATGCCAAAATTCGCAAAAGTATCTTCCAGGACTTTGATGCTTTCCTTTATATCGCTCTTATTGAACCCACGATCAGTCTCGGAAAAGACCAGCAGATCCAATCCTGGACGCAGGTATGTATCTGGAGGTGCCTTACGCTTAGGCTTGGGTGCTTTCTGTACCTCCTGCGACTCAGGGTTTTCATCAACTATCGGCAGAGTAGGCTGTTCAAAGGGCCCCCGATTTATAGGCCCCGCCAGAATTATGGGCTCATGATGCGGTTCTTTTGGTACTTCCTTATCTTTGGCGATTTCCTTTGGTTTACGCTCACCTTCTTTATCCTCGACAAAAATCACCTGTTCGAAGGATTGACCCAGCTGTTTCAATCCCTCCCAAATGATAGTTACCAGCTCCAGCAGGGGCTTATTGATTATGAGCACCAGTGCCACTACATAGGAGAGGTACATGATGATCTTGGTGCCGACATAGCCCAAGAGCGTCTTAATCAGATATGTAAGACCGGCACCGATAAGCCCCCCTCCATATCCCTCATGATACTGCAACCAGTAATCCTTACCCTCACGCAGTGGTTCTAAGCTGTAAAAAACCAGAGTCGCACCAAAGAACAAGGCTACTCCAGTCAGCCGAGAATCCCAGTACTCCCGCTTCCAGAAGACATATAATGACCATATCAACAGACCTGTCGGCAGAATAATGGCTCCGTCACCGAACAGGGCACACATTTTTTGGGCGATGAACGTTCCTATAACTCCGATCAATTCCTGATCGGCGGGCTTTCCTATGTAATAGAGACTTCCCAGTAAGAATAGCCCGATCCCAAAGATAAGAGCCGCATGCAGCTCGACCCGCGTCTTGGTAGGCGGCGGTGGCGGCGGTGCTTTCTTTTTCTCAGGCTCTTTTTTAGATACCTTGGTCGCTTTTACAACCTTGGGCACGTGAGACCCCTCCATTTTTTCTGATTTACATGATAATAGCCCTCCACAGGGAGAGCTATACTGATTCGATGTTTGCCTTACAAGCCGTTAATGCCCAAATATAAAGACTATTAATTGATCCGGTTTCATATCTGATGCCGGTCCATAAGTTCCCCTGTAATGTACCTGTCAAGTTTGCCATCCTAACGGTACTCAAGCGTCCCTCTCCAGCAGTCATTAATGTGTAAATTATAGCATACTGGGGACAAACATAGCCAAGAGAACTTCAAACTGATGACAAAAGCGTATACTGGCGTTGCTTCGAAAAATCCGCTCGGTCAACGTACGTCTAGTACGTTTTGGTCGCCGGCTTTCCGTCTGATGAACAGGGACACACCTTGATGCTTCCGGTTCCCTTCAGCTCCATAAGGAGTAAGGAATTTCCCTATCCCAATTTGATCTACACTCCCGTCATACGCCTGACTTAAAGGCCTAATTATTCACTTTTAAAGCTAGGTGAAATTCTATCTCCGCACCAGGCTGAAATTCAGGGCGCAGGAAATCCTGGGGATTGGTACTGATTAGACGCAGCACTGTTCCTCTATTCGTGCCGGTTGGCGCGATCACTAATCTCGATACCCCGTTTAAGCTCACTTCAATCTCGTCAGCTGGCTTTTCCCAACCGTTAAACCCGTCCTCGATGCTGGGTGTGTATAGAATCAATGTACTTCACTTCCCTTATCCATCAGTTGCTTAAGGTGGCTTACAGCTTCGCGGATGCCGCCTACTTGATCGATCATACCACATTCAACAGCATCATTACCCACCAGCACTGTTCCTATATCACGAGCCAGTTCCCCGGTTCTAAACATCAAATCCCGGAATTTGGCCTCTGTAATGCGCGAATGTGCAGTTACAAAGCGAACTACGCGATCCTGCATCTTATCAAGGTACTCATAGGTTTGCGGTACGCCGATAACCAGACCGGTCAGACGTATGGGGTGGATGGTCATGGTCGCGGTATGGGCGATCAGCGAGTATGAGGTAGAGACTGCGATGGGAACACCTATAGAATGGCCCCCGCCGAGCACGATGGATACCGATGGCTTGGACATGCTGGCGATCATCTCGGCAATGGCCAGTCCGGCCTCGACATCGCCGCCGACTGTATTCAGAATGACCAGCAATCCCTTGATATCTGGGTTCTCCTCGACTGCTACGATCTGGGGGATGATATGCTCGTACTTGGTGGTCTTATTCTGGGGCGGCAGGACCATGTGACCTTCGATTTGCCCTATGATCGGCAGGCAGTGTATCTCACTGCGGAACCCAGGAACACTCTGCTGCCCGAATTCCTTGATATTCTCCATTTTCTGCTTTTCAGTAGGCTGGTTCTGATGCTCTTCTTGGTTCATGTATCTTTCCTCCTGATTTTTGCTATATGTATTCTTTGTAGACAGGAGATAAAATAACCAGAAGTTAAGAGATATTTCTAAGAGCAACCATAAACGGGCTCCTCACCCGAGCTGCTGGTGTTTTTCACCCTAAAAGTAGGTGTGGTGCGGAATCTTCCATTGTCTAATTATTTGGGCTCTCGAATCACATAGTGTTCTTTGTGACAATGCATCGTTAAACCAATTAACTTCAATGATTTTATAATAAACCAACATTTTTAAAGATTGAGTCTACCTCTTCGCGAGATTTTGTAATTATTTCTCTGGCAGAAAATAGACCTTTTTCTGTTTCTACCGTAATTAGGTCCTTCCCTGGATCTTTATATAATGAATGATTGAAATCAGTGCTCAAGCCCGTTGAAGATGCTAATGTATTTGGAGTATGATACCTGTAATATTTAGAATCGTAGTTTTCTAACCATTTAGTAATGTGTAAATGCTTATCGTGGTTAGAAATGCCGTGACAAATATCAGCAAAAGGCTCATTTAATACTCTAGCTTTAATACTTTTTCCGTTTGAAATATCATTTTCGACCCAATCTAATAACGAACAATAATCAACACAATATCGATTAAACTCATCCTTCAATTCTAATTCTTTGCTATCCGAGTAATCGTTGTAGATTTTTAAAAACCTACTTTCATCACGCAAAAGTTCGTCATATTTATCTTTCCACATATTTACCTCCACATAATTAATTAAGCCTCACATACTAATCACAACTTCTATATTCGGAAAGTTATCCATCTTCTATCTTGGTTCTAATCTACAGAATGAATGTTTAGGCGTTATTGTTTAATGAAAACCTCATACCAGACATTTAGAGATATCAAGCCGATAACGATTTCTATTATGTAAATGAAAATGTCTTTGAAATCAAATTCATCCTTTGTTCTTGACCTGAGCCCAAAAATCTAAACAGCCTGCTGTGTTAGTTTTGAAGTAAAATTAACTTGCAGGAGGGGTTCGTCATGAAGAAAAAAAGATTTTCTGAGGAACAGATCATTGGTATCCTTA
>JBLNAX010000006.1:0-55975 GCA_050259595.1 Acidobacteriota bacterium | reverse complement strand
AGGATACCAATGATCTGTTCCTCAGAAAATCTTTTTTTCTTCATGACGAACCCCTCCTGCAAGTTAATTTTACTTCAAAACTAACACAGCAGGCTGTTTAGATTTTTGGGCTCAGGTCAGTGTAAATTGTGAAAACAGAAACCCGGAGTAAGACGTACTCCGGGTTTACTTTTGCATTAATTTGTTAATTGCATGTTCACGACTTCATTACCTTGTTCACAACTTTATTCCCATGTTCACGACTTTATTCCCAACGTACAAAAACTATTTCCTAATCTTTGTCAATTACTCGACAGTAACGCTCTTAGCTAAATTACGTGGTTTGTCAACGTCACAGCCGCGGGCAACAGCCATGTAATAGGATATCAGCTGCAGCGGTACTACGGAAAGCAGGGGGGTAAAGAGCTTATTGACTGCTGGGATCTCCAGCAGTTCGTCACACTCATGGACCGGTTCCCTCATCCCGACTTTACTGATGCCTATCACTACGCCGCCGCGGGCTTTGACTTCCTTGATATTAGAAATCATCTTATCTTCCAGATCATCCTGAGTGATCAATGAAATCACCGGCACTCCTTCTTCGATCAGAGCCAAGGTGCCGTGTTTCAATTCCCCTGCAGCATAGGCTTCGGCATGGATATAGCTGATTTCTTTCAGCTTCAGTGCTCCTTCGAGAGCAACTGCATAGTCCAATCCGCGCCCCAGGAAGAAGGCATTCGGAGCCTGGCAGTATTTCTTTGACATCTCTTCGATCGCCTTCTCATGCTGCAGCACATTGTCCAGCGCATCGGGAATGGTCAGCAGTTCATTAACTAGTTTATCGGTCTCAACCTGGCTCAGTGTACCCCGACGCTGGCCGAGATACAGGGCGATCAGGTACATGACCAGGATCTGCGTCGAGTAGGCCTTGGTCGAGGCTACCGCGATTTCCGGACCAGCCCAGGTAAATACTGCGGCGTCGGCTTCGCGGGCTACCGAGCTGCCTACTACATTGACTACTCCGATGACTTTAACACCTTTTCTCTTGGCTTCGCGTAGCGCAGCCAGAGTATCGGCAGTTTCACCAGACTGGCTGACAACTATCATCGCCGAGCCTTCTGGCCATAAAACATCACGATAACGGAATTCGGAAGCGATATCTACTTCTACGGGCACTTTGGCCAGCTTCTCAATTAAATGTTTGCCCATCATGCCTGCATGAAAAGCGGTTCCGCAGGCAACAATATATATATGCTTGGCATGATCCAGAATATCGTCCAAACCAGCTTCGGAAAGATCGATACGGCCATCGACTACCCGTCCACGCATGGTTTCGCGAAGGGCATTGGGCTGTTCATGTATTTCCTTGATCATAAAATGGGCGTGACCGCCCTTTTCAGCGGACACCGGATCCCAGGTCACGGTGAAAACGTCCTTGTCAATGGCATTGCCCTGCAGGTCGCATAGAGTTACGCGGTCCTCTTCCAAAATCGCCATCTCACCGTCATCCATGATATAAACACGGTTAGTACGGTTTAAAATAGCAGGTATATCTGAAGCCAGATAGTATTCGTTTTCTCCTAATCCGACGATCAGTGGGCTGTCTTTGCGTACAGCTACTATTTTATTAGGTTCCATATTGCAGACTACGGCCATGGCATAGCTGCCTTCCAGGCGAGTAACTACGCCGCGCACTGCTTCCACCAGGTCATCTTTGTAGAACTCTTCGACCAGGTGAGCCAACACCTCAGTGTCGGTCTGACTGCGGAAAATGTGGCCCCGCTCCATCAGTTCCTGGCGCAGGCGGCCATAGTTTTCGATAATGCCGTTATGCACTACAGCTATGTTGCCTTTGCAGTCAAGGTGCGGATGAGCATTGTCATCACTGGGAACCCCATGGGTAGCCCAGCGGGTATGGCCGATACCTATATTTGAGTACGGGTATCCGCTTAGACTTTCTTCCAGTGTAGCCAGACGGCCCTTTTTCTTCTCCGACCACATTTGACCTTGCGGCAGAATTGCCACGCCGGCTGAGTCGTAGCCTCTGTATTCCAGGCGTTTGAGCCCATCAATAATTACCGGGACAGCGTCCCCATTACCAATATATCCGATTATTCCACACAAGTTAGTAACCTCCCCAAACAACCACAGGACAGGCCTTTTGTCTCCCCCATTGCTGAGCGATTTTGTGGCCTGACTATCGATGGTGGCACACCGAGGGGCATCCGCCGAATATTCGATAAACCCCTTCCTCGTCACCCGGATCATACCGGGTCGGGCGCTTTTAATTGCCGCAGCCATAAAGATTTAGCCGGGCAAGTTTTAAAACTAGGCTTGCAACACAGCATCCTTTATCTCATTTACCACCTCCTGCAGCAGTGATTCGTCTGGACCCTGAGCCATTATACGGACCTTGGGCTCAGTACCGGAAGGTCTTACCAGGATCTTGCCGCATTCTCCCAGTCTATCCTGGGCTCTGCGAATGGCATCCTGAACACCCACATTATTAAGGATAGTGTCTTTATCTTTAATGTCAAGATTTATTAATATCTGAGGATGCTTCTCCATCTCCCGGGCCAGCTCCGATAAAGGCATACCGGTCTCCCGCATGACTTCCACCAATTTCAGGGATGACAGCAATCCATCACCAGTGGTAGCGTAATCCAAGAATATGATATGTCCAGACTGTTCTCCACCTAGCCGGGCTCCGGTCTCCTGCATCTTCTCCAGAACGTAACGGTCTCCTACTGAACTACTGGCTATTTCCACACTCTCGCGGCGGAAGGCAATTTCCAGACCGATATTGCTCATAACTGTCGCTACGATTTTTGATGGCTGAAGCCGCCCGGTCCGCTGCATGTGCAAGCCGCAGACCACCATGATCTGGTCCCCGTCAATAACATTGCCCTGTTCATCAACTGCTATCAAGCGATCAGCATCGCCATCATGAGCTATACCAATATTGGCCTTATACTCAAGGACCGCCTTTTTCAGGACCTCAGGGTGGGTCGATCCACAGCGGTCATTGATATTGATCCCATTCGGTTTATTAAAAATCGGTATTACATTAGCTCCCAGTGCTCGCCACATCTGCGGTGCCACATTAAACGCCGCACCATTGGCACAATCCACTACAATGGTTATGCCTTCGAGGTTCTGAGTTGGTTTATAGCAGCTCAAAAGATAATCGATGTAGTTGCGCTCGGCCGATTCAATGTCGTAGACCCGGCCTATGTCAGCGCCCTCAGGTCGCCCGGCAGCATCGAGATTGGCCAACATAATGTTTTCGATCTCTTCTTCTACTTCGTCGGGCAGTTTGTTGCCGGAACTGCCGAAGAACTTGATGCCATTATCCTGCATAGGGTTATGAGAAGCGGAAATCACAATGCCACATGTAGCCTCGTATTTTTGAGTCAAGTAAGCTACCGCCGGTGTCGGAATCACCCCGGCTCTGAGTGCATCGGCGCCGGTCGAGCAGATGCCCGCAACGAGAGCAGATTCCAGCATATCGCCGGAGATCCGGGTGTCCTTACCCACTAAAATCCGGGGGTGCTTAGCTTCCAGGGTCAGCACATAAGCCCCCGCCCGACCTAACTGATATGCTAATTCCGGGGTCAATTCCCGGTTAGCTACTCCTCTTACTCCATCAGTCCCAAAATATCTCCCCATGAATGATTCCTCCTTAGCTTACTCTAGATTTCTAGCATCGGTTAACCCACCCCCGACGATCTCGGGTCTGCGCAGGGGTTTGGCATAAGTTTTGATAATTGCTTCTGCGACTTTCAATCCATCCACCGCAGCACTGACTATCCCCCCAGCATAGCCGGCTCCCTCACCACAGGGGTAGAGCCCTTCACAGCTCACCGAGCAGTAGCTGGCACTGCGTTCGATGCGCAGAGGGGATGAGGTCCGGGTCTCGACTCCGGTCAATACTACTTCGGGCGCAGCAAACCCCGGCATAGTTCGGTCAAACTGCCTTAATCCCCGAGCTAATACCGAACAAATATCGTGTGGCAGTACATTCCATAGATTAGATGGTGTGACACCTGGTCTATAGGTACCACTAGCCTCCTTGGAAGGTTGGTGGGCTAGAAAATCCACTACTCGCTGAGCCGGAGCCGAGTAGGTACTCCCTCCCACTTCGAAAGCTTTGTTTTCCAGCATTTCCTGCAGTTCCATTCCGGCTAGGGGGTTCTCGTCATCCAGGGAATGGGTCGGCACTGTAACTACCAGCGCACTATTAGCCATGCCAGAATCACGCGCATACAGGCTCATGCCGTTAGTCACCACCTGCCCTGGTGCCGAAGAACAGGCAATTACCTGCCCTCCTGGACACATACAGAAGGTGTAAAGAGCCCGCCCGGTTTCCGGGTCCTGATAAGTCAAATGATAATCAGCCGGTTCCAGTTTGGGATGCCCGGCATGTTTTCCATACTGTATTTTATCTATTAGTGACTGAGAATGTTCGATCCTAACACCTACCGCGAATCCCTTAGGAATAATGGATACACTGCGTTCATGCAGCAAACGGTAAACATCACGGGCACTGTTGCCAATGGCCAGTACCACCTGACCACATTTTATCTTCAGTGAGTCATTGATCTCCAGCCCTGTAACGCGGCCACCCTCCAGCATGATGTCAGTTACCCGAGCATCGAAATAAATACGCCCACCCATGCTCAGTATCTCGCGGCGCATGCATTTGATTATCTCCCGCAGCCGATCAGTGCCAACATGCGGCTTTTTCAAATAGCTTATCTCGGGCGGAGCTCCGAAGCGTACAAATGTATCAAGCACATAATTGACCCGCTCATCCCCGATTCGGGTAGTAAGCTTGCCGTCAGAAAAAGTACCTGCCCCCCCCTCGCCAAACTGAGGGTTTGATTCGGCACTAAGTATGCCGGTCTGCCAAAACTCATCGACATCTTTTACCCGACTGTCAACATCCCGTCCACGCTCTAATATGACAGGCTTATAACCTTCCTGGGCCAGCAGCATAGCGCAGAATAGACCTGCCGGACCCGCTCCGATAATAACTGGCGCCTGATCCAATTCGACGTCACCATGGATGAGCCTCGATTCGGGGCGGGATTGCATTATAACTATCTCCGGGGAATTCAAAGCTTCCTTCGGTATGCGTATCTTAGCTGACACTTCCACATCCAGCGAATAGACCAGATGCACTTCCGCTCGGCGCGCATCTACAGCCTTACGCACTATCTGAGTGCTTTCCACGCTTTCTACTGACAGACCGAGTTTTTTAGCCGCCAGCTGGGGCAGCAGACTCTCATCCTGATCCAGTTCCAGCCTTACATTTTTTACTCTGACCTTCATGGTATCGTCTCCTTGCTCACCGGCTTGATTTCTACTACCACCGTTACTGATTGTGGAAATACGGAAATACCTTCCGGCGGCGAAAGCTCAATGTTCTTTTCAAAAAAGGTCTGTTTTCCGGTTATATCTATAGGAATTGTGCTAATACTCTTTACTTCCAGAGTCTTGTCCGGCATGCCCAAAATCTTTACGACCTGCGGCACAACCGTGATGTTCCCGGTTTCATAGCCGTCCGGAACCGAACCCACTATGCTGGGAGTTACTACCGCTTCGGCGAAATCTTGTTCCTTTTCTACAACCACATACGCTTTGACCTCGCGCGGTATTACAGTAAGACCCGATTTCACTTGATGCCCATTGGCATCCAGCGGTATTACCCGCAATGGTTTTGCCGAAGTATCGGTCACCTGGCTAAGATCCAAAGTAACAGCCAGCGATGCCACCTTGTCTAGAGATTCCTGATTGCCCCTAACTATAGCATTGTCCGGCAGCACTTCAATACCTGACAATGTATAACCCTGCGGAGGCTGTTTCTCTATATGCGGCTGGATCCTGAATGTCAGCTCCTTGATTTCGGTCACTAACACTCGAACCCGCTCGGGCTTTACAGATACGACTTTGGTTCCGGTCATAGGTTTGACCTTGATCGGAAGGTCATATTCACCGGCTCCCCTGCCATCTAGATCTATGTAGGCAAAAATATCCGCCGAAGTTCTAGGTGCGCCAGCTATAGCTACTCGAATCTCATCATCATAGCTGGCCGTAAGCCGCGACGCCAGGTTTGTCGCATTCAGCTTCACCCCGGTCAATTCGCGTTTATTAAAGATAACGTTTTCATTATTAATAAACAACCATAACAGTAATGCCATTAAAATCGAAATCGCTTTAAGATGAAAAGTGCCGCGCGGGTTATCTGTCATGAGTGGGCCTCCGCCATAGTTTATGTTTCCGGATATGCGGAGCCAGCAGCTCCGTGTGTAATATTTGCCGGAGAGTAGTTTCATCGAGAAAACGCACTATTTTCCCCTCACTGGCCAGCCCAATGCTGCCATTCTCTTCTGATACTACAATAGCCAGGGCATCGCTTACTTCACTGATACCCACCGCAGCGCGGTGCCTGGTTCCCAGGTTCTTACCCAGATTAGGGTTGTCACTGAGCGGCAGAAATGCCCCCGCCTTTTCAATGCGATGATTAGTGATTATCACCGCCCCATCATGCAGGGGAGTATTAGGAGTAAATATGTTGATCAGCAGTTCCTGACTGATATCAGAATCCAGATCCACCCCAATATCCAGAAAATCTTTGAGTCCGGTTCTCCTGGTCAGTACTATCAAAGCGCCGATATGCCTTTTTGAAAGATCAAGAACCGCCGCCACCAGTTCGTTGATGTTCTTTGTAAGAACAGCGGTCTTCTCAGGTGCCAGACTGCCGGGGAAAAACCTTCCGCGCCCTATTTGCTCTAATGCTCGGCGCAATTCGGGCTGAAAGACTACCGGCAGGGCAATGAAGATACCAGTCCAGGCCTTGTCCAAAAGCCAGTTAACAGCCGACAGACCAGCCCAGCGCGAGGCGGCGGAAAAGGCAAGCAGGAAAACGATACCCTTAAGAAGCTGCTCGGCCCGAGTGCCTCTTATGAGCAGCAGCAAGCGGTAAAACACGAATGATACTATTAATATATCAATTAGATTAATTACTAAACGTACTGGATCAGACCACAGGGCACTAAGAGCTTGCAGGTACAAATTTGTCCTCCCCATTATGATGACTTCTATATATTATACTCCAAACACGGCCAGGTTCTATGAATTTAACAATCAAGACTGCTTTTTAAATGATTTTTTAGACACATTACTCGAATTAACGATAATTACGACTATTCTTGATACGCAATATCCTGGAAACACTTGCGAAAATATTCTTCTTCAATCTACAACCCCGAATTTTCTACATTTCTTTTACGATCATCTGGGCAAAAATACCTCAAGCCCTGAAATGGCGCTAATTGTTCAAATAACTTGAATTAATAAACAAAATAATATAAACTATATTTAGTGGTCCGACCACCGGACTACCAAGGACGCAATTTCCATAAAGTCATTAAAGTTAGCAGTTTATTCAACTAATTCCGGGGGGGAGGGTGAAAACTGTGATTGCTATCACCAGGCATTGGGTTGATGACTCATAATCCTTTCATATGACAATCTGACAACCAATCAACAAATTCAGCTTCAGTGGGTTAGATTCTAATCGAATGCATTTCGTCTAAGAAACATTTCTGACTGCAACCCACAATCTAATTGGTGAACGTTAACCTGATAGTGCAAATCAGGTACGGTATTACATGGTCAAATCTTAAAAGAGGGGGATAACAATGGCATCTAAAAAATTATTTCGCGAAATCAAACCACCGGGAAAACCAATCAAAAGATTCATGTTATTGGTCCTATTGTTTTGTTTAGGGAGAGGCTTTCAGCGCGTTGCCAAATGGGACCCAGATGTTAGGAAAGAGGTCGAGGCGTGGAAAGATGGATTCGGCATTATGTTCGAAGTCATGCCGAATGGCCCTTATATGAGCCTGCGCAAGGAAAACGGAAGGATCAAGTATCTGGGACTTTATAAGACAGATGCACAACTAGTAATCAACTTTAAGAACATCGACTCTGCATTTCTAGTATTCACCGCACAGATGGGAACTCCGCGGGCTTATTCCGAGTACCGGGTCAGTGTTCAAGGAGACCTGCAAGAGGCGATGAGATTGATCCGCTGCTTGAATTATGTCCAGTTCTACCTGTTCCCGGCCATTATCGCAAAGAACATCATGAAGCGGCTGCCTCCTATTCCATTCGGCAGGTTGATGGGCGGGCGAGCCCTGACATACTTGTTTGGAGTGCCGCTGGGCCTCTAAGTTTACACGCAAACGGGCGAGAAGTGCTTGTTTATTAAATAAACCAAAAAGTTGAGGAGGAATATCATGCTTCCGGCATATTTTCAATATTATAATCCGGTTAAAATCCTTTCGGGCAAAAAAGCCCTCGAAAACATTCCCTTTGAACTAGAATATCTTAAAGTCAGCCGGCCACTTATCATAACGGACAAGGGTATTGTTCAGGCGGGGCTTATAGATATTGTGGTTACGGCTCTTGGCGGTTCCAACCTGACAATTGGCGCCGTTTACGATGATACCCCCCCGGATTCATCCAACATTGTCGTCAATGAGGTCGCTGCTTTGTTCAATCAGAACAAGTGCGATTCTATTATAGCCGTCGGTGGCGGCTCGGTGTTGGATACCGCTAAGGGCGTCAATATTGTGGTTACCGAAAAAACTGACGATCTCATGAAATTTATCGGTGCCGATCGGCTGACCAAGCCGCTGAAACCCATGGTAGCCATTCCCACCACATCAGGGACTGGCTCTGAAGTAACATTGGTAGCGGTTATAGCTAATGTGGAGAAGCACTGCAAGATGCTATTCACTTCGTATTTCCTGCTGCCTAATGTGGCGGTTCTAGACCCACGCATGACTCTGACCGTGCCGCCCAAGATCACCGCACTCACTGGCATGGACGCTTTGACTCACGCGGTAGAGGCTTTTAGCTGCCTGCAGAAAAACCCGCTGAGTGATGCTTATGCCTGGGCAGCGATAGATCTTATTCGGCAGCACCTGGTGACTACCGTCAAAGACGGTAAAAATGAAGAAGCCAGAATGGCCATGGCCAATGCCTCCCTTATGGCAGGGTGTGCGTTCTCAAATTCAATGGTCGGGCTTGTTCACGGCATTGGCCATGCCGTTGGTGGTGTAAGCCACGTTCCCCACGGGATAGCGATGGCTATCCTTCTGCCCTGGTGCATGGAGTTCAATATGAGCAGGTGTGAACAGTATTATGCTGACATGCTCCTGCCGTTGGGCGGCCCCGAAGAGTATCTGAAAACCGCTCCCGAGAAACGAGCCGAGCGCACAATAGCGATCGTCAGAGAAATGAATGCCGCTGTTAACAAGCTGAGCGGTATGCCAATTACCCTTAAAGATGCCGGGGTTAAACGAGAAGATCTGCCCGAGATAGCAAAAACGGCTCAGGGCGATGGAGCACTGGTTTTTAACCCTGAAGAATCGGACTACAACGACATCCTTGAGATTCTCAAGAAAGCTTATTAAAGGGCAGGGGGGAATACGATGGCTACCAAATTCGGAGGATACATGGGCAAGGTGCTGTGGGCTGATCTAGCAACCCGCCAAACCCGTGAATATCCATGGACTGATGCAGACCGCGAGTTATATTTGGGCGGTAAGATCATGGCCGCCAAGATTCTATATGATAACATTTCGGGTCCGATCGATGCACTTTCTGACCAGAACCTATTGGTCTTTACTACCGGGCCGCTCACAGGTTCCGGAGCTCCCAGTTCCTCAAGGTGGAACGTTTCGACCATATCGCCGCTTACCGGCTACATAACATCATCCAACTGCGGCGGAAGCTTCGGATATCACCTGAAGCGCGCTGGCTACGATGCGCTCATCGTGGCCGGAAAATCCGATAAACCGGTCTGGCTTGAGGTAACGGATGAAAAGATCGAGTTCAAGGATGCCGATCACCTGTGGGGCAAGCTTACCACCGAAACCCAGGATGCGCTGGGCAAACAGGGCGGCAAGGCAGTTATCGGACCGGCCGGTGAGAATATGGTGCTCTATGCCAGCATTTTCAGCCAGGATAGAGCAGCAGGACGCGGTGGTGTAGGTGCAGTCATGGGTTCCAAGAAGCTCAAGGCCATAACTACCACCGGCAAACAAAATGTTGTTTCCAAGGATAAAGAAAAGACTTCCGAGTTAAATAAGAAATGGATCAAATTCCTACAGAATCATTACATTACCGGTAAGATCCTGCCGGAACTGGGGACTGCCAATCTAGTCCGGCGTATGCAGCGCCGCAATATGCTGGCTACCCGTAATTTTGGCCAGGGAACCTGGGATGATTACGAAAAGGTGTCCGGCGAGACCTTGGCCGAATTTCATCTCATTAAGAACACCGGCTGCCTGACCTGCCCTATTCGCTGCAGCAGGGTGGTTGAGGTCCATGGCAAGAACGTCAAAGGCCCGGAACTGGAGACACTGGTATTGCTCGGTCCGAATCTACTAAACAATGATTTAAAGACGATCTGTGAGTGGAATTACCTACTCGACGAGCTGGGCATGGACACCATGAGTTTTGGCGGAACTGTGGCATTTGCCATGGAACTGCAGGAAAAAGGCATGTGGGACAGCGGCCTGTCATTTGGCAAGATCGACAATATACCGCAGATCATGGAGGATATAGCATACCGCCGGGGTATCGGTGATCAATTGGCTAACGGCAGCAAGCGCTTAGCAGAGAAATTCGGTGGCAAAGAATTTGCCATAAACGTAAAAGGCATGGAACTGGCGGCATATGAGCCACGCGGTGCCGTGGGCCAGGGCTTAGGCTATGCGGTTTCTAACCGTGGTGGCTGCCATCTCAATGCCGGGTATATGGTGTTTATGGAGGGCCTCGGGCTGGCCATGAACAACACTACCAAGCGCTCCAAAGCAGCATTGACGATTATGATGCAGAACCTGATGGAAGCGGTCTCCGCAGCCGGCAACTGTCTGTTCACCACCTATGCTTTGATACCCAGCCCTTTACTCGATGATAAGAAATCAGTATTATCGCATTCCACTAATGTTATTCTCGGTGTGTCAGGATTAACAGTGCAGCTGCTTAATGCTTGTCAGCACTGGATGGCACCATTCCATTTGTGGTTGCTGCCACATACCAAAGCCATAGAAACACTGACCGGGATGAACATAAAATTCGGCAAGTTCCTACATGTAGGGGCTAGAGGCTACAATCTCGAACGTATGCTCAACATCAAGCTTGGATTGACCGAACAGGAAGACACTTTACCTGCTCGTTTGACGGAAGAGGTTCAGAAGGTGGGAACCAATAAAACAAAGGTACCCATTCAGGTACTGAAAAAGCATTTTTATAAGAAGCGGGGCTGGGACCTCAGAGGCATCCCACTGCCCAAAACTCTAAAGCGCTTATCTTTATCATAACGTATCCCCTGCCCCAAAAGCAGGTTACGCAACAACCTCTTACTAGCCCGGGCTGAACGCACTTAGCCCGGGTTCTTTTTTGCCCCTGACCGGGATAAGCGACCTCGCGCCTCGCCAATATTGCTCGGGCTCCCTGCTTAGAATTCTATAGGGGATTCCTCTTCGTCTCCGGTAGGTTCTTCCTCGATGAGCTCATCTTCAGCTACAGCGGCTGCTTGCAAGGGCGTGATATCTTCTGGCAGAGCATTGATGCCCCAAATCCTGATCACATTGTCACGCCCGCAGGAAGCCATGATCCTGCCATGAGGCGCAAAAGCTAGGTTGAGGACCCAGTTGGTGTGGCCATTTAAGACACAGATAACATTTCCATACTCGCTATCCCAGAGTTCGATCTCGGTGCTTTTACCCCAGGTGGCAAGATTTCTGCCATCCGGACTAAATTTCATATTGTATGTACCGCTGCCTTTACCTCTAATGGATGCAGTTGGCCGGCCAGAGGCAAGATCCCAAATATAGATCGACTTATTGCCGCTGGACGAAGCAAGGGACAGGCCATCAGGAGAAAACGCCAGATCCACTACGGCACCAGCCCTGAGCGAGCCCATTAAGCTGTCTCTTTCTTTATCCTGAACTAAATCCCAAAGCTCGATCGTTCCTTCAGTACCACCTAAAGCAATAAGAACCCCATCGGGTGACAAACAAATCGATTTTACATTTGACTCATGTTTAGAACGGGTATGAATCTTTCTTAGCGTCTCTAGATCCCATAATCGCAACGCAGTCCCGGCGTGTGTTGCCAGGTACTTCTTGTTGGCAGAAAACATAACTCTAGATATACCGTAAGCCGCTCCACCAAAGCTCCGGACTTCTTTTAATTCCTCTAGGCTCCATATTTTCACTTCGCCGTCGGCTCCGCCAGTGGCAAAGAATTCACCATCGTTTGAGAAAGCAACCGATTCTACGCCTGCTTCATTAACTTTGATCACGTGTTTCTTCTGCCCCGTGGCCATGTCCCACAGTATTAGGTTCCCATCAGCCCCGCCTGATGCTAGTAATTGGCCATCATGAGTAAAGTCCAGACAGTAGATCCAGTCTTCATGCCCTCTTAATACCTGTATTTCTTCAACAGTTAATGACCTTTCTGAGTCATATGATGAATCATCTTGTTGTTCACCTATTGTGTACGGAACCTGATTAGGATCATTCAATAATTCGCTGCGGTTCTCAGGACTGAGAAATTCGGACTCGGGCAAGTCGAAATCGTCCCCATCCTGCATTTGTTGAAAATGAGAAAGGTGATCTGTTTTGAGCTCTGGATTGTCTTTAAAGCGGCGTCGATCATGGTCGTCCTTGGCATCCCCCAGGACCAACCATAAAATGATAATAGCCAAACCAACAAATATTAAAATGTAGGCAACCAAAGGCTTTCACCTCTTCACGGAAGCCGATTTTAGGAAGCCCCGTCAAGACGCTGACAAAAGCGAATTTCTGCGTTATTTCGAAAATCCCGCTCAATCAACGTACGCCAAGTACGTCTTAATCGCGAGCTTTCCTCATGCCTTGATCTTCACCCTTGTCATGCGCTTGATTATTGACTACGTATTAAGCTTCCTGCTTTTCCTGTTGCTGCTTCATCAAAAGATAATTGATACTATCTACTAGAGCTTGCCAGCTGGCTTCGATTATATTCTCCGAAACCCCGACCGTGTTCCACTTATCTGTTTCACTGGCAGATTCGATGAGAACACGGACCTTAGCCGCAGTCCCGTCTTTACCATCAAGTACACGAACTTTGTAGTCAGACAGATGCATATCTTGAACCTGTGGAAAAATGTCGGCCAAAGCTTTACGCAAGGCATTGTCAAGTGCGTTGACCGGTCCGTCGCCTTCGGCGGCAGTGTGAACAGTCTGATCATTGACCTTGATTTTGATTATGGCTTCTGATGCCATACCGCTGTCTTCTCTCTTCTCCACCATGATTTTGAGGTTCTGCAGTTGGAAAAAGTCCTCATAATGACCAAAGGCTTTGCGCAGCAGAAGTTCTAAGCTGGCTTCTGCGCCCTCGAACTGAAACCCGTCATTCTCAAGATCTTTTATTTGCTTGATGACTTTACGTGTCTCGGTATCATATGAGTTTATGTCCAGGTTGAATTCCTTGGCTTTGTACAGCAGGTTTGAGACTCCCGCGAGTTCTGAAACTAGAACTCTCCGGTGATTGCCTACTGCTTCCGGATCCATATGTTCATATGTTTCAGAGTTCTTCAACAATGCGCTTACATGTATACCGCCTTTATGGGCAAACGCCCCATGGCCTACAAAAGGCTGATTGTTGGCGTGCGGCATATTAGATATCTCACTGATGTAACGTGATGTTTCAGTCAGCTTCTTAAGCTTGCCAGGTGGCAAACAGCGCTTGTTCATCTTGACTTCAAGGTTCGGGATGATCGAACACAAGTCGGCATTGCCGCAGCGCTCACCATATCCATTGAATGTCCCCTGCACCTGTGTCGCACCATGGCGAACCGCAGCCAGACTGTTGCTCACCGCACATCCGCTATCATTATGCGCATGTATGCCTAGCGGTGCATTAATGGATTTTTTGACCGCTTTCATTATAGTTTCGATTTCCCACGATAGAGTACCACCGTTGGTATCACAAAGCACGATGCAGTCAGCACCGGCTTCCTCTGCTACTTGGCATACTTTTAGTGCGTAAGCAGAATTAGCTTTATAACCATCAAAGAAATGTTCAGCATCAAAAAACACTTCTAATCCTTTTTCTTTGAGGTACTGGATGGTATCACGAACCATGGCTAGGTTCTCTTCTAGTGTGGTCTCTAGTGCTTTGGTCACGTGAAAATCCCAAGTCTTGCCCACAATACAGACTACACCAGTACCGGATTCCAGCAAGGCCTTAACATTGGCATCCTGCTGCACGGTAACACCCGGCCGCCGGGTACTCCCAAATGCAGTCAACCTGGCATTCTCCAGGCCGATTTCACTGGCTCGCTGAAAAAACTCCAGGTCTTTAGGGTTGCTGCCCGGCCAGCCGCCCTCAATGTAGGAAACGCCAAGCCGGTCCAGCCGTTTTGCGATTTTGATCTTATCGTCCGCAGAAAAAGAGATGCCCTCGCTTTGAGAGCCGTCTCTTAATGTCGTATCATAAATCTGAACGTTCAGCTTATAATCCCCAATTTATTAAACCCCTTCCCGGACTTTTTGTGCCACTAGGTCACCCATTTGCTCGGTATTGACCAGTGACTTGCCATCTTCGTATATATCAGGAGTTCGATATCCTTCGCTTAAAACCTTCCGCACAGCTGCTTCAATAACTGCAGCTTCCTTGGATAGATTGAAAGAGTATTCCAGCATCATGCCAGCCGATAGGATGGTGGCTAATGGATTGGCCTTTTTCTGTCCTGCAATATCTGGTGCCGATCCGTGTGAGGGCTCGTACAACCCTACCTCGCCGCCAATGGAGGCCGACGGCAGCATGCCGATCGAACCGGTCAGCATAGAAGCCTCATCGGTCAAAATATCACCAAACATGTTATCAGTAACGATAACATCAAACTGGCGCGGGTTACGGATCAACTGCATCGCACAGTTATCGACCAGCATGTGGCTCAGTTCAACATCAGGATAGTCTTTGGCGATATCAGTCATGACCTGCCGCCACAACCGTGAGGTTTCTAAGACATTGGCCTTGTCGACCGAGATCAGCTTCTTGGTGCGTTTGCGAGCTGCGTTGAAAGCCCAGCGGCCGATACGTTCGATCTCCTCAGTAGTGTAAAGGTTTTCGTCCATCGCCATTTCGCCGGTAGCAGTTTTTTCGCGATGCTTTTTACCGAAGTAAATACCACCGGTCAGCTCACGCACTACAAGAATATTGATACCCTGAACCACTTCCGGCTTCAACGCGGAAGCATCGGTCAGCTCTTCAAACAGATAAGCCGGTCTGATATTCGCATATAAAGCTAGTTCTTTGCGCAGCGGTAAAAGCGCACCCAGTTCTGGACGCAGATGAGTCGGCAGGTTATCCCATTTGGGACCCCCGATAGCTCCTAAAAGCACCGCCTGACTGGCTTTACAGAGCGCTAGGGTTGCCTCTGGCAGTGGATGGCCGGTGGCATCATAAGCGGCACCGCCCACCAGAGCTTCTTCAAACTCAAATTTATGACCAAATTTGTCTCCTACCGTTTGCAGGACTTTAACCGCTTCGGGTACTATTTCTACCCCGATGCCGTCCCCTGGCAGGACTGCGATTTTAAACACTTACTTGTTCACCCTTTCCCTGACATAGTTGATCAAGCCGCCCTTGTCCATTATTCCCTGCATAAATCCGGGGAAAGGCTGAGCCTGGTATGTTTTGCCGGTGGTGAGGTTCTTGATCTGCCCCTGCTGCAGGTTCACATCCAGCTCATCACCAGGATTGATCTCGTCTATCGCTTCCGGGCACTCCAAAATGGGGAGCCCGATATTGATGGAGTTGCGATAAAAGATCCGAGCGAATGACTTTGCCACTACACAGCTTACGCCCGCCGCCTTGATGGCGATCGGTGCATGCTCGCGGGAGCTTCCGCAGCCGAAGTTTTTGTCAGCCACGATTATGTCACCGGCCTTGACCTTCTTAGGAAATTCAGGATCAGTGGAATCTTCCATACAGTGCTTGGCCAGTTCTACAGGGTCTGTTGTATTCAAGTAACGGGCCGGAATAATGGCATCAGTATCTACATCGGCTCCGAATTTATAGACAGTACCTTTGAAATCCATCTATTCCACCTCCTGCGGGGCAGTTATCTTGCCGGTAATGGCCGATGCCGCAGCTACTGCCGGCGAACACAGGTATACCTCGCTCTGCGGACTGCCCATGCGTCCTACGAAATTGCGATTAGTGGTAGCCAGGGAGCGCTCGCCCCGGGCCAGAATTCCCATGTGGCCGCCCAGACAGGGGCCGCAGGTGGGAGTACTGACCGCCGCGCCGGCTTCGATGAATATCTCGATGAAACCTTTTTTCATGGCTTCCATATATATCTCCTGAGTGCCAGGTATCACTATACATCTGATATTAGAGTTGACCTTTTTACCCTTCATCAAGCGGGCGGCCATCTCCAGATCCTCGATGCGCCCATTGGTGCAACTGCCGATCACTACTTGATCTATGGTGGTGCCAGCCACTTGACTTACCGGCTTGGTGTTTTCCGGCAGGTGCGGCAGAGCTATGACAGGCTCCATTTTGGTTACATCATATTCACGGATATCAGCGTATTTGGCATCGGCATCGCTGGCATAGACCTTGTATTCGCGCTTGGCACGGCCTTTGACATACCCTAGAGTGATGTCGTCCGGCGCAATAATGCCGTTTTTGCCGCCGGCTTCGATGGCCATATTGGCCATGGTGAAGCGATTATCCATGGACAGTTTCTCGATTACGGGGCCCACAAACTCCATAGCCATGTAGCGGGCACCGTCGACTCCCACATCGCCTATAGCCGTTAGAATCAGGTCTTTTCCGCCGACATACTTCGGCAGTTCTCCTTTGAACACGAATTTGATGGTTTCCGGCACTTTAAACCAAGCCTCACCGGTAGCCATAGCGGCTGCCATATCGGTAGAACCTACTCCGGTGGCCATTGCCCCCAGTGCGCCGTAAGTACAGGTGTGGCTGTCAGCGCCGATGATCAGGTCACCGGGTAAAGCCAGCCCTTCCTGGGGCAGCAGGCAATGCTCGACTCCCATACGGCCAACGTCAAAGAAATTGACAATGCCGTATTTGCGGGCAAATTCGCGAACTCTTTTGACCTGTTCGGCTGATTTGATATCCTTGTTAGGCGTGAAATGGTCCATAACCAACATGATCCTGGTCGGATCAAAGACCTTATCTACGCCCAGTTTCTCAAACTCTTCAATAGCTACCGGAGCAGTGATATCGTTGCCCAGGACTACGTCAACTTTGCAGTTTAATAGTTCTCCCGGCTGCACACCATCACGCCCGGCATGGAAAGCCAGGATTTTTTCGGTGATTGTCATCCCCATGATTTTCACTCCTCCGAACCCTATTTGTCGGGTTTGCTGATCTCATATGCTGCTTTGTTGATGGCATTGACATAAGCCTTGACACTGGCATCAACTATATCAGTAGAAATCCCACGCCCAGCGACTTTGAGACTCCCTACAGCTACCTTAACAACAACCTCACCCAGAGCATCTTTGCCCCCGGTTACGGCATTGAGCTTATATTCCAGTAAAGTCCCGGGAAGTCCAGTAATCTTATCTATGGCCTTGTAAGCCGCATCGACGGGACCATCACCACAAGCTGCCTGCTCAGAAATACCTTTGGAGTCTTCGATTCCGACAGTAGCTGTCGGAACTACCGTACTTCCTCCCGTAAAGTGCAGGTAGTGCAGTTTGAAGCGCTCCGGAATCACGGATATTTCGTTGGAGACCAAGGCTTCCAGGTCTTCATCCGTAATGTCCTTCTTTTTGTCTGCCAGCTCTTTGAACTTAGCAAACAAACGGTCCAATTCAGCCTCATCAACATCCATGCCCATTTCTTTCAAACGATCGCTAAAGGCATGGCGTCCTGAATGTTTGCCCAAGACTAAGCTGCTCTTGTGTACACCCACCATTTCCGGGCTGATGATCTCGTATGTAGAGCGTTCTTTCAGCACACCATCCTGGTGGATACCCGATTCATGTGCGAAAGCGTTAGCTCCGACAATGGCCTTGTTGGGCTGTACTGAAATCCCCGTAATATGGGTCAGCAGGCGGCTGGTCGGCACTAATTGTTTGGTGTTGATATTCATATCAAATTCGCCAAACAGGTCACGGCGGGTCTTGATGGCCATGACTACCTCTTCCACCGAGGTATTACCAGCCCGTTCGCCGATACCGTTGACTGTACACTCTATCTGGCGGGCTCCAGCCTGGATAGCAGCCGCAGCGTTTGCCGTAGATAAACCCAGGTCATTGTGACAATGCACAGCAATTATGGATTTACCGATATTCGGCACATTATTAAATAAATATTTAATCAGATCATAAAACTCGGACGGAATAGTATATCCCACCGTGTCCGGAATATTGACCGTAGTGGCACCTGCTGCGATCACTGACTCCACCATTTTTGCCAAGTATTCACGATCACTGCGAGTGGCATCCATGGGAGAAAACTCAACATTCGAAGTCAGGGTGCTGGCATGCCTAACGGCCGCTATGGCCAGCTCCAACACCTCTTCACGTGTCTTCTTGAACTGATATTTGATATGAATATCAGAACTAGAGATAAACGTGTGAATGCGAGGGTTCTCCGCGCCTTTCAAAGCATCCCAAGCCACGTTGATATCCTCGATATTGGCCCGGGCTAGGCCCGCCACCTGGACGCCTTTTACACGCGCAGCAATCTTTTTGACGGATTCGAAGTCACCCGGCGAAGAACGCGGAAAGCCGGCCTCGATCACATCAACCCCTAGCTTAACCAGTTGGTCAGAAAAGCGCAGCTTCTCCTCAATGTTCATGCTGAAGCCGGGCGACTGCTCGCCGTCCCTCAGCGTGGTGTCAAATATGACTATTCGGCTAGACAAAAGGTTCACCTCATTTCAGGTAGTTACTTGGATTCCTTGAGCCACGGCATCATGCTTCTAAGCTCACGTCCTACCTGCTCGATAAGGTGCTCCTCACCTTTTCTTTTCTGTGCGTTGTATACCGGCCGACCGCACTGGTTCTCCAGTATCCACTCGCGAGCAAAGGTTCCGTTTTGGATCTCTTCTAAGACATATCTCATTTCCTGGCGGACATCGTCGTTGATTAGGCGAGGCCCTGTCACCAGGTCACCATACTCAGCAGTATCACTGATGGAGAAACGCATCATGGAGATGCCGCCTTCGTACATCAAGTCAACGATCAGTTTCAGTTCGTGCAGGCACTCAAAGTAGGCTATTTCCGGCTGATATCCGGCTTCTACCAGAGTGTCAAATCCTGCGCGCACCAGTTCGCTAGCGCCGCCGCATAGTACGCACTGCTCGCCAAAGAGGTCTGTTTCAGTTTCTTCTTTGAAAGAAGTCTCGATAACACCCGCTCTAGTAGCACCGATAGCCTTGGCAAAGGCCAGCGCGAGGTCGCGAGCTTGACCCGTGAAATCGTTTTCAATGGCGATCAACGAAGGAACGCCTGCGCCCTTTGTATACATCCGGCGAACCAGATGTCCCGGGCCCTTCGGAGCAACCATAAATACGTCGACATTGGCCGGCGGTACGATTTGACCAAAATGAATGTTGAAGCCGTGGGAGAAACCCAAAGCATTTCCAGCCACCAGGTGCGGAGCGATCTGCTCCTTATAAACTTTAGCCTGGAGGGTATCCGGGATAAGTATATGAATAATATCAGCGGCTTTAGCTGCTTCATCAACTGTCATCGGAGTCATTCCGGCTTCTTTGACGAGGTTCCATTCAAATTCGGTATTCTCGTCAACCGGTTTTCTGAGGCCGACAACTACATTAAGCCCGCTCTCATGAGCGTTCTGTGCCTGGGCATGACCCTGGCTTCCAAAGCCGATCACGGCGATGGTTTTCCCTTTCAATAGATCCAGATTCGCGTCGGCATCATAATACATTTTTGCCATTACAGTGTAACCTCCTTAAATTGTGTGGTTTTAATGTCTTAGTTTACCTATTAACCGTTCTTTTTAACGGTAATTCTCTTACTAGTGCGATAAAAACTACGGAGCATAAAAGCTACCCCTTTACTCCCCGAACCATGGCCACTTTGCCGGTTCTCACCAGCTCCATAAGGCCGAAAGGTCTGAGCGAATCTTCGATCGCATCGATCTTTCTTTCATCTCCGGTACACTCGATGATAAGGCTGTTGCGCCCGATATCCACAATGTGTGCGCGGAAGATTTCAACGATCTGCATGATCTCAGCCCTTACCGAAGGATCAGCCTTGACCTTGATCAGGACCAACTCGCGGTCCACGGATGGTTCAGTCGTGATATCAAGGATCTTTATGACTTCTATCAATTTGTGAAGCTGTTTGACCACCTGCTCCAGAATCGTTTCGTCACCTTCCACCACAATGGTCATGCGCGAAACTTCCGAAACCTCGGTCCTCCCTACAGTCAGGCTGTCAATGTTGTAGCCGCGGCGACGGAAAAGCATGGCGATGCGGGCTAAAACACCGGGATGGTTGTCAACAATAACCGAAAGCGTATGTTTCATTAGCAGTCGTCACCTCCCAGCATATTGAATATGCTCTCTCCGGCAGGGACCATCGGAAATACATTGGCTTCACGTTCTACTACAAAATCGATGACGATCGGACGATCTCTAATGACCATAGCCTCTTTCAAGGCCTTTTCAACGTCATCTTTCGTGTTTACCCTTATCCCAACCGCACCATAGGCTTCAGCCAATTTTACAAAATCAGGCTGCAGGCTTATATCGGTATAGGAATACCGTTTGCCAAAGAAAAGCTGCTGCCACTGGCGAACCATGCCCAGGAATTGGTTATTGAGTATGCAAATAATGACCGGCAGTTTCTGCTCTACCGCCGTGCACAGTTCCTGGATGTTCATTTGTATGCTGCCGTCACCGGCAATATCTACAACAGTCGCGTCGGGAAGACCCATCTGTGCACCGATCGCCGCAGGCAGCCCGAATCCCATTGTTCCCAGACCACCGGACGTAACCAGGGTTCTCGGTTTAATGAATTTGTAGAATTGAGCAGTCCACATCTGGTGCTGTCCAACTTCGGTCGTAATTATAGCATCACCTTTGGTGAGCTCGAATATTTTTTCGATCACATACTGGGGCATTATGCCCTGCGGTTCGGAAGGCTCCCCATAATTAAGAGGCCATTCTTCCAGCCATTTGTCGACCATATCATGCCATTTGGTGCGGTTCTTTTTCGGTTTGATCCGCTGCAGCAATTCCTTAAGCACCATCTTAACATCCCCGACAATTGGGATATCTACCGGCACATTCTTGCCGACTTCCGCTGCATCGATATCAATGTGAATTACCTTGGCATGGGGCGCAAAAGTCGAAAGCTTGCCAGTTACGCGGTCATCAAAACGCGCTCCGATGGCTATCAACAAATCACACTCACTGATCGCGTAATTAGCGCAGCGGGTGCCGTGCATGCCCAGCATGCCCATGTACAGGTCGTTATCAGCCGGGAAACAACCGATGCCCATCAGTGTCGTAGTAACGGGTATCTGCATCTTGATGGCCAGCTCGGTCAGTTCCTCCGAAGCCTCACTGCTGATGATCCCGCCGCCGGCATAAATCACCGGTCTTTCCGCCTTTTCAATGGCTTTGGCAGCGGAAATGACCTGGCCCACATTAGGATTTTTAATCACCCTATAACCACGGAGCTGGACATCCTTGGGGCCACCATTGTAATCGATTTCAGTAGCCATGATGTCAGCCGGCAGGTCTACTAAGACCGGACCAGGCCGGTTGGTCCTGGCAATATAGAATGCCTCCTTGATCACACGAGGCAGATCCTCGATATTCTTGACTAGATAATTGTGTTTGGTGATCGGAAGTGTGATCCCAGTAATATCAGCCTCCTGGAAAGCGTCACGGCCGATCTCAGGAACACCTACCTGGCCCGTAAATGCCACCATTGGAATCGAATCCATATAAGCATTAGCAATTCCAGTAACCAGATTAGTAGCACCAGGTCCTGAAGTTGCCAGGCATACCCCCACCTTGCCTGTTACTCGTGCATAGCCGTCGGCAGCGTGGGCCGCCCCCTGCTCGTGGCGGGTCAGAACATGCTTGATATCAGAATTATACAATGCGTCATAGATGCCGAGTACTTTGCCACCCGGATAACCGAAGATGACATCTACTCCCTCTTCCTGCAAACATTTGATTAGAACATCTGCTCCTTTTAACTTCATCCAACCACCTCCTAGGGTTTTGCGAATACAGCGCCGGTGCTGGCTGCCTGCACAAGTTCAGCATAACGACGCATATAACCATGCTTTATGTTAGGTTCTTTGGGCGTCCAGGCAGCCTTGCGCGCCTGCAGAACATCATCAGATACTAAGAGCTCGAGCTTACGCCCCGGAATATCTATCTGGATCATATCACCCTCCTGGACTAGAGCAATAGTGCCGCACTGAGCGGCTTCGGGCGATACATGACCGATGGATGCGCCTTTGGTGGCACCGGAGAACCGGCCATCAGTGATCAATGCTACGTCTTTGTCTAAACCCATTCCCGCTATCGAAGATGTAGGGGTCAGCATCTCCCGCATACCAGGACCACCTTTCGGTCCTTCGTAGCGGATGACCAATACATCGCCTTTTATGATCTGGCCACTGAGAATAGCTTTAGTAGCTGCTTCTTCTGATTCGAATACCCGTGCCGGCCCCTGGTGGACCAGCATCTCCGGGGCAACTGCCGCCTGCTTGACCACCGCGCCATCAGTAGCCAGGTTGCCAAACAGGACCGCCAATCCGCCGGTCTGACTGTATGGATTATCGATATGTCTTATCACATCATCACGGAAATAGCGAATATCGGCAATGTTGTCTTTTATTTTTTTACCGGTGACCGTCATAAGATCGGTATTTATCAAAGCTTTCTGCGAGAGCCGCCTCATGATCATCTGGATCCCGCCATTATCGTTCATATCCTCAATAAAATCAGTTCCGGCTGGATCCAGCTTGGCCAGGTGCGGGGTGCGAGCGCTTATTTCGTTGACCATCTTCAGGTCCAGCTTGACCCCTGCTTCATGAGCTATGGCAAACAGGTGCAGCACAGTGTTGCTGGAGCCGCCCATGCCCATATCTACGGCTAAGGCATTTTCAAAAGCTTCTTTAGTCATGATATCCATCGGTTTTATATCATTTTTAAGCAATTCCATGATCTGCATACCAGCCATCTTAGCCAGTCTGATGCGCGCTGCGTGGACCGCAGGAATAGTGCCATTGCCTGGCAATCCCATTCCCAATGCCTCAGTCAAACAGTTCATACTGTTAGCAGTGAACATCCCAGCACAGGAACCGCATCCGGGGCAGGCTGCATCTTCGAGCACACATAGTTCTTCCTCGCTCATCTTTCCGGCTGATACCGAACCTACGCCCATGAACACATTGTTCAAGCTGACCCGCTGTCCCTTGAAATTGCCAGCCAGCATGGGGCCGCCGCTGACAAATATGCTGGGGATATTGAGCCGAGCTGCCGCCATCAGCATACCCGGTATGACCTTGTCACAGTTCGGGATGAATACCAGTGCATCAAATCCATGCGCAGTGGCCATGATCTCCACAGAATCGGCTATCAATTCCCGGCTGCCCAGGCTGTACTTCATGCCGATGTGATTCATGGCGATCCCGTCACATACACCTATTGTCGAAAATTCAAGGGGGGTTCCCCCTGCTATAAGAACCCCCGTCTTCGCTGCTTCTGCTATCCTATCTAAATGGATATGACCTGGTATGATCTCATTCGCAGAATTCACAATCCCGATCAAGGGTCTTTTGATTTCTTCATCGGTAAGTCCTAAAGCCTTAAATAGAGAGCGGTGCGGCGCTCTTTCCACCCCACTCTTTACAGAATCACTTCTCATTTTGACCTCCCCAAATACTAAGATATTATAATTCCGTCGTGTTTTACGAGTTCACGGAAGTCCTTTAGCAGAGTATTGAAAACTGGTCCTGGTTTACCGTTGCCAATAATGCGACTGTCGATCATGACTACCGGGATCAGCTCGGCAGCAGTTCCGGTCAACCATGACTCATCAGCTATGAATAGATCGTAACGTGTAAGTACAGCCTCCTGGACCTTCATTCCCCGCTTCTCCGCAAGCTCCATAACCGCATTGCGGGTCACGCCTTCCAGTGCTCCCAAATGAGTGGAGGGAGTCTTGATGACACCATCGCGGACGATGAATATATTGTCTCCGGTGCATTCAGCTACATAGCCTTCTTGAGTGAGCATGATCGCTTCTGGAACACCGGCAATGTTGGCTTCTATTTTAGCCATTATATTGTTAAGGTAGTTCAAACTCTTGATCCGCGGATTTAAGCCCTCGGCAATGTTTCTACGGGTCGGAACCGTAACGACATCTAGTCCAGTCTCATATAATTCATCAGGATAAAGAGAAATTGATGAAGCGATGTTGATTATGGTTGGCATCGGGCATTTTCTCGGGTCTAAGCCCAAGTCGCCCTTGCCGCGCGACACGATCAACCTGATATAGCCATCCGCAATATCGTTGCGGCGGCAGGTTTCCAGAACAACCTCGATCATTTCTTCTTTAGATAAAGGAATGGTCAGATTGATGGCCTTTGCTGAGTCATAGAGCCGGTCAATGTGCTGCTGAAGGCGAAACACTCGATTATGATAAGCGCGAATGCCTTCAAAAACGCCATCCCCGTACAGGAAACCATGATCAAATACCGAGATCTTGGCTTCTTCCTCTGGAACGAACTTCCCATCAAGATAAATGATAAGCCCCATTCACACCACTCCTTCTATTAATAATAGTTTTATCGATCTCCTTGTATCTAGAAAGATGCCAAGGTAACAGATAAATAAGGTAATAAAAAACCCTCACGCACCCAGCACTATAGCCAGGGACGAGAGGGATTCCCGCGGTACCACCCTGGTTGTCGCATTTAGCGACCACCTTAGGCTATTATAACGGAATAGCGGCCGGCGTCACCTACTGAGTCTGATTATCAAACCGTTCAGATAGCAGCTCCAGGACGATGCTCGTACCCCCTGTATAGGACCGGTTTTCAGCTACCCCGGCTCTCTACAGCCTAGTGACAGAGGAACTTTCTTCCTTTCAAAGCCTTGGAATATTGGGTTGGTTAAATAAAAGGTTGAAAAAAGTATAGGCAATTTGGGCGGTTCTGTCAAGGAATTTTTTCGCGCCAATAGCCTGTTCGACGCCTTTCATATGGCCAAAAGTCCGGTATTTCCGCATACTGAAAAATCAACCAAACTATGAGACCTCAAATTACTAACAATTTTGCTCAGGCTTAAGGCAGGGGGAGCCCACAATCGGCCAGAGCTGCTAATCTTTGCGCATTTCCACTTTATAGATATATTCTTTGATGTCGATGGCCCGCCTTACACCTAGATCCATGCAGATCTTTTCCTTGCGGCGCATCTCCTTGAACATTCGCCACAACAACGACTTGCCTTCGACGCTTTTAGCAGCATCTTGAGGCGTGAGCCCGCGCAGCGGCTTCAGCTTGGACTTGAACCATTTATTCAAATAAGCCTGTTTTAACCAGGTTTCAAGGTCTGGGTGCTGTTTCTTAACATCGGGAGTGATGAGCTCAAATATGCCTTCGCACTTGATTTCCATACCCTCGAACTCCAAATATTCGCGGATACCGGTCTCAAACCGATCACGGACCAGACTCAATTCCTTATCACCAAATGCGGAGACGGTGATCCAATTTTCCCCTACCACATACTCTGCGACGAGTGACTCCCTTTTGCCGCCGCTGAATTCGTAGAAAACCTCACACTCACCGGTCAGTTTATAGCTGATGCCCTTAAGCATGCGCAGTTTATCCCGGATTCTTTCTTTATCACGAATCAAATATCGAGCAGTCAAAAACTTCAATCCGTCTTCAAAAAACAGCTCTTCATTTTCATCACCCAGGACATCTTCAAAATTAAGATATTGTCCCGAAAGATAGCTATAGGCAGTAATTATCTCAACTCGATGGTGTGATGTCGATTGCACCGAGTTTGGGTTCTTTGACAACAGCCGGTCGATTTCCATTACATTTTCGGAGTCATGAGCGATCACCACCAGCTCGTCACCGTTGACCACGATATCGGCCAACACACCAGTCAGAAAGAAGACCCCATTCTTGACGTTGTCTCGATTTCTGGTTATCCGCATATGCACCCCAAAAGGCAGTTCCCCGACCTCACGGATATCCTCTATCTCCTCTAGTACCTTGAACAGTTCTTCCATATCTAATATCTCATAGACATAGCAGTCGACCTTGTCCTGGAATGGGTTCTCATCCCGAGTTTCGCTGATAGAGATCTTTTCATCCACAACTAAGTTCGATATCAACCAGTGCTTGTTATCCCGAATCAGGGTAAAGGTTATATTATCGCGGTATAATTCATCTTCATCGGCGTAGATGCTGTAAGCCTTGACGATACAGCGTCCCCCGCCGCTCTTGGCCTGAAGGGCCTGCCCTTCTACCAGCAGCAGACGCGGAGTCAACAACTCATTCAGCTGTTCTAAAAGCTGAAGGGCATGCGTGCTTTCTTTGTGCAGCAGGGATAGGATATAACTAACATCCCGATGCCGTTGGGCATAAAAGAATGTGTTTATCACCTCTTTTGGCACCAATTCAGGAGTCAGACGATTCAACAATTCAGATGATTGTTCTTCTGTTAACGAAGCTGTGTGTTTCATGTATTTGTTATATAGGAAACGCCCCAGTGCAGGCCGCGTCATGTTACTTACATTATAAGCATGCGACTCTTTGACCATTGAACAAGCTTCATCCAGACTGACCTCTATCATATCCGGCAGCATGCTCCGATCTGTCTCATACTCAGTGACCGGCATCTCGGAAATGACAAAGAACCCGTGCAGACCATCTGTATTATATGAAAGGAAGAAACATTCCACGTCCAATGTACCTCGAGAGTTTTTCCAAGCTACATCGAGAGTAACCTGGCCGGTATGTCGAGTGCGGGTGATATAAGCCCGGTAGAACTTGCTGCGATGCTGGCGCGGTGCCTTCACCTGCATACCTGCCATTTGAAACTTTTCCATCGCCCTGTTACAGATAGAATCTAGTTCTTTTCCATATTCCTCTTTGACCAGATAAAAGAATTCGACGATCTCTGGATGATAAAAACTTGATAACCCATCGATCACGTGCGGCCTTAGATCGTAAGGGATCTCATCCAATATCTCAAGCGCCAGCAAACGGCCTTCGCTGGTTTCCATGAGGTTTTTAATATCTTCGCTCAAGCTTTTGATCAGGCTGCGCGGAAATATGGGACGTTTTTTCTTTTCTCGCTTGTCTTTCATGCTTTCTCCTACTGTGGCTGCTAGTGAAAACTAAAGATAATTTATCACTTTATCCAGGTAACCGCAAATGTCACAATTGCCCGCCTATTTATTATATCTATCGTACCGCCCCATTTATTTACATTTGTTCCCAATTAACCCTCGGTTTCGACATCAGATTACATAATTGACTGGCCAGTCGGACCCCCAAAGCGGTTATTCGCACTAAAATATGTGGCTAAAGCCACGTTTTTTTCGTTTTTCACAATATTAAGCAGGACTTAAGTCATCTTGTGAAGAAAAGGACTTTAAAGTCGATTTTTGGGGTGAATGCATGCGCAGAATCAGTGTTAACTCGCTGCGACCAGGCATGGTAGTCGGCCGGGCTATTTTTGACAACGACGGCCGAGCACTTCTTAGTGCCGGCATAACCCTAAATGATATTCAAATAAAGCATTTGATCGAGACAGGTTTTACTTCTATATATATTAAAAACAATATCGCAGCCGATGTCACTGAATCCCCCGATGTCATTTCTGACGAAACTCGTATCGAGACTATTCGCCTAGTTAAGGAAAGCTTCCAAACCCTGGAGCTGAGACGGCGTTTGAACATCTCATCAGTCCAAGCCACAGTAGACACTCTGATAGACGAGCTCTTGATGAATCGCTCAATTCTGATCAACCTGGCGGACATTCGCAGTCATGATGATTACACATTCAGTCATTGTGTAAGCGTATGTGTGCTGGCCATAATGACCGGTATCACAATGGGCTTTAATGAGCAGCGCCTGAAAGAAATCGGTATAGGTGCACTCCTGCATGATATAGGAAAAGTGAGGATCGCCCAGGATATTCTTACTAAACCAGGTGAGCTTTCAGATGATGAATATAATGAAATAAAATGCCATCCGGAGTACGGCTTTGACATTCTGCGGACCTATGATGCAGTTCCGCTGCTATCCGCCCACATCGCCTTTCAACACCATGAACGCTGGGACGGCAAAGGCTACCCACGGCAGCTGGTGTCTGATGAGATCCACGAATATGCCCGGATCGTTGCTGTGGCGGATGTTTATGATGCCTTGATGGCCGACCGGCCTTACCGTCCAGCTTACTCAGTCAATCAAGCAGTAACGATAATTAGCCGCATGAGCGGTACTCAGTTCGACCCCAAGGTATTGAATGCTTTGGTATCTAATATAGCGATATTTCCGGTTGGCAGCGTGGTAGCTTTGAGTACTGGCGAGATCGGGGTTGTCATTCAAGTCCACAAAGAACTGCCCGCTAAGCCGCTGATCCGCGTGGTTTTAGATAACAACCTAAGGAAGATAGTTAAACCTCATGAGGTGGACCTAGCCAAATTGAAAACTGTATATATCGCCAAAGTCCTTGAAGACGCAGAAGTAACTGAATTGTTTCACGGCAATGAATCTATCCTATCCCTAGAATCCTAGCCGCATTGATCCCCATTATCTTGTCTCTTACTTCCTTGCTTATAGGCAAATCATTCATATCCTTCATCATCGCCTCAGGCCCCGGCGATGCCGGCCAATCACTGCCGAATATGATCTTATCGCCATTCTTCTCGAAGTCCGGGAATAAATGCAACAGTTTTTTCACGGGCAAACCACTAATCTCCATATACATATTACGGTGCAGTTTGGTCAGAAAGAATACTGCATCATACCAGAAGCCCCGCCCGGAATGGGCCAAAACGACTTTTAGCTCAGGGAAATCGACCGCTACATCATCAAAATAAACCGGTTCGCCATATTTCATACGGGTACCGGGGAAAACCGAAGACCCCTCATGGAACAGAACAGGGACGCCTAATTCCTGAGCTTTTTCGTATACCTTGTAAGCACGTGGGTCATTGGGATAATAAAGGTGATAGGTCGGGTACATTTTGATGCCTTTGTAACCCAGTTCCGTCAGCGCCGTCTCCGCTTCCTGGCCAGGGTCTTTCGACCACACAGGATTAACTGTATAAAAAGGTAGCAGACGCGAATGTTTGGTGCACTCCCTAGTTACGAAATTCACGTTGTCCGGCGTCGCTATCGCTACCGTGTAGTCTATCCCCAGGCGATCCATGTATTTGATGTAGCTTTGTGCTTCGAGCTCTCCGTTTTCATCGAGGATCTCATCCATGTTGTTGGTTGCCGCAAACTGGCGGGCCAGCATGTAAGTTCCGGAATACCAATCACTTTTGCCCCCCAGGTGAGTATGAAAATCTATTATCATTGCAGAACCTCGCTTCCTATATTATTCCTTCATTAATATAATTGTAGTTTAATTTGCCGAGATAGTTCAAACTATACTGGCAGTTTGATAAGCTAAACATGAACATATGCAAGGAGGGAATTCGATGTTGTGGGATAAGCCAGGGCCGTCAAATACAGATCAAACATTAGAATTAGCAGTTAAACGAGCCGGGGAGTTAGGGATCAGACACATCGTGGTGGCTTCCTGTACGGGAGCAACCGCAGCCAAACTTATCAATTACGGCTTGGAAATAACATGTGTCACCCACCATGTTGGTTTTTCAGGGCCGGGTAAAGACGAGATGAGCCATGACGCTAGACAGCACCTCATTGGCAAGGGAGTCAAGATCCTCACCACCACTCACCTTTTGGCCGGGGTGGATCGCGCAGTACGCAACCAATTCGGGGGAGTTTACCCAGCCGAGATCATGGCTCAGACCTTAAGGATCTTTGGTCAAGGAGTCAAGGTTGCAATAGAAATTGCCTGTATGGCCAAGGATGCTGGCATGATCCCCCATGGTGAAGAAGTGGTATCGATCGGCGGCTCCGCTGAGGGTGCAGACGCCTCTATTGTTATTCTACCAGCGCACGGCAATCGCTTCTTCGAGGCTGAAGTTCGCGAGATCATTTGCATGCCGCGCAACAAAAAGTAACAGTTGGTCTAGTTTTAGCGCCATCACAGGATTATGCCAGTCATCGCACAAAGTTTTATGTTTGGCACAAATAATTTTGGCTTCACCAGCAGATAATAAAACTAAAAGGTTGGTGATATCTTGCGCATATACCCGGTAAAGAAGAAAAGCAGCTTTCACTATGAAATGCTGGCCATTCCGTGGGCTTTCGTTAACGGACTATTTGTGGGAGGTTGGCTGCTTCGCAAAGGCCGCGAATGGATGGAGCACGGCCCTCAGGACTAATCAAGCTTATAGAACGATCTCGATCCCTTTCTTGTCCGCCAATTAGGATACGAAGGGGGTTTTTTTTGAAGACCAAAAACAACCCTAACCCCCATGATAGAAATCCATTTTCTAAAGATTTTTTTACATTCGTAATCGATTTTGTCGAATCTAATGCGAATTCGGTACAAGCCCCTTTCCGCGGCATTCGTGGCGGCCCAACATCTCTTTGTCATTTATTGTGTCGAAAACTTCAAGTATTCGATCGAAAGCCTAGATATCATCGCGCCGAACTCATTCAATCCCATTTTTACGCATACTTTTCGATTACAAGCCATACACTTTTCAGGGATTAAAATAAAATATTGCTTCAACCTATTTCGGCCTGTTTCCCCACGGTACAGGCGTTATAATTGATGCAGGTCAAGAAAAAGGAGCGAAACAAATTGATTAGAGTAAACCGGAGGCAGTTGACGGCTATTGCTGTGGCGGCGGCAATGGTGTTATTGTTCGCATACGGAATTGGAATGGACTTCACAGACAGCAAGTCTGTGTTGAAACAAGTCCAAGCCACAGATCGCAGTTCAATACTGGGATTGCAATCCGTACTCGATTTGAACAAATAATACCCTAGCTGTTATTATCTATTTCAGTTAAACAATCGACTCTGAAAGCACAATGCCGTAAAGCATTGTGCTTTTTTGTTCCTTTAAATAATGCCTACTAGCTTATAGATTCCAACAACCACACAAAGAAGCCTGTCACTCTTTACACTTTTTTCGATCTTAGGTTCAATTATAATTCCGAGTTTGTCGAATCCCCCTAAGCTGTAACAAGGCCATTATAACCGGTTTGTCAATCCTGTCCATACTCCCTCGTGGTGTTTTTTGTCGACAAATACTTTTGGCACATTAACCATATATTTAGGTGCAGCGCCAAGCCAACAATCCCATTTTCCTGGGGTTTAGGGCTGTATAACTGCTCATCTGTATTTAACAAATTAAAGTTTTGATCCCTGCCCTGTTTCTAGCTTTTTCTACAACAGTCCATTGTTATAATTACTACATATCTTACGAGTAAAATCCCGATAAATTAACCTTTTCGGGAGGTTTTTCCCATAAAGTGTGACTTTATGGGACTTTGTATTTATGATTTTGCTCTAGGACTAAATTGACACCTTTTTGGTGTAAGGGTCAAGCACCATAAAATAATGTTTACTTTAATGTTCGAAAGGAGCGGAAAAAATGACTAAGATTCGGAATCGGCATATGTTTGCCATTTCCCTGACACTGGTAGTAATGCTGGTGTTCGCTTATGCAGTTGCCTTTAACTTCACCACCGGCAACGCTTTAGCGGAAGAAACCCCTGTTACTGAGGAGCAACCCCCAGCAGTTGTGGACAGATCTATTGAAATTGTACCCGATGAGCCTCCGACTACTAACGAGGCATGCTATGCTATCAGCGCACAAGAAACAAGAACCTATGGATGGAATTTAACTAAGGTCGCTGATGACAACTCAACATTACTAATCAGACAAGGCGAAACCAAATCCGCCTCATTCACGATCACAGCCAGCCGGGTTACAAGCGCAATAACTGAAGACTGCAGCGCTATTTTCCAATATCCTGAGACTTTAGGTCCATTACATGATATGGATATCAAGATATGGGCAAACAGTTCCAATCAGACAGACCCCGTTTATGCCTCTGATTGGATGAAATACCAGAAAAATGTGGCATATCCTTTCACTTTCGATGGCGTTGAAGGAGCAACATATACTTATTCATTCCAACTTAGATGTCCGAAAGCAGACGCACCTGGTGGATATTTCGAAGCCACCCCACAAGGCCCCTATGCTTTCACTCCAGCTCCGGCCCCAAGTGATCAAGTTGCTAACGCTACATTGACCGATAATATCTATTGGTGTCCGACGGGTATCACTACAAGTATTTACGACATTAACGATCCCACCATAGTCCCTGACGTTGACGGGCGTCTTTGCTGGGATATAGATTCCGCTAGCGCACCTGTAGTTAAGCATGTAGCGGTTACGATCAAAAATGAATATTCTTGCTCAGTCGATCTCATGACCGTAGGAAATGAAGCAACTCTATGGTACGGCAAAGAAGATAAGCTAGAGGCACAAGCTGAAGTACCTATTCAGATCCCAGAAGCAGCTGTAACTATCACCAAACAGGGTACCCCTAAGCCGGTAACGCGCGGCGGAGCCATTGACTACAAGATAGTCGTTACTAACACTGGTGGCATAGTTCTCGAAGATGTATATGTAGATGATGTGTTTAACAATGGTAAAACTGATCGATATGTCCTCCCCATTCCTCTAAAGCCAGGTGATATTTATGAAATCACATTTAGTTATACCACTATTGCTGGAGACCCAAGTCCATTAAACAACACCGCGACAGTAGTAGGCTACTATTACTATCCGAAGTCTGGCCCTAGCATTGGGATTAGCAATGATTCAACATCAACCGAATTAATAGTAAGAAAACGCCCCTATGTTACAGCGTCAGCGAATGAATCTGTACCGATAATCGAACCATATAACCCACCATACAATCCACCGGATGGCCCGAGCCAAGACTATGGTGGAGGCGGACAGGAGACCGTATCAGTGCCTAGTGAAAATGTGGTAAATACACCGGCTCCGCCTCAGGAGGCTCTGCAAGTACCGGTCGAGACCCCGGTAGCAGCTCCGCTGGCTCCGATAGCTCCCAAGGGTGAACTGCCGTTTACCGGTGGTGACCCGTTTGCTTTCGCAGCAGCAGGCATGTCGGTACTAGGCCTGGCAGCTTTAATCAGGAGACGTTTCTCCTAAATAGCTGCTAATTGCATAAACTAACATCAACGGGGCAGATCAATATCTGCCCCGTTTTTTATTTACTCAATGATCGAGGTTTGCTGCATTCGATCTGTTACTACTGAGGTGAAAAGCAAACGGAAGAAACACAGCTAGAAATGCCGTGTACCAAAACTTCAGTAACTATATTTATAGGTTATATTTAAGAGGTTAATACAGCTTTATTATTGATAATGCCAAACCGTTAGTCTATCACCACTTTCTAGTTATTGATTAATATTTCGACATTGTTGATTCACCTGCGGGTCTTTTGTCGATTCCGTTTACTACTGCATCAATCCCATTCCCAAAGGTTCTAAAGCCATTCTCAGGTTTTTACATATGTCACTATTGTCGAAACTCCGTTAAGCAAAATGCCCATAAAAGTGTTCACGATAAGTCTTATTAATCCCCATTATAACGGGTGCTACGGCGCTTTGTTTTCAGTCTTCTATTTGTCGAAATAACCCACCGTATTCTTCCACGTTTCTATCTTTTTCCGCAAATAGTCACTGCTATAATGAACACACATTTTTATGGGGAAAAACCCGATTTTGCTTGGCTTTAGGGCCTTTGTCCTAATTTGTTCTCTGCGACAGGACACGTGCATGCGTATATGAGTTTACCTCACACAGTAGTGGGTTGAGCAATACTTATTCGGTTCAGAAAGGAGATGGCAAAAGAGTTACAGCTGGTTCAAGGCTTATGGCTTTGGACGATCACTTTGTTATTTGGGCGATTAAAGATTATAAGGCAGTAAAGTCAAGTTACTGCCGAACGATGATGGGTCAGTCATCATACGTAGTTTTAAACCCGCAAAATTGAAAGGAGCGATTACTTCATGATTTCGATCAGGAATCAGCATTTATTTGCCATTTCTTTAACACTGGTTGTTATGCTAGTGTTCGCGTATGCCGTTTCTCTAAACCTCAATGTTGGAACCGCGTTGGCGGTTAGACCCGCTGAAGGTCCAGGTACTGGTGGCTCGGGCGGCGGAGATTCTGACAACAACTGCCATAATACTGACGGTGAATTCTGTTATCATAATTCGTCTCATTGGTGTACCGAAGGACAGAGTCCTGTTCAGGGTGCAGACACAACATATTATTTTAGCAATGATCCTGCCTATAATCCAACTCATGGGCGTTGCGCCAGTGCCAACGGTCAACTAAAACTGATTGTACACAGCGATTTCTCAGTATCATGGGAATCAATGCCCGGATTTAATGTTACCGTGACAGAACTGCACCTAAAAGCTGCAAGTGCGTATCAGTCGTTAGCAAATCCGACAAGTCCGGTAACTCCGACAGATACCCAACATTGGTTCAGCCACATATGCATTGATGCAGACGTATCTGATGCTGAAGACCCAGAAGAACCTATAATTACTCCTTCTATATCAGTAAGAAAAACTGCCCCGGCAGCTCTGCAAAGAGAAGCAGGCAGCAGTATCAATATACCTTACGCAGTGTACGTAACCAACAACAGTCATTTCCAGGATGGTTATGAACCGACCGAAGACGAGATGTCAAATCTGACTGTATCTAAGGTCATACTGAATGACGAATTACTTGGTTTAGAAAACCTTACAATCAATGAATTGAAACTATTCCCGGGTGACGAGACTTGCGTTTGGTTCGGTCCATATAATTATTCCGGTCCTGATGGCACAGTAACCAACGTTGTCTATGCTACAGCTTTTCATTCTGATCTGTGGAGCACAGAGCCGCCGGGACGCGCAGAAGTTTCCACAGAAATCAGCTCCATCAGCGAACCTCCGACACCTACTCGTTCTATACTGGTAGAAAAGATAGCTCCCAGTGCACTGGTTAGACCTGCCGATGGATCAGTTAATATCCCATACTCTGTGTATGTTACCAACACCAGCACTGTGCCTGAAGACTATGAACTTACTGAGAGCGAAGCTGCCAGTCTGATTATCAACCAGGTTATGTTAAAAGATGATCTGCTGGATATGAATTGGACCGGATATGATGTAAGAATTGCACGCGGTGAGAGAAAAGAGATCACAGTTGATCCTTTGGTATATGAAGCTCATTTTGATGGTACTGTAACTAACACTGTTTATGCCAAAGCCCGGTTTGGAAGGAGCATTTTGGTAGAAGGCTATGACGATGCTGTAACCGAAATAACTTCGCAGACTCCCGGCACACTGACTCCTGGTATCCAAGTAACCAAGACTGGTGACCCGGCATCCGGTTTGCCCGGTACTTCTGTTACTTATAGCTGCTACATATATAATTCCGGTGATTATACACTTTCCAATCTTACACTGCATGACGTATTTACCGTTAACGGAGCGGTAGTCGATCCAGTTATCGACAGTGCGCTTACTCTTGCGCCTCGCACAGGAACGACAGTTACATTTACTTACACCATCCCAGCAGATGCAGCAACAGGCCCCTGGCCGAACGTTGTAACCGCTACAGGTACTTATTATAATTCACGTCAATATCCGACGCCGATAAGTGATGACGACACATTTACCTTTACGGTAATCAGACCTGAGCAACCGCGGCAACCCGAACAACCGCAAAATCCTGGTGGCGGGGACGGCCCCAGTGCTAACTATGGCCAGCAGGAAAGTGTTTCTATTCCTTCTGAGACTCCGGTAAACTCGCCGGCACCGCCGCAGGAAGCTCTACAGATACCGGTCGAGACCCCCGTGGCAGCTCCGCTGGCTCCAATAGCTCCCAAGGGCGAACTGCCGTTTACCGGTGGAGATCCGGTAGCATTCGGAATGGCTGGTATGTCACTCCTCGGTGTGGCTGCACTTGTACGCCGCTGGTTTGAGTAATATAGGACGCTGTTAATGGATACTACAAAGAAAAGTGTTCTTCCAAAAATCATAATAGCTATACTAGTTTTAGTGGGGGTAGGGCTTCTGCTCTACCCCACTTATACTGATTATAATGAACGCCTTGAGCAGAAGAAGCTCAAAGATGCTCTGAGTAAACAGCCTCCAAAAAAGGCTGCAGCTAAGAAGCATTTACCGACCAGAGAAAGTTTTGTCGGTGCCGTTCTGGAAATACCTAAAATCAAACTGGTAACCGCAGTCGTTTATGGAACCACCGCTGATGACCTAATGAAAGGTCCTGGGTGGTACACAGAGTCCGCGCTACCAGGCATGGGCAATACGGCAATAGCTGGCCACCACACGATGTATGGCGGACCGTTCCTGAATATTTCTAACCTCAAATCTGGTGATGATATCACTCTCAAGTTTGATGGCGAGATATTCCATTATAAAGTAGAAAAAGTGTATATTACTGCTTCAACTGATTGGAGCATTATCAATCCCTGTGGTTATAAGGCATTGACCCTTAGCACATGCTGCGGAGATCGCACCAAACGCTTAGTAGTGCGTGCTGCCCAGATCGATCAAAGGGTCATAGAAGAAAAGACTGCACCGCCAATCAAGCAGGACAAGGCAGGCGGCAAGCCACCTCAGTAAACGTTTTATTCAGATATAATTGAACGTTACCCATAAGAAGGGGGATGAGGGGAATTGGTAATAATGAAAAGGCGTCAATTTGCCACTGATTTTGCCGCAGTCTTATCCGTACTCTTGATTTTGACCGGAATATTCTTAAGTATTGCCACCGGGGCACCGGTGGTACAGGGTTCAGATTCCGATTTAACAACAAATGATGCAATGCAAAACATTGAACAAAGTGTTTATGACAGTACTTATCAGGTTGAATCATCTATAACGACCGAAACTTATGGTTTGCCGCCCGAATCTGGTGAGGAGGGCAGCTCTACCACTGATACTGTATATGACAGCGCTTACCAGGCGACAGAACCACCGCCTTCTGGGATGCAAACCGAAGCTCTGGAGGCAATGTTAGTCCCACAGGCACCTGTACAGCTTTCTGTGAGTAAGTCAGCCCAGGGATTCCGGGAATTGACCTATCACTGGAAAAGCCTGCAAAAGCAGGCCGATAGCCAAATGCTAGTCATAAAGCCTGGCGAATCTGCACTGATCAAGTACGGTATTACAGCAGTTCGTGAAGCTGAACGTGAACGAGCCGGCGTGCGCGGAGTTATCAATATTGAAGGTACAGATCAAGTAAACCCGGCTGACTACGTGGTGACTGATCAGGTATTTGTTTCAGTGCCAATATTGGCGAAAGCGAGGCTCTGGTTCCCGATACCAACTGCTACTGCGATTTTCCCAGGGGTAGCACCCCAAATACCATATGAGATTGAATTTAACCCCCGGCCAGAAGTTCAGCAGATTATGAGTTATCTTAAACTGAACAGTAAGCTAGTTTACCAAAACCGGGTCGAGATAAGGAAAAAGAGCGATTTGTCACTGTGTGCAAGCACGCAAGTACCATTTATGATTCCTAATGAATCGGTAGCGATAAACAATGCAAATGCTACATTGACTGACAATATGGTTTGCCCGAAGGGTTTTTCGATCCAAGGATATACACCAATGAACAAGACCCTGAATGGATCTGAGACAATAGGATATGCGGTATATGTTACGAACATAGGCGCTGTTGGTCCGTCAGTTCTGGTCAATCAAGCTACTCTGGTGCCGGAGGGTCAACAACCACTTACTGCCTCAGTTGAGGTAGTTCTATCCCCTTCGGATATGACACCAAGACCTAGTCTCAGTGTAGTGGTAACAGGTGATCATCGAGTCGCCAAACCACTGAGTCTTCTTAAGTATGGATACAAGATCACCAATAATGGCAATGTGCCTTTTGACAATGTTACCCTTGTGGATGATAAGGTACCGCTGATACCCCCATCAAGTTATGTTTTCAGCAACCTGGGAGTCGGAGAGTCAGTATACGCCAGCGGGCTTATTAGTTTACCACCGGAACTACCGGGTACCCCGGGTTGGAAATTGAAAAACACTGCCACCGCAAAAGGTATAATAATGCCGAGCTTAACCAAGGGAATCCTCCCGCTGGTGATCGCTCAGGCTGAATGGACTGTGGAGGTACTTCCCTGGACTGGCCATGAACAACCCGGCCTAGCGTTGGATGTAACAGCTGATCCAGCTGTCGCTCACCCCGGGGATACTGTTATATATGCATATAAAATCATTAATAACGGAGAATACGACTTACGTGAATTGAAACTCACAGATAATAAGTTTGATGAAATAGAACTTCCAGCATCTGACTTGTTCATTGAAACTACAATGCCTCCAGTTACTAAGAGTTATACTATACCATCAGATGCAGAGCCCGGAACCACGCTTGTAAACATAGGAACTGTAAGGGGCAAGACCCTACTGGGTCAGGAAATAACAGCTGTAAATGATGCCTTCGTTGTAATAGCCAAAGATGATGGTGGCGGTGGCAGCCCTGGTGGCAATGGAGGTTCAAATAGCGGTGCTGGCTCGGCAGGCGGTGACGGCCCCAGTGCCGATTATGGCCAGGGCGGGCAAGCATCTACCCAATCCCTATCGGTACCGTCGGAAAGTCTGGTGGGCGGACCGGTCACAGTAGTAACACCTAACGAACAGTTGTCCATTCCGCAGGACCCCAATGTCAGCGCACCGAGGATGGCCAACAAGGCCCTTGCACATAACGGAGAGCTGCCATTTACGGGCGGCAAACCACTCGCTTTTGAAATGTTAGGTTTGGCCATGTTGATACTATCCCTATCTTTCAGAGAACAGGGCGAAAGATCAAACTAAGATAAAGATAAAGCAAAAAATAAGGAAAGTTTGTTAGACTTAAAGTCACAATTATATTAGCTGGATCCACGCCAGCTGCCACATCGGGTATTACCGCTTTCCGCCGCTCCTTGGGAAGTTTGGTATGTCTTGACCCCCCGGTCGTGGCTGCTGGCGATCCTTATTTAAGAGGAAAGATACTTTGAGCATAGAAAAGGAGTAGAGCCCAAACTCTACTCCTTTTCTACGCAATAATACCCGCAAAATTTGCGGGTATTATTATGCCGCTCCTTGGTTGTCATTAAAACTGCTTGACCACTTGGTAGTGACTGCTGGCGATCCATTTACGTTCAAACTAGATTTCTTATTGGTTTTATCTTTGGGGTGAGCCTTGCTCTGCCCTTTGCCTTCGCATAATACCCGCTGATTCGCGGGTATTATATTTTGCCGCTCCTTGGTTGCCCTAAAACTGCTTGACCACTCGGTGGTGACTGCTGGCGATCCATTTGCTAACTGCAATGTATCCAACGGGTGAATCTATCGATACACCCTATTGTCTTTATAATAACCGCTGGTCGATAGGGATCGGTGTACTATCAACCAGCGGTGAGGAGCTTAGTGAACTGTGTAAACCGCATTTCTGTGTGTGCCTGCAAAAGTGGTTGCATTAGGATTCAAGTACTTAGCCGAGTAGCTGAATACAAACTTGGTACCTTTGATATAACCTGCATCCCAGGTGGCATCTACACTTACCCAGCGTCCTGCTGCGTATACTTCGTTCCAGGCATGGTTCTGGGATTCCCAGTTGCCATCGGAAGCCGCATCACCGTAGACCACCTTGGCCGGAAGTCCAGCTGCTCTGCACATCGCCGCTACTAGGAAGGCGTAGTGCCTGCAAACGCCGGTTCGTTCACTCAGGGTTTGGCTGGCGGGAACCATCCGATTCTCACCATTCAGATACTGTTGGTAGTCGTAGCTAATATTTTTGGCTACCCAGTCATGGATAGTCTTCAGTTTTTCTACATCAGTCATGCCCGGCTTGATGATCGACTTTACCAGACCTGTGATCGCCGGGTTGTCACTATCGACATACGCCGAAGGGGTTGTATATCTGGTAAGATCCTGGTTAACGTTATTGATCTCAAAGCGAATCGATCCATCAAACTGAGTGTTGTTGGCGCCTGCCCAGATCGTGTATTGTCCAGAGCCGAATCTCAAGTACATGTTCAGCCTGAACTGGCCACCTTGAACGTTAGCCGGATAAGTGATCAGTTCGCCCTGCGGACCTCGAACAGCAAACCATACTTTTTGTAATCTGGAAGTACCTGCAACCTCGAGGACTCCATCGTAGGTGGACCCGCTGGTGCTGGGTGATGTGATTTGAATATCGCTATTGCTGAATCCAATGCTGTAGCTAGCCAGTGCGGTGGCCGTGTTGAATCCAATCATACTTACTGCTAATGCGATTATGAGGATAATGGAGTTTAATCTTCTCTGTCTTCTCATTTTAAAACCCTCCCGTCTCTTGGGCTGCCTGCCATTGACGGAAGGGTTATAAAAATATCCCTGTTACCGGCAACTGGCTGGCATAGCGGTTTAATACCGCCTTAGCCCCTCTAGCTTTGCGCCGCCACCTTTCGATGACTTTGCCCTGATCGGTTTGATTAAGTTTTCTAATAACAAAACCACTCGCCTAGTTGACGAGTGGTCATCATAAATGATGATATTCTGTCCCTCGGCAACTGGCTGGCTTAGCAGTCTCCTGCCTTAGCCCCTCTAGTTTTGCGCCGCCATCTTTCGATGACTTTGCCCTTATCAAGTTACCTTTATCTGTGTTCATTATAATAGATTGAATTGTATCAGTACAAGGCCCAATTTAGGATAGTTCTTTGGTCCTATGTGTTTTCCGCCCCAGGACTCACGAAAATCCCTTAATATTGGACTCGGGAAGTTCTTCTCGCAATTCCCAAGTCCCGCTCAAGACCACCGAGTCCCTATCATTAATAATAAAGGATCGAGTTGACAGGATGAATAAAAAATGTACAAAACACGGCTATTCAATCCTGTATTTGTGGCTTTGCGGACAAACAGCGTGTCGAGCATTAGCCCGGCCCTGCAAAAAGTAGTGAGCACCCGCCGGACATTGCGGTATTTCGGCTAAGTATTTTTCGTTGATCAGATCACTCATATTAGGATCTTTCTTTTTGTCAGCCAGATACATTTGCACGGCACCATCTATGACCTTAAGATTGCTGCGGCAAGCATTGTTGATGGCCTGGGTCTGGGTGCTTTTGTAGATCGACATACTGGCCGATAGAAATAGTCCTACCAGCAGCAGCCCAATCAGGCTTAACCCCAGAACCAAACCTAAAATGGCTTTCTTGCTCAACAATGGCCCTCCATTATCCTGTATGTTTCTCTCTAATGATTATGCTGATCAAAAACTATCCATTCACTACCGGATCATAAGTCAGATATCCGCCACTAAGATTCTTTACATTATCATAGCTATGTTGCTGCAGCATACGGCACGCGATATAACCACGCAAGCCCACCCGGCAATAGATTATGATAGGCTGGTTCTTAGGTATCTCACTCATACGGCTGCGCAAGTCATCCACCGGTATATTGATCGCTCCGGCTATGGCCCCGCTTTGAAACTCGCCCGGAGTCCTTACATCCACGATCAATGCCCCGCTTCGCTGAAGCTGATCGATATCATGCCAGTGAACAACTGCCGCATCGCCTCTTACTATATTACCAGCTACATAACCAGCCATATTTACCGGGTCCTTGGCGGAAGAGAAAGGCGGCGCGTAAGCCAGCTCCAGCTCCTGCAGGTCAAATACGGTAAAGCCTTTACGAATGGCCGTAGCCAGTACGTCAATTCTCTTATCAACACCATCAAACCCGACAATCTGCGCTCCCAGTAAGTCTCCGCTAGCAGGTACGAATATCAGTTTCATGGACATTGGAGCACCACCTGGATAATAGGTGGCATGGGGTGCCGGATGAGTATATGATACTTCATAGTTGATATTCATTTTCTTCAGCATTTTTTCATTCATACCGGTTGCTGCAATACTCATATCGAATAATTTGGCGATTGCTGTACCCAGGGTACCCTCGTACTTAGTAAGCCGTCCACAAATATTATCAGCGGCAATTCTCCCCTGTTTATTAGCCGGACCGGCCAGAGGTATCATTACCTGCTGCCCACCGATATATCCTTTGACCTGAATTGCATCGCCTACTGCAAATATATTCGGATCCGACGTGCGCAGGAATTCGTCAACTTCGATCCCACCTACGGCACCGATCGTTAAGCCGGCTTCCCGGGCCAGCTCGACCTCGGGCTTGACTCCGATCCCCATGACAACGATGTCAGCGGGGATCGTTTTACCGCTTTTCAACGTTAGCTGGCTGACCAGCCCGTCGCCATCCAGTGATACCGCACCATCTCCTAGACACAGCTCTATTCTCTGGCTGCGCAGATAACGATGAACCAGAGCTGCCATCTCAGGGTCCAACGGCGGCATGACCTGGTCCGACATCTCCACGACTGACACTTGCAGGCCTCGAGTGCTTAGATTCTCGGCCATCTCAAGACCGATGAACCCGCCACCAATGACAGCCGCCCGCTGAGGTTTGTTAGCATCAACATACATCAATATGCGGTCACAATCCGGAATATTCCTAACGGAAAAGACGTTGCCCAGCTCAATTCCTGGCAATGGCGGCTTGATCGGTGCGGCACCGGGTGAGAGAATCAGAAAATCATATTTCTCACGGACGGTCGCTCCGCTAACAACGTTCTGTACTTCTATTTCCCGGCTTTCAGGATCGATCTTTACTACCTCACTCAAAGTGCGGACATCGATATTAAAGCGCGTTTTCATAGCCCGCGGAGTCTGCACCACGAGACTGTCCCGTCTGGGTATCACACCGCCGACATAATACGGCAGACCGCAATTGGCGAAAGATATATCCTCACCCCGCTCAAAAATAACAATTTCCGCAAATTCATCCAGCCTGCGCAGTCGAGCCGCAGCACTGGCACCTCCGGCTACCCCGCCGACGATCAGCACTCTCTTAGCCACGAATGATCCCCTCCGTCCGGTCATTTATTGCTTTTTAAACAGTTTAACGGAATACCGAGTTGTTTCCAAGTTTAGTCTCAGGGTGATGGCAGGTTTTACGACTGTCCCAGCAGCTGCAGGACCATTTGCGCTTTGGTGTTGGCCTGAGCGAGCATAGCAGTTCCTGCCTGCTGCAGGATGTTGTACTTGACGTACTGAGTCATGTCGTAAGCTATATCGGTATCACGAATACGTGATTCAGCGGACGTTATATTCTCATCAGCTACAGAAAGGTTGCTGAGCGTGTGTTCTAGTCGGTTCTGCACCGCTCCTAGTGCTGCGCGCAGCGCGGACACCCTGTCTATAGCAGCATTGACTCGGCTAATAGCACGTGATGCCTGAGCATTGTTCACTACCAGAACATCACTTATATTAAGGGCATCGGCGCTAGTATCACCCAGATTCAGCCGCATGGTTTGATTTTCATTGGCCCCGGCTTGAAGACTCGCCGACCGGTCAGCCAGATGAACAAATTCACTGAGGACACCACCCGCGTTGAGCTGAAATTCTCCGGTGGCTTGGTTGAACATGGCCTCGGAAATGCCCATATTGGCATCAAGTTCCATTTCTAGATTATTTGTGATTGCTTGTATTCGTTGCCCACCGACCGACTTCATATCCTGGGCTACCACTTCTCCCGTATTAGCATTGGTGATATCAACTTCCAGAGTATTATTCTGGCTTTCCCGGACTACATTGAACCCTAAGGCATTCAATAATTCTTCATTGCCCAGAAAGGTGAGGTCCCCATTCTCGCCTGCCACTGCCGAACGCAAGACCAGTGATCCCTCTACAGTCTCAAGCGAATTTTGGTCCTGCCCCCAATCCACTAAGGAGGCAAACTTGTATTTCTCAGCTCCCTGTACATAGGCGTTCTGCCCCAGGTCTTCATATATAGCCTGGTTGATACGATCTAGCACCTTCACCACTTCATCATTTCCGTAAATCTGGATGGTGGTTGAATGATCCCCACTGTAGATGGTCAGATCCTGAGGATCGGTAAGCATGGACCTCCCCTCGGCGGTCCAAAAGTTGCTTAGATCCTGCATCTTACTATAATGGTTGGCTGGCCCGTAACCCTGTCCCGTTTTATAGAGAACATCAAACCTAGCCGTATCATCGATCAGCCTCGGAGTTGTCTGGCTCCCCACCGCGCCCAGAGCAGTTCCCCCATGAAAATCCGAAAAATTGAGATCTACCTGGGAATCGTAAACATCACCATTAGCAAAATCGATCTGGTACGTGCGCAGCGCAGTAAGCTTGTTGTCAATGACTCCATCGTCAAACCTCCAACTATGTGGAAATACCTCTAACCGGTTGGCTCCACTGAACATGTCTATTTCATCTGTGTCACTACCCATAAGTCCTCCATTAGCCACCATTGATAACGAAAAACGATCACCTTCCCGTAGTCGTGACAGGTCAGTAAAATCAAAATGATCGAATGTCAGCCCGGCAAAGCTTCCATCACTGAACAAAGTTACTGGGCTATTGGTCTTGCCAAGCTTTATGTAATCATCATATACATATTGGTAGCTGCCGTCTTTACCGTATATATGGGCCTGCCCGCGCAGAGCCACTCCCCCACTAGTTTCAATAACTTCAAACATAACAGAAGCATTCCAGGCTGAAGCCGGATCATACTCTATGTTGTCAAGAAAAGCATAAGTCCCCTCACTAACAGCAGCATCCTGGAATCTGTAACCGGTTATGACCGCACCGGCTATAGGATCTGTACCCCCTTGGTAGTTGATCTCCATGTGAACGCGAGGGTCAGCCCCCACCTGACTGCCTGCTACAAAGCCGCCAGCAGCCGTCTGCATCGCCATACTGCCCGTCCATACTCCTGTAACTGGATCACCGCCATTTACCGGATCGACAAAGAAGCCTAGCAGGTTTAAGGTTTTTCCGTTTTCTGCATTTCTATCGAACCGGTACTCCATGGTACTTTGTCCGCTGCCCCAGGGATTACCGGTCACTGATATGTTCGCGTCCGATTGATTCGGCGGGTTCTGGTGGTATCCTCCACCAGCCCGGGCAGCTGTATTGATCACAAACCGATCCCCTGCCGTTAGACCAGCTCCAAACTGCAGGTCATCAAAATGAATGCACCCTATATCTACCGGCCCGCCGGTCACGGTGACCGATACCGGACCGAAGTTATTGGCAGTGCCATTGCGGTTGTATCCCTTGCCCTGCACGCTGAAAGTAGGTGGCGCGGCCGAAGTTACGGTAAAAAGCATTGAGCTATTGTCATCTTCCTGCCGCCAGACATCTACCGTTTGTATATAATCTGACCACAGGCCGCCATTGGCAAAGTAATATGTGGCATCATCACCATATGCCGCATGTGCATACCAGTCATAGGTTCCCGCTGCATAACGCTCACTGTAAACCACCGCATTGGCCTGGGTAGCCAGGGTCCCGAAATCGACATCATGACTTATAGAGGTGTAAGCGCCTAGACCGGTACGTATGAACTGAGGCAGTAGGATATCGCCGCGCCCGTCGAGAACACCATCATTGAAAACATAACCTCCTGGTGGGTCGAAAGCAGCAGCCATAGCCCCGTCGATCAGATCCACATCCAGTCGATCATAGGCTCCAGCCGCCCTGGCCCTGGAGAACAGGCACCATGAGCCGTTTAGCTCTGTGGAACTGCCGCTGGCATCGGGAATATATATCGATGTAAAGGGTAAATTGGCATCGCCAACTAGTGGGTTGGATGTGCCCACATCGCCCTCCCACCACCAATCAGTCCTGGTGGTCTGAGGAATAGCCGTACCATCGTTGCGTACTCCCTGATAGTTCGCAGTCACCTGTACTCGATCACGGGCCTGCCAGGTCGAGGATGTGAGGTTCGCCCCTGCACTGATGCTGATATTACCTCCTACACCAAAGAGCTGTGCGGATCCAGCGCTAGCAGAAAAAACCAGTTCCCGGCGGGTCGGCCCAACATCGTTGTCGCTGATTGTCAGCTGACCATCATGATGGCTGCCATCGTATCCAGGTGTATTACCGGCATTGGTCCAAGCCGCGTTGATCCATGCACCCCATCCATTGACAGTTGTTCTGACCTGTTCAATGTTGCTGCCTAATGCAATGGTGCCTAAGGCACGGTTATAGTCACGCCCGCCACCGGTATTGTCATCCACACTGCGAGCTATAACATGGTCTATACCAAGGTCTGTAGCCGCTGCCCCTACACCATTACCGATTGTTATGTCATATCTGGTATTGTTGGTGCTGTTATTGACTAAAATATTATGGAGACCGCCACCCAAGTTATTGTCGACAAACACACTGCCACCTGGATTAGCCAGGTCATCCCCGGCTAAAGCCGTATTAAGGGCAGTGTTTAACTGGGTAACGATCTGGTCAATGTGCATGCTGTTAGTGTTGGCGGTTGTAGAATAATTGTGATACACACGGTTACCAAATTGCGTGACTCCAGGATTCGATAACAAACCGCTTATGCCCAGTTCTGTCTCCGCAGAATCGGGAGCGACATCGGTATCGAAATATAAACGCATATCAGCATCATTATTATCGATTTGCAGACGGCGCAAGCCCCCGCCGAGATTAACAGCGGTAACATCAATGTTATATCCTGCACCAAAAAAGGCACCATCCATGGCAGTGGCGATCTGTGTTATATCCTGACCACCTATATTGAAGGTGAACTCTGGAAACTGATACTGCCGGCTAGTTCCATTGACTGTTCCGCCTGCTGCTAAATTGCCCACAATACCCAACGCCGCAGCTCCTGTCCCGACATTATCCGTTATGTCCATGCTTATAGCACCTAAACCATTGGTTACATTGACCCGGTGCATGTCGCCGCCCATATTCTGCGAGCTAAAATTCACAGCTGCGTAACCGAGAGCATTCACTGCCGCTTCTAATGCAGCCGCTGTCTGGTCCACATCCATTCCTCCGACATTGACGGTCGTACTCTGCGGTGGCAGGTCGTTGACTGTAAGGGTAATCTGATAGCCTGCCTGCATCACATAGCTCCAACGACTGGTGATTTGTTCCCCCGCCTTGGCCTTGTAGGTCAGTCCCAGAGATATGGTATCTGTAGCCTGTGACCGGTAATATGTGACAGCATTGATGTTGGACGCTGCCAGATCCCGCGCATCAGTGCCTACGACTCGGAATTCAGAAAAGGTATTGCCAGCATAGTTGGCCTGAGTGGTAATGTCAACATTGCCGCCCCCACCACCATCAATGTTGATCGTACCGCCGCCAGCTCCGCCGATATCTTTCCAGGCCACAGCTGTAGCTGAGTTAATGGGACCGCCACCGGTCGTCACATCCATACTCACATCGATATCATTGCGGCCGGTCGGGTTTACCCCGGTTATGACATCGCTGCCTGCCGCCGTATCAGCAAAGGTTGCCATAAAGGGCACAGTATCTGCCACATTGATATCATACTGCCCATAAGGAACAGTATTAGGACTGGCGGTGGCATTAACTGAGACAACACCCAGGTCGACTGCCGGAGCCGCCGTTTCAGCACCACTTGTATCAATATAAGTCGTACCACCAAAAGGTGTCTCTCTGGTTTCCATGCGATAACTGCCAGCAGCCAGCCCGGTCGCCCTCAACTTGGTCAGCCCTGAGTATTCGCCATCTGCTGGCCGCAGATCAACATTCTCTGTCATTGTTGAGTTCTTTAAATAGAGCACATTGCTGGTCTGCACCTGTCCGGCACCTGCGGTAGCTTGAATATCAAGCCGATAATCACCCTCTGTATTAAGCCCGGTATTGGACTTTTCAGTTGTGATCACTTTGATATTGTTACTGCTAGTACTAGATATCAAGGCAGCACTACCATCGAGGAGTTTCTTCTGGTTGAATTCAGTGTTATTAGAAATGTTGTTTATCTGGTCCTTTAGCTGGTCGATCTCTTTTTGTATCTCACTGCGGTCTCCCGCGGTAAAGGTTCCATTGGCAGCCTGCACCGCCAGCTCCCTCATGCGCTGTAGGATCGAATGAGTCTCGTTTAACGCACCCTCAGCGGTCTGGATAAGCGAGATGCCATCCTGTACATTACGCACCGCCTGGTTCAGACCTCTTTGCTGGCCCCGCATCTTTTCGGAAATAGCCAAACCAGCAGCGTCATCGGCAGCCTGATTTATCCGTAAACCGGACGACAAATGCTTCAAGGCCTGGGCTGTCGCGCTGCTGCTGCGGTTCAAGCTGTTATAGGCATTGACGGCCATCATGTTGTGGTAAATTCTCATGTCCAATGCCAGCCTTCTATTGATGATTGAATTGTGAGGTGATGCCAGAGAAATACTGTGGGAATATCGACAAAGCCCCCACAAATACATGGTCAGGGTGTTTCATTCGATCAACACCCGGGGGCCTCTCATGAAGAGTCCAGCCCCAATTATCATATATATCGAAAATAATACCGGCTAACTTGAGTATTACCGGGCATTCCCATATAATTAACTGACCCCTTGCACATTCAATAGATGGCTCGTTCTGGCATTGCCTTTGATATATAATAAAATCAACACTTTCCGAGAGTGAGGACACATAATTGCTCCAGTTAGGGAAACCCGCTGAATTGATCCGCAAGCTCAAATTGGATATCTATGCACTGTTTCTAGCCTACCGTGATCCGCGTGTTCCATGGTATGCCAAAGCGGCAGCGGCGGTCGTGTTGGCATACGCACTTAGCCCTATTGATTTGATCCCTGATTTCATCCCCGTTCTCGGATACTTAGATGATCTGATTTTGATTCCTGTGGCATTAGCGTTAGTGATCAGGCTTATTCCACAGGATGTTTTTAGAGAATACCGGATGAAGGCAGAGGCTATGGAAAAACGCCAAGCCCCCAAGAACCTGGCCGGCGCTATAGTAATAGTCGGTTTGTGGGTGTTGGCCTGCTACTTGGTAATCAAGCTTGCTTTACATTTCTACCACTAATGACCCTCCCATAACCGCTGTTTATGATAATATCACGGTCTTCCTTACTTAATATTAAGAAGGATTTTCCTATAATTTGTTGAACTTTGATGTTACATAGAGATAATCCGACATCATTCAGCGGTTGTCCACAACACATGCTGTCCGATCACTTATAACATATTTGACCCACTTGACCGTGGTATTCGACCGCTGTCCGGCAGGAGGCCAGCATGAAAGACGAAAAAAAAACTAAACAACAATTGATTGATGATATCAAACTGCTGCGCAATCAGGTCGCGTACTTGGAAGCCAAATTAGATGGGTCCGAGCTCCCTCAGACCTATAGCGAGCTGTGCAGCGACCCTACTGTTGATAACCTCACCGGTTATTTCGCCATTCAAGATGGCCGTTTTGTCTTTACCAACCAGCGTTTCGCTCAGATCTTCGGATACTCGATCGAAGAAATCATGGCCAAGGAATATTTGATGGAGCTGATTCATCCTGAGGATCACCAGCTCCTGATGAATAATGTTGAATTGCTTCTATCCGGCCAGGAATCCTCATTGGATTTCAATATTCGTGGGATCGCGAAGAACGAGGTAATCGTTTATCTGGAGATCATTGGAGCTTCCAGGCGGTTCCATGGTAAGCGAATAATCTACGGTGACATTTTTGATGTCACGAATCGCAGAATAGCCGAAGAAGCACTACGCATCAGCGAAGAGCGTTACCGGGGGATCGTAGAAGACCAGACAGAACTTATTTGCCGTCGTGACCCGGACCGCACTCTAACATTCGTCAACGAAGCTTTCTGCCGGTATTTCAAGAAGTCACGCGATGAACTTCTCGGCCAGGCATTTGAACCAAATGTTTTTCAGGAGGACGAACCCATAATACACCAGCATCTATCAGAATTATCACCGGAAAAAACACTGATAGAATATATCCACCGGATAATCAATCCCGAAGGACAGATACGCTGGCTAGAATGGAGCGATCGGGCATTTTTCGATGATAACGGCACCATTACCGAAATACAATCCGTTGGCCGTGATATAAGCGAAAAGAAGATCATGGAGGAAGAACTCCGCTATCTCAATCTGCACGATTCTTTGACCGATCTTTACAACCGTACTTATTTTGAGGAAGAAATGCGCCGCCTGGAGGATGGCCGTTACGATCCGATGGGTATGATAATATGCGATGTTGACGGCCTCAAGCTGGTCAACGATGCTTATGGCCATGATTCGGGAGACACTGTTCTGGCCCGCGCTGCTGGGCTTGTAAAAACATGCTTCAGGACCGGCGATGTGATAGCTAGAGTTGGCAGTGATGAATTTGCGGTTTTACTGCCTAAAACCACCCGCGCATCAGCCGAGGATGCATGTGAGCGGATACGCAGCGTAGTAGGGCAGCACAACGTGGTACACCCCGATCTGGTGATAACAATATCCACCGGTCTAGCGATGCGCGACGGCGATACCCGGACTATGGCCGAACTCTTCAAAGAAGCAGATGACAATATGCAGCGAGCCAAGCTGCATAGTTCTCGAAGCTCAAAAAGTTCAATAGTTGCGACGCTCATGAAAGCCCTCGAAGCACGAGATTTCATTACCGAGGGTCATGCCGGACGAATGGAACGTCTCATAGTGTGTATAGCGGAAACAATAGGGGTTCAGGAGTATTCCTTGACCGATTTACGCCTTCTGGCTCAGTTTCACGACCTGGGCAAGGTAGGAGTGCCCGACGGGATCCTTTTTAAACCGGCCCATCTTACTCCCGAAGAATACCGAGAAATGCAGCGTCATTGTGAAATAGGCTATCGCATAGCTTTGACCTCTCCTGAGCTGACCCCGATTGCCGACTGGATCTTGAAACATCATGAGTGGTGGAACGGCAAAGGTTATCCACTCGGCTTAAAAGGGCGCGACATTCCCTTAGAATGTCGGATTCTGGCCATCGTTGATGCTTATGATGCCATGACCACAGATCGACCTTATCGCAAAGCAATGAGCCATAAGCAAGCCGTTGCTGAAATACTGCGCTGTACCGGAACCCAGTTCGACCCGCATCTGGTGCCGCTTTTCATGCGGGTCTCGGAGGATAAACGACCCACACTCCAATAATCTTAAAAGAGCAAAGCATGAAAAAAGCCTGTTATCGGACGCATAATAGTACGTTGATAACGGGCTTTTAAAACTCGGTTTGCTTATGGGGTCGGTCTAAAAGCCGCTCATAGTGAGCCACCTTGTATTACATTGCTATTCTTGGTCTTCCGGTTTCTTAAGACTCTCGGATATACTCTTCATTGATTCAGCCATACTTTGCGAAGCGCGCATGAACTTCCAAGCCGAGACAACAATAAAAATGAATCCGACAATCAAGGCCAGAGACATAAACAAGGAAACGAACATCTGTACTAGTTCGATCGGCGATGGTCCAAACAAAACAAACCACTCCCTTTAAATCATTATCTTTATCTCTTCTTCACAAATCTAAATTAACCTTTCTCCGTCACCGGAATCAATAAACATATTTCTGTATTCAATACAAAAATAAGGGATAGTCGTTAACGGTAAATTGATGTTATCATAGTATTAATTGTTATTGATGGGTTGGTGATATCTGTTGAATATGCCATCTGTTCAGGAGCCAGACAGCGGCAGAAGGAAGAAACAGCTGATCGGGCTGCTGCTAATAGTTGTATTTTGTATTGGTACTGGTTTAGGAGTTTTGTTCCTTATCAAGAACAATAACGACAAGAAAGCGATCGCGGAGCAGAAAAAAGCCGTCGAAGCGCAGAAGAAGTATGAAGCTGATGTTAAGAAATCTAAGGATGTCCCTGACTTTCTCCCCTATTACGATAAGGTCCACAAAGTCGAAGTGGAACGCAACACCAGCTGGTATACAACTGGGCAAGTCTATGGGATTGTTTTTACCTCAAACACTTACCCCGATAGACAAAAAGACGTATTTTTAGAAAATATCAATTTGATGGTGATAGATCAAACCAAACGACCAATGACCCTTGACCAATATACAAGGGAAACCGAGAAAACTGAACAAAGCAAGCTCCAAAAGTACAAACTGCTGCAGTCAGCACCGTGTACTTTTGCCGGACAACCAGGCCATCAGCAAGTTATCAGTGCAAGCAGCGGGAGCAAGAAGCTGGACCTCAAGCTGCTGCAGGTCTGGACCATCAAGGACAACAAAGCTTATGTGTTTACTTATTCGGCTGAACCTAAGATGTATGAGAAGAATATGCCAACTGTTGAACGCATCATAAAATCGGTTCGGATCAATGTCGAACCTGAAGATACCCGAGATCAACAGTTTAAAGCAAAGAACAAGAAATAACAAAAGCCGGAGTTTAAAAGCTCCGGCTTTTTGAATATCCTATCGTTACTAAATAACGATAGTTCCGTCCCATTCCGCTGGCATACCGACCTTACCGTACCTATCACATAGATCAAAATAGATCTTAGCTGTTCGGTCCTGTCGATTTCTCTTGATGACATCTATGAAAGATGCACGGGCATCTATGAAGGAACCCTTCTGATACAAGTATACACCACTTTCAAACATATCCCGGGTATCCATTTTAGCCTGCCTTACCGCTTCATCATCCCCTTCGAAAACATCGAAAATGTGAAGCAGTTCGCTGCGGCCTGGAATCCGTATCACACCCAAGCTCCTGTGATGGTAAGAATCGATATCATTGACTGCTCTAAAGACATCTTCAGTGGCCAGTACGGATACTCCAAGAATCTCCGAGATTCTTGCCAATTCCAGCGCAAGAGTGGCATTCTCAGATATGACCGCACTGGTCAAGTAATCATCTTCACCCAAAATGGCCAACCGCATAGGTCCCCAGTGAACACCTACCGTTATCTCGATCGGCTTCATGCCAATGCGCTGCAGTTCCCCAGCAAACGCCGACATATCGCTTCGCAGCTCAACAGCAGCCTGCAGTGATTCCTCTGCATTGCTGGGAAACAGAGCCCTTAATCCCGAACCGGCATAAATATCTACCAGACCGCCGTTTTTCCGCACTATATTGCCAGCTCTGCGGGCAAAAGCATTTATAACACCCATTAATTTGTCTGGCGGTAGTTTGGCCGTGTGTTTAAAGAATGAGTTTATCCTTACGAATATGATCCCGGCTTCACCGCTAACCTGATCACCTAATTGAACTTCTTCAACCGTTTTTCGCCCAATCAGTTCAATCATCTGTTGAGGAACAAACTGCATACTGGCCTGACTTATGTTAGATAAGCGAGTTAGATGATTGCGGGTCGTCTCAGTCATCTCCTCCGGCTTAGGGGCCGGGGGTAAGTCGACCTCACGCTTGATGTGCACAACCAGTTCAGGTTTTTTCTCCTTTAGTGGCAGACTGGGTATTTCGTTTTCTTCCTGCTCCGCATCTTTATCCCGAAAAACATAGGTAACCACAAAGAACAGGAATATAATGAGCAGCGAGGCGCCGAATGCGGTTCCGGCCATGGCCGGAACTTGCTTATTGAACCCGCCTGTTTCTAGGCACCAGACCTCCAGCGCCCCTACTTCTTTGCCCTGTACATCACGAATCGGCTTGACCGCGTAGAATCTGTTCCCGTTTGCTGTCTGCCGATATCCAGAAACCATTTTCCCTTCATCCAGTGCCTGTCTAAGCTCCTCACTAGTTTCCATCGGGCGGAACATATTTATCCGGTTTTCATAATCGACTAGCATAAATATCCGGTTATCGACCACTTTATAGAGTGCCGAGTGACTGGCAGGCATTCCCCCGCCCGAGTCACCGCGTGCAGCACCGATCAGGTCATGCAGTTGACGATAATCTTCATTCATAAATTGGTCGGTACGCGAGATACTCTCTATACTCGGGGCCATAGCAGCGCTATTAGCCTGCTCAGCCATCCATATCAATCGCTGAAGGATCTCGTCAACCTGGCTCTGCAAATTGTCTCGGTAAACCATAAATGAGAGCATTCCCATCATGAGGAAGACGATGGGGGTAAGAATCATGGTCTGCTTGATAGCGGAGGATGCCTTAGAGTTCTCTGATCGGTTCCATATTATTAGACTGATGATGATCAATAAGACTATAAACAGCGGAATCTGGAGCCAGTATAAAAAGATCACCAGCAACCTTGTGAGCGGCAGATCGATGTCGGATGCAATACGGGTTATCTGGCCGTCTATATTGGCAAGTACGATCTCATGCTCGGTAGTTAAAACGAGGCCATTGGAGCCCACCTTGCTGGCATTTATAACGTTGAAAGAATCAAGCCGCGCACCCTGCCGTAGGGCTTGCAGCGAGGCAAATATGGTGTCGGCTTTATGATTTTCCGGATTCAAGCTCATAACTCGCCCATTGTTGGCATCAACAAAGATCAATTTGTCCATCTGGCCATAAATCAAGTTGGTGGGAAAGACTGAGCTCATCTTCTTATTACCACGCGGGAATACCTCGACAGGATTCTCATCGTCGTCCAGCAAGTATATCTTGCCTTGATATGTAGAGTAATAAAGCCGCCCCATTTCCGTGCCAGCTATATCCGACAAATACACATCACCCGGAATGCTGGCTAGGACCTGACTTTGTAATTCACCAGCTGAATTAATGGTCTTTAATTCTATTTTATTGTTTCTCACCACATGGAATCGGACACTGTCGTCGGCCTGCCAGAAGGATTTGATAATTCCACTAGCAGCCACTCTCTCAGCCCCTGTGTTCTTGTGGCTGTAGAATACTTTATCAACATCGCCAGCGAGATTGTACCGGACTACTTTCTGTGCGTAAACGTGAATCCTATCTGTATCGTTTTGTTGGAGCAGAACCAATAAGTTCCCCTGGCCATCAGGAACCAATGCGGCAAATACCCAGTTGCCCGCCACCTCAGAGTCCCTGAGCTTTATCTCTCTGGTCTGGAGACCGGTCGAGTCCAGACAAATGATCCTCTTACCGGAATCTATAATGCCATAAACATTGTTTGAAGAATCAGTGGTCCCATATGTAAGCCCACGCAGGGAAAGAAAATCTGGACTGAGTGGGAATTCCAAAAAGAGATCACGGGATACATAAGCAGAAACACCAAATAAGCATAACGCTATGATCATTAGACCTAGGATAATTGGTTTCTTCCTCATGATTCACCCCAGCAATCTGTTGATCATTAACAGAGAATGATCAATAATACTTCCATGTGCTTGGTTTGAGTGCGATCGAATGGGTATGAGAGTGCGGAAACAACTGATATTTTCTCACATTCTAGCATATTCCTGACACAAGGGTCAAAGAACCTCTGGCCTGATAAACCTATTACCACCACCCTTGTAGTGGCCTAACGTAACGATATGTAGACCGCTTGGAAAAACCAAAATGATTTAATTCATGTCTAATCGGCGCAAGCGGTCAGATAGCTGCATCTGCTCATACTGGAGCCTGATGAGTTCGGACTTTAACCGCTTCTTCTCTAAGTCCTCTTCCACATTTTCCAACTCGCTCTTGACATAATCGATCTGGTCACTAATTTCTGTAATAGCTTGCTCCAGTTCTACCCGAATCAAAATATCACCTCATTGTAATTATACAAGAAAACAAAAAGCCGGACGGTACATAAATAATTATTCAAGTATCATACCCCGGCTTCGCTTATTGTGATGTTCGACTGTCTATTCAAGCTTCCCGTACTATTGCCGTTCTCCTCATATAGCTATTGATCATTGCATTGTCAAAAATTGAATAAACCTTGGTTCCTTCACCCCCCGCAAAAGGCAGTGAAATGCTTATGCTGGTGCCAGAGCCGGGTATACTGTTC
>JBLNAX010000005.1:0-32695 GCA_050259595.1 Acidobacteriota bacterium | reverse complement strand
GTTTTGATTGTTCCCTGGTGAATGCAGTTCCCAGTGTCGCTACGGCATTTTTGATGCCATGTTGGTGCAGTTGCAGACAATCCATGTAGCCTTCAACTAAAATCATCTCGTTAGATTCCCGGATCTCATTGCGTCCTTGATACAGACCAAATAAATTGTTTCGTTTAGAAAAGACGCGATTTTCTGCGGAGTTCAGATATTTAGGCCCTTCGCCCTCCATAAGCCGACCCCCAAAGGCTATTACATGTCCTGACTGATTAAATATCGGAAAGATTATGCGATTGCGAAAAAAATCCATATATTGATCGCCTTTTTGGCTGCGGCGAATCAATCCTGATTCCATCATAGCCTCTACCGAATAACCTCGATCCAGCAGGTGCTGCTGCAATGGCCGCCAATCGTCGAGCGCAAAACCTAGTCCAAAGGCTTCAATAGACTCATCATTTACTCCACGATTGCGTAAATACTTTAACGCCACACTCCCCTGGTTTGCCAGCAGTGTATTGTGATAGAACTTCGAAGCTTCTTGGTTCAATTCGATTACTATTCGGTCTATGTCCCTTTTCTTCGGGATGCGTGAATCGGTATAGCGGCTGGTATCGATCCCTGCCTTCTCAGCTAGGTAAGCGAGTGTTTCGCTAAATTCCAGATTGCGTTTTTTCATTATATATCCGAATATGTTTCCGCCTTCATGACAGCCAAAACAATAAAAAAGCTGCCTTTCCTGAGAAACCGAAAAGGAGGATGTTTTTTCCGAATGAAAAGGACACAATCCCCAGTATCGATTACCACGGCGAGTGAGCTCGCAGTCTTCGCCTATCAGCTCGACAATGTCGATGCGTGCTTCTATTTCCTGAACCAATTCGTTATTATACGCGGTAGCCAGAGACAATTCCTCCTTGCTCGGGAATATTATTCAAAATCTGCCCATGGCAGCGGTATAAAATAATCCTTGAAAAAACGTATCGCATAATGATCGGTCATACCGGCAATAAAATCTACCGCTGCTCGCTGTGTCACACATCCATCCTCCCGGCAGGTTTCAGTAAGCAGATCCGGCCTAGCGAGTAGGAACTGGTATATTTTTTGCACCATCGACCGAACCTTTTCTTCTTCATTCTTGGCCTGTTGGTTAAGGTATACATGTTCAAACAAGAATTCTCGCAACCGGTTTGTCGCCTGTCCTACCTGTTCGCTCATAGATACCTGTGGTTTGTTCATACTGTTTCTAATGATATCGACGACCATGGAGTTGATACGTTGACTATGCTCGATCCCTAAAATCTTCACACAGTCCTTAGGCAGCTGCTCGAAGCTGATAATTCCAGCCCGCAGTGCATCATCTATGTCATGGTTGATGTAAGCCACTCTATCCGAAATCTTTACTATCACACCCTCGAGAGATTCTGGTTCAGCATCACCGGTATGTTTCAAAATTCCATCCCTAACCTCATAGGTCAGGTTCAATCCTCCGTCACCTTCGAGCAGGTCCACTACTCTTAGGCTTTGCTCGTAATGCCGGAACCCTCCCAAACAAATCTCATCAAGAGCCTTTTCACCGGCATGTCCAAATGGGGTATGGCCCAGATCATGTCCAAGGGCGATAGCCTCTGTCAAATCTTCGTTTAACCGCAAAGCCCTGGCAATAGTGCGAGCTATTTGCGCCACCTCCAAGGTATGGGTGAGTCGTGTCCGGTAATGATCCCCTTCAGGAGCAATAAAGACCTGGGTTTTATGTTTTAGCCGCCGGAATGCCTTAGAATGGATTATTCTATCACGGTCCCTTTGAAAATCCGTGCGGATATCGCACATATTAATAGGTAATCTTCTCCCCTTACTATTATTACTTAGAACGGCATAGGGAGATAAGAGTTCTGATTCACGTTTTTCATAATCTTCACGGATCGTCATTATCTTCCCACCCTAATTTTGCTGGTAGCGAGGGCCACTTCCACCATTCTTTTACCCAGTATACGTGCTCGAACCCTGGAATTTTGATCGTCGGCTGCAGGGCGGGTCGCCATAGCGCCCAAGTGACCGCAATCGTTTTCCACATAACCGTCACCGACCAGTATCATGCCCTGAACCATCATCATGTCCTGTATTGCCCGAACGGTAGTTTCCTGGCCACCATAAGAACTAGCACCAGAAGAAACCGCTCCACCCACCATATTATATAGTAGTTTCTGGGTTCGCAAATGTCGGCTCTTATCCCAAAAAGCCTTTAACTGTCCCGATACAGTGCCGAAATAGACCGGGCTGCCGACCACCACACCATCTGCTTGGCTGAGTATCTCATAGCTTTTTTCTAAAGGTTTTCCCTCATAGCATTTGCCACTACAAGGAGATTCACAATTGATGCAAAAAGGGTTTTTTAGTCCTCGAAGAGAATCCGTACAATGTAATAATTCCGTAGTTGCACCGAGTTGCGATGCTGCTGCCAGAGCTTCCTGAAGCAACAATACGGTATTACCGGCTTTATTCGGGCTGCCATTAAGACCGATTATATGAACCGTAGGGTCCGTGGTTTTCATTTAGTGTTACACCTCCATCTATATTTAATAAATATACGCTTTGTTTTGATTTGTTCCTCTTTCTGAACGGCTGAAAATGATGATAAAATCAGGCAAATTTATATCTTCCTTTTGCTGTAATTAGGTGTTATATTTTTCTTGGGATATTTTGCACTTAAATGATTAGTTAATATTTACCGTTATTCAGCTCAATTAAACGCACTGTGCCGCTCAAGGGGGGATAGATGTGTCTCTAGGATATGAAATTATCGACAAGAGTGACGGTTACTACTTGAAAGTAACCGGTAAAATAAATTTAAGTTCGTTAGTGCAGGAAATCAATCACCTGCAAATCGCTTCTGATATGACCAAGCTTAAAGAGATCACCCAAGCAGAAGTCGGCGATATATTTATTATTGCCGCCAAATCTGCTCCTGGTAGTGATCATGTGGATCTAACTATATCCCCTTCGAAAATGCAGGCTTACCTATCCCTTGATGTTCCACCAGGAGAAAAGATTAAACCTGAAGAAGTATTTAAAGCCCTGGAAACTGCAGGGGTTGTTTACGGCGTTAACATCGATTTGATACATCATATATGCGAATCAGGACGTTCCGTAGTACGTGAGCCCATTGCTAACGGAAAGGCACCGATTCCGGGCAAAGATGCTGAGATCAATTATCATCATGATAAGCCTACTCCGCAGCCTAAGCTCACAGATGATGGCAAGGTCAATTATTACGAACTGGGTCAACTAGTGTTGGTCGAACAAGGTGATGTCATTGCCAGTAAGATACCAGCTAGCCCTGGTGAGATCGGCTATAATATTTTTGGCGAAGCAATCCAGGCTACTCCCGGCCGCAACCATAACTTTTCTATTGGCAAAGGCGTGGTTGTTGAAGGCGATAATGCAGTCGCAGAATTTGATGGAGCTCTGGCCTGGGAAACTAATAAAGTCTATGTTACCCGCCTATACACTGTGCGTGGTGATGTCGACTTTTCCGTGGGTAACATAAATTTCCCCGGGAAAGTTTTGATCCTAGGTTATGTTCGTGAAGGTTTCAAGGTGGAAGCCGAAGAAGATATTGAGATTCGGGGCGGCATCGAAGGCTCCGAAGTAATTTCCAAAAAAGGCTCCATATACGTTAGAGCCGGTATCATCGGTAAAGACCGGGCCATCATCAAGGCTTACGGTAATGTGGAGGCTCGTTTTATACAGGAAGCTGACGTTCATGCAGGCAAGAACATCGTAGTAAATGAATATATCATCCGTTCCAACATCCGTGCCAATGACGCGGTTCTTATACAGGGTATGCGAGGCAAGATTCTCGGAGACAACTCTATTAGTGCTGGCACAAAAATCAAAGCCAACGCCATCCAGACAGACAAGGGAGTAAACCTTCAAGTAGAAGGTATCAATCGGGACCACCTCTACCAGAGAGTCAAGGATATTCAGGAGCGTTTGGAGGATCTTGACAAAGATATGCGGGAGGCGGCAATCAAAGCCCGTCTGCTGGGCGGAAAAAAAGATGCTGACGCTATTCAGCAGCTCAAACAAACAATATCCCGTTATGTGCACCTATCAGAAGAAACAGACATGCTCAAAGATGAACGCCAGGATATACTATCGATTCTTAAAACCACCAAAGGGGAAGGGATGATCGAAGTAAAGGGTCAAGTCGACATTGGTCTTTCTTTCCGTATCAAACATGAAAGTGTCCTGTTAAAAGAACCCATGCGCAACATAACCATGTATTTCGACCACCAGGAAAAGCGGATCATAATTCTTAATAATTAAGGGAGTGAGGCCGGTGCCAAATCTGCACCAAGCCGCAGACATTCTAACATCTAATCTACTCTATCCCCAGATCATGAGTATGCTCACGGAAAGGATCGACATTTCCAACGCTTTGCTGCTCGTACCTGGGACCAGCATTGATTCACTCACTGTAGTGGACGCTGTGGGAGAGACTCCGCCATCACTGAACTTTCTCCGAGTCAAGAGTATATTGGATCAAGTTCACGGGATCATGGGGCCTGTTTCGTTGGAGATTACTGGCTTGGCCATATATAATAATGTGATCAAGTTTATTACAGCCGACGGGATTCATGAAGGATATCTATTATATTCTGGCACCCTTCCCGAACCGGCCAATGATTTTAACGCATATGCTGGCCGTATAGCACATTTATTCAGGATAAAAAATGCTTTTGACTCGTTGTCCAAGCTGCAGGATAATCAGGCGAAGCTCAAGTACGAATTGAACTTCTTTGCGAACACAGTCATCAATATATTTGAGCCATATGACCAGGGAACTCTGATACAACTTTTCATGGAAATAATATCAGAAATGTACACTCTCCCAGCAGCCTTGACACTGGAGGTCAAAGGCCCCCAAATGCATCCCCTTTATGCCAAAGGATTATCGATGGACGAGTTGACAAGTTTTATTCTAGAAACTGAACCATTTTTGCGCAACCGAAGTCACAGTATGTTCCCGACTGTTTTGAATGAATGTGCATTTGAAACCGAATGCGAACATAACCATAATGTTCTCAATGATAATTGCGCTAGACTCTTGATACCGTTGACCATAGAAGGTGAGTTTAGGTATTTGATCGTTTGTATGAGCACTTCGGAGATTGATGCCAATGACCTGGATAAATTAGTTCTTAACGCTCTTAATAGCACATTTAACAAAGCCCTTGAGCTTTCCAATATAAGAGACAGGCTGATGTCCTCTAACCGGGAATTAGACAAAAAGGTATTTTCTCTAACTACGGTCTACCAAGCTTCACAGCAGATATTTTCACGTTCAAGCATACTGGACACTCTAGATGTCTCACTTGATATGCTGATGGAGATATTCCAGTCCGCTGTTAGTGGTGTATTGGTCAATAATTCGGTAGAAGAGCGCATGGAGTTACTTCATTTCAAGTCGGTGCTACATACCGAGCCATTGTCCTACTGGCTGAAACCACCTCAGATCATGCCTGACAAAGGTCAAGTGTTTGTTCATTACAATAATCCAGATGAACGCGAAGAATTTGACAGTATGTTCCCTGATTTCGTGGGATTGGCAGAGCATCTTAAACCATATCTAATTATTCAGCTCTTCAGTCAGCAAAGATACTATGGGTTTATCTCACTGTCGGAAAGAGTCACTGGTCAGACTTACTCTCAAGAGGATATGGACTTACTATTACTGTTAGCAGATTCCATAAAAGTGGCACTGGACAATTCCTGGATGGTGAATGAACTGCAAGACAAAAACTACCTGCTTGACCGCCAGTTGCGTAATATCTATGCTATTCAAGACGTGATAAAGGTAATTCGTCAAGCTAGTGATATGGCTGACTTTTGTGCACTTACCGCCACCGCCTTGGAGTTCGGGGTGGGCGCTACCGGAATAGCCATTTTGTCCAATGACACTGACGGGGTTAAAGTGATTCATGGTGAATTTAATCTGGAACCGCCTGTAGAGGAGCAGATACTTAATTCGGGGGACTCTAGCGTCATTGAAATCGATCTGAATGGTTGTCCCAAATCTGTTCTAGTAGTTAGCCTAGTAAACAACGAAAAAGCAGTTGGGTATTTTATCATAAGGGATTTCTATGATACAGTTCTGGAAGACTCTGAACGCGTGCAGCTTCTGGAAACGATCGCTGCGATCCAAGCCGATGCTTTTGCTCATTTTCAGGAGCAGATGGGCTGTGTATTCAAAGGAGTAGTTGATTACCCAAGCTTGATAGTAAAGAAACTAATGCAGTCGGTGCGCAATTTGACCGAGTATGGTCTTCACACAAAGGTGATCAAGTTCCAGCACGATGATCCAGTCTCAGTCCTACAAGCATTAAATGAAAAAGATTTTGGTTTGGTGATTGAGCCCGGCATAGGAATAATCGTATCACATGTAAATGAGACCGACTTAAAAGCGAAGCTCGCAGAGCATACCAATCGCTTTAAGTTTGTAAGGCAGCTAACCAAAGACAACCTATTCAGCCTTCGTGTATAACTGATAATAAGGCCGGGTTCAAAACCCGGCCTTAATTGTAGACAAAGTTGCAGGCGTATGACGGGAGTGAAGATCAAGGCATGAGGAAAGCCCGTGATTGAGGCGTACTTGACGTACGTTGATTGAGCGGAATTTCCGAAACAACGAAGATATTCGCTTTTGTCATCAGCCTGAGGCCGGGTTCAAAACCCGGCCTTTGTTGTTTTATGCTGTTAATTCAGCTTCTATTTATTTCTGATCGCCGCTTGGGCAGCTGCCAACCGGGCAATGGGAATACGATAGGGAGAACAGCTTACATACTGCAGACCGATCATATGGCAAAACTCTACTGAACTAGGTTCTCCGCCATGCTCGCCGCAAATACCTATGAATATTTTTGGATTAGCTGCTCGACCTTTCTCCACTGCCATTTTCATCAACCCGCCTACCCCCTTGCGATCCAGGACTGCGAACGGATTGTCCTTCATGATCTTCTTCTCAAGATAGATGGGAATAAACTTGCCCTCGGCATCATCGCGGCTGAAGCCAAAGGTCGTCTGGGTCAAGTCATTGGTGCCAAAGGAGAAGAATTCAGCTTCTTTGGCTATTTCATCCGCTACCACACAGGCTCTGGGCAGCTCTATCATGGTCCCTACCTGGAATTCAAACTCGGTTCCGGTTTCGGTAACCACTTCTTTGTATACCTTGAGGACCTCCTCCTTCATCATGGCCAGCTCATTAATGTCCATGACCAGCGGTATTTCTACCTCGGGAATTACCTGGACTCCTTCTTTCTTAAGCTGTACAGTGGCCTCAAAGACTGCCCTCGCCTGCATGCGGTAGATTTCCGGATAAGTTATCCCTAACCTGGTTCCGCGATGGCCCAGCATAGGGTTAAACTCGTGAAGACTGTTGACTATTCTTAACAGCGATTCCTTCTCAGCGATTTCTCGTTCATTGCCACCTTTAAAGCGCATTTCTGCCAACTCCAGTAGCAGTTCCTTGTCACTAGGCAAGAACTCGTGCAGCGGCGGGTCCAGAAAGCGGATGGTGACCGGCAGTCCGGCCATAGCCTTTAGGATGCCGTAAAAATCTGTTCTCTGCATCGGAAGCAGCTTATCTAATGCCATCTGGCGCTCTTCTAAGGTCGAAGCCAGTATCATTTCCTGCACTACCGGCAGACGGTCCTGGGCCATAAACATGTGTTCGGTTCTGCAAAGGCCGATTCCTTCAGCCCCGAACTCACGGGCTTTGGCAGCATCTTCTGGAGTATCCGCGTTGGCACGCACTGCCAACTTTTTAGTTTCATTTGCCCATTGAAGCATTGTCTCGAATTCCTGGGTAAATGTAGGATCAATAAGCGGCACCCCGCCCAAAATCACATTACCAGTAGCCCCATCAATGGAGATCTGATCACCCTTCTTGACCACCTGGTCGCCAACCCTAAATTCTTCGGCGGCAACATCTATCTTCAGTGCTTCACATCCGCAAACGCAGGGCTTACCCATACCACGTGCCACAACTGCTGCGTGGCTGGTCATACCACCGCGCGAGGTCAAAATGCCCTGAGCTTTTACGATACCATGAATGTCATCAGGAGTAGTCTCATTACGCACCAGAACTACTTTTTCCCCTAGATCCCCCAGTTTTTCAGCTTCGTCAGCACTAAATATGACCTTACCTGAAGCGGCACCCGGGGAAGCTGGAAGGCCCTTAGCTACTACATTGAGCTTGGCCTGCGGATCGATCTGCCTATGCAAAAGCTGATTTATTTGATCAGGATCGACTCTCATTAGAGCCTCTTCTTTGCTAATGACTCCTTCTTTAACCATGTCAATAGCGATCTTGATAGCAGCTTTAGCCGTACGCTTTCCGGTACGGGTCTGCAGCATATAGAGTGTACCCTTTTCTACAGTGAACTCGATATCCTGCATATCCCGATAATGCTTCTCGAGGGTAGCACAGGTATCAACAAATTGCTGGTATACAGTAGGAAGGCCTTCATTCAGTTTTGATATGGGGGTCGGTGTGCGGATCCCAGCTACTACGTCTTCTCCTTGGGCGTTGACAAGGAATTCACCATACAGTTCATGTTCCCCAGTTGACGGATTGCGGGTAAATGCAACACCGGTCCCGGAGTCCTCGCCCATATTGCCAAAGGCCATAGACTGAACATTGACCGCAGTTCCCAAATCATCAGCAATTTTATTTATCTTGCGGTAGACTATAGCACGCGGATTGTTCCAGCTGCCGAATACGGCTAGAATAGCCATTTCCAGCTGTTCTCTGACATCCTGCGGGAACTCGCGTTTAGCTTCATGCATAACTATGTCTTTGTATTCTTTAATGATATCGGTCATAGCATCAGCAGGTATCTCATAGTCGAATAACAGGCTAAGTTTCTTTTTATAACGCTCTATAACGGCGTCAAACACTGAATGTTCGATCTCCAATACTACATTGCAGAACATTTGGATGAAACGGCGGTAGCAGTCCCGAGCAAACCGCTCATTTCCAGTTAACGCTGCTACCGCATTGACTGTCTGATCATTCAAACCCAAATTCAGTATCGTATCCATCATACCTGGCATGGAAATCGCCGCACCCGATCTAACTGATACCAGCAGCGGGTTATTAGGATCTCCAAATTTCTTGCCGGTCTTTTTTTCAATCTCCTGCAATGCGGCATAAGTCTGATCAAGAGTTCCCTCGGGAAGCTTCTCGCCAATCCGATAATACTCATTGCAGGCCTCGGTGGTAATCGTAAAGCCGGGAGGAACCGGCAGTCCGATCCGAGTCATTTCCGCAAGGTTAGCCCCTTTGCCGCCCAGGAGCCCCTTTTGGTCACCTTTGCCTTCTTCAAACAAGAATACATACTTCTTAGACATGGCTTAACCTCCTGTAATATATTTCTAATATCTTGCTGGCGGTCTCCTCTACCGCTTTATTGGTTACATCGATCACAGGGCATCCCAGTTTACGCATAATTTCATAAGAATATTCTAGCTCAACAAATATGCGTTCCTCGTTAGCATAACTGGCATCTCCCATAAGTCCCAGGGTTTTGAGCCGTTCCCGGCGAATATTATTGAGCTGATCGGGCTTTATGGTCAGACCAATGACCCGTCCTCTATCAAGCTTAAAGAGTTCATCTGGCGGAGCCACTTCGGGTACCAGAGGTACATTGGCGACTTTTATGTGTTTGTGGGCCAAGTACATAGAAAGCGGGGTTTTACTAGTCCGCGATACACCGACCAAAACGATGTCGGCCAGCACAATCCCTCTCGGTTCTTTCCCATCGTCATAGCGCACGGCAAATTCGATAGCTTCCACCCGGCGGAAGTACATCTCATCGACTTTACGCAGGATCCCCGGCTCACGTCGCGGCACTAGACCTGTTACCTGCTGGACCGCGTCCATCAGCGGAGTAAGTATATCTACTGCGATCACGCCAATTTCCGCTGCATGATGTGCCATATGATTTCTTAGTTCCTCTAGCACCAGGGTATAAGCTACCATACAATGGTTCTCTTGTGCCTGGCGCAAAATTTCATCTATAGTATCTGTATCATAAACATTGGGTATCCTTCTTATTTCGATCTTACCTGAATCAAACTGACTGGTGGCCGCTCGCACTGCCATTTCTGCCGTTTCACCTATTGAATCTGAAACTACAAATACGCTTGGAATAGTGTTATCCAATGTTAGCCCTCCTTGTTGGTTCTAATCGCCAGGTCCAGGAAAAGCCTGGTTATATTAGTCTTGGTGATGCGTCCTACCACTTCGAGCTTCTCTTCACCAAAATCGCCTATATATGTCTTAACAACCGGCAGACTGTCCACCTCATGTTCAACGATCTTACGCGCAGCATCTACTACGGTATCATCTAGACCGGCAGTTACGATATTGGGCATTCTAGTCATTATTACGCTGACCGGAACTTTAAAAATATCGATATGCCCCAGTGTGGTTTTCAAGAAATCTTTACGAGAAACTACCCCTACCAGGTAATTCTCCTTATCGACTACGTAAACAGTACCTGCGTCCTCAGTAAATAACGTCACGATTGCATCATATATGCTGCATGTTTCCGGGACCGCCACGGGGTGTCCCTTAAGATCCTTGACCCGGTATTGATTAAGTATGCGTCTGATGGCACTGTGAAATCCTTCGCTCTTATACGTGTAGCCGACGCGGGGCTTGGCCTCCAGGTAGCCGGACATAGTCAAGATAGCTAGGTCTGGTCTCAGCGCAGCTCTCGTTACATTGAGAGTCTCGGCGATCTTTTCCCCGGTAATTGGTCCTTGCTTCTTTACAATGCCAATAATGCGCTCCTGTCTCTCACTGAGATCGATCATAGTGCACCTCAATTATGCTATACTTTTAATTATATTTTGCCCCAATGGTATAACACTATTATTGATTATATAGACCCTATGGTGCCATGTCAAAGACTTTTATGACACTAATTTAGAGAAGTTGGCAAAGTCCAAAAACACCTGTGCCACCTGCTTTAACAGTGCTAACCTGTTCTCCCGCACCTTATTGTCATCGACCATGACCATGATCTTCTCAAAGAATTCATCGAGAACTGGTCTGAATCCAGCAAGCAACTCGAAATATGTGTCATATTCCCCTGCTTCCAACAATACACTGGCTTTCTTACCCCTTGTCTCAAGTTCTTGGTACAGGGCTATTTCTGCCGGATCATTGAGAGTACTCTGGTCAATATGATCATGTTCTGCTTTCTTAGCCAAGTTGTAGGGGCGGTTAAAGGCTATCATAATATTCTCAACGTTTGGTTGAGCTTTAAAGATCATCAAAGCTTTGGCTTTCTCCATTAATTGGACCAGATTGCTGCCTGGATCATCGAGAACCGCATCCAGTACATCATAAGCGATGCCTTCTTCCTGCATTACGCCCCTAAATCTCTGCAAAAGGAACTCAATGATTTCATTAACTACTTGGTCCTCGGTCAAGTCCAGCTTAGACAATGCAAACTCCTGATAAGACTTTCTTATGGAAGGCGCCAACACAACATCCAGGTTCTCACCCAGCACGATCGCTACGATGCCTAAAGCCTGCCGTCTTAACGCAAATGGGTCCTGGGAACCGGTAGGCTTTACTCCAATGGCGAAACTGCCCACTAGATTATCCAACTTTTCGGCTAGTGATAATGCAATACCGGGTTCTGTCCGTGGAATGTCATCCCCGGCGAAACGGGGTAGGTAATGCTCAAATATAGCATCGGCAACCACCGGCTCTTCTCCGTCTTTTAGAGCGTAATAACGGCCCATGATACCTTGAAGTTCGGGGAATTCATAAACCATTCCTGTTTCTAAGTCCGCTTTACACAGATAAGCCGCCCGCTCAACCTGCTTCGTATTATTAAAACCCAATTCACCTGCAATAAATGCCGCTAGTCCCTGAAGGCGTTCTACCTTGGCAAATACGGTCCCCAACCGTTCTTGATATATAACGTTCTTGAGCAGGTCTGTCCTGGTGGCCAATGGTTCACTCGTATCTTCCTTATAAAAGAAATGGGCATCCTCCAGTCGGGCTTTCAGGACCCGCTGGTTGCCATCTCTAACCACTTCAATATTGTCGCCAGTTCCGTTACGCACCCCAATAAAGTTGGCTTTCAGTCGGCCATCCTGGCCAATGACCGGGAAATAGCGCTGGTGTTCTTTCATGCTCGTTGTCAGCACCTCAGGTGGTATCTCTAGATATTCTTCGGAAAATCGACCTAGGAAAGCCGTCGGGAATTCTACAAGGAAGTTGACTTCCTCCAGCAGTTCCTCATCTGCTGGCACCTTTCCCTGCACGCTGGCGGCGACTTTTACAACCTGATCCCAGATCATCAGTTTTCTTACTTCATGATCGACGATAACATATGCATCACGCAGGCTAGCAATATAATCCGCAGGATTATTCAGGGAAATTGGTCCCGGCGCCAAAAATCTATGGCCATACGTTATATTAGATGATTTAACGTTTTCAATCTGTAAATCGACGCTGTCGCTGCCAAATAATGCGGCTATCCAGCGGATGGGCCGGGCGAACCGCACTGCCGAGTAGCCCCAGCGCATTGATTTGGGAAAACCTAATCCCAAGATCAAATCCAGAAGCAGACCGGACAGGATGTCAGCTGTCGGGCGGCCCTCCTCTTTTACATAAGCAAAGACATATTCAACTCCAGACACCTCACGGGTAACCAGGTCCTCAACCTTGATTCCCTGGCCACGGGCAAACCCCTCAACTGCCTTGGTTGGATTACCATCGGCATCAAATGCCTTATCTAATCTTGGTCCCTTGGCTTCCCGGGTGGCCTCTTTCTGTTCTTGAGCCAAACCTTCAACAAGCAAAGCTATGCGGCGCGGCGTACCGAGAGTCTTTATAGAAGAATAAGCGAGACGGTTCTCATTCAGTTTTATTTCAGCGGATTTTTTTAGATCTGCCAACACCCCCGGCATAAACAAGGCAGGCATTTCTTCAGTTCCAATCTCTAAAAGCAGGTCTTTAGCCATTAACCTGCACCTCCTTATCCAGCTCCAATTCCTGGCGTTTGGCTGGGTCTTTGAGCAGTGGATAACCAAGCCGCTCGCGCTGGGCCAGATATTCACGAGCAATCGAGCGGGCTAGATTACGAATCCTTCCTATATATGCCGCACGCTCAGTCACACTGATGGCCCCGCGCGCATCAAGTAGATTAAATAGGTGCGAACATTTCAAAACATAATCATATGCCGGCTGTACCAGCCCTTCCTTCATAACTCGTAAGGCCTCTGTTTCGGATATCTTAAACATAGTCATTAGGCTGTTCACATCAGCCACTTTGAAGTTGTAATGCGAATAATCAACTTCTCCCTGATGATGTACTTCGCCATAGGTTATGCCTTTGACCCATTCAATATCAAACATGCTATCCTTATTTTGAATGTACATGGCCAACCGTTCTGTGCCATAGGTGATCTCTGCGCAAACCGGGCTGCAGTCAAATCCCCCGCATTGCTGGAAATAAGTAAACTGGGTCACTTCCATGCCATCCAGCCATATTTCCCAGCCCAAGCCCCAAGCCCCCAGAGTCGGTGATTCCCAGTTATCCTCAACCAGGCGCACATCGTGCTTTTCCGGCTCAATGCCGAGCCGCCGCAGGCTGTTCATGTACAGTTCGATAACATTGTCCGGTGACGGTTTCAAGATAACCTGGAACTGGTAGTAATGCTGGGTGCGGTTAGGGTTCTCGCCGTACCGCCCATCAGTAGGCCTCCGTGAAGGTTCGACATAAGCCACATTCCAGGGTTCCGGTCCCAGCGCCCGCAGGAATGTGGCTGGATTCATGGTGCCAGCACCCTTTTCAACATCATATGGCTGCTGGATTATACAGCCTTGCTCGCCCCAGTACTGCTGGAGGGTTAAAAGGATTTCCTGAAAGGTCAAGATGCATTCCTCCTAATATAATTTACAGTAAATATTTTTCCGCCTCCTGGCGGTTTTTCCCACAAAATAAAATAAGCTCGATCCCCTGACAGGGACGAGCTTGCTGCCCGCGGTTCCACCCCGATTGACTGAATCATCAGCCCTCTCAATAGGTGCGGGTTTTACTGGCCAGTACGGCTTTCCTCCCGCAGCTCCAAAGCGCCTTCGGCAAAAACCTGCACCGGGCTCCCACCATTCCCAGCTCGCTTTACCAGCTCATTTTGCTTACTACTCTTCGTCATCGCTATATACTAACAATTAGGGATAGTTTATCAATGCTTACCGCCTATTGTCAATGCAGACGACCGCTTTTAAAATCTTTCAACACACTTTTTAGATTGAACTTTTTTTCAAGATAGTATTCCAAATAACCTTCCAGCACAATCTCTACTTCTGATTCTATAGCCGGTGTGACCTTAAGACGCGATAAAACCATAAAGTCCTTTTCCAACAAAGTCCGCATCACAGCTAATGCCGCAGGTGAGATCTTGCTGCTGCTTACCTGCAGGGCACACCCGGTACAGACAGCCCCACCAGTTCTTAAGCTAAAATGAGTCAACGCCCGATCTTGCCCACAATGACTGCAGTTGGTCAATACCGGGGCATAGCCCAAAAGCTTCATAATTCTGATCTCATAGAATCTTAGTAAAAGCGGATTAAGATTCCCCTCCGCTAAGCTTCTTAAAATCTTCAGAGAAAAATCGAACAAAGCAGGGTTGGGGTCGCGATCGACCATACTTTTGTCAAGCAATTCCATAATATATATGGCCTGTAGAGTCTTATTAAGGTCTTCTCTTATGCCGCCAAAAAAGTCCTCTATTTTACCCTGTGAGACAATAAATATATCTTTTGATGTAACCAGGTAGAGAGAAGAGTAGCAGAATGGCTGAACTGCTCCCCGCAGTGTGCTTTTGGGTTTCTTGACCCCCTTAGCGATACCTTTGACTTTGCCCATTTCCCGGGAAAAAAGGGTCAGTATCTGGTCAGTTTCCTTATAATCAAAGCCCTTTAAAACAATAGCCGATACCCGGTGATGCACTAAAACACCTCCTGGGTAATTACTGCCGGAACATTTAGAGACTCATTAACAATTTCTACTTCAATCCCCAGTGAGCTCAGACTGCGCCGGCACTTCTTAACCTCTGGCAGGCCAAGTTTACTGTAATTGAATGCAGCGTATATTCTTTTAATGCTTTCATTCTGATCAACTATCTCTTTGATCTGTATTATCTGATCAACATTATCTATGTATACGAATGCTGCTGACCCCCACTGGGTAAAGTGAGGAGCTAAAACGTGCCCCTTTACCGGTACATCCTTGTCCCCTAATGATGTTTTCGCTAGTGCCTCGCAGGTGATCCTGCTCATGGAATCCGAGGTTTTGACCAAACCCCACCGCGAGACAGTGACGATCGTAAAAGGTAGACTTTCGCGTCTGGCTATTTCCTGCAGCTTGCTGATCAGAACCGCATCCTTCATATAACCATGAGCCGCATAGCCCATGGTATCCGGCACCAAGATCAAGTCCGGCTGTATACCTAACGTTGGCAAGTGATGCCCACCGTCAAAGATAACAGTACGCAGGGTCCTGGCCCGCATCGAATGCAATGCCTGCCAGCCCGTCCTGGACGTGTGCCACGCATCCATACCAGAGCTCTCGACCAGTACATCCACATTTTGTTGTGCACATGACTTAATAACACGGTTAAAATCCAAAATATCAGGAGTCTCCGGCAATACCCTTAAGCCGCTACTGTACTCAGATGATGCCGGTTGTTTATAATCAACTACTACCCATTTACTATTAGCCATCGATTGAATGTCATTCTCTTGCAGCACCCCTGACCGCATGGGAAACGACCATAAAACATGAACCACGGCTACTCTGCTGGCCGCCTGCCCATACAAATCCGTACAGCTGTCAAAGAGCCAGTTAGAACCTGCAAAATATCCCTGCCCGTTTAGGTACATGCCTGCGGCAATCATGACAGCAAATATCACAACATATTGAAAAAGAGGCTTAAGCCTCTTCATTGTCCCACTCCTTCATTATCTCACGGGCACTGCTAGTGCCCAGTCGATCGGCACCGGCTTTGATAAGCTTCATGGCGAAATCATGAGTTTTCACCCCGCCCGAAGCTTTGATTTTTAGTGCGTCACCTACAGTTTTCCGGATGATATGTATGTCATCTATGCTGACCCCGCGTTGGCTAAAACCGGTCGAGGTCTTGATAAAATCAGCTCCTCCGTCTCTCACTACTATGCTAGCCCGCCGGAGTTCTTCTGGATCAAGCAGGGCTGTCTCGACAATTACCTTAAGCAAGCCCCCCCTTTCCTGTACTCGCCGGACTGCCAGGCGAATTTCTTCAGCAACGGTTATGTATTCTTGATCTTTAAAAGCGCCAATATTCATCACCATGTCTATTTCCACAGCCCCATGGTCCATGGCCCAGTCAATTTCAGCCAGCTTACGCTCCGCATCGCAGGCTCCCAAAGGAAAACCGATCACCGTGCATAGAGCCACATCCGATCCAGCCAACTGCTCCCAAGCTATATCTAAGCGCCAAGGGTTTATGCATACAGCAGCAACACCAAAAGTCTTTGCATCTTGACACAAATCTATCACTTCAATAGCAGTTGCATCTGCCCTCAGCAGGGTTGAATCAAGGTATTTTGCTATCTCTATTGCTAAGCCCTCCCTTATCGGTCGTAGCCAAAACTCCGTAACTGACCTTCGTTATTACGCCAATCCTTTTTGACCTTGACCCATAGCTCCAGATACATCGAGCTGCCAAGTAGGTTTTCGATGTCACGCCGGGCCATTGCTCCAATGTCTTTCAGCATAGATCCATTTTTACCGATTATTATACCTTTTTGGGTTTCCCGTTCAGTATAAATAGTAGCCCGTACATATACCTTATTGTTGCTTCGAACCTGGAAATCCTCGATCTCAACAGCCAAACAATGCGGCACCTCTTCTTTGGTAAGCCGTAGGGCCTTTTCCCTGATTATCTCGCCCACTAGAAATCTCTCTGGCTGGTCGGTTATCTCATCCTCCGGATAATATAGCGGGCCTTCCGGCAGGTAGTCAAAAACCTTATTCAGCAACAATGGCAGGTTATGGCTCTTGGCTGCAGAAATGGGGACGACCTCCGCGAACTTCATTTGACTAGTATATACCTGGATAAATGATTCCAAAGTTTCTTCTTTTATCAGGTCGGTTTTATTGGGAACTAGGAATATCGGAGTTTCTACATTCTGAATCCGCTTCAAAATATACTCCTCACCCGCTCCCATGTACACACTGGCGTCAACCACGTAGAGAATCAGATCCACCTCACGCAGCGTACGCGAGGCAATATCCACCATGTATTGACCCAAGCGATGTTTCGGTTTGTGGATACCCGGGGTGTCAATAAAAATCGCCTGTCCCCGGTGATTTGTAAAAATGCCTTGGATCCTGTTACGGGTAGTCTGTGGTTTGTCGGAAACGATAGCTACTTTTTGCCCAACTATTTTATTCAACATTGTGGATTTGCCAACATTGGGTCTTCCCACGATGCTGATAAATCCTGATCTAGTCTGCATTTTTACCTCCCAATTGGGCACGAGCAAAGCCGTGCGGCAACAAATCAGACAAAGAATAAGTCTTCATCTCGCCTTTATTATTAGCACAAGTTATCTTCATATCGGTTTGAAACTCGGCCAAAACCTGCAGGCATGCACCGCACGGATAGAGCATAGTGTCCCCGCCTACTATTAAAAGCTTTTCAAAGCTTGTTTTACCTGAAGAGATTGCCTTAGCTATAGCAGCTCTTTCGGCACATATCGTCAGGCCATAAGATATATTTTCGACATTACAGCCTGAAAACATTAATCCGTCAGCTACCAGCACCGCTCCCACCTTGAAGCCCGAATAAGGTGCATAAGCATTATTTTGTACGTCTATAGCTATCTCAAACAATTCTTGATCCGTCACCTTAATCCTCCAGGTTTATCTTGCCAGCCCGAGCCCCTCCATGATCTTATCCTCCAAAGAACGCATAAGGGCTCGTTCCCCTTCCTCTTCATGGTCATAACCTAAAAGATGAAGCATCCCGTGAACAGTCAAGAAAACCAACTCTCTCTCGACAGAATGATTATATTCCTCGGCCTGGGAAAGCGCGATATCCAAGCATATCACAATATCTCCCATCATGTGATCTTCCTCTGGTGCCTCATAATGTGGTTCTTCGTCCCGAATCTCGTTCATTGAGAACGATAATACATCTGTAGGATTATCGACTCTGCGGTAAATGTAATTTAATTCCTGAATGTATGCTTTGTCTACAATAATCAGATTGACTTCGGTTGGTGCCGGCAACTTTCGTAATTTGCCTATATAATTTATAGCCTTGCGGATGAGGCTGTCCCAACTCTTATTCCATTTATGATCGGTCTGCTGATTGACTACTGCTATTCTCATGATTCCCCCTCCTTGCTGGCAAATTCTTTAAAGAAAGTCTCCGGATATTCTACTCGGTTGTGATATACACCGTTTAAGACCTTAGTGAAGGCGTCAGCAACAAGATTGAGGTCGCGGAAGGTAAGACAACATTCTTCCATCTGTCCATCATATAGCTTGTCCTTAATGATCCTGTGTACCATTCCTTCGATACGCCCCGGGCTGGGATCGTTCATTGAGCGGACAGCGGCTTCAACACTATCAGCCAGCATGACTAGCGCTACCTCGCGACTCTGAGGCTTAGGCCCTTCATAGCGGAACGTTTCTTCGTTGACATTGCCCTCTTTATCATCTTCCAATGCTCGACTATAAAAATATTTTACGAGGCTGGTTCCATGATGTTGTTCGATGAATTTAGAAATCAATCGTGGTATCTTATACTGTTTGGTCAGTTCTACTCCATCTTTGATATGACTCGTAATTATCAGTGCTGACAGACTCGGAGCAATCTTTTCATGGGGGTTTTCCGAGCCGATCTGATTTTCTACAAAGAAATACGGTCTCTTCAGTTTTCCGATATCGTGATAATAGGCCCCCACTCGGACCAGCAAAACATTAGCACCGATCGTATTAGCCGCTGATTCAGCAAGATTGCCGACCATAATACTATGGTGATAGGTCCCCGGAGCTTCCACCAGCAATCGCCTAAGCAGCGGTTGATTGGGATTGACCAGCTCCAGCAGGCGCACCATACTGGTAACGGCGAAGCCGTTTTCCAAAAAAGGTAGCAGCCCGATGGTCAGTACAGCAGAAATTATCCCATTACCTGCCCCGAAAGCAATACCCATCCATAAATCAGGTGAAAAGCCGGTTTGCACCAAAGTCACTGTGATTATGCTCACCACATTGGCTCCTGCAATATACAAACTTGAGAGTACAAGATCACCATTCTGGTCCAAGCGAGTGATCCGATAAATGCCGACCGACCCACCTACAAAGGCTACCAGCGCAAAACTGATCTGGTTGACCTCGGTCATTAACCCCACGAATAATGCCACCACAAAAGTAAAAACAAAGGCCAGGTTCTGATTAAGCAAGATAGCAACCAGCATGGATCCGGTAGCAACTGGTATCAAATAACTAGCTGTAGTATTCCAGTCAGGATTCCCCGAACTTATCGAGGTTATAAGCTTAGCACAGCAAATAACCAGAATGAAGATCAATCCCAGCAGGACCTTCATTTTAAACTTAATATAAATGACTCGATGATATTGTTTTAGGTAAATCAGAGCCAGTGCCATAAATACTAGTACGAAAAGGGCAGTACCGGCTAAAGTTGCCCATGTATCGCGAGATCGCTGCATACCCATTTGCTCCAAAATATCGATATGCTCTTTGGTTATGACCTCGCCATCCCTAACTATAGCTTGATTAGCCCTATACAGAATTGGTATCGGCCTCACATTATCCTCAGCTTCAGCCTTAGCACGTTCGGTAGCTTCCCTGTCAAAAATAAACCGGGCTCTTATAGCTCCGATCGAAGCCACTTCGACCGTCCTCCGACCAGCGGGATCGAATGATAATTCTTTGGCATCATCTCTGACCTGTTCGTTATACAAATTCAAAGTATCTTCTTTAATAGGCTGACCCATTATATTATCTACAATGTGAGCTGCCCCGTTTTTCATGCTGATAATATCGCGGTCTGATGCGTCGACTAAATAGCTGGCCAGGTCGCGTGAATCATACCCAGTCAGTTGTTTTTCCCTAATAATCGCGGCTAACATGATTTCCATTTTTGCCTGCTTCTCGTTATCAGTCAGGCTGGAATCGTTCCTAACCGCTTGGATATCAGAAAAGAAGCGAGCAATCTGATCAGCAGCTTCATTTTTCTGTGTCGGATCATCCTGATACTTGTTCCCGACTTTATTTCTCGCCTTTTCTCTGGCTTCTCGGGTGGCTTTGGCATCTGTAACAACCATGTCACGCGGGGCTTTGATGTTGCGGCGGCTTACATCCCCGGCCTTAAGGTTGAGGTCCGGGCCAATAAAGTTGGAAAATAGAATGGTGATTATAATTATAAAAAAGCACGAAAAAGCAAGGATCTCTTGACCCTTGGTACTTCTCAATAACTTTTTCAGGTAATCACGCGTGGAAGCCAGCGAAACCATTTTAATCCCTCACTTGGCTGCCGTTTGCCGGATGCGTCGCTTCTTCAAAACCCTCATAGGCATCAATGATTCTTTGCACCAGGGGATGCCTTACAACGTCCTCCCGGCCGAGGTATTGAAACGATATCCCATCGATCCCCTTGAGAATCTTTTGAATCTCTACTAATCCAGAGAATTCACTCTTCGGTAAATCAACCTGAGTAACATCCCCGGTAATAACCGCCTTAGAACCAAAACCCAAGCGGGTGAGAAACATCTTCATCTGCTGCGGCGTAGTATTTTGAGCTTCGTCAAGAATTATAAAAGCATCATTCAGGGTACGGCCGCGCATGTAAGCTAGCGGAGCCACCTCTATGACGTTTCTCTCCATATATCGTTGGGCGACTTCAACACCTAAGATGTCAAAAAGACCATCATATAAAGGTCTTAAATAAGGATTTACTTTTTCTATCAGGTCCCCCGGCAGAAATCCCAGCTTCTCCCCGGCTTCCACCGCTGGTCTCACCAATATGATGCGCTGCACTTCTTTGTTCCGCAAAGCCCGTACCGCCATCACTACGGCGAGGTAAGTCTTGCCCGTACCAGCAGGGCCAATTGCAAAAACCACGTCGTTTTCTGTCAAAGCCTGGACATATCTTTTCTGCCCTAGTGTCTTAGCCTTGATCGACTTGCCACGGGCGGTAGTCAGAATGGTTCCAGAGACCACGTCTTTATAACGCATGGTCTCACCGTTCCTGATCATGGATAGAGCGTAATTTATCTCCGTGGCACTTAACTGCCGTTCACTTTTCACTACATCAAGCAAGCTGTGGATAAGAGCAAATGCCTCATCTACTGCCTTCTCTTCACCGCGAATAGTAATCTCACCGCCACGGGCGGTCAAATCGGCATTACTCACCTCTCTGAGGTGCCGGAAATTATCATCATTTGCCCCGAAGAAAACAGCTGCATCTTGATTATCTCCAATAGAGATTCTCATCTCTTTGTCTGCCAATAAACAAACCTCCATCTGGACAGGTTCATAACGTTTCACATTATAACATAAATGTCCCCGGGTGTCCGTACCTTACTGCAAAATACCACTGAAACCAGAGGGCAAAACCTATGTTAATGAAACATCAACGAAAAGAATACCGCTTCACTTATCTAATCTTATCGTTATTTGCATGAATTGGCAAAAATATTGCCTTTTAATATGCATCTCTGGCAGCATCTGGGGCAAATGCCGAATCGTCTTGTCCCACCCAATCCTGGGCTTGAGGGTGTTCAGTCAAATCGAGTGACATAGGCTGTTGAACACCAATATCTTCTAAAACCTCAGCCGAAGCTTTGATCCTGATCAATGAATCACTGGGAGCTGAAACAACTCTTACCCTTGTATCATAAACCCTTTCAGTATTTTTCAATGCCCTTTTCAAGTTGTTTAAGGCCACTTCCTTGGCCTTCTCCACCGCTTCTTTCTCACTGTAATGCTTGGTCTTGACCTGTATTTCGTTCCAGGATGTTCGGGTAAATCCCAGCTTGCCCCATGGACTATCAATGACCCAAGCTTTCTTCTGGCACCGTGCCCGAGTAAACCCACTGGCTTGTCGTTTGCTGCCAAATGTGCCCCAGGGAGTGCTCAAAGACACTCCCCACTTTGACCGCCCGGTAGGTACCCACACTTCTTGTTCCAGCGGATATTCCCCATAACCCTCGTACCAAACCCGAGCCCGCACAGAGCCCTCGGCCTTTACCAATTTGGGTTCCTCAGGTTCAGGGGAAATCTGTTCCGGAGGCGGCTTAATAACACCAGAAATCAAAATCTGCCCCTTACCGACTATTTGGCCTTTCTCCACTTGTGCCTCACCTGTCAATACGAAGAAATCCTCAATGATCCCGCCTTTCCGTGCCACTACATGGGCCGGACCTTTGATCACCAGATCATCAGGCAGGATCTTTTCCACTACTTTGATCGTTCCCCTAATTCCCTTAATATCTACTTCTACATATGATAACCGGGGAATATCTTTGAGGATCCCGTCTTCTACTGCCTTCGTATCTAAGCCCATCTTATTGACGCCATCATATAATCCATAGCGAGCCGCACTTTGAAGAATCATCTCCGGAGCCACATGCCGGCTACCCACCACTCCTAAATACCATATGAATGATGAAAGCACGTACAATGCTACCACAAAAAGGATTCCTCCCAGAGCCAAAGCCCAGCGGCGCTGCAGGATCCGCTTTAAGAAGGGCCATCCTTGTTTGCTTTCGACATCCATACCATATTCCAAGTTATCCACAATAGATCGCAGTGGTTCAAGACCGCTGGTCCGCAGGCTGAAAGAAATATCCTCGCCACGGCGGTTAACACCCATCAAATAGATCCCACGTGATAACGCTAGGTTTATGACTTTTTCCGGATAAGGTCCTTTAACACGGACCGTAACCATGCCCCCAATGTAATCCAACCAGCTTTTCGCATTCATATACTTCCTCCTAGTCCACAAACCTTAGGGCATTTATCTTACCCACAATGCTTAGTTCATCTTGCATTATGAACTTCAACTCCAGAGCTTCCCCGTCAATCTCCAGATAACCACGAGCTAGGTTGATTTTTATTTGCTCGGTCCCATATTCGATAATCCCCTTGTGGTTTTCAAGTGCTAGTTCACGCTGCCCAACTATTGTAATCCGCGGCAAATCCAAAACTAGATCTTTGGGCAGCTCCAAAAGGTCGGCTAAGACCCAGTCCAACTTTTCCGGTTCATTTTTCTTCTTGGACATCTCACTCCTCCATTCATAGACAATCTATGCTTGTTCATTCCATGGGATGCGCGGTTTAGAGGAAAAACGAAGGCCACACCGGGCAAAATAAAAACCCGGCTACCCTGGCCATTTGTCGGCCAAGACACCGAGTCGAAATATTCAGTTCAGATTATTTAATAGTAAAACAGCGGTAGCAGAATACTCATCATAAAGCTCAATAAAACCAAACAAACCATTGCAAATAAGAAAATCTTTTTGTTACGGCTCTGGTTATTCATGAAGCCCATACTAGAACTCCTCATCTTTAACGTAATTAGGAAGCGAATAAATAAAGCCTGGCGGTAAGACCAGGCTTTATCACTATTCAAGCAATTCTTTAACCAAGTTGTTAACGATTTTTCCGTCCGCCCGGCCTTTCGTCTTTTGAATGACCTCTTTCATAACCTTGCCCATATCCTTTGGACCCTGGGCACCAGTTTGTTGAATGGCCTCCTGGACCATCAGGCGGATCTCTTCTTCAGTAAACTGTTGGGGAAGGTAGGTCTGTAAAATAGACATCTCCTCTTGCAGTTGGCTTACCGCGTCATCCCTACCGGACTTTTGGTAATCAGGAAGCACGTCTTTGCGTTTTTTCAGCTCCCTGGCCATTACATCGATAACCTCTTCGTCGCTTAGCTCGTGTCCTTTATCGATTTCCTCGTTTTGGATAGCGGCTTTCACCAGTCGTATCACAGATAGCTTCAGCTTTCCAACCTCTTTGGCTTTCATGGCTTCCTTCATATCTGCAACAAGCATTTCTTTAAGAGACATCTAATCCCTTCCTAGCTCCACTTTTTTCTTTTTTTCCGGGCGGCCTCAGCTTTTTTCTTTTTCCTTACGCTCGGCTTTTCATAATGCTCATGTTTGCGCATATCTTTCATAACACCCGAGCGCTGGCAGGAGCGCTTAAACCGTTTTATAGCACTATCTAAAGATTCGTTTTTACCAACCTTAATTTCGCTCACAATTTCCCTCCCCTCCGTGCGATGACCACTTTAGCATACCTTTTAATTCTACTCGTAGGCCCCCCTATCGTCAAGCAGACTATTAATTAATCCATTTCGATCCCGCCCAGCAGGTGGTAATGCAAGTGGAAAATAGTCTGACCGGCTTTGGGCCCACAGTTGGTCATTACTCGGTAGTTGCCATCAAGCCCTACCTGTCGTGCAATTTCACGGGCACGATACTGAATGTATCCCAGGAGCTCAATATCGCTCTCATCCATCTCTTCGAGACTTGCCAGATGTTTCTTGGGAATGATCAAAATATGAACCGGTGTCAGGGGTTTGATGTCGTGTATAGCCATGATCCGCTCGTCTTCAAATACGATCGATGAGCCGATTTCCTTATTGATTATTTTGCAGAACAGGCAGTCAGACAGTGCTTTCACCCCCTTAGGTTTAAATGGTTGCTGCGTAAATTACTGCAATTTATACCGAAAGTTTTATTCTATAAATAAAATGATAAACTACATTTGGCTTCCAGGCAAGAAAACTATAGCATATTCGGCTTAGACATGGATATCCATTCGGATATGACTTTTTATTATGCTTAAGGCAACCCTTACACAAAGGCCGCCAATAAGCCATCCTGATGGATTCTTTGAATCACAACATCATGAAAAACATTCAGATCAGAATTTTCATTAAGATATACATTTACATAATTATCGCTAAGAGCTCGTACTTGATTTGATACTTTTTCTTCTGTCAGAACTTTCAAATGGGTGCCAATCAAGCCCTGTAAAAATTTAGCCTTCTTAGTTTTCCCCAGTTGGATAATGGCCTGGGCGCGCTCATTTTTGACTGTCTCTGGCACCATCTCATCAAAGCTGGCTGCTGGGGTTCCCGGTCGCGAAGAATACCGAAAAACGTGTACATCAAATAACGGGCTCTCTTCGATCAGTCGGTAAGTATCCATGAATTCGTGCTCGCCCTCACCGGGAAAGCCCACCATCACGTCAGCAGCCAGACCCACTCCTGATATTTGGACCGCTGCTTGCTCGATATTTTCTCGGTATTGTTCGGCTGTATATTGGCGGTTCATCAACTTCAGTATTTTATTGCTCCCACTTTGGAGAGGTACATGCAGATGCCTGCACAGCCGGGGTTCGTTAGCCATAATATCAATCAGCTCTCGATTGACCTCGAGGGGTTCTATGGATCCCAGGCGCAGTCGGTAATGGCCGGTAATGGTATATAGTATATAGTTTACTAGCTTGTTTAAATTCCAATCTTCCAGGTCCCTGCCGTATTCTCCAATATGAATTCCGGTCAGTACCATTTCCTTGTATTCCAGAGTGATCATATTCAATATCTCTCCGACAACATCGTCCGGCTTCTTACTCCGGACTGGTCCCCGAGCATAAGGAACAATGCAATAAGAACAAAAGTTTTCACAGCCATCCTGGATCTTGATAAATCCCCGGGTACGCTGGTGCCGATGGGTAAATCGCACGGAATGGAGACTGGGGTCAACAGCAGCTTCAACAAAAGTCCCGATCTTGTTCTGATGTTCTTCCAGGCGTATCAGCAGGTGGTCTTTTTCGCGATTAGGCACTACCAGGTCTACTTCGGTCGGTATTTCACCCGCCGAACGGGCTATATCCCCAAAACAGCCAGTCAAGACAATGATCGCATCAGGATTCGCCCTTTTGACCCGACGGATCAAGGCCCGGGACTTTTTATCAGCAATACGGGTAACCGTACAAGAGTTGATAATAAAAACATCAGCCGACTCATGCGACGGCACGATCTCATAACCATGTCCTGCAAACTGTTCAATTATGGCTTCAGTTTCCACCTGGTTGACCCGACAGCCCAGGGTGTAAAAAGCCGCCTTTTTCAAACGACCAACCTCTTTCAACTTATGAATCAACCGCCAATATCTCCCAACTCATACATCACGATCGATATAGCCGCTAGTCCGGCGGTCTCTGTGCGAAGTATACGGGGGCCGAGTCCCACGATGTTTACTCCCGCTCCTATAGCCTGGTTCACTTCGTGTTCTGAGAACCCGCCCTCAGGCCCTGTATAAATAGCTGCTCCATGGTTTTGAATTTGCTCATTGTTATGTTGGAGCACTTCCTTCAAATTCGCCTTTTCACTGTGTTCATAGAAAAACAACCCTACCAGGTCTTGATTCATAGATAGTGCTTGTCCAAGATTTGCTACTAGTTCCACCCTCGGCGGGACACTGCGGCCGCATTGTTTGCAGGCTTCTAGAGCAATCCTCTGCCAGCGTTCCGACTTGTCTCGGGCTTTCTTCTCATCCAGTTTGACCACCGCATACTCGGTGTGCACCGGGACAATTCGGTGTACACCAAGCTCCACGGCTTTCTGAATGATCAGCTCCATCTTTTCACCCTTGGCCAGCCCTTGAACCAGTGTCAGCCGAACAGGAGACTCATTGTTTGCCGTTTCGTTGGCAATGATTTGTCCTTCCACATTGTTGCCAACATCTATGAGTTCTACTAAATATTCCTGGCCAGTCCCATCAAAGACTATTATCCGGTCACCTGGCTCCATACGCAGTACCCGGGAAATGTGCCGCGCCTCATCCCCGGATATAGAAACATTTTCATTATCTATCGAGCTTCGATCGACATAAAAACGGCGCACATCAACACCTCCGGGCCAGTATCCCGACCCAGTCTTCTTCGAAATCTGTATTCTCGATCTGCAGATCGTTCTTTTCCATGTTTGACCTCAAATCAGGCCACAAGCTTTGACTGATGCCAGCTCCGATCAACAGGCCACCCGGTTTCAAATGAGCAGTTATCGATTCTAAAACCGCAGCAATAACAAAACCTGTCAAATTGGCTAAAATGATATCGGCTGGCTGACCTTGATACTCGTTGAAGTCCATCTCCTTAGCCGAGATCGCTACACCATTGTCTGTGAAGTTCTCATTGGCCACCCGAACTGCTACCGGGTCCAGATCCAGTGCCTCGACTTCTCCGGCTCCCAGTTTCACTGCGGCGATGGCCAGTATACCAGAACCGGTGCCGATGTCCAGTACCCGTTCCCCGCCCCGCATAACCTGTTCCAAGTATTGCAGGCATTGGCGCGTAGTAATATGGGTCCCGGTGCCAAACGCCATACCGGGATCAAGTTCAATGATTATGTCATTATTTTCCGGGAAATATTCTTTCCAGGTCGGCTTGATCACCAGACGTTCACCGATACGAGTCACATCGTAGTACTGTTTCCAGTTGTCAGCCCAGTCTTCATCCTCTACTGCCTGCAATTCGACTGCACAATCGGTTCCACCGCAAGCCTTTAAAGCTTCAATATCTTCAGGTGATATCGCTTTTTCAGCAGGAAAGTAAGCCTTGATACTGACATATTCACGGTCCAGATAATCAGCAGTCAATCCATGTGCATCCCAGTCACCCTGGGCAATATGCTGGCGGGCATCAGCCGGGTCTTCAATGACCAGACCGCCAACTCCCCAAATAGACATGAGCCCTGATACCGCTTCCACAAATTGCTGCTGGGTTTTAACTGTGATCTCGATCCACTGCATAAAGATTCACTCCTGATTTCAACACATAAAATTCAGGCAACCTCGGTAAGGTTGCCTAAGATTGTATACAAATTCGCAGGCGTATGACGGGAGTGAAGATCAAGGCGTACGGAAATCCCGTGATTGAGGCGTACTGACGTACGTTGATTGAACGGGATTTATGAAACAACGCAGATATTCGCTTATGTCATTAGCCTGAAAATGCGTCCTTGACTTTGTCGAAGATACCCTTCTTAGCCGATTCAGCCCGGTGATCTTCCTCCTCGCCGAATTTGCGCAGAAGTTCTTTCTGTTTATCATTCAGCTTGGTCGGAGTCGCCACCTTGACAAATACCAGTTGATCACCGCGCCGGTTGCCTCTTATATGAGGTATACCTTTGCCACGCAATGTAAAGTGGGTACCGGTCTGAGTTCCCTCGGGTATGGTCAGCTTGGTCTTGCCTTCCAGCGTCGGCACCTCGATATCGTCACCCAGAGCCGCCTGGACAAATGAAATATTGACTTCATTTAAGACATCATAGTTCTGGCGTTTGAATATCTTATGAGGCCTTACAATTAGATAAACATAGAGGTCACCGTTGGGACCTCCCCTGGCACCGGCTTCCCCCTCACCCTGCATGCGGAGTTTAGATCCGTTATCGACCCCAGCCGGGACTCGCACCGTTACACGCCGGTTTTTACGCACCCGGCCTGCACCACCGCAAGTCTTGCAGGGCTTTTCTATCATCTTGCCGCTGCCATTACAGCGTGCACATGCTTTAACCGTTTCAAAGCGCCCGAAAGGCGTGCTCTGTACAGAGCGAACCTGACCCTGACCGTTACAGGTCGTACAGGTCTTAGGACTGCTTCCTGGCTCAGCGCCACTGCCACTGCAGGTCTCGCACTCCTCGATGCGGGGAATCTGTATATCTTTCTCAGCGCCAAAAGCCGCATCCTCAAATTCGATCTCGATCTGCACTTCACGGTCTGCACCGCGCTGAGGCCCATTGCGCCGTCTGCGCCCGCCACCGCCGCCGAAGAACATATCAAAAAGATCGCCGACCCCGCCGATATCGAAATCAAAGTCAAAGCCGCCACCACCCTGTGATGGATCGAAGGCCGCATGGCCAAACTGGTCATACTGTCGCCGTTTCTGATCATCACTCAGCACGGCGTACGCTTCATTGATTTCTTTCATCTGCACTTCGGCTTCTTCTTTGTTCTCCGCGACATCCGGGTGATATTTTAGAGCCGCGGCTCTATAAGCCTTTTTGATTTCGTCTGGCGCAGCGGTCTTGGGTATGCCCAGGACCTCATAGTAGTCGCGCTTCGCCAACAACAAGACCACCTTTCGGGGTGATTCAATCACTACCTATCAATATTATACTAGTATATTACGAAATGGAACCCCACACTACTTATCATCTTTCACATCATAATCGGCATCGAATACCCCGTCTTCATGTTGGGGTCCGGGGTCCGCACCTTCGCCTGCCTGAGGGCCAGCCTGCTCATACGCCTTGGAAGTCAGTTCATACAGAACAGTAGTGACTTCTTCAGTTTTCTGGGTAATAAGCTCAGTATCATCACCTTCCAAAGCTTTCTGCAGCTCTTCTTTCGCCGCAGTTAGCCGGGAAACCAGCTCTGCGTCAGCCTTATCGCCTAGATCCTTGATGGTCTTTTCGGCCTGGTAGACCATACTGTCACCATGATTGCGAGCCTCGGCCACTTCCCTATTCTTTTTGTCTTCCTCAGCAAACTTTTCGGAGTCCTTGACCATCTTTTCGATCTCTTCCTGCGACAAACCAGCGGAAGATGTGATGGTGATCTTTTGTTCTTGATTAGTAGCCAGATCTTTGGCTGTAACATGCGCGATACCATTTACATCGATGTCAAATTTGACTTCGATCTGTGGAACATTGCGCGGTGCCGGGGGAATCCCCACCAGATTGAATTTACCTAAAGTAACATTGTCTCTGGCCATGGAACGTTCACCCTGCAGCACATGTATTTCGACCGAGGTCTGGTTATCAGCCGCGGTTGTATATATCTGACTCTTGGAAGTCGGAATGGTAGTATTGCGGTCGATCATCCGCGTCATAACACCACCCAAAGTTTCGATCCCCAACGAAAGCGGGGTCACATCGAGCAGCACTACGTCTTTAACATCACCAGCCAGCACCGCACCCTGTATAGCAGCACCAACGGCCACCACTTCATCTGGATTGATGCCTTTGTAAGGTTCTTTGCCCAGGTAATCCTTGATAGCCTTCTGGACAGCCGGTATACGGGTGGAACCTCCGACCAGGATAACCTTTTCGATCTTATCAGGACTGAGTCCGGAATCCTTCATGGCCTGCTTGGTGGGTCCCATAGTTTTTTCTACAAGGTCAGCTATCATTTCTTCGAACTTAGCCCGGGTCAGGTTCTTCTCCAGGTGCAGCGGGCCCTCTGAAGTAGCTGTTACGTAAGGAATATTGATATCGGTCGCAGTAACACCGGATAGCTCATGCTTAGCCTTCTCAGCTGCTTCTTTCAAACGCTGCAGAGCCATCTTGTCGTTGCGTAGATCGATACCATTGTCTTTCTTGAACTCAGCCACCAGCCAGTCAATTATGCGGTCGTCAAAATCGTCACCGCCTAGGCGATTGTTGCCGCTAGTGGCCTTGACCTCGAAAACCCCACCGCCGATTTCTAAAATAGATACGTCGAAAGTTCCTCCACCCAGGTCAAATACCAGGATGGTCTGATTGCCTTCTTTGTCTAATCCGTAAGCCAGACTAGCTGCTGTCGGCTCATTTATTATGCGCAGAACTTCAAGCCCGGCGATCTTGCCGGCATCCTTGGTGGCCTGACGCTGTGAATCCGTGAAATATGCAGGTACGGTAATTACCGCCTGAGTTATGGTCTCGCCTAAGTAAGCCTCAGCATCGGTCTTCAGCTTCTGCAGGATCATAGCCGAGATTTCCTGTGGTGAGTATTCCTTATCATCGATCTTGACCCGGTGATTGGTACCCATGTGACGTTTGATCGATTGTATAGTCCGGTCGGTATTGGTTACCGCCTGACGTTTAGCGACCCGGCCTACCAGTCTTTCTCCGGTCTTTGAAAAGCCTACCACCGAGGGAGTGATCCTTTCCCCTTCAGCATTGGTGATAACGGTAATGTCCTGACCGTCCATAAAAGCTATGCATGAGTTCGTAGTTCCTAAGTCGATTCCAACTACTTTGCCCATTGAAAAACACCTCCATGTTTTCTATTTCTAATCAATTAATTGCTGTTTTGCGCCACCTTGACCAGACTTGGCCGAGCCACGCGTTCACCCAGCATGTAGCCGGTGCGGAATTCCTCGATTATAGTTCCATCCGGGTGCTGGTCGGTTTCCTCCGTGGTAAGCGCCTCATGTTTGACCGGGTCAAACTGTTCTCCAACTGCTGTTATGGCCTGGGCCCCTTCAGCTTCTACCACTTCTACCAGTCGTTTTTCGATCAGCTCCACACCCTTAAGAAGCGAAGCCATGTCACCGCCCTTTTCCGCTGCGTCCCGGGCTCTTCTGAAGTCATCCAACACCGGGAAGAGTCTGCGTAAAACCGGAAGACTGCCATATTTCACAAGATCTTCTCTTTCCTTTTGCCAGCGCTTGCGCTGATTCTCCGCATCGGCCAAGGCCCTAAGGTACTTGTTGTAATTCTCTTCCGCTTTGGCTTTTTCCGCCTGAAGTTGTTCCTGCAGCACCTGCACGTCTTTCTCTTCTACAGTCTCAGTGGTAGTCTCATCATCCAAATTCTCTTTCATTTCATTCTCTGCCATAATAATCACCTCACGATACGCTATTGTCATTTCCCGGGAAATCGATACCGACGTCCCGTTTCTTGATAATTGTGTTGATGCGCAAAATGGCGGTCGCCACTTCGCTGGCGGTTTCCAAAGCCTTGACCTTGACCAGGGTCGGATCCCACACACTGGACTCAGCTAGAGAGGTCACGGATCCGGTATCGCAGTCTATGTTCCACTCCGGTTTGCCCCCGGATTGCTGAGCAGCGGCCAGTTCGACGAGCTTCTCCAGCGGGTTCAGCCCAGCATTAGACATAATACAGGAGAAGGGTTTCTCCAAAGCTTCCTTTACACACAGCACTCCATATGATGCCATGTCCTTGGTTTCACGGGCCAGCTTCTCCATGTGCGCGGCTGCCCACACTTCGATAGCTCCCCCGCCGGGTATAACGCCACCCTTGATCGCAGCCTGCACTGCAGAAGCGGCATCCTTAGCCATTCGTTCTCTTTCTTCCACCACTTCGGATGTCGAGGCTCCCACTAGAACAGTAGCCATACTCTTGCCCCGTCCACCGATTATCCGCACATGCTCCAAGTCCTCGCGATGCTCGATCAGAATAGCCTCGCCCAGACTGCGCTGCAGTTGGGCAGACTCCCTATTCAGAGCATTCTTTTTGATCATACGGGCGCCGGTGTGTTCACAGACCCTCTCTAATTCGCGGTGGCTGACTTGATGGATCACCATGATACCGGCATCAGTAAGGATCTCTTCAGCCAGGTCATCTATGTTACGGTCCACCAGGACCAAGTTGACTCCGATCTCTTTCAGCTTGAGCAAGTTCTGATGGTAAGTTTCCCGTAATTCCATATATTTTTTAAAACCTGATTCAGTGGTCAAAGCCTCGTCTTCGATCTCTTCCGGTTTCAAGGCATCATCAACGACCAGGATCCTGGCGTCCTCGATACGCACGGGCATATCCAGGTTGACTGGCTCTTTATTTACGAGAACCCCTTCCAGTACCT
>JBLNAX010000004.1:0-3489 GCA_050259595.1 Acidobacteriota bacterium | reverse complement strand
AGGATACCAATGATCTGTTCCTCAGAAAATCTTTTTTTCTTCATGACGAACCCCTCCTGCAAGTTAATTTTACTTCAAAACTAACACAGCAGGCTGTTTAGATTTTTGGGCTCAGGTCAGTTCAAGGTGCTGGATTAATAGACTATTATAAAGGCAGTCCAATCTTCTATTTAAAATATCAAAATAAAATGTACTTTTATCAGGTGGATTAAAGAAAATACGTTTTTCACAACATATTCACCAAACTCAATGAACTGTACGAAATTATATAAACTTAGAAAATAGTAACCCGGCCGGGAAGTTGAATTTTTAGGGATTATGTGAAACAGATGAAATAAGTAAACTGGATAAATTGGGCTTTGCGCTACTTTTAATCAGGGTGTCGATGGTTCGAGTCCATCATGGCTCACCAATAGAAAACCAAGAACCCGTAGGAATTTCCTGCGGGTGTTGTCTTTCTTGGGTTTCCTGCAATATGAAAAAAGAATAAACTGAAGCTTTGCCCCGGCTGTTTATATCACTGGTCGAAAAACTACTTAATTGTCATTAAGATTTTTAGCGAGAACATGGACATCATGCTGTTTCAAGGAAACATTACAATTAGGTTAAAATATCGGAAATCATATAAAACAGGACAAATCGACTCATGTCGAGAATATGGTTAGAACCAAAACACATGGAGAGTAATCTAATGAAACAATTTATCGCTGATTTAAAGGAAGGGCAGAGTGTAAAAAGTCCCTTCGTAGTTAAAGAAAAACGGACTATCGAATACCGGGATAAGGCGGGCAAATATTTGATGCTGGTCCTTAGCGACAACACCGGTGATATGGGGGCAGTAGTCTGGGACAACGCTGAGGCGTTGGCTGAGGATTGCTCGATCGGGCGCGTCGTGATGGTAATGGGGGACATAGGTTCATTCCGCGATAATCCCCAGATAAGAGTCTCACACCTCTGGCCAGCATTGGCTTCTGATTATGAGCCGGGGGATTTTGTAGCTTCATCGAAGCGGCTTGTTGCCGAGATGCAGGGAGAACTGGAGGGTCTAGTTGAAACCATGGCTGCAGGTTCGCTCAAGGATCTAGCTCACATATTCATAACATCACCGATTTATGATAAGTTCTGCCAGGCGCCGGCTGCACAGATCCATCATCATAACTATACGGGCGGCTTACTGGAGCACACCTTTGCCGTTATGCGGCTATGCGATAGAATTGCCAGCGCTTATGAGCAACTAGACCGTGATTTGCTGATCTGGGGCGCTCTGTTCCATGATGTTGGCAAGCTGCGGGAAATGGAGTTCGTTCCTGGCATTCAGTATACTGAAGAAGGCTCGATGCTGGGTCATATTGTAATTGGGGTACAGATGGTGGATGAAATGATTAGGCAGCTGCCAGGGTTTGACCCGGAATTGAAAACAAAAGTACTGCACCTTATCGTCAGCCATCATGGTGAGTACGAGTGGCAGTCACCGAAAAAGCCGCAGTTTACCGAAGCCAAGGTGCTGCACATGGCGGATATGATGGATGCTGAGATATTCAAATTCACTCGGGACACTGCACTCGGAATAAAGAGAAGATAGGAATTTAGGGCGATAGAACAGCGTGTCTCGGGGACGGCTTCTTCTGACACGCTTTCGCTGGCTTCTAAGAAACGTGTCTGAGAACCGTCCCAGTGACACGTTCCTATTCCTTAAGATTCGGAGGAAGACTATGATATCAAAACAACTGCTAGAAATGCTTTTTGACGCTGCCAACATGCAGCGCTGGAACGACCATATCAGGCCGCACCGCGGTTTTGTGGAGCTGGACAAACAAGCCCACAAAATGGTGTTTGCTTATGTCATCGGTAAACTGGAGGAAGCTCAGGGCACCGAGATCAACTGGCGCAGCCTGATCGAAGGCGGTATATTTGAATTTCTGCATCGCATAAAGCTGACTGATCTTAAGCCGCCGGTCTTCCATAAGCTGATGGACCGCTATGGCTCGGAGCTTAACCAGTGGGTTTTGGACCAGATCGCACCGGCTATCGCTAACATAGAGGACAACTTCTACAACAAAATGTCGCGCTACCTGCAGGACACAGAGTATTGGGCTGTTGAGAAGAAAATACTTAAAGCTGCCCACTATCTGGCGACCGAATGGGAGTTTAAGCTTATATACGATTTAAATAAAAACCTATATGGTATCAACGAGACCAAAGCCAGTGTGGATAACCAGATCGAAGAACATTTCGAGCTGCAGGGTGTGCAGAAGCTGAACAAGAAGCTGCGCGAATTCCTAGACTTTATCGGCCAACTCCGCTTTCAACAGCGCTGGGCTAACTCGCCGCGCGTGCCTGAAACTTCGGTCATGGGGCACATGCTGATAGTTGCCATTCTGACTTACCTGGTATCAGTTGAAATAGGCTCCTGCGAAAAGCGCATTTATAATAACTTCTTCGGAGGTCTGTTCCACGACTTGCCCGAGGTATTGACCCGTGACATAATCTCCCCGGTAAAGGAAGGGGTAAGCGGCTTAGACGACTTCATTAAGGAAATCGAGAAAGAAGAGATCGAGGAGCGTCTACTGCCTCTGCTGCCATTGGCTTGGCACAAGGAACTGCGTTACTTTATCGAGGACGAATTCAACAGCAAGATCGTTAAGGAAAACATCGTAGTCGCCTATCCTTCGGACGAGATCCAAGCCAAGTACAACCTGGATGCCTACTCGCCGATCGACGGCGAGGTCATCAGGATCTGCGACAAGCTTGCTGCCTTTATCGAGGCCTCTATGTCCATCGAATACGGCATCAGATCCCGCCAACTGGAAGGAGGCAAAGCCTCCGGTTATGAAAAGTATTCAGATGCCGTTATTGCGGGGTTTGAGTTTAAGGGATTGTTTGATGCGTTTATGTAGGTATTCGGCTATTTTTTACCGCAGATCTATAATTGCTCTTAGTACATAACGATCTCCATCTTTTTCGAATACTGCCCAGCCGCCATCGGGGATATCATCGGCTAGTTCGGACTCGGTCAGCACTAGTTCATTACCCAATACAAATGCTTTGGGTTCAAAGGTGGGATCGCTTGTTAGAGCACTGCACTTGTCACGGATTTCTTGGGTTGGTGGTCCCGCTGTATTGCTGGTCGTATTGTCCAAAAATCTGAAAGGCTTTTGCTTAGCATCGTTCTTTGAATTGACGTTAGGCGCTTTCTTAGCGGTCCCAGAGAATAGCCATTTTAAGTCTACTGGAGTCTCCTCTGAAACAGGAAATTTCAAATCATTAGGAATGTCTTTCGCTGAGTACAGCGTCCGAACATCTTTGCCTCTGGTGCCGTTGCCAGAACCAAAATTCCTTATAATTACTAGGCCTTTGGGACTGATCACTTTTCTCAAGGTGTCAATATCCGAATAAGCCAGGGCAGCAGAGAAGTCATTAACAATTTTGTTAGTATTTGATTCAGTGATTATTGAAGGTTGCTTAGAAAGGCTTACGGTTTTTAACATA
>JBLNAX010000003.1:0-4342 GCA_050259595.1 Acidobacteriota bacterium | reverse complement strand
TCTGGCAGCGCTATATGTACCAAGCCCAGCACTCTCGTTACCGGATAGTAGGCGGTTACTGCTACGCAAGAACCCAGGGCGAAAGTCTTAATGATATCGTCTTCCTGGCCGGAAACCGCGTACTCACCTATCCCAACTATGACCAGCATGTGCTATCACCCATTCAACATAGAGTGCACGTTTACAGCAATATTCTGTAAAGGCGCCTGGCGCTGAACAGCACCAATTTCAAAAGCAACTTTAGGCATTCCATATACAACACATGATTCTTCATCCTGGCCGATAGTGCGGGCACCGCGTTTTCTCATGTTCAAAAGCCCCTTGGCCCCATCACTGCCCATACCAGTCAGGATGACCCCTAATGAGTTGCGGCCGACTTGTTCTGCAACCGAATCAAACAAAACATCAACTGAAGGACAATGACCATTTACCTTCTCACCTTTAAAACATTGTACTGTATATACTGAACCTGTTTTTTTGATGCGCATATGATAATCACCTGGTGCTAGCAATGCTCTGCCTGGTACTATTCGGTCCCCATCACAGGCCTCGATCACCTCTAGCAGACACGAGTTATTAAGCCGCTCAGCATACAGCTTTGTAAATACCGGAGGCATATGCTGAACCATTACTATGCCCGGCATCTCGCGGGGAAACGATTTTAGAACCTGTAATATGGCTTCGGTCCCACCAGTCGAGGCGCCGATCGCAATGATCGTATTGCTGAGGTCACCGCTGACCCGGCTGGTGATCTGACCGCTGGGCTGGCTCTTCCAGTGCCCAACTTTGGCGGTTGAGGCGATTTTTATCTTGATTATCAATTCATTGATCAGCGATTCCATACCGCCGCTTTTGGCATCGGGTTTGCTTACAAAATCCACCGCACCTGCATTCAGTGCGTCAAACACCTTGTCACTCACTGCACTGACCATGACCACCGGGATCGGGTACTGCGGCATTAGCTTACGAAGAAATTCGATCCCATTCATCTTAGGCATTTCTTCATCCAGGGTCATTACATCCGGCTCAAATTCCACGATTTTGTCACGGGCGCTGTATGGATCAGAGGCAGTGGCAACCACTTCGATACTAGGGTCCAGAGCGATTCCCCGGGCCAGAGTCTCCCGAAAAACCATAGAGTCATCAACTATCAGAACGCGTATTTTCCTCTTCAGCATAGAGTTAATCCTTCCTGTATATAGCTGGTTTGATATAGTTATACTTCGTCTCGCTGCGATTAATAGTCTCAGAATGTCCTATAAACAGGTATCCACCGGGTTCAGTGACCTCATAATAGCGATTAATCAGCTCGTCTTTGGTATCTTGATCAAAATAGATCATGACATTACGGCAGAAAATAACATGAAATTGGCGTTTGAAGGGAAACTGCCGATTCATCAAATTAAACTTGCGAAAGATCACTTCACTCTTAATATTATCCGCGACTGTCCAACTATCCTCTTGCAGCTTACGAAAATATGACTTTTTCCAGGCTTCAGGAACACTATTTAATTGATCACTGCTATAATTTCCCCGGGTAGCCGTCTCGATCACGGCTGGCGATATATCAGTAGCCAGGATCCGTGCATCCCAGTTTCTCTTATCCGGTCCAAAATAATCGTGTAAGATCATGGCCAGAGTATAGGGTTCTTCCCCTGTCGAGCATCCTGCACTCCATATGCGCAGATCCTTTGTCGACTTCTCTTTGGAAGCTATCCAGGGCAGCACGGTATCACGAAAGTAAGCGAAGTGTTCAAATTCACGCATAAAAAAAGTGTGGTTGGTAGTTATTTTGGATATCAATGTTCTTACCGCTTCTCCACTGAGATCGTGAGTAATGTGATTATAATACTGCGAGAAACTTGTAAAACCTTTCTCCGCCAACACTTGCTGTAAGCGGCCAACCACTAGATACTTCTTTTCCGTCTTTAAGTTGATACCATAGTGAGACTTGATATACTTTGACAGTTGTTCAAATTCGTTATCATCTATTTCAACCATTTTACACCTACACTTTAAAAAGGTGGGGGAAGGGACGAGCCGCCTCAGCAGGGGCTAGATGACAGCCCGTCCCTGTAATAACAGTTTTTATGGGTTTAATATTTACCAAACTCCATATCGTCCAACGATATCTTGATCTTGGGAGCAGCACCGTTAGATGGAGCCGCACTGGCTGCAGCTGCTTCAGCCTTAGCTTCCTCATGGTGGCCAGCAGGACCGTTGTTTCTAGCTACTGCATCCCTAATAGCTTTTAAGATCTCAGGGCTTACCCCAGCCATTCCGCCTATGGCAGCGCCGTGTTTTCTCAGCTTGAAGCGAGCAACCCGTTCCTTGAGAAGCTCGGCCTGGCTAGCCAGCTGCTGGCTGGCGGAGGCACTTTGTTCGGCGGTTGCCGTATTCATCTGGGTCACATCAGAGACCTGAGCCAATCCTTGGTCGATCTGAGCTATAGCTGTGGCCTGTTCATTGGATGCTATAGCAATGTTGCCTACCAGGTCGGCTGCCTTGGCTACGCCACCAACTATCTTATTCAGAGCTTCAGCGGTGCCATTGGCGATCTTGGTCCCCTGTTCCACCTTCTGAATCGAACCTTCGATCATAACTGTGGTTTCCTTGGCAGCATTTGCACTTCTGGCTGCCAGGTTTCTTACTTCCTCTGCTACCACTGCAAATCCTTTGCCGTGCTGCCCGGCTCGAGCCGCTTCTACCGCAGCGTTCAGAGCTAGAATGTTGGTCTGGAAGGCGATCTCATCGATAACCTTGATTATCTTGGAGATGTTGGCTGATGATTCGTTGATCTCAGACATTGCTTTCAGCATCTCCTGCATCTCTTCATCGCCCTGGACTGCATTCTCCTTGGCAGAGAGGGCCAGTTCATTGGCCTGATTGGCATTGACCGCGTTCTGCTTGGTCTGAGCCGCAACCTCGGTAATGGATGCTGTGATCTCCTCGATAGACGCTGCCTGCTCAGTCGAAGCCTGGGACAGCGACTGACTTGAGTCTGATACCTGGTTAGAGCCTGATGCCACTTGGTTGGCAGCGGTATTGATTTCTTCCATTACCTCGTTGAAGGCGTTGATGATCATATTGATGGAGTCCTTCATGGCGATGAAGTCGCCCCGGAACTCGCTCTGAATGGATACATCCAGATTGCCATTGGCCATCTCGTTAAGCACATTGGAGACTTCATTTATATAGCCTTTGACCGAGTCGATGGTGTCGTTCAAGGCATCCTTGATCTGTGCGTGATCACCCTTGTAATTACCGGTAACCCTGATCTGCAGGTTACCTTTGGCCATCTCGTTCATGACAGCTGCCGCTTCTTGTACTGGATCGATTACCGCATCCAGAGTATCGTTGATCCCCTGGACTATCTTACGATACTCCCCATGATGTTTGGATACATCAGCCCTGGTTGACAGTTTGCCGTCTACTGAAGCGGCGGCTAACGCCATTGTATCTTTGATCAGGAGCTCAATAACATCCATACATTCGATGACTGCCGGCAGGAGCTTGTCTTCTTCACAGCGCTTACCTACCTTTTTCAGTGCCTCCAGCTCAGTAGTGTCACCGACGGCGATCTCATTGATCTGCCGGGTTACACCGACCAGACGGTCACGGATCTCATTAGTAGCATGGGCCATTTCCCCATATAAGCCCTGGTATTGACCTTCAACACCAGTAGTATGGTCGTTCATCGACATCCGGTGCAGAATATGATTGCATTCGACCAGCCCGCCGAGGCCGTCGATACAGTTGTTCAGGTTATTCTTGATCTCGTTGAAGTCTCCTTTGTATATATCTGTGATCTTCTGTGGGATCTCGCCCTTAGAAATACGATCCACATACTCAGCTGTAACATTGATGGGAGCTACAAAGGCATCGATGAGGTCATTGACTCCACTGACCAGCTCACCCCAGCCACCGACAAACTTGTCAGCCTTACCGCGGGTATCGAGCTTGCCATCCTGGGTAGCCTTGATGAGGGTCCCCGTTTCATCCAGCAGACCACGCATCACATCGATGCAGTTATTAAGGTTATTCTTGATCTCGTTGAAATCGCCATAGTATGTATCTGTGATCTTGGGTGGTATATCCCCCTTGGATATCCTATCAACATATTCGGCTGTTACATTGATCGGACCCACAAAGGCATTGATCAGATCGTTGACTCCGCTGACCAGCTCACCCCAGCCACCGGCAAACTTATCGGCCTTGCCCCGGGTGTCCAGCCGACCCTCTTTGGTCGCCTTGATAAGTAAGTCAGTCTCCTGTAATAAACCGCTCATTACATCGATGCAGTTATTAAGATTATTTTTGATCTCGTTGAAATCGCCATAGT
>JBLNAX010000002.1:0-4809 GCA_050259595.1 Acidobacteriota bacterium | reverse complement strand
GAGTCTCAGCTTCGCGCTCGCCACCCGTTTGACAAACTGTTACACAACCGCCACAGCCCAAAACCACAACATTTTGTGAATCCTTAACAATATCCTTGATCTCGTCCAAAGGCTTGAGTTCCCCAACAATCACTTACTCTTCCCCACTCTCCGCAGAACGTCTTCCGGCTTATCGACAGCCGATATTCTTACTAATTCCACCTTATAACCGGGTTTGAACCGGTCTAATAAACGATTGAGCCGGCTCACCCGCGACTGCAGCCTTTTTCCACCATATTCGTGCTGACATTTACCTTCATGACAAGCCAGCAACAATACCCGCTCAGCACCTTCCTCAATCACTGTTAGTACATCGTTTATGGAAATGCCCCCAGCACACGGAAACAGGCGGTAATCCAGCCCCCGTCCTTTTAACAACGGTCCTCCCGAGTTTTCACAAGCTAAAACCACTGCTTTTCCGACTTTGCCCAGTCCTTTAAGACTTATCGCTTTAGCCGGGCACTCCGCGTAACACATACCACAGGCACCACAGGCCTTATCATCGATGATCATGGCCTGACCATATAGATTATCTGACGGCTGCCCAAATCTCAATGCACCATGAGGGCAGACTCGAAAACAGGTGAGACACATAGCACAAAGTTCCGGCATTATTTCAAAACGACCGTCGGGCGCATTGATTTCCCCGGTTGTATACGAGTAAGTACGAGTCAATATGCTTCCCATTAGGTCTGGATCATCAACTACAAATATTCCCTGCCGCCTTGTGGAGTAAGGGAACTGCTCCTGCAGCCTGCTTTGGCCGACCCCTAACTTCTTGAGTAGATCTATATAGTCACTACTGATTATCTGTGGGCTAACCTTGATAATTTCATCAACATCAATGACATAAGTATCTATTTCTCCTAAACCTTTCGCACTTATCTCAACTGTCCAGCCTGAACCGATGGGTTCTTTCCTATAAATACAGTCCTTGAAAAATACTACCCCCGCCTCTCGGGCTTTCTGATAAAACTGCTCACCGTCAGGGTAAGCCACTTGGACCTCATCGGTGACAAAATAGATTTGTTGACCTCTATTACTTAGTTCCAGCGCCCTGGTTAAGACCTTTTTATACTGGCCATGCCCAACTTCTGCAGCATCTATCAACATTACACAGTTTTCATTATGATCGTCATGCAATCTTTTCTGACCGACATCCGCCTTATGATCAGGAAAGACTACAATACTACCCACGCTGTACTCCCGAAAGTCCGAATCAGTCTCGATCCTGACCTTAAAATCTCCATTACTTCCAGAAATCTGATCGATTCCTATTGCTCTTATATTGATAATACCTTCAGCTATATCATGAGTGACATCACCAAAATGGGCCCATATAACGGGCTGGCGAGCACTGCACTTCAGCACGAAGTCATAAGCCGCGATAGGCTCACCCCATATCAGCATCGTCTTGTGGATTTGGTGCATATTTGAATTCATTAAAATTCCTCCGATTTTGACACAACAACATAATAACACAAACATCATTTGCCTCGTAGTCTTGCAATAATGACATTAAGAGCAAAAAGCGATAAAATATTTTATCAGGTGATGATAGTCTTACTACACCGAACTAAAGATTGAATTTGGAGGGTGATTCGATATGTTGATTATTCGCAATGTCAAAGCCTCATTGCTAGTAGTTATGATACTCATGATGGTTGCGTCCGTTACAGCCTGCGGTACAGACAAGCCAAATCCTCAGAGTTCAAAGGATACTACCTCAAAAATGGAGGATTCAGAAAAATTTACGATGCAGATCCAAACCCCTACTACCAATTCAAATCTTACTGACCAGCAGGTTTTTGACTATTTGACAAAGAGTATTCCGGAAATCAAAGAATTTGAAAAAGGCATCTCAGACTACAATAAAAATAGCAAAACCAAAAGCAAGCTTATCATGCGAATAGACGGCAGCCCGATTCCCAGTGACAGTGATCCGATGATTAAAAGCTATTACTACGTTTATATAGGCAGTGATATGGGTGATCATACCAGCCGTTGGAACAGTTTCTTTGTTAAACAAGACCTTTCGGAAATCCAGGTCGAAGATATCGTGAAAGGTGGTCCCATATCTCTTAAGGCTTGGCGGGCAGCCAATAGGAATCCACAGTAACCCAGAGACCACATATTATAATGATTTACAATCTAAGGGGCCGGAGTTTCCGGCCCCTTATTATTTTATGCTTTTTAGCGAACTCCCTTAAAAGGATCTACTTTTGTATTCCCCTGCGGTTTTGTCGAATATGGCGCACCCTTGTATATCACTACATTTACAAAATCATTATTGCCCAGGGCTACCGTGTACCCATCTATATAATAGTGTAGGGGTTTAGTCTTATCCTGCCAGTTGGCTCTAGATCTTGCCACTAGTTCCTCAACCTTATACAATACTTCATTTTTCTTAGGTGACCGAGGGAAGTACAGGTCCATTACTTTCTGTACCGGTGCCAGATCGACTGAGACCTGCGACAGATCCTTTACTCCCGGGCACCAAACTATGGCGACCGTGGTCACATCTTTATCGAGCCGGTACCGCACTGTATAACTGCTGTTATATTTTTTCTTTTTCATGTCCGCAGTCGTTCTAGTGTAATTCCATATCCCGCGATAACGTGAATCCTGAGTTAGTTTGATCTTAAGTAGTTTTTCAAGTTGGGTAACTCTCGGCGGAGTCGGATACTGGTCAGCCAGTACAGTCGGCAGCGGCTGGATGGCTACAAGCATCAAGCCCAGTATTAAGGCAGTAATAAATCTGTTGATTTTTATTCTCATTATTATTAGCTCCTTGTTTGACAGCAAGATGCCACTAAAATAATTGTACTTACAATTCAATTATACATGCTTTTGTAAAATATCCCATACTACTCAGCCAAAATTGTTTATGATATTCAGTCTAACACTCACCAGCAGCCGCTTCCAGCATCGGCGAACTGTCAAAATTGCCTGCATTATATACGGCTGCCTTGAACCTTTGGAATGGCTGTCTTCTGCGAGCATAGAATCCTTCTCCAGGCGGCAGCAGCCTGCCAGAACTACCGAAAGGTAAGCGTATGCCAAACATTTGTAGATCCGAATACTCAGTAGTCCCCAGTAGTACTCCGTTTTGCTGTTCTTTCAAGGCTTTTATCCAATTATCATAACTGCCGCTGATATCTCCCGGTGAACCCGCCAGAATGATATGAATACCTAGACCCCGGGCCTTTCTTATGACCGTCTCCAGTGTTTCTCCGGCAAACGGCGTTATATAGGATTTTGTAAATTCATAACCGTCAATAATGATTACGATCAGCGGATGTTCCTTTGATGGGATCCAATCGGGTAGCTTAGCCCCACCCGACCTCAGGTTATCTACATACTCCCGACGCTCTGCAATAGTCTCACTGATTTGTTCCATTACATCGCTCATAGTCTCTTCATCCTGTATATAAGTTTTGATCTGAGGAAGATCGACTAGTTCCAGATAACTATTAAAAGAATCTACTATATGTATCGCTATAGCATCTGGTGTGTAACTGCGGCTCAAAGCCACAATAATTGACTGCAGGAGAGTGGTCTTACCGCTTTGCATCGGCCCGCAAACCATGAAATTCGGTCCATCAGTTAGATTCATTTGTACAACGGCAAAGTCCTCGATTTCGATACCAATTGGTATTCTGATTGGGAGCTCGGCTGCATTGCCCAACAGTGAACTTAGGTCAACTGTTTCCGGGAGAATAGTTATTGTATCAGCCATCTTACCAGCCCAACTCTTATTCATAGTGTTTACCATATTCCGCAGAGCAGAACTGCGGCCGGCTTCATTAATACCGGCACTTGGCAGGGCGGTTTGGAACTCCAACGGAGTTGTGCCCTTGATCATCCCTCGACCGGGCAAAGCATCCGGAGCTACACCCAGCATCCGACCCAGTACAGCTCCATAATCACCACGCTCAGCTAGCTGAAGTGCAATACTGTAGGTAACGTTGCTAGTAATGCTATACCGCACCATTGAAGGGTTGTTGGCCGTCAGCAGCAAGTGTATCCCCAGATTCCCACCTTCTCTGACGATATTGGCCAGAAGCAGATCCCCTTCGTCCGGGAATGCCGCAGTAAAACCCGAGTAATTATCTAGCATGACCACAAATGCAGGGATCTTGGCTTCAGCCTGAGCCCTGTAAGCACCAAGAGTGGTCACTCCTGCAGAAGCGAACAATTCTTTTCTTAATCGCATCTCTTTATCTAAGCGTTTAAACAGCCTAATCACCCGTTCTGTTTCATCCGCAAAAATGATCGCGCCCACATGAGGTAATTTCTCGAACAAACTTAGATTACGGCCCCCGCAGTCTAATATGTAAATATTCACATCATTCGGCGAGTATGCCATTGCCAATGAAGTGATCATAGTCTGCACAAAAGTGGTTTTCCCAGAGCCAGGAACTCCATATAGCGCCACATGCCCTTCTCGGGCCAAGTTCAAAACCAGCGGCCGCTGTTCCCTTTCGGCCGGATCATCTACAAGACCCAAAACAACTTCCAGTCCAACCGGTGATAATGTCCATTTTTCACCGTCCCAGGAAATCCGATCTCTACTCATTACATCTTCGAGATATACTGATTCAGGCAGAGGCGGCAGCCATGGTCCTGACAACCTTTCGAGTTTCATGTCAACGGCAGTCTCGTTCAGATACCCAACCAATGCCTCCAACTGCGAACAAACTTGCCTTTCAGGAACTTGAGTGACGAATGGGTCCTTAAAACTGTGTCGAGCACCATCCAGGCCGACCT
>JBLNAX010000001.1:0-56293 GCA_050259595.1 Acidobacteriota bacterium | reverse complement strand
TTTGCCGATATGGTTGAAAAGAACTCGGAATTCCACAATTACAACTAAGTCACACCGTCAATTCTATTCGAGGCTAGAAGCCTATGAAATGCTTCCGACAGGTATCCATAAATTCTTTATATGTAAGGTCCCCTGCAATGACCTGCACCACATAATCATCAAGATCGCGCCTCTTAACAGCCATTCTATGTGCCAGCCCGTAAAACGGAAACAACCAATTTGAAACTGTTAAAGCAATCCGAAGCTGCTGTCCCATACGTTCCCTTATCAGAGCGCTGTACCTGTCTAGTGCTGGTTTAGGTTTATGTATCTCATCTAGGATTACTTCAGCCGCCAAAATCGCACTGTAAATCGCGCCATAGATGCCCTCACCCGTCACACCATCGGCCAGGGCGGCTGCATCCCCGATCACCATGGTTCGTCCGCGAGCTAGACCAGTCGGTTTCGCTGTGGTAGGAACCGGCCAGCCGACTAACCTAGGGGCCGGCTCGATCTGGTCCAAGCCCATATGGCCAAGGAACTGCTTAAACTTAGGCCTTAGTCCCTTACCGGATGTACTCAGGTGTCCAATTCCCATGGACAGATGATCGGCTTTGGGAAAACTCCAGGCATATCCCTTCCAGGCTAACCCCACATCCAGCCTGACTATCTTCTGTTCAACTGCCAGCTTATCAGGGGGAACCTCAACCTCAGCCTCCAGAGCGGTGCCGATCACCCTCTTGCGAGCCAGTCCGAGAATCTTGCCTACACGGCTCAACGCGCCGTCAGCTCCAATAACCAACTCAGCCCGCCAGCTCTGATCGCCAGCCATTACTTCCACGCTATTCTCGTTCACCTTGATGTTGTCTACCTTGGCTCCTTCTATGACCGTGGCTCCGGCCTCCTTGGCCTTGTCCACTAAAAACATATCAAATTTATCACGACTGGCCATGTATACTACCGGATCTTTCTTAGTAACATCGATAGGCCTTAGCGTTTTATGAGTAACGATGATTCTATGTACTGCCACTTCGATTACCGGGCTCAGGTCAAAGTCGACCATTTTGATCACTTTAGGTGTGATACCGCCGCCGCAGGCCTTATATCGCGGCAGTTTGGCTTTCTCCAGGATAAGGACGTTTAATCCTTCACGAGCTAACAAATAGGCTAGATAGGCTCCTGCCGGACCCGCTCCCACTATAATGACCTGATACACTCATATCCCCTCCATTTTATCTCTATACGCAACAACATATAAAATTAGCCGATCACTCCTGCAATCAGCCGGTACTAACTATTCTTTTTATCTGTTAAATATGGAGCAGCAGGAGGGTTAGCTAGTCGATCGAATCCTTGTTAACGTGATATTCTGCGTCGATGTATTCTCCCTCGTACCCCGATTTCTTAATGATCTTATCATATATAGCCGGCGGAATGAAAAAGGCCGATAGTTTTAGTGTATTGACCGTCAAGTCGAGTAGGCTGCGTCTGCCTTTCCAATACTGAAGAACCACGTCCTGACCTGACTGTTCTAAAAACCGCAATACAACTAGTGATACCAGCAGCAAATCATCGACCTGTCCCAAAAACGGAATAATGTCCGGAATCAAATCGATCGGCGACAAGACATAGGCAATCGTCGCTCCTAAAAGCGCCTTTTCCTGAAACTTGACACGGGGATCGGAAACCAACCCATACATTAACTTCAGGAAATTCGGGATATACATAATAATTTCGTTTAATATACTCTTCTTATCTTCTTCCATTAGAAACGATCTCCTATTAAAAGGCTGTCAGAGCCTCATACTAATCCTGATATAAAACATAGGAATAATACTTTTCTCCCCGCGGTGTGCGGATCCTAAAAGTTTTAATGAAGTTGATATCATACTCAATATTCTTAGCCTTGGCCATGACACTCGAAAAATCGTCCAAATCCTTAGTCATTATTTCGGGGTCCCTGGCCTCTAAAACCAAACAGTTCTGTCGAAAGAACTTCAACTGTTCTTCTACCAACAAACCAATGTGGTAGTGGCGCTGATAGCGATCCCACTCCAGCATCGTAATATCGAGCAGTTTGTAGCGCTGGTCAAATATAAAATCGTTTATTCTCTTTTCGAAATTAGGAGTGTCGCCTTCAAAGAAGACCAGTCTCTTCAAAACAACTTCACTCATTTCTTTTATGCTAATAGTATGTTTCTGTTTAACCCCCATTAATTCCTTCATTTAGCCTGTGACAAGTAAAAAAAACAGCCGGCCTTTTTCAAGATCGGCTCAGATTCCAGAATGTCGATAATCTGATCGGGCTTATGACAGGAGTGAAGATCAAGGCATGAGAAAATCCCGTGATTGAAGCGTACTGAGGTACGTTGATTGAACGGGGTTTCGAAATAACGCCGAGATTCGCTTCTGTCACAAGTCTGAAGCCGGCCTTTTTCAAGACCGGCTTGCTGTTGACAGGTTAAATTAGGATGCAGATCAGTCCGCCGCTGCCCTCGTTTACGATACGCTGCAGGGTATCTGCCAACTTGGACTGCGCATTCTCCGGCATTCTATGGAGTTTGTTCTGAATCCCCTCCCGTACCAGATCATGCAGTGACTTGCCGAAAATATTCGAATCCCAGATCTTCTTGGGGTCCTCTTCAAATTCGTCCAGCATGTATCTAACCAATTCCTGAGTCTGTTTTTCAGTCCCTATAATAGGAGTGATCTCGGTTGAAATATCTGCCCTTATTATATGCAGCGAAGGTGCTTTTGCACGCAACCTTACACCAAACCGGTTGCCCTGGCGAATCAGCTCCGGTTCCTCCAGGAACATTTCTTCCAGCCGGGGAGTAACTACCCCATAGCCAGTCTCTTTCACCTCTTCTAGTGCTGCAGCCACCTTATCGAACTCTTTTTTGGCTACACTGAGATCACGCATGAGCCGCAAAACATCGTGTGAACCTTCGACTAGAAAACCACTGACCTCGGCTAATATCCTGTAGTATACATCCTCCGGCACCGATAGTTCGATTGAAGCCACGCCAGATCCCAGGTTCATTTCCTCAATGGTGACATAGCTTATGTACTCAATGTTCGAAAGCTTCTCCATGGCTCGATCGATGTCGCGCACCTTCTTGACATCCTCTAGAATATCCCTAATCGACCCTTCCACCGTACCCCGGAGCCAGGAATCCTCGTCCAGTTCGTCGACCCAGCGCGGCAGCCTAATATTGACCTCCTGGACGGGGAACTCATATAAGGCCTCTTCCAGAACTCGCAAAATATCTTCACGAGTCATCTGTTGGCAGTCCAGGGGAACCACTGCCACCTCATATTTGTTGGAAAGCTCCTCTGCCAGATCTACAACGTCCTGGGCGAAGGGTCGGGTGGAGTTGAGGATCAAAATAAATGGTTTGTCCAATTCCTTTAATTCTCTTACAACTCGTTCCTCAGCTTCAACATAATTTTCTCTAGGGATATCGCTGATTGAACCGTCAGTAACGACAACGATTCCAATGGTGGAGTGGTCTTCAATTACCTTGCGGGTGCCCAGTTCCGCTGCTTCGCCGAATGGCACCTCGTAATCAAACCATGGTGTCCGAACCATGCGGGGTTCTTCGTCTTCCTCGTATCCAATAGTGCCCGGAACTGAGTATCCCACGCAATCAATCAAACGCACCCTGAAACTATAACCGTTTTTATAGTTGACCTCTACAGCTTCATTTGGTACGAATTTAGGTTCGGTGGTGGTTATTGTCCGGCCCGCTCCGCTTTGGGGCAATTCGTCCTTAGCTCTTTCGCGTTCATAAGGATCCTTAATATTTGGTATAACTATCAGTTCCATAAAACGCTTGATAAAAGTTGATTTGCCAGTTCGTACCGGTCCAACAACCCCTAGATAAATATCGCCTCCGGTTCGTTCAGCGATATCTCTCAAGATGTTGTTTCCTTCCACTCTATTTCCCTCCTCGGTTAAAACTTTCGCTAGAAGCTTTCCTACCCTGGTAATTAAGCTTTCCTAATGCTTATGCGCCGGGGAACGTTAACAGTATAAATATATTGAGCATGTATAACGAATATAACCACACAAGAAAAAAAGTGTGGTTCTTCCACACACTTACACCTAAAGGATTAACCTGATACAGTTGGCAAGACTTAGAAACACAAGATAATTACTTAGGAATGATCAGCGGATTTCAGAGAGGGAATCACGACTTTCGATAGGCAGTTCGATCATTATGCGGGTGCCCTTTCCCTCGCGGGACTCGATCATCATACGTCCGTCATGCTCTTGAAAGATTCTGTAGCTTACAGACAACCCCAGGCCGGTTCCACCATCTTTAGTGGTAAAAAAGGGCTCTAACACCTGTTCCTGAACCGTCTGCGAGATGCCCAGTCCAGTATCACTGATTTCAATGACCACTTTATCTTCTTTGTGTGCCCCAGTCACTTTCAGCCTCCCTCCCTGGCTCATCGCCTCACACGCATTGCGTAGGAGGTTAAGGAAAGCCTGCCGGAGCTGATAAGGATCACCCACACAGGAACAGTTGGAATCGATATCTGTATGCAAAATAATGTTCTTGTTTATTAGATCACCTTTTATCAAAGCAAGACTGGAATTCAACACCTTCACCATGTCCACACTCTCTCGTCGTGGCACATTATTACGGGCTAAATTTAGGAAATTTGCCAGTAGCGAATTGGCGCGATCGATTTCCTCGATCATCAAATCATAAAGATGTTCCAGTTCTGGATTAGAGGACTCTTTAAGGAGTTGGGCCAAACCGCGGATGGAGGTCATCGGGTTCCTCACCTCGTGGGCTAGGGTGGCTGCCATTTCACCCACTAGAGTGAACTTACTTAACAGCTTGTTGCGTTCTTCTTCCTTTTTCTCTCGCTCGACATCAGTTATGATTTTAACTAGGCCATAGGTCTCCCCTCGTACACACGTAAGAGGAAATACATCTAATCTTATCTGGAGCTGGTTCCCATCATGCAAAACTACAGGCCCTTCAAAATTCCATTTTGAATCATCAGAACACATAATTCTTTCGTAATCAGGATTGCTATCGAAATCATTGAAAATCATACCTGAAACTTCGCATGGTTTGAGTCCGATCATCCTCTTCTTCGGAAATCTGGTTATACTTTCAAATTTCTTATTACAGTAAACAAACATCAACTCACGGTCATATACAGCAAATCCTCGATCACTTTCTTCCATGAATTTGCGCAAGTTATTTATCATATTAAAAAAGTCTATATGATAATTGTTGAATTGTGGCCCGGCATTGATCATGTCGTCATGGGCGCAAGTCTCACCAATCGTAATAACCATGCCTTGAAAAATCCCGAGATTATCAACTATGGTGTATCGGTTGCAACCTAACTTTTTTCTTTTCCCATTGTGTAATAGCAAATCTAAATCAAAATAAACACCTGATTTGTGAACGTCGGGGTTGATTTTGAAGGGTGAATGAGTTAGCGGATCTTTATGGCGTGCAAATACTGCTTCCACTGATAATCCCAAGACTTCATACCGTGGAAGCTCAAAAACCGCTTCATATGCGGAGTTGGCAAATACCAGTGTCAGATCCCGGTCAAAAATCATTAAAGCCGTATCTGCCGGAGTTAGCAGCGCCTGCAGCGCGCCCAAAGAACCCTGCTGCCTTGACTTAGCCTCAGAACCGACTTCTGCCCACATTCGGTCTGAGCCTTCTATTTTTTTATTTAGTTCAAATCGTTTTCGAAAGTCCATACCCATGACCCTTATTATAGCTGACTGCTACTTTTTTCCAATATCTAAATTATGCCCAATATGCAAATCAGTAAGACATTTCGTCGAATCGAGCACGCCACTAACCCTAACTCCGGATTCTACCGAAAACAGATAAAACTGTTTAAACTTAATATCCCCAAATAAATCAAAACCCCCTCGTTATGAGGGGGTAAACATATCCCTGTGTTCCTCATACTTGTATCTGCTCATCAAAGCTACTTTATTGTAACCGTAGAACTCAATCTGATATGATCGATTGCCAATTTCCATTACCCTGCTGATCTTGTCCATGTTGACTATGTAAGATTTATGCGCACGCAAAAAATTGTCCCCCAGAACATTCTCAAACTCGGACAAGGTCTGATTGATCTCATAAACCTTGCTTCTGGTATGTATCAATGTGCATTTATCCTGTTTCTCTATAAACACTATGTCGCGCGGCGATATGAACAATGTCTCGGTACGGGACTTGATTATTATTTTGTCAGCACTTTTACGCGCTGCCTGCCGCCGTGTGACTTTTCCTGATAGCACACTGATGACTTCTATCACTTTTTCTTTTTTTATTGGTTTTAATATATAATCGTACGGATGTACGCTGAAGGAATCAACAGCGTACGATGAATAACCGGTTATAAAGACAAAATAAGTATTAGGGTTAAACCCATAAAGGATACGGGCAATCTCGATACCGTTCAACGACTCGTCAGGCGCTAACTCGATATCGAGTAGGACGATCTCTGGCTTGTACTCGCGCGCGAGATTAACAGCTTCAGCACCACTGCCCGTAGCAAAAACACGATCAATGAGTGGATTCTCTGAAACAAGCTTTGTTAAGAATCTTCGCGTATATTCTTCATCTTCGAGCAGCAAAACTCTGGCCATACATTCTTCCTTACTTTTTAAGACATTCGGGAACATCAGGCTCATAAATAATATACCAGCAATAAGGTTTGATCCCTGTCATTGCTACTAGCACAAATGCTGAAGCCAGACTTGTAAGCATCAACTTCTTCAGAACGTTCATTACTCTAACACCTCCTTTCCAGCCCGCTTAGGATATTATCAAGAACCTCAATGGTCCTATACCCCCAAGGTGTTACCATAAACTGAGCACCTAAGACTCCCAGAATGGACGCCAGTGCATAGTTATTTAACCTTAATAAGGTAAGAGTCAGAGTAATAATCGCCCATCCGGTCATGAAGAAAACTGCCTGCATCTTAATCCGATTTCTGGTTTCGAAATCAGTTACTGTTTTTTTCTCAGTTCCCGCCGGGACCCAGACAATGATAGTCCAAAGTCCCAAAAACAAGGCAAATAAAGCTAAAAGCACTAAAATCGTCGACCCTACCGCGAACTTAGCTAGGTTACCCATTCCTACGAGCATAATAGTCCCGATGGTCAGACACTTCCAATAAGCTTGAGCATGTACCCCTCCACCGAAAAGGCGGAAGCCCGCATACGCAACAAAACTGATGCACGTAGTCCACAGTGAGCTGGTTAATAAAGCCAATCCCACAATAACTACAAACTTAAAAATCGCACCATACAGAATTTCTGCACCATAGGCGATGACTTCCGTCTTCTCTGCATCAGCCTGCAACTGAACCGCCAGGGTCCTGGCTGTTTTTACTGAAAACTCCTTTATCGTCCTGCATCAACCCTTTCATGGGCAAATAAACGATAAACGTTGTTCTTTCCCCAGAATAGACCTCTATTTTGCCTCCGTAACCATCAACCAGCTTTTTTACTAAATACAAACCATATCCCCGCGCTTCGGACATTTTTGTCGTATATCCCGCTCTAAAAAGTTCCTTTTTCTCCACATCGGAAATCTTACGACCTGTATTGTGCACGTATATTGTGTACCAGTTGCTTTCCTGTTTTATTTCCAAACTAACTCGTCGGGTAGCATCATCCTCAATTGCAGCTTCTAATGCATTATCAACAAGATTCCCAATTATGCTGCACAGATCCCAGGGCTGTATCTCCATCTCACTTAGCGGGCATTTGATGGAGAAGGCAAAATCTATTTCTTTTGATTCTGCCACTTTCCGTTTGGTATTTAGCAATCCAGTCAAAGCCGGATGTCCAACATAAACCATATCTTCTGTATGTCTGTAATTGTCCGCTATCCCGTCTATGTATTCCCTAGCCTTTTCGGGCTCCTCTAAATACAGCATTGCCTGTATCGTTTGGAGATGCCGGCTGTGTTCGTGTTTCTGTGATTGCAGAGTACTCAGAAGACTTTCAACCTGCTGTAAATGCGCTTTTAGCAAGGTAGTCTCAACTTGTTTCTTAACAGATTCTTCGATCTTTTTTATTGAAACAATGGCCAGTCCGCTAATAACAAGAACAAATAAGTTCGCTAAAGGCAAAAATACTTTAAGATTACTTATATCTTTCGAAATGTAAATCTGTTGATTAACAATAATTATTAGCACCGTCTCTAGCAGAACCGTACAAATTACTATCAGGCTGGTGCTTTTCTTCATAATTAGCTATCCCTCGTTAAGGTCAAATCAAACACTACAAGTGAGTACTTTCTAACATAGTGGTAAATTGTCACCATAATCACACCCACAGGGACAAAATACGCAATACAGAGCCAGGGTTTTTTTGATAAATCGTCAACACTTGTTGATGTTATTTCCTGCCATCCAGCAACCAGTACAATGCTGAAAACTCCTAGAATCAAGAACCCAGTTAAAACTGAAACCAAGCAATGAGTGAAATCCAAGCGAAATAGAAGCGAAGACATCAAAGTCAGTAGTGCAATTCCAATCAATGTATGAATCCCGAACGGAACCATTTCTAGTCGCAGATAATAACTTACACTCGCAGCTACGCAAGCAATCACAACAGTTTGCTTTAGACTCACATCAATATTGAATAGCTTGAATCCTAGAATGATGAGAAGAATATTTTCGGGCACACTCTCAAACAATGCGACATACCATGGAATCGGAAACAACTCTTATCCCTCCCCAGTTCTTTTTGAAGCAACCATAACTGCTTTCTACAAAACTGCCTATATTTCCTGTATTGCGTGTATCAAGCCAGGATGAGATAGAAAGTTGTCGTTATTCAATGAAATGAATAATCATTGCTTTTATTTTGCGCATTCATGGTTCATTTTTCCAATATATTTCGCGTCAATAACCCAGATTGCAACTTGAATAACCACTTAATGATGTCAAGTAACCATGATAGCTCCTGACATTATTTTACATCAAATTCAAGAAAATAAAAAACCGGTCCCCGTTTTCGGAACCGGCACTATTCTCTTGACTCAGAGATTCACTTTAGTCATCAGCCTCAACGACTTTCTCCTATCTTAGGTTCTGTCCCTTTTCGCAACCGGTCGATGTTGGCTTTATGTTTGTAAATAATAATGAAAGCTATAATGATAACCAGGAAGACCAGATATAACTCAGTGGGATATAAATAAACAGTTAGGAACGGCGCGGCAGTAGCTACCAATATCGAGCCAAGCGAGACAAAACGCGAGATCACGATCACCAGAACAAATACTAGCAGCAGCACCAGCAGCAGTTTGGGAGCTAAGACCGCCAATACCCCAGCACTAGTCGCCACTCCTTTACCACCTTTGAAGTCTAGAAATACCGTATAACAGTGTCCTAATACGGCTACCAAAGGACATAATAATATGTAAATGCCGCCACCCAGATAGATCGCCAGCCACGCGGCTACCACTCCCTTTAGAATGTCGCCGGAAACTGCCATGAGTGCGGCTGGCCATCCGATGGTCCTGAGCACATTGGTAGCACCAACATTTCCGCTGCCAAACCTTCTGATATCCAAATTACTGAAAAGCTTAGGGACCAAATAAGAAAACGGTATAGAACCCAATAGATAACAAAAGATTATCAGAACTAGACCTTTCAAAAAACTACCCCTCCTTGTTCTCTCTTTGGCGCTTCAGCAGTTTGATCGGTGCACCTTCAAAGCCAAACGTTTGCCGCAGGATGTTTTCCATGTGCCGCATATACGAAAAGTGCATAAGTTCAGGGTCGTTGACAAAGAACACAAAAAGCGGCGGGGCCGTCTTGATCTGTGTTGTATAGTATATTTTGAGTTTCTTTTTACCGGCTCCCGGAGGTGGGTTCAGCAGCACTGCTTCATTTATTACTTTATTGAGATCCGCCGTCGATATACGCCTGTGATACTGCTCAGCAACGAAATCAACCAGTTCCAGTATCTTCTCCACCCTCTTACCGGTCTTAGCTGACACATAAAGAATCGGTGCATACGGCAGAAACTTAAGATCTTCGCGAATCTTGCGGTCGAAAGCCAGCATTGTTTTGTCGTCTTTGACTACCAGGTCCCACTTATTGACGACAATTACATTAGCTCGTCCCTCATCATGGACAAAACCTGCTATCCTTTGGTCCTGCTCCGTAACGCCGGCTGTCGCATCTAACACGATCAAAACAACTTCGGCACGTTCTACTGATTTTAGCGCCCTTATAACACTATATTTTTCGGTTTTATCAGTAATTTTCCCTTTTTTTCTGATGCCGGCTGTGTCAATTAATATATATTTGTTATCACTGTATTCGAACGGGGTATCAATGGCATCACGAGTAGTACCTGGAATATCGCTAACGATGACCCTTTCTTCACCTAGTATTGCATTGACCAAGCTGGACTTTCCTACATTAGGCCTTCCTACTACCGCTATTTTGGTAGAGTTGCCTTCATCCTCATATTCCACTCCGGGTGGCAGGTGCTCGACTACTGCGTCCAAGAGGTCATTGATGTTTCTTCCATGAGCTGCCGAAAGCGGTATCGGGTCACCCAATCCCAGTGCACAAAACTCGAAGTATTCGTTCTGCTGTTGAAAATCTTCCACTTTATTAGCAGCCAAAACAACCTGTTTACCGCTGCGTCGCATCATTTCCGCTACCATTGAATCTTCAGAAGTGATACCCTGCCGAGCATCCACCACAAACACTATTACATCAGCTTCTTCAATGGCCAATTCGGCCTGTTTGCGTATCTCCACAGCAAAAATATCTTCTTTGTCATCACGCAGTCCGCCGGTATCGATGATTATGAATTCGCGCCCATCCCAATCTGAGCTTTCATATATGCGGTCCCGGGTGACACCAGGAATATTTTCGACAATAGCCTTGCGCATGCCAGCTAGCCGGTTGAATAGTGTAGACTTACCTACATTTGGTCTTCCAACGATGGCCACAACTGGTTTAGACATGCTTGGCACCCCCTTCGTTCTTGTCCCCAAGTATATTTGTAATTGCTCCTAACAATGTCTCAGCTCCCATTTCCACGACCTGAAGGCAGGCCCCAGTGGCCTCTGCGATATCCTTGATCGTCATATTATCCAAAAACAGATCAGTAGCATCTTTCAACATGATTTCAGGAATGATTATTGATTTTCCTCTATAAACAGCACCCAATGCTTCAACTATATCATGTCCTGTCACCAGTCCGGTAACAGTGACCTGTTCTCCAAAATAGCTGTTTTTGACCGGGATTATCCCCAGGTCCACCCCATGACTTTTAAGCACGGTTGATATTTCCTGCAGCGCCGGAATTGCCGAGTACCCGCACACCATATAAATCGGTCTTTTTTTGTCATGCCAGTCCATCAAAGTCGGTTTCAAAAGATAAAAATCATCTAAGAACAGCCGGGCTAGACCAATACCATTTTCCAACTGAGGATAATCATCATAATACCCGGCGGGAGGAAACTCCTGCGAAGTTTTTACGTAAAATTCGTCAGCCAGGTATACAAACCCGACCCCCAAATCTTTACGGAAGCGTTTCTGCCACTTGTTGACCTGGCTTATCAAGCCCTGAGCTTGTTCTACAGATACAGCCGGTATATCAGCCAGCTCTTTCCGATGGCCAGTCAAACCCACGGGCACTATTCCCACCGATTGTATAGAAGGCCAGAAAGATGCTAGTTCCTCGATCGTTTTGATCAGATCAGCACCATCATTGATGCCCGGGCACAGCACGATTTGCGTATGCACTTCGATGTCGTGATCTTTTAGACACTGTAAGTCCCGCTTGATGCTGACCGCCCTTTTGCTGCCCAGCAGATGCACCCTGGTCTCGGGGTCGGTCGAATGCACTGATACATATAAGGGGCTTAAACGCATACCTAGAATTTTGCCCCAATCCTGCTCTGACAAATTGGTGAGGGTGATAAAATTGCCGTAAAGAAAGCTTAAGCGATAATCATCATCTTTCACATATAAGGTTTTACGCATCCCGCGCGGTAGCTGGTCCACGAAGCAAAACAGGCATTTATTGCGGCAGGGCCTGATCCGGTCAAAGACCACATCATCAAAGACGATGCCCAGGCTCTCACTGATATCTCGCTCGATATCGGCCACCCACTGCTCGCCGCTGGTTTTCTCTACACTTATTTCTAGACTCTCATCAGCGCACAAAAACTGATAATCCAGAATATCAAGCACAGGCACACCGTTGATCGACAATATCCGGTCTCCTGGCTCGATTCCAATTTCTTCAGCAATACTGCCTTTCTCGACCGCAGCAACCCTAGCCCCATCAAACTTCAATCTCATGCACCTCAAAACAGCCAACTACCCATCATTATCCTTGAAAGCTTGGTGCTGGTCAAGTTGGGTGGTTGTGGAGCCATTTTGTTTATAAAAAAGAGAGCCTATCGCTCTCTTACTTCATTAATTGGTTTACCTGACCTATGATATCAGAAAAGCTCCGTTTGAGAATCCATTTAGAGATGATCCAATTCAATCTCTCACCCATCGGCAGTTTTCTGATGATATGGCCATAGCTTAAAACATTTTCAAAAGGGACTTTTACCTTTAACATGTGGAGTCGATCCGATGATACTTCAGCTACATCCAAAAAGTTGTTAACTGCTTTCCACCCTATCTCCACCTGACCTAGACCCAATGTATAGACATGGTTGCCGGCACTATCTTCACCGACAAAAATAGGTTCACCCAAACTATCAAGATCCAGATCGGCAAGTCCTTTGATGTACGAGAAATCTGTATCATTAAGCTGTCCAAGATAAATATGGGCAGCCAGCAAAGCCTGGTGTACACCGGTTGCCCCGGTAAAAACAATATCCATAGTCGACCCTCACCCGCCAAGATAGAACACCTATAGACCTATAACATGGTAGCCTTAACGTTAGTTACTAGCTGGGCCAGCGAAAAGAATGCCCTTTGCGTTCCAAATATAACAATCGGCCGACCGACCTTTACTATGCGCAGACGACGTGATGTGAATCCACCTAACATCATAAGCAGGTTTACACATTGCACGGTGTTTATGACCTTTATGTCATTCTGAATGCCGGCCAAGTCTGCCAAACCCATCAACATGTGATTGAACCGATCGCCAAGGTTCTTCTTACCCATGACATAAACCATGTTGCCATTCTCATCGACTCCCATAGGTCTTATAGTACCCCAGTCTCCTTTTGGTGTTTTATCAAAATACGGGAGACTCATTAGTTCTTCATTGGAAGGCACACGGTCAGCCGGAATCAGCCCCAGATGTATGGAGGCGGCTGTCACTGACGAGTGAGAACCGCCAAAACAATGGTAAATGATGATCATTACCTGAACACTACCTATTTATTGCCAGTTTTACCGCGATTGATAAATATATATCCTCCATAAATGGCGGCCGCGGCTACGATGATCCATAACACTGATGTCCAATCACTTCGCGATGAAGAGGTCGGACTAAATGGCTTGCGGGCAGGGCTGCTGCTGACTCCTAATACCTTAGGAATAGCCGAGGCAAATATTCTTACACCATTTTGTGCTTGATATCTGCTGTTGGTCTCGGCTCCAACCTCTATCAGCATAGCCCGCGGTGTTAAATCTTGATTGTAATTACCTCGCCCAATAAATATGCCCCCATCCAAACCTTTTTCGTTCTTATCGACATATGCTTTAAGCCGCTTGGCAAAGGCCAGGTTGGCTGCCATATGAGGATTTTGCCGACCGACGACCAGTTTGACCCGTGTTACGCTCTGCCCTTTGACATCTGACTGGTAACGCTGGGGTGGTGCTGAATCCCGGTGCACATCGATCAAGGCCAGCGCCCCCTGGCGCAGCAGCCTGGAAGCGGTACGACGTGAACGATAGTAGGCATTAGGATCATGCGGATCATGGGGCGTAGTATCCTGAACCACCTTAATTCCAGTGTTTTTCAAACGGTCACGCAGTGCCCGTCCGACCTGGAATATGCCGCCATGACCCCTTTTACTGTCCGTACCATCGGTCGGCACATAGGATTCATCACTGTGAGTATGATAAATGGCAATAGTCCCAGTGTTTTTACCCATCACTGGGGTCAAGCCAAGAATGCCCGCTAGATTGATATCCTCACCATCAACTTTTGACAGGTCTTCGATCCCTACCTGTTTGCAATAGCTGGTGGTACCTGATACCTTCGTAACCCTATAGCGCCGGTTGTCCGGAGCAATAAACTCATCTCCTTCATAAACCGGTAGTGAAGTTTGGTCCAATATTTGGCCCTTTTCGTCTATGAGTGTATTGAACTTCCCGTCATTCCGCTCGATTTCCCAGGCCCCCAAGCCGACACTCGCGCAGCTTCCGATCATCATAACCGATAAAAACGTGGTTATTATGATTTTCTTAAGCATCTTCTTTGCCCTCCTCACGGTCTTCATCGAGCGGTTTTCGCGCTGCCTCTGTTTGGGGTTCAAGTAGGTTCTTGACCAGTTCCTCCGGTCGATCATCCACTTTAGGGCCACCCTGCAACCGTTCCAGGATCTCGCCAATTCCTTCGGCCAACAGCACTGCCAAAAAACCCGATAGGATCAAGGCATCAAAGGCCCCGCCTCCTCCCAGGTCTACCAGGCCCGGGGTCCCTGTTCGCACCAGCCAAATGTAATGCCCCACATCAAGGGAAAACACCCCCATAACGGCTGCAAAAAAGGCACCACGCCTTGACCTTCCAGCAATGTATCCTACAATTCCGGCTACTATCGGATAAATATAGATCGGATCAATGAATATTTCCTCCGGGTCTGCTCCCAGCACTCGACCAGCAAAATATAGAATCAGACCCGTAACCACCGCTGCCAGTATAGCCCGGACCCATTCAATAGTACGCCCGGCTCCGGCTAGGACCCAAACGGCCAATATGATCGGTATGACACCTCCCACATTGATGCTAAGCCGGCTGCTGATAGGGATATCGAAGAAACTACCAACCACGATAGCCGCAATTATGCCAAGTGCAGCGCGGTCGCTGAGCCGCAAGCGATCCAGCACTCGCTGACCTATGCCAAAGTAGATCAAAACTGAGACGATCAACAGGGTCAACATACCTAATGGAAATCTTGCCACGCTTATCTTCCTTTCCGCTTTATTTAGATAGATTACCCCTGTAGCCTCGTAAAAATGTAAAAGCCGGCTCTATATTGAGAACCGGCTCCAGAATCAAATATGTAACTTTATATATTAAACGCGGTAGTCGAGGTCAATATCACGACATTCAAGCCATCGCGCGGTATTCCCCCCGATCACTACCGGAACCTGTTTAAGATCATTCAAGCTGCTGATCCCCGTCATCAAAAGACTGCATTTTAATTCATAAGCAAAACTTGTCAGTTGAGCTTCCAATGCACTTGTACCGCCCGTCGCCCAAGCTTTGAGGAGATGTCCGGCCATCCCCAACAGATCCGCCCCCAATGCCATCGCTTTAGCTCCCGACAGCCCACTTCGGATTCCTCCGGAGGCCACCAAAGTTACCGGCAGCCCAGTCGAACGAACCTCAGCAATACTGGCTGCAGTCGGTATCCCCCAATCTAAAAAATCATTGCTCAGTAAACCACCCCGGGCCTGTTCTATAGCAATAAAGCCGGTCCCGCCCCGGCCCCCGACATCCAAAAAGCGCACACCTGCGTCATACAGTTTCGCAGCTGATTCGCGGCTCAATCCAAACCCGACTTCTTTGGCAATTACCGGCACCGGAGAATGAAGTACGATCTGGGCTATGTTATCAATGACCCCGCGAAAGTTCCTGTCCCCTTCCGGCATGGCCAGTTCCTGCGGGACATTAAGATGCAGCTGCAACCCGTCGGCGTCTATCATTTCCACTGCTTTAAACGCCTGATCCGGTGGTGTATTAGCACTTACATTGGCCAGGATGAGACCTTCTGGATTGACATCGCGCACGACCTTAAAACTGCTCTTAACACTAGCATCCTCGAGACCTATAGTTTGAGAACCGACCGCCATGGCAATTCCCATTCTGCCCGCAACCAAGGCCAGGTCACGGTTGATTTCCAGCGCCTGGTCTACCCCTCCGGTTATAGCATTTATGAGTACCGGCATTGCTAGATGCTTACCTAAAAAGGAACATCTCAAATCGATTTTTTCCAGGTCCAAACCAGGAATCGATTGGTGTATAAGCTGAACATCCTCCAGGCCACTAGCCTGAAGGTTGCCAGCCAAATCAAGCGCTATATTGATGTGATCCATCTTCCTCTTAGCTCTGCTGATGTTAACCCACTCTCCTGGCTATGTTCTCGGCCTGGACCAGGTCCTGCCGGTTGTTTACATTGTAAAACATGACCTCGGGATCTCCGAACTGCCTAATTTCGTTTTCCTCTATGTACTTGATTCGCAGGTCGCGATAAACATCCCTGGTGCGGAATCGTCCTGCTTTGATAGCCGTTTCGATAGCCTCCCGGCATCCCCGATCATAAATCGAAAAAAGCGGTTCTATATTATCATTTATTCTCGGGACCACCACATCATACCCCGGTGCTTTGCTCAGCATATAGGCTGCCAATGAAAGATTTATAAATGGCATATCACAAGCTACAACCAGTGAAAAATCATACAGCGATATAGTCAGTCCGGCATGGATACCGCTCAAAGGGCCTTTGCCCGGTATGATGTCCTGTGTAATATGTAATACACTGCTTCTGTATTTCTCATATTCCGCTGGCTCATTGGTAATTATAATGATTTCGTCCAGGCATGATAGCTTTTCCAGGACGCCCTCAATTATCTTCTGCCCGTTAAGCTCCACAAATGCTTTATTAGCCTGCATGCGCGAACTGCGCCCGCCGGCCAGGATCAAGCCTGATATTTTCATCCCAGTCTCCTTATGTGTCTCAATCTAGTATCTTTCTATAGTTTAATCTGGGGCACAGCCGAGTCATTGCTGTTTATCAATTGAGAAAAAAGCTGCCAACTGGCAGCTGCAGATTGTAGACAAAGTCTCAGGCGTATGACGGGAGTGAAGATCAAGGCGTAAGAAATCCCGTGATTGGCCGCTGCTCATCTGCCGCAATCGTCAGATTCGATTCCACCGGCATTAGGCGAAACAGCTCGCCGTCAATCGTTTGGACCGGTACGTTGATTGAACGGAATTTCTGACACAACGCAGATATTCGCTTTTGTCATCAGCCAAAAGCTGCCAACTGGCAGCTATTATACACCTCAACCCATTCCCGCCTGTCCACAACCCTTGCAGCTATCTGACAGATTGACCCGGGCTGGCGCTGAACTGCGACCAGAGGTTGAAAAGAATGGTGACAGCAGTTGTTTCACCTTCTTATGCCCACATTCTGGACATTTCACTTTGCTCTTTTCTTCATTGGAGATGCGAAGCTCAAACTTATGTTCACACTTTTCGCATTGAAAATCGAAATACGGCACAGAAAACCCTCCGTTTTCAAATGGATTTATTCTTCTTGATTACTAAGGTATTCTTGAATAAACTCATTTTCCACATCCTCAGCCACCTGTTTGATGCTGAGCGCTATCTTACGCTCCTCAGCATTTACACTGAGGATCTTGACCTTGATTTCCTGCCCCACCTTTACCACATCTTCGGCTTTGGCGATCCGGCGGTCGGCCATCTGCGATATGTGCACCAGGCCGTCGATTCCCGGTTCTAGCTCGACAAATGCTCCAAACTGAGCAGTGCGCACCACTTTACCGGTGACAATATCACCTTCGTTATAGCGAGCACTAATGCTATGCCATGGACTCTGCAAAACTTTCTTCCGGCTTAACGAGACTCTTTGTGTCTTGGGATCGATGCCTAGGATAAGGACTTCAATCTGCTGACCTTCCTGCAGTACATCCGAAGGTTTATCTATACGTGAATAGTCTATTTCCGAAATATGCAGCAATCCCTCGAAGCCGCCGATATCTATAAATGCGCCATAATCAGTGAGCTTTTTGACATATCCGGTTCTTATCTGCCCCTCTACTACATCGTTCCAAAACTCCTGTTTGCGGCTGTTCTTCTCTTCATCCAGGGCCTTTCGGCGGGAAACAACGACCTGAGAACCTCGTCTTTTTCCACGGTTAAACTCGACTATCTTAAAACCATACTGCTCACCTACAAAGGTGCTCAGATCCTTAACATAGCTTTCACCGATCTGTGATGCGGGCAGAAATGCTACAACACCTACGTCTACCAGCAGACCACCCTTAACCTCTTTGACTACTGTTCCTGCTACGGTGGTCCCATTATCAAAAGCGGCTTCCAAGGTATCTAAGGCCTTTTCCTGATCTACTCTGCGTTTTGAGACCACAATGGTCCCATCATCATCCCAGCGCAAAATCATTACATCGACTTCATCGCCGACTTTGACCACCTCTTTGGCCGAATCTATATCCCTTACAGACAGTTCGCGCAGCGGAATGACCCCTTCCGACTTGCCGCGGACATCTACCATTGCTTCGTTATCAGTGACCTGTATGATGATCCCCTTTAGAATGGTTCCCCGTTCTATACTCTGAAGAGATCCTGCCATTTCTGCTTCCAGTTGTGCAAATGATGCTTCTGTTTTATTGTTCTCTGTCTCAGTTTGATCTTCTCTTACTACGTTTTCCCCTAAATCAGACATCCGTTCCAATACCTCCTTAATAACCCAGTCCGGAGTTGATGCCCCGGCGGTAACCCCCACTTTATCGATCCCCTGAAACCAATCGTACCGCAGTTCTTCTTTAGTTTCAATGTGATGAGTGGAAACACCCCTGGCTTCACACACCTTAACTAGAGACCGGGTGTTGGAACTATTGCGGTCACCGATCACTATCATCAAGTCCACTTTCTCCGCCAGCTCCACAGCCGAGTTCTGGCGTCGCGAACTAACTCCGCAAATCGTGTTGAAAGTTTTCAATTCCCCGGTATGGGCCACTAACTCGTCGATGATCGTCTTGTATAGCTCTTCGGTCTTGGTCGTTTGGCACACAACTGCCAGTCTATCAAATCTGGGCAGGGCTGCTGCCTCTTCCACTGAACCTATGACAATGGCATTACCCGCCCAGCCAGCTATTCCTTGTACTTCAGGGTGTTCGTGGTCCCCGATTATAACTAACTGATAACCGGCCTCGACCATCTTACGCGCTAATTCCTGGACTTTCTTGACCAAAGAACAGGTCGCATCCACCACTTCAAGGTCGCGCTTTTGTATTGCATCATACACTCCAGGGGTAACCCCATGCGAACGAATTATGATCCCCCCGGCATCCAAATCCTCAATATTCTCAATGCTGTTGATACCACGCGACTTCAAGTATTCAACAACTTCGCGATTATGAACCAGTGGACCTAATGTATACCAGGGTTCATCCCCATCAACTGCCCCTAAAGCCATATCCATGGCCCGTCTCACTCCATGGCAGAACCCGGCATCATCTGCTAGAAAGACCTGCACAAAAGCCACCCCGTCAAAGTCAATTTATATGTTCTAACCGCCTCTATTAAAATCCTGCCTTATTCGACTAAAAGATCAGAAATTCTGTGCATGATATCCTGAGAAATCTCCTCCAAGGCGGCGGTGTTGGTCCTATCCCCATATTGCTCGTTATATGTAACCATATCACCATATTTGATGATAACTGCGTCCTGCCATCCGCCGAAGCTAAAAGCCTGGGTGGTATTGATGCACCCTACGGGAATGACTTGGGCTTTGCCTTTTACCGCCAGCATGGCAGCCCCATGATAAGCTTTAGTCACTTCCCCAGTCTGGCTGCGGGTCCCTTCAGGGAAGATGCCCAGCACTCCTTGGTTTTCCAGAACCTCGATAGCTCTGCGTAGGGCTCGGCGGTCGGGGGCTCCCCGCTTGACCGGTATCGCATTCAGACTCTTTAGGAACCACCCGATGAGCTTGTTATCAAACAGCTCAGCCTTGGCCAGAAAATGCACCTGGCGTCTTAAGAAAGCACTTACCAAAACTGGATCCCAGAAATTGATGTGGTTGGAAGCGATAATAACTGCACCTTCACTGGGAAACTTCTCAACGCCCTGGTACCTGATCCTGAGTACCCAGAAAACCAGGCGGGCCATGAGCCTCACCAGAAAATACATAAAGTTTATCCCCCCCGGACTATATTAAGCACCTTTTCGATCACTTCATTACTTTGCATATGACTGGTATCGATGACCTGCGCATCATCGGTAATCTTAAGCGGTCCGATCTCTCGCTCACGATCCCGTCTGTCTCTTTCTTCGATCTCTTTGGTCAGCTCGTCTAAATTAACTTCATATCCCTTTTCTTCAAGTTCCAGCTTACGCCGCTGAGCACGCTCTTCGATCGATGCCGTCAGAAAGAACTTGAACTCCGCATCGGGCAGCACACAGTGGGTAATATCGCGCCCATCCATGACTACATCGGCATGTCTGGCAATCGCCTGCTGCTGCTCGACCATTTCTTCCCGCACTACTCGATTAGCGGCTACGACGGAAACCCATTTTGATACATCAGGCGTCCTGATCTGGCCGGTTACGTCCTGACCATCACAGTATACTTTGAGTTTTTCATCTTCACTCTCCAGATGCACGGCAGTAGTCCGGGCCAGCTCTTCTAACTCTGCAGCTTGTGCAAAGTCTATGCCCTGCTGGATTCCTTTCCACGCCAAAGCCCTATACATCGCTCCAGTGTCTATGTACAAAATACCGAGTTCATGAGCTATTTCCTTGGCTACTGTACTCTTTCCAGCCCCCGCCGGTCCGTCTATAGCTATCTTCATTTACTGCGCTCCATATAATACTTTGTTCTTAATAATTTTAGCATACAACTCTGAAGTCATACTACTTTGACATCTGGTCAAGGTTTTCCTCACAAATTCCCTCACAACGATTGAAATGTTTTCGTTTCCAAGTATGGGATTGGATAATCATTAAGCCCATCCGTTTGTAAAACCATTAAAAAGAATAGCCCAACCAATCGGCGAGAATATATTAGCCAGAATATGTAATAGAATTCTCATAGTCAAAGTGTTGTGTTCCATAGAGTTAATCATGAAGTGCCAAACCCAAAATCCAACCAGAAATGGCAAAGTATATAACACATAGATAACTTTTAATAAAAGAATATAATAATCTGAAGGTTTGTTGACCTCAAAGCTACCATACAAAATCTTTACCACAGATCTTCACCTTCCTGCATTGCGCTAAACAACAAAAAATCAGAGGCTTAAACCTCTGATAGTTATTATATCACCGTGATACGGTCACGGTGTATTCCATCTATATACCCAGCCAACTAAACACTAACTCAATTTCTTTCCCTACACGGAAAGCCTAGCAATAAATGTGAGCCTTCACACCGTGATACGGTCACGGTGTATTCCATCTGTATACCCAGTCAGTATTGCCTTTAATCCAAGTCCTACCGAATCTAGTTTACCGAGATGTTAGTGTTTGCTTTGGCAACCTTCCCCAAATATGCCACCTGGACCCGCTGATCAGACAGCAGTTCGCTGGCTGAGCCTGATAGAACACAGCGCCCACGATCAAGAACATAGGCTCGGTCTGCCACTCGGAGCGCGGCACGGGCGTTCTGTTCTACCAGCAGAATAGTGGTTCCCTTTTCCTTGAGCCTTAGCAGCAGATCCATTATCTCCTGCAGGACCATGGGTGCCAGTCCTACCGACGGTTCATCCAGCATCAGCAGCTTGGGCTTAGCCATAACCCCACGCCCGATGGCTACCATCTGCTGCAGTCCACCACTTAGGTTGCCAGCTAGTTCATACTCCTTGCCCTGCAGCGCAGGAAACAGATCCAGCACTGCTTCTATATCATGGCGCAGATTATTCTTATCCCGACGATAGCGGTGGTAAGCGCCGAGTTTTAAATTATCAATTACTGTTAGAGTATCGAATAACTGGCGGCGTTCCGGCACCAGTGTGATCCCACAGCCGACCTTTTTCTCAGGATTGAATCCAGTCACATCCTGGCCATCCATGAATATCTGGCCCCGTGCGGGAGTGTATATTCCGGCCAGGGTGCCCATCAGTGTGCTTTTGCCAGCGCCATTGGCGCCAATTATGGTCACCAGTTCCCCCGGTGCTACCTTGAGGCTGGCCTGTCTAAGAGCTAGAATATGCCCATGGTATGTTACTAGATCTTGTACATCAAGCATTTTAGTTATCCTCCCCCAGATAGGCCGCGATCACCTTAGGATTCTGCTGTATCTGCTCAGGTGTCCCCTCCGCGATCTTTTTCGCGAAATCCAAAACCACGATATTATCGGCAAGCGACATCACTGTTTCCATGTCGTGTTCTACTAACAGTACGGTGGTTCCTTTATCCCGAAGTCGGCAGATCAATCGCTCCAGCTTGCGTGTCTCACCACCTGGCAAACCAGCCGCTGGTTCATCGAGCAGCAGCAGCTCTGGTTCTAAGGCCATGGCCCGAGCAATCTCCAGCAGTCGCTGTTCGCCAAATGCCAGATTTGCCGCCTCTTCCTCAGCCTTATCCACCAGACCGATCTCCTCCAGAAGCCGCATCGAGTATTCACGGGCTTCCCTATCTTCACTACGGCTGCCCGGCAACCCTAAAGCTGCACTAAACAAACCAGTTTTGGTGCGAATATGCCGACCGACCATGATATTTTCAACTACCGTCATATTCTCAAAAACCTGCAGGTTCTGAAATGTGCGGGCGATCCCTTTCTTAGCTATCAGATTAGGCTTCAGCCCGGATACTGGCTTCCCCATAAAGCATATCTCACCGCTGCTGGGCGGATAGACTCCCGTAATAATGTTAAACATGGTAGTCTTCCCTGCTCCATTGGGCCCGATCAGGGCTGCTATCTGACCGCGTTGAATATTGAAACTAACATTATCAACAGCCACCACGCCGCCAAAATTTTTGCTTACTGCCTTTATTTCCAGAAAGCTCATTTGTCAGCCTCCTCCCATAGGTTATCCAGGACCACATCGATCGGTTCGCGCTTGACCTTGCCGCGTTTCTCGATACGATCAACGATCCCCCTGAACAATCCCTCGGGCATAAAAATCATTATTATCGCCAATATAAGCCCAAAAGCCACGATCTCGACTTCTCCGCCTGAATTTGGGATCAGGTTTGGGATCTCTTTCTGTAATACTTGAGTCAATACAAAGACGGTAGCAACACCGAACAAAGGTCCCCAGTTGCTGGCAATACCTCCTACCACCGCCATCAAAACAAATTCAATGGACATCTTAAATCCAAATGAATTTGGACTGATTGCTGTAATATAGTGAACATATAAACTGCCGGCCACACTGGCAAATACGGCACTTAAGACAAATATCTGCAGTTTGTAAAAAGCGGTATTGATACCCATGGCTTCAGCTGCGGTTTCCGAACCATGAATAGCCTGCAGCGCTCTCCCTACTCTTGATTTCACGATATTGCTGGCAATGAAGATCGTAAACAAAACTACCAACCAAACTAGATAGTAATTGGCCAAATCATTATCAAAATTTAGTTGTAGATGCCGGCTGCCTATCTGCCAGCCTCCAATCTCCAAAGCTTTGATCCCGTTTATTCCTGAAGGCCCACCGGTATAATTACTTTCCTGAGCAAATACCACCGATATAATAATGCCAAAGCCCAGGGTAGCCAGTGCCAGGTAGTGTTCCTTAAGCTTAAGTGTTGGAATACCTACTATAAGTGCCAGAATTCCAGTCACTATCGCCGCAGCCAGTAAAGCCAGCCAGGGATTCCAGGCATATTTAGTAGTCAATATGGCTGACCCATAAGCCCCCATTCCGAAAAAGGCCGCATGACCCAGAGATATCTGACCGGCATAGCCCATCAACAAACACATACTGACAGTAACGATGGAATATATACCAATGAAAATCATCATAGATAGAACATAGTTATTGCCGCTTTCAGGAATCTCACCCACCAGATAAAGCAATAGTGGAATAAGTGCAATCATAAGAAGTGTGAGTACCTGAAGAATTATATTAAGCTTGCTCATAACAAACGAATTATTCTTGCTCATACCCTGCTCCCCCCTTTACTGCCGAAAAAACCATCCGGTCGAGTGAAGAGGATAACCACTAGAATCAAGAATGCGATGGCGTTCATATACCCAGATGAAACAAGACCGCCGCCAAAAGCTTCGGCCAAACCTAAAACAATGCCGCCAACCAGGGCACCCGGAATACTGGTCAAGCCGCCCAGAACAGCAGCCACAAAACCCTTTAAGCCGAGCATCAAACCCATATCATAATTAGCTGAAGTCAAAGGTGTTATGACTATGCCCGCTAATGCACCCATAGCCCCGGCAATAGCAAAAGCTAAGAGAGACATGCGCTGTGGGCTTATGCCCATCAGTTGAGCAGCGTTTTTATTGATAACACAGGCTCTAACCGCTTTCCCCAAATATGTATATTCAAAAAACATTACTAAACCAACAAAGCAAAGCAATGTAGTCACCATTATCCATTGATGTTGATAACTAATATGGGCACCACCTAATGATTTTATATCGAAAAGGCGTTGAAATTCTGGCAAGGTAAACGAGTCAGTACCCCAGAACAAAAGAGCAGCACCACGTATGGCAGTGGAAATGCCGATGGTTATAATGATGAAGGTGACCAGCGAGGCGTTTTTAGCCGGCTTAATGGCCAGACGCTCCATGACTACCCCGACCAGAGTAACGGCAGCTATTGAGATTATGACTGCCAGCGGCAGCGAAAGATGAGCATTGCTATATAATGACACTGTAATAAGAGCACCTAATGTGACAAATTCGCCCTGGGCGAAATTAATAATGCCTGTGACGTTGTAAACAATAATAAAACCTACTGCGATAAGAGCATATATTCCACCTGTCACTATCCCTGAAACGCCTAACTGTAAAAGCTGTGCTGCATCCATTCAAAATATCCTCCATTCGCAAAAGGGAAAAAGCCCCGCCCGAAAGCGGGGCTATTTAGCTTACTTCAGAAGTTCCCACTTACCATTTTTGATCTCGATCATTACCAGTGATGACTTTTCAATACCGTTGTGATCTGCGGCTGTCATTTTAAACATGCCGGAGATGCCAGGCATAGTCATTTTCTCCAGTTCATCGCGGATCTTGGCGGGGTCGGCGCCAGCCTTTTCAATAGCTTTGCCGATCAGCAGGACCGCGTCGTAACCATGTCCACCAAATGTGGAACGTGGCCGATCAGCTTTCTCATAGCCCTTGACATAGTTGACTAGAACTTGTTTTTGCGCATCACTTTCAGGAAGACTCTCTGCTACCAACAGTTTGCCAGCTGGGAAGACAACTCCATCGGCTGATTTTCCAGCTAGTTCGATAAACTTCTTGTTAGCAATCCCATGGCTCTGTATAACTGGAATGTTCATGCCCAGTTGGTCCTTAGCCTGCTTAGTGATCAAAGCAGCGCTGGGAGGAATAGCCCAGATGAGCATTGCCTGTGGAGCTGCTTTCTTAATATTAGTCAGCTGAGCGGTAAAATCTACATCGGTAGCTCCGAATTTCTCTTTAGCTACGATGGTGATTCCAGAAGCCGCTGCCACCTTACTGAATTCAGCCAGTCCACTGTCACCGAATGCATTATTCAGGGACAGGAAAGCTACCTTGGTCATGTTTTTGGATTTCATATAGTCGATCACTTTTCCAGCAACGACTGAGTCGTTCGGGGCAGTCTTAAACACCCATTTGCGCTGGTCGATTGGGGTCGTTATCTTAATAGAAGCTGCGGCGGAAACCAAAGGAATTTGGGCTTTGGTAGCCGTATCGATCATAGCAATAGAGGTTCCGCTCTGGCTAGCACCAGCAACCGCAACCACCTTTTCATTCTCGATCAAATCTTTGATAGCTAATACTGACTTGGTTTCATCGCTCTCGTTGTCCTTGATGATGACTTTCACTAGACGACCGTTGATGCCGCCCTTATCATTGATCTCTTTTTCCCACATCAATATGGAATCTCTCTCCGGTACGCCTAATGATGATCCAGGACCGGAGATATCGATAACCGCACCGATTTTGATCGGTTCTTTCTCAGTGGCTTTGTCAGAGGAAGTTTTGGAATCTGAACCGCAACCCGACAAAACAAGCATCAGGCCGATCGTCACTACCATCAAAACACCAAGTTTGCGCCCACACAGCAGGGCATTCAATTTCCGAAGCATTATTCTACCATCCTTCCTAATTTGTCAGATTCCGGTTCACAGAACCGGTTTTGTCCGAGCCGATGCGTAGCGGGCCCTACCGAACAAGCCCGCCACGCCAGCAATTCGACAATGTGTTTTGTTTCTCTAATCTAATGTGTTGTAAAGAACAACAAATGATTTGAAACTGCCGGCTGGCATATCGTTGTAGGATGAGCTGACGAGATGGTAAACATCATTAACCAGCAGATAGGCTTCTTCTATATTTTGAAGCCTTTATGTAGCTTTACAACTCCTCCTATGTCTCTGTTGTCAAACAGGGTATCTTTATCTATATCCCTGGCCCATTAGGACTTACCGGCAAAACATCTCCGCCTCCCATATAGAGATACACGCCAGTGGTCCGTGACTATGACACCACCTCCTCGCTTTTTCCTGGAACATACTAATTCCTGGTCAACAAAAAAACATATTCCGCAGGGCTATAGGGCAAACACTGAGAGGGAGCCCTGCGGCTAAACCAGCTTTTTCAAGTCTTCCAGAAATCCAGGATACGAAATACTTACACTCTCAAAACCTTCTATATCCACCGGTTTAACAGAATGAAGTCCAGCAATCGCCATCGACATAGCAATGCGATGATCATCGTGAGAACACACCGTGTTCCCACCCGGTATGAGACCGGAGCCTCTGATGGTAAAGCCATCCTCCAGCTCTTCCGCATCAACACCCAGCTTTCTAAGGCTCTCCACCATTATAACGATGCGATCAGATTCCTTGGCCCGCAGTTCCCCCGCGTCTCTAACTATGGAAGTCCCTTGAGCCGCTGCCATGGCCACCGCCAGCACCGGGATCTCGTCGATCAAACGAGGAATGATACTGCCGCTGATCTCAGTCGGCTGCAGTGTGCTATGTCTTACTATTATGTCGGCTACCGGCTCGCCGCCGATCTCCTGCAAATTCTCGATACGGATGTCAGCACCCATGGCCTGAAGCACTTCAATAACGGCGCTGCGGGTCCAGTTTACTCCAACGCCTTTTAAACAAACCTCAGAACCCGGAGTGATAGCAGCTCCGACCATAAAAAAGGCGGCTGACGAAATATCGCCTGGAACTATCCAATCCTGAGGAGCCAACTGACTGCCGCTCGCGATCTCGATTCGGCCATCGGCATTCACGATGTCAGCCCCCATAGCCTTTAACATTCTCTCAGTATGATCCCGGGACGGTACCTCTTCAATGACCGAAGTCCGGCCTTCAGCTCCAAGACCAGCAAGTAAAACGGCCGATTTTACCTGAGCACTGGCCATCGGTAAACGATACTGAATACTATGTAAACGACCCCCTTGGATCGTGAGCGGTGCCAGCTTGCTTCCCTCATGGCCCCGAATATCCGCCCCCATCATAGTCAAAGGCTCGATAATACGGGCCATAGGACGCCGGCGCAGGCTCTGATCACCGGTAAGGGTCGTCGTAAAATCACGTGATGCTAGAATACCTGAAAGCAGCCGCATCGTGGTTCCGGAGTTGCCGCAGTCGAGCATTCCTGAAGGTGCATGCAGTCCTTCCAACCCCCGGCCTTCAATAACGATCAATTCCGGTGAGTCGGTTATCCTAACCCCCAATGCCTGCAGACAGGACATGGTCGACAACACATCAGCTCCCCGCAGCAGGTTCCGCACTGTACTGCGCCCGTTAGCTATAGCTCCCAGCATCAAAGTCCGGTGTGAAATGGACTTGTCAGACGGAACATTTACATCCCCTCGTAGTGGTCCCTGGCTGCCTACTTCAATGTTCATCTACCTTTGCCACGCCTTTACTCCATGTTCTTTTAATACGTCGACTGCTTTGATGCTTTCGGCTTCGGAGGCAACTCCCAGACGGATGGTACCGCCGTCACCTTCCCGAACCCTAAGAATCTCGATATCGGCAATATTGACACCTTTTTCACCCAACCAGGTCCCCAGTAAGCCAATGATACCCGGCTGGTCGGGTACGATACATATAACATCCTGAATGTCAGGGACTAACCCTTTCCTCTTCTTGGGCAAGGTACCCCTTATATCTCGGGCTAAAGCCAGAAAATCATTCAAATCTTGCTGATTGCCAATCTGCAAAAGACCTTGCAGTCTGTCCAATCGAGATTTAAAAACCTCTATCCTATCGATCATCAACTGGCGATTGGTCATAAGAATATCAGTCCATAAATCGGGGTCGCCTCCGGCAATTCGGGTAGTATCCCTAAAACCACTGGCTGCCAGAGCTGTTGCATCCTCTTCACCATCCAGCATCGATACCAGCGCGCTGGCTACCAGGTGCGGCAGATGACTGACTGTAGCTACTACCCGGTCATGCTTCTCCGCGTCCATGATGATAACATGGGCGCCTGTAGTCTTGACCAAAAGATCCAGGCGTGTCACCGCCTCCGACGGGCAGCCTTCCTGCGGAGTCAATACATAAACCGCATTTTCAAACAAATATCGGTCTGCTCCCTTTATACCCTGCAGTTCCGAACCGGCCATGGGATGTCCGGGAATCCCTATGATCCCGGCTGGCAGTTCCTCGAACAGCTTGACGATGCCTTGTTTGGTGCTGCCCACATCTGTGATTATGCAGCCTGGCTTACATAGACCGCTGATTTTAGTGACTATCTCACCAGTAAACTTGATTGGTGTACATATGAAAACAAAATCAGCCTGGTCTACGATTTGTTCTATCGTCCCCACTTTATGTACACAGCCCATTTCCTGGGCCAGATCCATAACCTGCGGGTCTTGATCATGGCCTGCTACAAACAAATCTGAAGTTGAATGGCACAAGGCCAGACCAAGGCTGCCCCCGATCAGACCCAGACCGATTATGGACACCTTTACTGCTGACAAGTATATCTCCCTCCGCCGTCGATGAGACGATGTAAGCTGTTTACTAACCGACCGAAATTCTCGGGAGTTAGGCTTTGCTGCCCGTCAGACATGGCTTCGGCTGGATTCTGGTGCACCTCCACCATGATCGCGTCACACCCCACAGCAGCCGCTGCCAGCGCCATCGGTTCTACCAGACGCCATTTTCCGGTGCCGTGACTCGGATCTACCACTACCGGCAGGTGGGTCAGTCTTTTTATAACCGGGACCGCACTTAGGTCCAGGGTATTCCGGGTGTAGTTCTCAAAAGTGCGGATACCGCGTTCACACATTATTACCTGGCGGTTCCCTCCAGAAACTATGTACTCGGCCGCCATGATCCACTCTTCAATGGTCGCAGAAGGACCTCTTTTAAGCATTACCGGCTTATCGATATTGCCCAGTTCGCGCAGCAGGAAAAAGTTCTGCATGTTGCGAGCCCCGATTTGAAGGATGTCCGCATATTGGGCTACCAGTTCAATATCACGGGCATCCATAACTTCAGTTACTATTGGCAGACCTGTCATATCGCGGGCTTCCGCCAGAATTTTCAAGCCATCTTCGGCCATCCCCTGGAAACTGTACGGCGATGTGCGCGGTTTAAAAGCTCCACCCCGCAGCATTGTAGCACCGTTTTCCTTGACCAGCCGGGCTGCTTCCAGAAGCTTTTCCCGACCTTCCACAGCACACGGCCCAGCGATTATCTGCAGGCTGCCGTCGCCGATCTTTAGTCCTCTGACATCAATGATTGTGTCGTGCTCTTGAAACTCCCTCGAGGTCAGTTTGAAAGGCTTTTGGATCGGAACGATCTTTTCCACCCCGCACATAGCTTCCAGAAACTCAAGGTCTACCTTGGTTCGGTCGCCAATTGCGCCAATGATGGTTTTCTCCACCCCTTTTGAAAGATGGATAGCAAAGCCCTCTTTCTTCAACCTGTCCTGGACTGCATCGATCTCCTGGTCCGATGAATTCTTTTCCATTACTACTATCACTTGATTTCTCCCCTTTCCGGGATGTGGGAAAATAAAAATGTCTGGCCAAGAATAACCAGACACTCATACATAAGCGCGTATTCCCACCATCCTGCCGTCCTACAAATATTTACCTTTTTCCACGATAAAAAACTACCAACCTACATAGTAGAGGATAGCACGGAAGCGTTCATTTTTCAATATTTTTATCAACAAAATATAACAGTAAATACCTGTAAACAAGGGGTTAAAGACAATATGAATCGCGGGATGTCTGCCGACCGTTATTGAGTTTTATAGAATCTTCAATTCCACTTCGTTACCGGCCTCCAAAACCACATTTTCCTTGAATCGCAACCAAAAATGATCATGCGGTTTTTGCGGACCGCGGCACTGGCAGAAAACCGCCTCCACTTGTGCAGTCACGGGTTGATCGTCAAGCAGGGCTTTAAAGGTGTTTCCGATAGGCGGGAACTTCTTTAAGTCGGATTTCATGACCATCAATTTGCAGTCCCTGGATTCTTCTTGAGAAACCTTACGTCTGTAAACCCAATCGTTCATGCCTGTTTCTCCTACTTACTCAAAGACATGCGTTTGCCCTCTAGCCTAGCAATTTCCCAAACGCCTTTCACAAGGAAACCGAAGTTTTCAGGATTCAATGATTGCTTACCATCAGACAGGGCACAGTCCGGGTCGTGGTGTACTTCTATCATCAGTCCATCAGCTCCCGCAGCGACAGCAGCCTTAGCTACCGGCTGCACCATCTGCCAACGGCCTGTGGCATGGCTTGGATCAACGATCACCGGCAGGTGGCTCAGCTCTTTGACCAATGGCACAGCCCCGATATCTACAGTATTGCGGGTCATATTCTCAAAAGTGCGGATGCCACGTTCACAAAGGATGACATTGGGATTGCCCCCGGTCAGTACGTATTCGGCTGCCAATAACCATTCTTCGATGGTGGCGGCAAAGCCCCGTTTTAGTATGACCGGTGTCTTGATCCGGCCTAATTCCTGCAATAGGGCAAAGTTGTGCATATTGCGGCTGCCAACTTGTACTATGTCCACTGACTTCAGGATGGGATCAAGGTCACGAATATCAAGCACTTCTGTAACGACCGGCAGTCCTGTTTCCTGCCGAGCTGTTATCAGTATCTTTAAACCTTCTTCACCTAGGCCGGAAAAAGAGTATGGTGACGTGCGCGGTTTATAGGCACCGCCCCGCAGAATGTGTGCTCCCAGGTTTTTAACGATGCGGGCACTAGTCATGTATGATTTCTCTGATTCCACAGCACAAGGTCCGGCAATGATCGTGCAGAAGCCTTCCCCGATACGGATCGAACCTGATGGCGACGGGATCTCAATGATCGTATCCTTTTGTTTTTCGTCTTTTGCTGCCAGGCGATAAGGCTTCATCCGCTATTCCCCCAAAGGTTAATTGTACAATAGTATCTCCCTATGACACTATAAAAAGCCTGTTATTTGGCCTCGATATACATAGTGCTGATGATCTGCTCAACTTCTGCCTGATCAAGATTCGGGTCGATGATCATTACTTGATAGAAATGACCTTTGTTATCGGCAACATCTATGACGGCGCCCTTACCTACATTCTCGCGCGAATAACCATAGTACTCAAGTACATCAACATTGGAGTTTACGAGGCGATATAATTTCTCACATCTAGGAGTATTAATGATCTTAAAAATAAGCCTGGCTGTCTGCTTATTTATCGTTTCCCGCGGCCCAAACAATTGGATATTTTCCGGGGTGACTTCCAAAATAGGCTTTACTATACCATACGCAGTCTGCTCTTCACCTGCAACGTCTATGTACTCCTGATTGCCAGCCTTGATATATGCCAGCATAAAACAGGCCAGCCCGGAGTTCTTGATCACAGATATCTTCTTCCCTGCGGGATATGTAAGATCAATACTGCTTTTAGCCATCTTTCTTTCGCTAGGTATTCCCCAATCTGTTCTGAAGGTCAATCCCAGGCAGTTTTCTCGGCTATTTATAGTCTTCATATCGGTCGATACCAACGGTCGGGTTTCCGGTATCAAATAAGCCTGAGGAGCCTTGCTGCGCGTAGCACTGACATTCTTCATAAAGCAAATACTCAATTCTGCCGAATAGTGATTTGCCAATGCACCCACAAAGACCAGGACCAGCATGGTGATGCCGATGATTTTGGTCAGCTTATTCAATCCAGCGCCCCCTTTCCGGCATTGTTATACGACATTGTAGGCATACACAGGCGTATGACGACTTTACTTCTTAGGCTTCATATCTTCGGGCATCATCAAATAGATTATCGATGGCGAGTAATTGGCATTGCTTAGTTTATCTTGATCGTTGAAATTCATCATGACAAAATCCGTATCTTCCAGGAAGTAGACTGCATAGCGTGCTCCCGCACTAAAGCTAAAACTTGGAGTTCCCAGCCTGGCCGTAACTTTTTCATAGTCCATACCCATTTTCAGAAACTGCAGCTCCGGCTTGCCGCCGGTGTTAATTTGATTCCCTGGTGTATATGTAATCAGGAAGATAAATCCAATCAATATCACCACTACTATCATGGTTATACCCAGTAGTCGCTTTATAAATGTCACGGTCCGCCCCCATAATTTTCTATTTATATATCTAATAATGCCAGTATCCGCAACTTATGACCAGTGTTTTTTGAACATCACCCCAACAACCCATTTCATGATATAATTTTACCGAAATAATTTATCGTTAGTGTAGAGGTGAAGCTAATGGGCAGCTCCAAACGTCATCTTGAACTCGCAAGAAAACACTTGGAAGCATATGTTGCAGAACACTGGGGAACCCCCATCAACGCTGATAATCTGTGTTCTGAATCCCTGCCGGAGAATGAGGTATGCCGTTTGCCATTGTATTACCTGTGGATATACAGTGATGAGGTATTTCAATGCTACGCGGTCGATCCTGGCCTGCGCTCATATATGGCTTATGGAACATCTATACTGAAGGATATGCGGCGCATGGAGTATGGACAGGACCTGATCTTCCAGGAACTACTTTGGGAAATGGAAGATGAGCTTGGCTTCTTCAAGCTTATGTCGGTATTTCGCGGGCTCGATAACCCAGAAAACATTACTGATCAAAAGTTAGAAAAATTCTTCTGGGAAATGGTCAGCTATGTTAAGGACAACCTATAACCACGTCCCTGCTAGTCTAATGAGCAACCCAATCCAGTAGACAGCAGCCCCCAGAACAAATGCCACCGACAAGCTGACCAGGACGGAGAAGCCCGTAAAGGCTAGGCTCTGGCTCTCCCGGCGGATGGTAGCCACTGTAGCCAGGCACGGAATATAGAACATGTATATGACCAGAAACGATAGACCTGCCAGGGGGCTGATGTGGCTGACCAGAATGGACCCCAGGTCACCCAGCCCGTGCGAGGCATGGAACAAGACTCCCAACGTGGACAGCGTCGTTTCTTTGGCAAAGAAGCCAAATATCAAGGCTACTATCATCTGCCAGTTAAGTCCTGCAATCCGTCCAATTGGTTCCAAAAACTGCCCGACCATTGCCGCATAAGAGTGTTCAAACCCACTGCCCGCAGGGAACGAAGATAGGAACCATACGGCAATAGAACTGATAATAACCACACTCTTGATCCGGTTCAAGAAGTCCAATGTCTTATACAACGAAGCCTTAAGCACAAATGATGCGCTCGGCATCTGGTATGGAGGAAGTTCCATAGCCATTTCCTCTACAGGTTTGCCCGGAATCCTCATCTTGATCACATATGAGACTGCCGCACTTACTACCCAGCTCAGAACTATCAAAGCACACATGACCACTGTGGCCAGGGCCGGAGCAAAAAAGGCTGCTGCTATGTACAGAATTACTCCGAACCTGGCTGAACACGGTGTAAAAGTACTAATAAGCATAACGATCAACCGGTCGACCCGGCCTGGTATGCTACGGGCGCCTACGACTGCAGTTACGTTGCAGCTGTAACCCAGAATCAGCGGCGCAAAAGAGCGCCCATCCATGTTCAGTCGCGACATCGGACGATGCATTAGATAAGCTATACGAGCCGCATAGCCAGTGTCATTGATCAAGGTATAGAAGGCATAAAAAAGCAGCATCTGCGGGAAAAATGCCAGAGCCGACCCTATCCCACGCAGCACACCATTGGAAATCAGGCTCATTACCAATTGTGGCATGGCGGCTGCCAATCTCGATTGTTCAAACATTAAAGCTAACCAGTCCAGCATACTGCCCAGCCACAGCGAAACAGGCCGGCCTAGTGTGAAACTGGCTGCGAACAAAATGCCGAAGCACATCACCATCAACGGAAAACCCAGCCATTTATTCAGCACAATACGGTCTATCTTATCGGAAACCACCGATGATGTGCTGACTGCATCCTGATCTATGATTTTTCCATCGGCATCCAAACAAACTTCAGTTTTCATTAATAATCCCTCAATTCGATTACTGTCCGCATTTGGGACAGTAGCCATAAAGCTTCAAACGATGATCGGTAATCCTGAAACCCTTTTTCTCCATCTCATTTTCCAAAACATGCAGCAGATCGTCTCGGACTTCGATTATTTGCCCACAAGCCAGGCATATAAAGTGATGATGAAAATGTCCTTCCTTCTCGTATAACTCATAACGATGTTTACCTTCATCGAAGCTGCCTTTATGGATGATTTCCAGCCGGGCCAGCATTTCCAATGTGCGATACACCGTGGCCAACCCAACCCCGGGCAGCTCTTTACGGACTTCCTGGTGGATCTCTTCGGCAGTCAGGTGATGTCCCTGGCTGGTTTCCAGTACAGTCATTATTACTTTTCGCTGACGAGTCATTTTCAACTGGTTTTCAGCCATTTTGCCGGCATATTCAGTGTTCATTCAGACCACCTCTAAATGAGAATGATTATCATTATCCTTATTCAATTCTAAACCATCCATACAACCGCATCAAGTCTCATTTTGCATTTTCGTAAATAGTGTAAAATAGAATAATATTGACCGGAGGTGTGCAGTAGTGAGCATATTTAAAGCTGGATTATGCCAAATGCGGGTTGTTGCAAACAAAGATGAGAACCTAAAGAAAGCATCAGAAATGGTCAAAGATGCTGCGATTCAAGGCTGCAGCTTGGTCGTGCTGCCAGAGATGTTCAACTGCCCATATCAAACCGCCAAATTCCCAGAATACGCGGAGCAGATACCGGAGGGACAAACCTTCTTAACACTGCAGGAACTAGCCCGTTCTCTGCGGATCACTTTGATTGGCGGATCGATTCCGGAAGTTGATGAAGATGGCCGTGTTTATAATACAAGCCTGGTATTTGACGACCAGGGAGACCTGTTAGCGCGTCATCGCAAAATGCACCTATTCGATGTTGATATCAAGGATGGCATATCATTTCGGGAATCCGATACCCTTACAGCAGGCAATGAGGTCACCACATTTGAGACCAAACTCGGCCTTATGGGGCTGGCCATTTGTTATGACCTGCGCTTTCCTGAATTAGCCCGACTTATGACCCAGCACGGTGCCCAAACCCTGGTTTACCCCGGCGCTTTCAATACCACCACCGGCCCCCTGCACTGGGAAATACTTTTACGCTGCCGGGCAGTCGACAACCAGGTCTATGTGATAGCAGCCTCCCCCGCCTATGATCCTGCTGGCGTTTACCCTGCACATGGCCATTCAATGATCGTTGATCCATGGGGTAGTATAATCAGCGAAGCAGGAACTGGTGAAGAGATCATAACTGCCGAAATCGATCTAAAAAGCATAAAGAGAGTTCGTGATGAACTCCCTCTTTTAAAACACCGTCGATTGGACTTATATGAACTGCGCGAAAAACCCTAAATACTATTTGGAAGGATAAAGATCCTCGCGTAGTGATGCGGCTTCGTTAAGATATATATGTCGTATATCCCTCTGCTCTATGTCCGTATTTATCAGCATCAATATCCGCAAACACCTGGGTAATGCCCCTGGCACCTCTATTTCCTGAGCACATAGGAGCGGAACATTGGTCCATCCTAGATTGCGGGCAGCTCGGGCCGGAAAACCAGCATTCAGATCGGTCGTCACCGTAAAGGTGATACTGACAATATCCTCGGTATCTACTTTGTTTTCTTCAACCAGTGTTTTGAGAAGTTCTGCACTCGCCTCCAAAATAGCATTTTCAGTATTTTCTTTGACTGCAGTCGCTCCTCGGACTCCCCTCACCATACTAACCATCCTACCTTTCAATGTTGTTTAGGAAGCAGCCGCCCGATGACCAAGCCCGATGGCCACCTCGTCCAAATGCAGCAGGCCGATCCCCATAAAAATCGCTACACTTATGTGGTCCTTATAACGAGCAATGCCGATCTTGCCGCCTACGTTCAAGCCTAGAGCTTTAGGCATTATTTGACTCATCGCTTCCCTGGTCGCTCCGGCTACCGCGCCCTCATCGGCATGTGTCTCCTTGATAACATTCTCTCTCTTAGCAGATACTACAGCTCTTTCAACCACTTTTGCTATCGAATGGATAAATTCGCCGCCGTAATCAACGGCTACCGCCCGTATACCGGTATCCAGAAACTGTCTTTTGAGATCAGCTTCTTCCTGGCGAGACGCGGTAAGTGCCATTTTAACGGCCGCACTGGCTACTATCTTGCTGCCGATCTCTGCCATAAGTCACACCCCCTAACCCGTACTACACTATACAGTTTAACCGTCAATCCCCAGCTTGTACAGAACCCTATCGCACCTTTATTTCACCCAGCAAGGTGATCGCCCCGTCACTGATAAGCAAAATGCCAGGATGGGGAAAAGCAATGTTATTCGAAACTGCGGTCACTTTGAATGTTACCGGTTTGTTATATGAAGTGGTATCGATTTCGATCATATCTCCCGGCTGTACTGGGAGGATCACTTTTCGGTCGGTAAAGCTGGCTTGTGCTTGGCCATTGACCAGAACAATGGCCTTGCCTAACGCTGAGTAGTCCGCCAATTCCAAGGTCACAGTACCGGATCTCATTTTCGCTTTATCCTGTTTGATGGTTGATCCGCTATGGGCTAAAGCCGGAACTTTAATCTGCTGGCCATCGATTCGCTCTTCAAAACTCAAATAAAACCTGGTTTTATCGTTGGTCATCAAACCCTGTACGACCACCAGCAGAACCGCCCCCACAATGACCGCCCTGGTTAGGAAACGCAGCACCTCATCGATTATTCTCAAATATTCCACAACCTGTCTCAGCTTTATTTCCTATGTTATGTGCCGAGACGGTTTCTTATCCCACCATTCCCATATTGTTCTAATCTTTGGCACTGTTTAGAATGGCTAAAGCCAGAGCCGCTGCACCGTACCCGTTATCAATGTTGACCACCCCAACTCCTGCCGCACAGGTATTCAACATCGACAACAAAGCCGACAGCCCGCCAAAATTGGCTCCATATCCCACACTAGTCGGTACTGCAATGACCGGTCTTTTGGTCAAGCCCCCCACAACACTGGCCAGGGCGCCCTCCATTCCTGCGACCACTATTACTACTTGTGCATCGTTAAGAACACCCACTTTGTCCAAAACCCGGTGAATGCCGGCTACCCCTACATCGGTTACCCGTATCACTTCAGCGCCCATTACTTCAAGGCAGAGGGCTGCTTCTTCGGCTACCGGAATATCAGCTGTTCCAGCAGTCACCACTGCCACTTGCCCTTTGGGCTCTGCCGAGTTGCTCTTCCAGAAAATCAGTCGAGCCCGTTCATTGTAATGGGCTTCAGGAACTAACTCTGATACGGCATCCCAAGCTTCACGTTCAGCCCTGGTAGCCAGAATACTTGACCCATGCTTGTATATTCTCTCGACTATTGCAGCGATCTCTACCGGTGTTTTACCCGGGCAGTAAACAACCTCAGGGAAATTGTCCCGCAGTGCTCGGTGATTATCGATCTTGGCAAACCCGATGTCTTCATATGGCAGATCAGCCAGTTTCTTTACCGCATCATCAGGGGTCATCTGGCCCTGTGCCACTTCGTTCAGGAGCTTTTTAAGATTCTCTTTATCCATTACAATTTCCCTCCGATACCCCAAGAAATTAACAGCGGGCCCACTGGCCCTGCTGACAACAATATTTCAGGCTGACGCCTGACCTATTTGTTCTATAATCCTTTATCCTAAAAAGCTGTTATCATCGGAAAACACATCGATGAGTGAGGCAACCATCTCTTCGGCATCTCCAGTCGACATATTCAAGTTCTGCAAGGCCACATCGGAAAACGGATACATCATCCCGTCAAGACCCAGCCCAATACCCATCATCATGCACATGGCGTCAGCCATATGTACAATAGCGGTAAGTTTCTGGTTCTCTGCAGCACTTTCCGGTGTATGATGGTGAGCGATGGCTTCTACTAGTTCCCGAGGAAGGTTCCATTTCTCGCCTACTCTAGCACCGATCTGGGCATGTGTAAAACCTAATATCTCCTGTTCAGCCTTTATGAAATCCAGTCCCTGATCTTTAATGGCCTGCACAACGTCAGTATACGCAACTTCCACATGATGATTGAGAATGACTTTTCCTATATCATGCAGTAATGCCCCAGTGTAGGCGACATCCGGATTACGATACCGTACCTTACGGGCGATATAACGAGCCGCCATAGCTGTAGCCTGTGAATGACGCCATAGTTCACCTGGAGCCAGGGCATAACCCACGACTTCACGGGACATCATATCACTGACCGAAGCCGCCATAACAATGCTCTTGATGGTGTTAAACCCAAGCAGCACGGTAGCTTCAGTTACCGTTGATATGCGTCGGGGAAAACCATAAAAAGCCGAATTGGCCAATCGCAGAACCTTGGCTGTTAAGCTTTGGTCCTGAATAATAGCCGCATTTATATCCTGAGCCAGCGAACTAGGATCATCAGCAAGCCGCATAACCTGCAGCGTTACATGGGGTAATGCTGGCAGGTCGTTTACCCCGCTTACTATTTGATCCAGGGACAACCTGGCCATTAGAACCCTCCTTATCTACTTCCAAAATTCCATCTTTTTCTCCATATAGGCTTTAAACGATTTCAGCTCTTCATTTACTTTAAATAGCAGACGCTCAATGTCGATCTTAGATAATGAGATATTATCAGGTTCTAAAACCTCTATTTTTCTAAATTCTTCCTTCATGATGAAATGCACGGCATCCTCCAGACTATCGGCACGGAAAGTAATCACCACTGGAGCGTAACCCATGATGCTGCCGCCAAATTCATCATAAACAGTATATACATCACAGCTCATATCGATATCTTCGATCTTGATTCCTTGAACTGGGACATTACGCAGTAAGGCAGCCTGGTGTTCCCTGACCTGCTCTACCACCTGCTCTACACCTTTGGACTTAAAAAAGGTACGATTATTCTTTAATCGTCCTTTATAATCAAATCTGACCCGCATGCGCAGGATTCTCTTACCGGAATCATCTTCTGGGCGGTCCAACACGAAAACTCCCCCCTTGACCAAACCATTCTCCTAATACCCCAAAAAATCCTCCTTGTTGAAAAAATGGTGAGTCATTTCGAGTAAAAAAAGTCCGATTCCGGCCGCCAAACCCTCCCCATAGTTGATGCCAATGTCGAAGATAGGACATAAGTCTAGTTCATCCAATATCATTTTGTGGCCGGGTTCCCTGCCGAGAGTGGAAGCCAGCAAAACTTCGCGGCAGCGGGGTTCCAAACGGCAAGCCAGTAAAGCCGCTACTGATGAGACAAAACCGTCGAGCACCACACCCAAACCGTTCTCAGCAGCTCCTAAAACAGCGCCGGCCATGGCGATTATCTCGGAGCTTCCGGCTTCTTCCATCGTTGCAATTAAATTGCACCCTTTTGCCCTGATACGCCCGCATGTGTTTTGGACTATCTCTAACCGGCGCGCGTATCGCTCGTTATTGCGAGTAGAACCTAATCCTACCAGACCCTCTGGTACGATATCCAATATCTCACTGGCCAAAACATAAGCACTGACGGTGTTGCCCACACCAATTTCCCCCAACCCAAAAACCTTGATACCTTTAGCACCTAACATCGAAGCCACCTGCCGTCCAACCGCTAGAGCTTGCTCTACCTGGCATCTGTTCATAGCGGCTTCGTCGTTCAGATTGCGCGTGGAATGTGCTACTTTCATGTTCAGCAATCCATCGCACTCGATATCAGTAAAAAGACCAACATCGATCAATATCTCGGTCTTTTGTAATCGGTCCATGAGTATGCGGGAAAAGGAATGGCTGTTAAGATGTTTGTGCACTATTTCGGCTGAAGACAAGGGCTGGTAGGAACTGATACCTTCCCGGGAAACCCCATTGTCCCCCGCAAAGACCGTTAAACAATAATCAAAGTCTCCGGTTATGTTGAGACGCTGCAGGTATTCCTGTATGATCTCCAAATTGCCTATTGTACCATGAGAATCTGGTGTAAAAAGATTCAAATCACTCTCAAACCTTCTAATTCGTGCTTGCGTCATCTATCAATTGTTTTACTTCACGCGAGGTCAAAAACCTAAATTCTCCCTCATGCAAGTTACCCAGTTCCAAGAAGCCTAATTTGACTCTTTTGAGTTTAACGACCGGGTATCCTACTGTGGCCAGCATCTTACGCACCTGACGTTTGCGGCCTTCATGAATCTTCAGTTCCACCCAGGCATTACTGCCTTCACGCTTCAAAAGACGGACCTGGGCCGGCGCAGTCATTTGTCCGTTAATATCTACGCCTTGAGCTAAATGGAGTAAATCTTCAGCGGCTGGGGTTCCGTTGACAAGTGCGTGATATACCCTAATGACTTCATAACGAGGATGCATAAGTAGGTTGGCAAAATCACCGTCATTTGTAAGCAGGATCAGCCCCTCGGTATCGTAGTCAAGCCGTCCCACCGGGAAAACTCGCGCTTTGATGCCTTGAAGCAGGTCTAAGACAGTTGGCCGGTCGTGTGTGTCAGTAACACTCGAAATATAACCGGCTGGTTTGTGCAGCATGATATAGACTTTTACTTCGGAGTCGATAATGTGCCCATCAACTTCAATGGCATCCTGTTCCGGGTCCACCTCGGTAGCCACATTATCGACCAATATGCCATTGACCTTAACAAACCCTCGGGTGATAAGATCTTCCGCCTTGCGGCGTGAAGTAATACCTCCGAGAGCTATAGCTCTAGCCAGTCTAATAAGCCTTTCCTCCTATGCCAGGTGTGCCAGGTTCTTCGCCATGTCAGCTAGAGATTGCGACATTGCCTCTAGATGCAATATGCTGGCTGATACTTCTTGAGTGGATGCTGCCTGGCGCTGGGTTATCTCCCCGGCTGCTTCTACACCTTCGGTTATAATCTTCATCGAGTTTTCTATGTTCCCCAGTACCGGGGCGATTTTCTCTACTGATGCGGTGCTGTTTTCCGCCAGTTTCCGGACTTCATCAGCTACTACTGTAAATCCACGGCCATGCTCACCAGCCCGGGCAGCCTCGATAGCTGCATTTAACCCTAAGAGCTTGGTTTGCTGGGCCACTGTTTTGATAAAGTTCAAGACCTCGCCCGTCTCCCCAAGGTGTTTGCGGGCATCAGACGCAGAATCAGAAAGGTATGATCCTCTATTAGCCATCAGTTCGGCCATGGAAGCCACTTCTTGGACAGAAGCGCTGACCTGTTGGACCGTTGTGCTTATACTCTCTGCCATATCAGCCAGTCTTTCGGCTTCTAGGTGGAGTTTTTTAATCATGCCTTCACGAGCTTCGATTAATGTCATCATAACATTTGCCGCGTCAGAGTCAATCATTGATACATGAAGAGGTTTCGTACTTACTAATGTTTCCCGAACCCGTTCATTTCCAGTAGCCTCGATAATAACATTCAAACCGGAAAGTGCCACCACCTTACCAAGGTCGTTAAATGTCGGTATTCCTTTTGATCGAGCGGCTACAAGTCCCGGTGCCTGCTCATTTACATCACATATTCCTATTACTCTTAGACTTTCGATTCCGGCTAGCGCTTGTAAGATCGAAGTGCCGCCCTTGCCGCCGCCAATTATTACCACGTTTGCCATATATAATGCTCCTTCCATTGCACGTCGTTTAGTATTTCGACATAATGCTCTGCAATCCTTCAAATTTCGAGATTATTGCGCGTTTTATATGACCATCATCAACTACTTAAACAAAATATTGCAGATATAGATCGAAGCTACCAGTCCCGTGATGTCGGCTAGCAGACCAGTATATATAGCATATCGGTAGCGGGTCACCCCGACCGAACCAAAGTATACTGTTAAAACAAAAAATGTGGTGTCAGTAGTTCCCTGCATGGTACTAGCCAACCGTCCAATATAACTGTCAGGCCCAAATATACTCATTAGTTCGCTGGCTAAGGCCAAAACCCCACTGCCCGAAAGCGGGCGCATAAAAGCTAAAGGAAGGATCTCCGGCGGAACATCAAAATGTGATAGAAGAGGTGCCATGCACTTGCTGGCAGCATCCAAGGCTCCTGATGCGCGAAAGACAGATATAGCCACCATCATACCCACCAGAAAAGGAATGATCTTCACTCCCGTATAGAAGCCTTCCTCAGCCCCTTCGACAAATGTCTCATAAACCGGAACTCTCCGCAGAAAACCTAGCACTGGAATGACTAAGATCAGGAAGGGTATAGCCCATTTCGATACAACATCAAGCGCTATGGTGAACATTGGATCACCTGACCCTCTTGTTTACTCTGCGGAAGCAATAATCGGCTATTACGGCAAGTAACATGGAGCAGCAGGTTGCAAATATGGTAGGCCCCACGATTTCGGTAGGATTCTTGGAGTTGAACGTTACCCGCACAGCTATAATAGTTGCGGGAATGAGGGTAATACAAGATGTATTGAGGGCCAAAAAGGTGCACATGGCTTCCGAAGCATCTCGGCGGCCGACATTGAGCTTCTGCATCTCCTGCATAGCTTTCATTCCAAATGGAGTGGCAGCCGAACCCAGGCCAAGAACATTAGCGCTAAGATTCAGAATGATTGCTCCCATGGCGGGATGATTGGGTGGTATAGAAGGAAAAAGTCTTACCGTCAAAGGTTTTACCATGCGGGATAAAGCCTCAATAGCTCCGGCTTTCTCCGCAATCTTCATCATGCCTAACCAGAGGCACATGACTCCTATCATGTTCAGGCAAATATCAACTGCATCTTTGGCTGACTTGAGTGCGGCCTGGGTGACCAATTCGATATTACCATTGAATGCTGCGACTAGTATGCCAAAAACCAACAAAAGCAGCCAAATAATATTTAACAAGCTCATCCCTCCATGGCTTTTGTTCAACCTATGAAGGGGGGCTGTAAATTAGAACGGCGTCAGATCACTCTATGGTGGCCTCTACCTTTCGGCCTTTTCTGGCAATTCGGTTGCGCAGGTCGTCCATCAGGGTATATGCGACTGGTATGACGACCAGGGTCAGAACGGTGGACAGCATGAGACCGCCGATCAATGTGATAGCCATGCCTCTTCGCATCTCACTGCCAGTAGAGGTGGCCAGTGCCGTTGGCAGCATGCCAGCTATCATGGTCACAGTTGTCATGATTATTGGCCGTAGGCGAGTGGTTCCTGCTCGGATCAACGATTCCCGCAGCGGCAAACCTTCACGTACCATTATTGTATGGGTGTAATCTATAAGCAGTGTACTATTCTTGGCCACCAGGCCATCGAGCATGATCAATCCGATGAAGGATGTAATGTTTAGTGTCTGCCCGGTTACAGCTAATCCCAGCAAAGCCCCAACCATCCCCAACGGCAGGGACAGCATTCGGATGGCTGGTACCAGGTAGGATTCATAAAGCATGACTAGAATCGCGTAAACAAAAACTATGGATATTACCAAAGCTCTAGCCAATTCAGCAAAACTCTCCTCCATGTCACGTGTATCACCTTCATAATCCACTGCGAACCCGGTCGGCAGTTCGATCATACCGACAGTGCTTTGTATTTCCGACATGACTTCACCCAGGGATCTTCCAGAAAGGTTGCCCTTTATCGTGATCCGTCTCTGGCGGTTCAGCCGTTGTATCTCCGTGGGACCGGTCTTCTCATGCAGGGAAGCCAGCTCACTCAGTGGTATCAACTGACCAGCCGGATTCATAATGGTCAGCATCCCCAACTCATTTAGATCCATTTTGTTGGCTCCGGCCAGGGACACCCTTACATCAGTTTCCTGCCCTTTTTCTCGGTACTTGGTGGCGATTTCGCCTGAAACCCCGGCCCGCAAGGAATCTGTCACATTCTTTATCATAAGACCATGGTACTCACAAGCCCTGCGATCAACGCTTGCCTGCATTTCCGGCTGCCCCATCTTCCAAGTACTCGAGACGTCAACAGCACCCGGAGTATTTCTAACAATGTCTTCCACTGTGCCTGCTATGACTTCCAAACGGTTCTGGTCCGGACCTGATACATTGATCTGGATCGGCATCATTTGCGGTTGCCCAACCCCTGAGGGCTGGATGACCTTTATCTTGCTGCCCGCAACATCCTGACCCACATTACGCATTTCTTCGGCAATTTCCCACTGTGCACGATCACGGTCATTTTTATCAGTCAAACGCAACATTATATTGCCGGTCTGGGCATTGTTCTCCCCGCCATAATCTTCCCCACTGCGGCCGACTGTGGAAAAGCAGGATTTGACGTCTGGCATCTGTCTTATCTTGCTCTCTAACATCTTCAAGGTGTTATCTGTTTCGTTTAATGATGTACCAGGGGCCATTTCTAGTGTCACAGTCAATTGGCTCTGGTCTGTCTGCGGTATAAACTCGGTCTTTAGTATGCCAAGTGGCAGCAGCATGAACACCAGCATCGGCACAACAAAGCAAGCCCCTACAATGGTTTTTCGATGGGACAGCGCCCAGCGCAAAAATCGTTCATATTTGTCCAGCATCTGATCCTGCATATCCGTCAAACGCCTTTTATCGGTCTTTTCGGATTCACTCTGGTCAGCTGATTTCTTATTGCGGAATAAGATCGATGCCAGCATTGGCGTCAGAGTAAAAGAAACAAAAAGCGAAAATAGCGTAGCACAAACCACTGTAAGACCGAACTGTTTGAAGAACTGCCCTACCATACCCGTCATAAATGCGATCGGACCGAAAACCACTACATCCGACATTGTAATTGCAACTGCAGCCATACCGATCTCCGAACGACCGTCCAATGCAGCAGTTGTTGCATCTTTTCCTAACTCTGTGCGATGACGGTGGATGTTTTCCAAAACCACGATCGAATCATCGACAAGTATCCCAATGCACATAGTCAAGCCAAGAAGTGTCAAGATATTAAATGAAAAACCAGCGAAATACATCATTGTAAGCGTGGCGATCAACGATGTCGGTATAGCCAAACTAACGATAAGCGTGGAGCGCCATTCGCGCAGGAACAAATAAAGCACCAAAGCCGTGATCAATATACCCTCAAACATATTGCGCCAGGTATCCGTAAGTGAACGATGGATAAAGTCAGAGTTGTCCCGAGCCACCGTCAGACTAAGTCCCTGTGGCAGCGTCTTGCGAATGAGCTCGATCTCCTTTATGACTCCATCCGCAGTTGCCACAGTACTGGCACTGCTTTGTTTTTGGATCCTGATAGCGACAGCGTCCTGGCCATTCAGCCGGCTGTAGCTTCGAATATCCTTAAACCCCTTGGATACTTCGGCTATCTCTCCAAGAGGGATGCGATTGCCATTGGACAGCAGTATTTCCATACTGCGTATCTCATCCAGGCTCCCATATTCACCAAGCAGTCTGAACAAGTATTCGCGTCGGTTCTGATCTATGCAACCAGCTGGAACTGTGAGATTCTGTGCACCAACTTGTCCGATCACACCGGACAATGTTAGACCGTACAGCTCCAATTTACGGCGGTCTACACTCACCTTGATCTCGCGTTCTTTGCCACCTACCAAGGAAACCTGAGCCACTCCTGGTACATGCTGGATACGGTCCTTTATCTCGTCTTTAGCCAGAGTGTATATTTGATCTAACGGTTTGTTTCCCGCAAGTGCCAAGATCAAAATAGGATCGGCATTGAGGTCCACTTTTTGCACCGTGGGATTTTCAACGTCCTTGGGCAGTTTGTAGCGGATCCCATCGACCGCTTTCTGTATGTCTATAGCCGACTGATCCAAATCAGCACTCATCTCAAACTCTACTGAGACGATCCCGCGCCCTTCCGCAGCTGTTGAGTGTATGCCCCGTATCTTATTCATAGAAGAAACGGCTTCTTCTATCGGCTTAACTACCTGTATCTCTATTTCCTCAGACCCTGCGCCTGGATAGATGGCGATGACCGATACCCAGGGAATACTGACAGGTGGATATAGGTCAACTCCAATATACGGAGCACTGAAGAATCCCAAAAACACAAAAAGCAAAAAAACCATGCTTATTGTGGCCGGGCGCTTTATAGACATCTGGGTGAGCCTCATTAAAAAGCCTCCCTCTCGGAAACTACTATATCTAGATCAGATCAAAAACCGCTTGAGAACTATTATACCTTTTGACGTTAAATAATTGGGTTTTATTTCAAATATAGTCCGGTAAATCATGGATATGTCACAAGACGACAAAGGCCGCACAAAGGCGGCCTTAGCTTGACAAAGTCGGCAATTTGGTCAGGCTGATCAGAATGAATCATTATGATTCCAATAATCAACATCCTCACCTTTTACCTTCACCCTCATATCATGAAGCCAGGTATAAGCAACAGGAATTACAACCAAGGTCAACAACGTAGATATCGTCAGACCACCGATCAATGAAATGGCCATAGGACTTCTTATTTCAGATCCAGTTGTGTTGGCGATAGCCGTTGGCAGCATCCCAGCCATCATCGTTACAGTAGTCATAACGATCGGACGCAGTCTGGTAGTACCAGCCTTGACCAACGCATCCCGCAGGTCGATCCTTTCTCTTTGCATTATCGTGTGTGTATAGTCGATCAGCAGGGTACTGTTCTTGGCGACCAATCCATCCAGCATGATCAGACCGATGAAGGAGATTATGTTAAAGGTTCTGCCGGTGAGCAGCAGTGCACCAAAAGCACCCACCGCACCCAGCGGCAGGGAAAGCATACGCACCACCGGAACCAGGTATGATTCATATAGCATGACCAATATAGCATAGACCAGGATGACCGATATGATCAGAGCGCGGGACAATTCTTCAAAGCTGTCTAATAGGTCCCTATACTCGCCTTCATAGTTTATCGAATACCCCGGCGGGAGGTGTATCTCATCGGTCTTTTTATTCAATTCATAGGCCACTGGCCCCAATGGACGTTCATTTAGATTGATTCGCACCATTATCGCTCGCTTACGATCCAGTCTTCTGACCTCGGTAGAAGATGTAGATGGAACCATATTAGCTACATAGCCTAGTGGGAATATCTGCCCTACCGGGTTCATTACCGCCATACTCCCCAACTCTGATGCTTCCATCGCTTTAGCGCCGTCCATCTGTACCCTAATATCAGTCTCCTGGCCAGCTACCCGGTACTTGGTAGCTATCTGACCGGTCAGGGCACAGCGCAATGTCCAAGCAATGTCCTGGGATGTCACCCCGAAATGTTCAGCAGCCGGACGATCGATCTCCCACTGCATTTCTGGCTGACCCTCGCGCCAGGTGCTGTCTACGTCCATGGCACCCTTTGTATCCTTGGCCAGCTTTCTAACAGCTTCTGCAATCTCTTCTACTTTATCCTCCTTGGGTCCGGCCACATTTATCATTATTGGCGCCATCAGCGGCCGCCCATAACCAGACCGCTCAAACACTGCTATTTTGGCACCAGCCAGGTCTGGAGCGATATTTTCCCTTATCCACTGGGCAACTTCCCACTGCGGTCGCCTTTCGATATTTTTGTCATCAAGATAGGGATCGTTCTTCTCATACATCTTAACCAGGATACTACCGGTTTGCGGATTCTTGACCCCGAAATAATCCTCGGCGCTTTGACCTACCGTGGTGAGGCAGATCCGGACTTCTGGCAGGTTCTTTTTATCCAGCAGGCGTTTCTGGATTATTTGGAGAGTCCGCTGCGTCTCATCTAAGGATGTCCCCGGTGGCATATCCAGGTTGACAGTCATCTGTCCATAGTCAGTTTTAGGAATGAACTCCAATTGTAATACACCCATGGGTATTGTCGCAAAAATGGACATTGGAGCTATCATACATATAATAAAGACTATCAGTCGATGCTCCATGGACCAGTACAGCAGGTTTTTATAACCCACCCCTACCTGGTATTGAAGGTTGCCCCACCAGGTACGGCCACGCTCTTTTACTCTCTCTCTTTCCTTCTGCCGCTCTTCGCGTTCAAGCTCGGCTTCATCATCTTTAAAAAGCATAGCTGACATCATTGGCGTAAGAGTAAAGGAAACCAACAGTGAAAAGAGGGTGGAGAATACAACTGTAAGACCAAATTCTTTGAAGAACTGGCCGATCATACCGGTCATAAATGAAACCGGCCCGAACACAACAACGTCCGACATGGTTATGGCTACCGCTGCCATACCTATCTCAGTTCGGCCATCTAGAGCGGCTTGAGCTGACCTCTTGCCAAATTTTGTGCGATGGCGGTGAATATTCTCCAATACAACGATCGAATCATCAACTAGAATACCTATGACCATGGTCAAGGCTAGCAAAGTCAGAACATTGAAACTGAAATCACCAAAATACATCATTATAAAGGTCGAAACCAATGAGGTCGGTATCGATAGTCCAACTATCAATGTTGAACGCCATTCACGCAGGAACAGATACAGCACAAGACCGGTGATCAAAATACCTTCAAACATTGCCCGCCAGGTATCTTCCAAACACTGCTTAACAAAAACCGAACTATCCCGCACGACCTCGATTTTAACCCCGGGGGGCATCAAAGTTTGTAGGCGTGCTACCTCGTTTATGACTTCTTCTGCAACAGCTGTGGTACTAGCGGTCCCCTGTTTCTGCACACTCAGGGCCACAGCTTCCTGATCATACGTGCGCCCGTTTTTTTCATATCCTAAACGGCTGAAGTTTTCAATGTCTTTGTAACCGTATTCGATCCGAGCCAGGTCTCGTAATCTGACGTTTCCTCCATTCATGACCGGTGCAATAGGATATGGCACAAATGGCTCATTGGCTTTAGACTTGAGCATGACCTGTCCGGCTGTATAAAGGGGTAGTGACAGGTTGCGGATCTCCTCCAGATTCTTGAACTCACCAGATGCTCTTATTAAATATTCATTGGTCGATTTGTTGACCTTGCCAGCGGGCAAAGTCAGGTTCTGCATCCCCAAACTCTGAACTACATGACCTAGAGTGAGTCCGTAGTGTTCCAGCTTGTTGCGATCAACAAAAACCTTTATTTCACGTTCTTTTCCCCCGGTGATAGTAACCTGCGCAACTCCGGGCAGCTGCTCAACTCGCGGTTTTATCTCCTCTTTGGCGAAATCATATATGTCTTCAAGCCTCTGATTCCCCGACATAGCCATAGTGATGACCGGTTCGGAGTTAAGGTCGACCTTTAGGATCGAAGGACTCTCAGATTCTTTGGGCAGTTTGGATTTGGCTGTATCCACCGCTTTTCGCACATCATTGACCGCGGTTTCCGGCTCAGCGCTCATCAGGAATTCCACGGCGATAAAAAGCAGGTTCTCAGAGCAGATAGTATGTATTTTCTTGATCTTACTTACGGATGCTATGGAATCCTCGATAGGCTCGGCTACACGCGACTCGATTTCATCCGGGCTGGCACCCGGATAAATAACGGTAATAACAACATAAGGAACATTGGCCTTTGGATACAAGTCGATGTTAAGAAATGGCGCGCAGAAGCTCCCCAAGAAGACAAACAGCAGGAACACCATGCTGGTCATAGCAGGGCGCTTGATGGTCAATTCCGTGAGACGCAAATTTTTTCCCCCCCACAAGACTTACCGGCATCTGTTTCTCTCTATAAAATGCAGGGCCACCGGAACAAGATCAAAGAAAATTTCCACTTATTCTTCATATATGCAGCGAATAAAACTATCAGTACTGATAAATCGAGATGTGGTTACGCACTCTTACCCACAGATGCAAATAATACCCATTTATTCGGGCCAAAGCAATTTACGGTAAATGATTCTCTAACTTATGTGACAGACTAAGATGTCTTCGACAACAGTTTTCATTTATCCTGCCAATTGCAGAAATTTTTCAACTAGTAGCAAAAATCACATGATGACCGCCCCTGTGCTCTAGTTTCTTCTAACTTTACTTCTTTTACTATTGAATGGGTTTATCTGTCACGGAAGAATCACCTCGACGCTGCATAATTGTTTCTATTCTATTCAAAATGTTTGGCGCTAAGTCGACCATTCTCTCTGCCAATTGATTGCCATTCACAGAAATCAAGCGTACATCTGTCGCTTTTACCACTAGGAATCCTACCGGCTTAACCGATACCCCGCCGCCACTGCCACCACCAAAAGGCAATCCGCTATCCGAGGATGCTTGCCGGGCCATATCGTATTCACCGCCACCAGCCGCAAATCCGCAGCTGACCTGAGATATTGGAATTATTACTGTGCCATCATTAGTCTCAACAGCATCACCAACTACCGTATTCACATCGACCATTTGCTTGATGCTTTCCATAGCCGTTTTCATTAAGCTCTCTATAGGATGATTATTTGTGTCCATAATACACCTGCCATTATTTTTTCTAATCACCCACTAATGTTCACTTTAAACGGTCATTTTATGCACCGTTATTTATTTTGATCTTGTATCCTCCCTGCATATGACTTTCATAAGATAATCTAGCAATTCTAAAGAAACTAGGTGCTTAAATGGCAGAAGGTGTTCAAATCATTGGCATATCTCCTTCAGTTCAAAAACTTTGGAATTTACAGCTCGGGTCGACCCAGAAATTGTCGTGCGGCAACAACACAATCAATATCAAAATATCCAGCATCAGTGATGCCAAGTCAGATCCCCAACAAACGTTTATATCGAAAGATCTGGCCCAAGTGCTTGGCCTACCCTGTCCGGTACATGCAAATGTGATCAAGAAGATGAACCAATTGAGAATAGGCCCTTTGGTAGGTGTGTTAGCATCCAGATTCGATAAATCCAAAGCATCATTCGGCTCCCAGGACGGGTATTACCGCAGATTGATGGAAAACCTCAACCACTTGCACGGGATCGGATTTGTTTTTACTCATCAAGGTATCGATTGGCAACGAAAGATGATTCGAGGTTACTATCTTACTGAAAACGGCGATTGGCAGCAACATAGGTTTCCTATGCCTGATGTATGTTATAACCGATTTTTCCGCAGCAAAAACAGCCCTCACTCACGTGACACTATGAGCCGTCTGGGCAGATTAGGGGTTCGCTCTTTTAATACAACCATCGGTAACAAATGGCGTATCTTTAATATGTTAGGCCACAGCAAAGATATCAAGCCACACTTGCCGGATACAGGCAATCTGATTTCAAGTTCTATGCTGGAATCCTGGTTGGACAAATACGGCTCTGTTTACATCAAGCCGGTCAAAGGCTGCCGCGGTCAGGGAGTAACTCGAGTAACCAAACAAGTGGATCGATATTTGGTCAAGGGTGCACAGGATAACAACGCCCGTTGTCTGCTCCATCCCCGGGAAGTATTCAGCTCGATCAAGAAACTGAATGATGATGATACCCTCATCATTCAGCGCAGTATCAGCTGCCGTGGAAAAGAAGGGCATTTCGATGTCCGGGCTTTGGTGCAGAAAGATCGCAGCAACCAATGGCATGTGACAGGAATTGCCGCGCGTGTTGGTGCCGAAGGAAAGGTTACTACTAATCTGCATACAGGCGGACATGCAGAAAAACTAGCTGAGCTTCTAGTCAAGCGGGGTTTTGAAAACTCAGAAGTCACAGAAATAATCTCTGAGATAAACCGTTTGGCACTTCAAATCGCCCATGTCATCGAGAAAAATTCCCGAGCTGTGGGCGAATTAGGTCTAGATTTCATTATCGACAGCATAGGTAAGGTATGGTTTTTAGAGGCTAATCCCAAACCAGGGCGGCAGTCTTTTCTTCATATGTCCCTAGAAACCAGAAGGCTTACCGGGCTTCGTCCTATGGAGTATGCCTGCTTCTTAGCCGGTTTTTAACATCCCCCTCCAAATACCCCCGACAGCATTGCATAATTTTGGTAGGTAAAGTATGATTTTAGAATAGTATTGGTCGAGGGGGTTTTTGTGTGAAGAGACATCTAATCTGCGTGTTGATGATCGTTATTACTGTTTCCCTAACTGGCTGCAGTTTTAAACTTGACCAGACGCAGACATTCAGTTCGACTGGCAGTGTTGCAAGAGTAGATCTTGGGGATAAGAGCAATACACCCAAAGCAGTCAGCGTTCCAGCTGGTTATCCAGCCAGTGCGGTGCCCATTTTTACAAGTTCCACTGTTGTTAGAGCGGATAAAACTGGGACCGATCCTAATGCAGGTTATTTGGTAGATTTGAGTTCACCTCAACAACCATCAGCTGTAGCCGGGTATTATCAGAAAACACTTGGTGGAGCGTCAGGCTTTCAGGTAAACAACACAAACAATGTAACAACTATGACCGGCGTAAACAATGGTTATAAGTTTACTGTTTCGATATTCCCTTCAAAAGTCATGAAGGCCGATGTTACGATCAACGTAGCCCCTGCAAAATAAGGCTATAGACGACAATACAATCTAATAAGTAAAAAAGCTGCCATATTCTAGGCAGCTTTTCCTTTTCTGTTATACTTTTAAACCACCCAGTGACGGCCATCTCCGCACTAGCAATTCATTAGACCGCAGCATTCGATCAAACAGTGATCTCAAATAGGGGTTGCGCAGCTGGCTTTTGTAGTTTGCTACTGCCGCTTTCTTTGTCTGCCGGGCTTCATCTGAAAGGTAATAGCGACCCCAGTCTTCTTGTCCCAGCGAAGCTGGAGGAAGAAGATCACTTCCCCGCTCAAAAATGGATGGCTCAGGATAATATGAAAAATGAACTAAATAGCCGTAAGCTTTTATGTTAGCAGCGTCCTTCCCCATCAACGCAAGCTGTTTATCCACATCATGGCCAACATCAGCATGATCGGGGTGTGAATCTGCCATAAACGGGTAGATGATTATGGTAGGTTTAAAAACAGCGATCTCGAGAGCGATTTTTTCCCCAAGATCCTCGCTGAACATGTTGATCTTACCATCGGGGAAACCCCAAAATTCCAGTTCATTCGGCGGCACGCCTAAAACTGCCGTGGCTTTACGAAACTCCTGGTAACGGACCTCCTTGAGTCCATGTTTGTCGCCGTCCGAAACGAGAACAACATGCACGACTGCCCCGGCTTGACGAGCACTATAAATGTATCCACCTACCGCAATAGTCTCATCATCGGGATGGGGGGAAAATACTAAAATCCTTTGAGTCCGGTCAGGCACAGACACTTCCTCTAATCGGCTGAAAGCCTCCTGGGGAAGAGCATTTGATGTATAAGAAAAAACTATATATCCAGTTAAAACAACTATTGATGCCAAAATCATAGATAGATTATGCCGTTTCATTACCTACCACCCTGGTATAGATTTCTTCGATTTTATGAAGATTCTCTTCCAAGTTATGCTGTACGACCTTTTCCAGACTGCATAGTCCCATACGTTTCCGCATTTCAGTATTATCGAGGAGCATGTTTAGTTTCATGGCCAGATCGCCTGGATCACCTGGATTAAACAGAAAGCCGTTCTCCCCATCACCCACCAACTCCGGCAAAGCCCCCGAAGCAGCAGCAACCACCGGGAGCCCAGAAGCCATCGCCTCCAATGTAACAATACTTTGTGATTCATATGGTGAAGGTATCACGAAACAGCTAGCTGTTTGATATACTCTAGGCAAATCTGAGCTCTCATGATCAAATGGCCCGAGAAACGTAAAGTGCTGTTCCAGATGATGTCTATCTATTCTACGTTTGATGCTATTTACCGCTTTGCCATTACCGCACAGAACAAAATGCACTTTACAATTAGCCAAAACCATCGGTGCTGCCTGCAGCAGGGTCTTAATACTCTTTTCGGGATCGATCCTTCCAACATAAAGCACTATCGGCAGTGCCGGTAATCCAAAGCTGGCTCTGATGGACGATTCCGGCTCATAAGAGAAAAAGCGGTCCAAATCGACCCCGTTCGAAATCGCTATTACGGGGACCTTTAACCCTCCCTCAACCAGGTAAGTCTTTACCGTTTCACTAGGGCAAAGGACATAACGGCATGAGTTATAGATTTTGATCATTCTTTTCGTCAGCATACGCTTAATATAAGGATGCACCGGCTTTAATAATCTCACGTAGGTAAGAATATAGTCTAGTGTAAAATGGTGGCTAATCAGGGTGGGAATACCCCATTTGTCCGCCGCCTTGATCAAGGCAAGGCAAATAGCATTGGGGTCCTGAAGGTGGATCACATCAGGCTGCCATTCGTCAACTAGGGCCATTAACCGGCGCTCGGGGAATAGAGATACTTTGAAATTGGAACGCCAGGGGTTGCTCACGGAAAAAACGCGCCACACCTTGATGCCGCCCGGAAAATCCTCGATATAGAATTCTCCAGTAGGTGACGGCGCAGCTACGACCACTTCATGTCCTTTTTCCACTAGATATGTCGCCAGATTCAATGCTGTAACAGAAACCCCTGAAACATTAGGATAAAAGGACTCAGAGCCAATTAATACCCGCATAAAACCAGAATAACTAACACCCAAGGCAGTTAGTTATTTCCCTCCAATATAAGGTATTTTGCCGGTTCTAAGCGAATGAAGTCAAGCAATGAAGTGCAACCGACATAGTTAGATATTTCGCGTTAGATGAATATTTTCCTCCTGTGTGATCTTGTCGGCAATCAAAGAAAGGCTTTAGGCGGTGAAATAATCTACTTTTTGGACACCCACATCCCGTATTGGTGAAATATGGCTCTTACCACATCCTCCAACTGTGCCTGATCCAAAGTGATCCGGTAGCCCATGGCATCCATAGCTTTGCGGATATAGATGACTCCATACTGTTCTTCCGGGGTTCCCTTGAAATAGTCGCGCGTCTCCGGGCTGCCTTCAAGACTGTAAAAGGCGGACACTGAAATGGTCAAGTTGTATCCTTCCTCCTCATCCAGGCTGTAATAATCCCGTAAGGAATCCGTGGGAAGGATGCCTATAGGCATAAGCCCGGCTTCAGCTGGGAGTTCCACTTCTTCTGTGTATAGTTCTACATGATGTTTAAGACGCAGGTATCTTCTTAGTTGCTCGATCTCGGCAGCACCAAAGTATTCATTAATGCTCATCTGGTCATACTCAGCATCACCAGATGCCGGGTCGTAGTTCCGAATCAAATCCGCATATAAGCCTACCGGCTGTTTACGCGACTTACAAAACCAGTTGAATCTCACTTGGTCACGGCCCCGAAAATTATTCACTACCGACCATGCCCTGTACAATCTTAACATAGCACCTCTCCCAATCAATAATGTTGCTAACTGGGCTTACTAAAAGCATAAAAATCGATCGCAAGGCCGGAAAACCTATGGATGAAATGTGTATTGTTTAAACAAGAGGTTGATACTATATTTCAACTTTCCCCGACAAATTCCTTCACCCAACTTTTCTGAATTCTAAGAAAGAACCTGTCCCATAACAAAGAATATTCCAAAAGCACGCCCATTATGCCTGTCGCGCTACCCGTTTGACCTCGATCCAAATCGCAATAGCAAGACCCACGATTTGAATGATCTTGGGTGACATGATGAATTTGAACTCAGATTGAAATACCGGCTGATTAAATGATGGGATTACGGACAGGTCGACCTTCTGTGGCGGTGAAATATGTCCGATCGCTACCACAGCCCCACCTTTCAACCCCCACAACACAGCAGTGGCCAACGCCGTCTCCATGGCATCCCCGAAGCCTATGGCGGTTCGCCATTCAATCACTTTGAATGGAGTAAAAGCCCGCAGCATCCAGCGAACCACACTGTTGCTTCGAAGATTTATAAAAACCTTTAAACCCTGTCTAACTCGGTGCCATACCAGGCTCATATCTTCCAGTTTAAAGCCCTTTTCGCCTTCAGCCAGCGGCTCCCCGCCCGGCCCCTCTTGTTCCTGCTGCCACTTCAGATATGGCTCAAAGCCATCCTTTATCCCGCCTGAGAATCTTTCAAGAGAGAACTCACGCTTCC